>NZ_JAHPVG010000004.1:0-292755 GCF_025514755.1 Acinetobacter sp. WU_MDCI_Abxc222
TAACTGTTTTTCAACAAGTTTCTATCTGCATCACCGCCGATGGATGTGCATTATAGACCATTACATTCCCTTTGCAACCCTTTTTTTAACTCAACACCTCCAACTGAATACTTTTTAAGCTTTTTAGCATTTTATCTATATTATTTGATCAATTTTACATTGATAATAGGTTATCAATTTTGTATTAAAACATATCTCCACCCAACTGCACATTTAAGTATTAGCCTGGCTGGCGGTTAAGGAATTATATGAATTATTCTAATTTAATTTTACTAAGCGTATTATCTGTAGGTGTTTGCACTTCTCTATATGCTCAAGAAAATACTATAAGTGAATCTTCTGATGCTAGCTCACTAGAAGAAACAGCAACGACCCATACGCGCTCACAAATTATTAAAGATTTAAAAAATATTAAAGTTAAAGATTTAAAAGTTAATGCGAATGCGGCACAACCAGATCCTGTAAAAGACCCATTACAGTCATTAAATCGTCCAATTTACTCATTTAACGACATGTTGGACCGAAATTTTTTACGCCCAGTTGCTGTGCAATATAGAGAAAAAACTCCAGAAGATGTACGTGGTTCTTATCGTCAATTCCGTAAAAATCTTGGAGAACCTTGGAATGCTGTTAACCAACTTATTCAAGGCCGCCCTGGTCGTGCGGCAAAAACCCTAGGTCGATTTACAATTAATACGTTAACAACGCTTGGTTTAGCTGATCCTGCCAGCCGTTTAGGTTTACCGACGGAAGAAGAGAATTTTGGTGTAACTCTCGGTTACTATGGTGTTCCTTCTGGCCCATTCCTGATGTTGCCTTTTTTCGGTCCAAGTACCTTACGTGATGGTTTTGGTTTAGCAGTAGATGCCCAAGCACGTCCACAGAAATATGTTATGGATGATCAAGATGGTCTTTATTGGTCAAGTAATATGTTACAAGCGGTTGATACGCGCGCTCAATATCTGGATCTAGATCAGACCTTACAAGGTGATCAATACGCCATGATTCGAGACTTATATCTCCAACGTAAAGCATTCCAAATTGCAGAGAAAAAGGGCGACTCAGCTGATGTATCTTTCATTGATGATGATTCAGAAGACACGCCAGATGACAATCAAAACCCTTAAAAGATGAAATCAAGGTATTGCTTGGATTAAGAGTTCGGCAATACCTTGATTTTGATCATACATACTCTATGATGAATAAAGTGATCATATAAAAGGACTACCATCTCTTCTATGTATTTTATTAAACCGACACGCTCTATCCCTTATTTAGAGCAAGCTTTGGATAAACTGCCAGGCTTACAAGTCATTAACATAGATGATTTAGATTTATATGATCCAACCATCATTGCAATAGCAGATGTACAAGATTTCCTTACATATAAATGGAATTTACCAACGATTGTCATTGCTTTTGAACATGAAGGTAGCGCTTTAGCTCAAGCTTGGGAAGCGGGTGCTCTTGCAGGTTGGGTATGGAATCAACTACCTAATGATTTAAATAAAGCATTATCAAGAATCGATGCTCAATATAAACGCAACCAAGATAGTCGTGATTTACCTTCAGCTGCTGAACTACAAAAAAGACTATTGCCTAATCCAATTGATTTATTAAATTATGAAGTTGAAACTTTCTTTCAGCCTTCAGCTTATCTTTCTGGTGATTGGTATGACTACTGGAAATTAAATGATAAGGAAGTTTTATTCTATCTTGCCGATGTTTCAGGACATGGTGTAACTAGCAGCTTATTAACATCTTGGATGGCAGCTTTCCATGGTCGCTCTAAAACACCAAGACAATTAATAAAAAAATTAAATGGAATGTTGGTTCAAGAAAATATTGAAAAACACATTACAATTGTAGTTGGTATTTTAAACCTTGAAACACATACGCTTCGCTGGTCAAGTGCCGGACACTACCCTCCTCCTATCATTTTTGAACCTAATCAAGCTCCCAAAATTCTAACAACAAGTAGCTTCCCATTAGGCTTGACTGATGAACTCGAAGTTGAAGAGCATGTTTGTACATTAAACCACCAAGCACGCTTCATTGTTTGCTCAGATGGGGCCCTTGAACCTTTTGATGGCGGCTTAAATGATCAGTTCCAACAATTGGTTCATCATTTGCAAAATCAATCATTCCAAGCACCCGATCATGTGGCTGATGACATTGCCATCTTCAGTCTTTGTCGAATGAATTAATTTACGAATCAATTAATTACACAATATACGACTTAAGGACTCTTGAGTCTGTGATGGCACTATGTGATAATTTTTCTATCCTTCTCTGAAAATGGCATTTATATGTCAACAGGTCATGTTGAATATGCAAGTTTAAATGGAACGCATATTTTCAAACTTATTGGTGAAGTGCGAGCCCATTCTTGTATAAGTCTAGACAAACTTTTAAACAGAATTGAACAGCAAGAGAATGTTGTTGGTGCAATCGTTGATTTAACCCAAACAACATTTATTGATAGTACGGTGTTAGGTATCCTGGCTAAGCTAGGTTTAAAGCTTAAACAAACTCATCATATTCAAGCTGTGATGCTATCTACCAATCCAGATATCACAACCTTAGCCAACAGTATGGGGCTAGGGCAGGTTTTTGTCATTTTGAATTACTGTGGCGATCCTAACGTTTGCACATTAACGTTAACTGATGAACAGATCACTCATAATGCAATGCTAAGAACAGTTCTGGATGCACATAAGACATTGATGAAACTCAATGCAAACAACCAGAATATGTTTGAGCCACTTGTGAAGCAGTTACAGAAAGAACAAGATACGCTTGAACAGGTATCAGATAAGCAAAATGCCTGACTTTAATATTAAGCCGGATTAAAATATGACCCTTATTTCTGTTGCTCAAATGAACTCGCAAGATGATATTGAAAATAATTTTCAAGTCATTGAGTCGTTGATTCAACAAAGTAAGGCGCAAAATGCTAGCCTGATTGTTTTCCCTGAAAACTTTGTATGTTTTGCAGCTGGAAAACAACGCGAAACAGCTGAGCAATTTGAGTCTATTCAACAACGGCTTGAGAAACTAGCACATCAATATCAAATCTGGATTGTGGCCGGTACCTTGCCATGCCCATTTCGTCCAGATGGATCTACCATTCAAGATGGTAGAGTCCGGACGGTTAGTCTTTGTATTAGCCCTGAGCGTACAGAAGCACGTTATGACAAGATCCATTTATTTGATGTACAAGTGGGTGATGCTGTCGGTGGTTATCAAGAGTCTCGTTTCTTTGAACCTGGAACAGACGTAGTAGTCACATCTACCCCTTTTGGCAATATTGGCTTAATGGTATGTTATGACTTACGTTTTCCAGAGCTTGCTCTAACTCTGAGACAACAAGGCGCTCATCTTCTTACTGCTCCTGCTGCATTTACTTATACAACTGGACAAATGCACTGGCAGCTTTTGCTACAAGCTCGGGCAATGGATAGCCAATGTTATGTTTTAGGCGCAGCACAACAGGGCTGGCATGGTGAAAAACGACAAACCTGGGGACACTCTGGGGCAACAGATAGTCGTGGCCAAATTTTAAGTATGATTGGATATGAAGGGAGTGGTTTAATCACTGTACCCTTTGATTTAACAGCACAAGAACTCGTCCGCTCTTCAATGCCTCTGATGACTCACCGTAAATTGATTCATTATTAAAAGTTTAATTATTCATGTGGAAATACTTATTTAGCATTTTTTGCTTGGGGGCAAATATTCATTGTTATGCAGAGTTTGGTACAACAAACCATTTTGTTTCGCCTGCTGCACAGCTCAACTCAGATATTCTTCCAGCAACTCCTAAAAATATCCCCTTGCCCGCTTTTGGCCAAAGAATTATTGGCTGGGGTACAGGCGCAGAAGGTGCTAGACAACGTTTAGAAAATATTCAGCCAGCAGATGTTTCTGTGATTAAAAAACAAGGAACAACGCTTGAAATGATTACTGCATGGCAAGATTTTTATGAACAAGAGCAGCAACGCAATGCAAATAATCCTACCGCGAAGTATCGTGCGCGTTTAATGAAAAAGATTGCAGATTTGTGGTGAAACACTTTCACCTAGAATATTTTTATCTTATGGAATAGTTGAAGTAATTATTCCATTTTTTATGTCCCTTAATTTACTTTATTCATAACCTATTCTTATGAACATTTAAGAAACGGAATAGAAAGCGATATACTACAAAAGTAATATCATTTTCTTTTGAGGAATATATGGACCAAGACTGTCAAAACTTAAAGCTTGAGAATCAATTATGTTTCCTCATTTATTCAACAAATTTAGCGCTTAATCAGCTCTACAGAAAACTACTAGCGCCTTTGGGTATCACCTATCCCCAATATTTAGTTATGTTAGTGTTGTGGGAGCAAGATGAAGTAACTGTTTCAGAAATTGGAGCTAAACTTTTTTTAGAATCATCTACTCTCACACCTATCTTGAAAAAGTTAGAAGCTCTGCATTTACTTCGTCGTACCCGTTCAACTCAAGATGAGAGACAAGTGATTATTACACTGAGTGATGAAGGGAAAAAATTAAAAGATCAAGCAATGGATATTCCAGCAGGTGTATTAGAAGCAAGTTCATGTGATATGACAACGCTAATAGGTCTTAAAGACCAACTTACTAAACTTCGTACAAACTTAGTCAAATAAACAGCAATTTTTTCAAAAAATATACTTGTCAAAATAATTAAGTCGTGTACGATATATTTGTATTCAATTTAATTTAGGAATAAAACGATGTCATTAGAAAAAGTTGTTTATCGTGCAAAAGCTAAAGCAACTGGTGGTCGTGATGGCCGTGCGACTTCATCAGACGGCGTATTAGATGTACAACTTGGTGTACCTAAAGAAATGGGTGGCGCTGGTGGTGCTGTAACAAATCCAGAGCAGTTATTTGCAGCTGGTTATTCAGCATGCTTTTTAGGTGCTTTAAAATTCGTTGCAAACCGCGATAAATTTAACATTAGTAAAGATGCTTATGTAGAGGGTGAAGTAGGTATTGGACCAATTCCTACAGGTTTTAGCATCGAAGCGACTTTAAATGTTTACTTAGTGGGTATGGACCGTGAAGAAGCTGAAAAGTTAGTTGCAGCAGCTCATATTGTTTGCCCATATTCAAATGCAACTCGCAACAATATTGATGTAACCTTTAATATTGTGACTAAATAAGTTTTAATATTAAAAAAAATGCCCGAATCAAATCGGGCATTTTTTATCTTACATATTATGCTTCACTTGCCTCATTGGTTACACGAAGCACTTCTTCGAGTGTAGTTTTACCTGTAAGTACTTTGCGCAAACCATCATCACGAATAGAACCTGAATACTCACGAGCATGATTTTCTAATTCATATTCAGCTGCGTTACCATGAATTAGACGGCGCATAGGTTCATCAACTGGTACGATTTCATAAATCGCTGTACGTCCATTAAAACCTAAATGTGAACAATGATCACACCCTTTGGCTTCAGGTAACTGCAGCAACGGTTCATTATTAATATGTTGAAAAACCTGTTTTTCAAAAGTATCAGCTTCACGCCATGTCATACAATGTGGACATAAAGTACGAACTAAGCGTTGAGCAATCACCCCAATTAAAGAGCTTGATAATAAGAAGGGCTCAATTCCCATATCTTTAAGTCGAGTAACCGCACCAATAGCGGTATTGGTATGTAGTGTCGATAAAACCAAATGACCTGTTAAAGATGCTTGAACTGCAATTTCAGCAGTTTCCAGATCACGAATCTCCCCCACCATCACCACATCAGGATCTTGACGTAACATTGCTTTTAAAGCACGAGCAAATGTCATATCCACTTTGGTATTCACTTGGGTTTGCCCAATGCCTTCGAGTTGATATTCGATTGGATCTTCAGCAGTTAAGATATTACGAGTATTGTCATTTAGATCAGACAAGGCTGCGTATAAGGTGGTCGTTTTCCCCGAACCTGTAGGCCCTGTGACCAAAATAATACCATGGGGACGATGCACTAACTGAGTTAAACGCTCATAGTCATTAGCCATTAAACCCAAGTGAGTCATGTTGAGACGGCCCGCTTGTTTATCAAGCAAACGCATAACGACCCTTTCACCATGTGACGATGGCAAAGTTGAAACACGCACATCCACTTCCCGGCCAGCAAGACGTAAAGAAATACGTCCATCTTGTGGTACACGTTTTTCAGCAATATCAAGCTTCGCCATAACTTTAATACGCGAAACTAGTAAAGGCGCCAACTCACGGCGTGGTTGTACAATCTCACGTAATTGTCCATCTACACGTAATCGTACAGATAATTTTTTTTCAAAAGCTTCAATATGAATATCAGAAGCGCCTACTCGAATTGCCTCAGAGAGAAGTGCATTGATCAGACGCACAATAGGCGCGTCATCTTCTTGGTCCATCAAGTCTTCTGTTTCAGGAACCTGATCGGCCAAACTCAATAAATCCGGATGATCTTCTAAACCAGCCGCAACTTGTTGTGACTCCCCTGTATCACCTGCATAACTCGTACTTAAGAGCGTATTAAATTCTTGTTCAGTACATAATTGATAATGAGCTGGCTTACCCAAGATGCGTCTTGCTTCCTGCAATGCAATTTTTTCAGTGTTTTGACGTCTAATAATAAATACCTGATCACCGTCATAACGAAATAAAACACCATGACGCTTGGCAAAACTATATGGAACTTGTATTTGTTTCAATATTTGCATCACAATTTATAATGATGAGTAAGAGGATTTTGAGTGTACTCTAAGCAGATTACAGCGTGAAGTCTGTTTAACAACTCGGTAGAGGAATTTTGCGTCTTGTTTGAAAATAATGAATATCAGCCTCACCCCCAGAATTCTTTAAAATGGTGGGGTGAACAGCACTTTGAAATTAACCAGTCCAAAGCATGGCAATTCGGTTCAATGCTCTTTCGTTTAACACGTGGCATAAAAGAATGGCGCATCGAATATTATCGTCCGTCTCTCCAAGATGATAATGAGCAAGATTGGCACCCAATTGCCGATCCACATTTTGCCTTTCCACATAATGTTCAAGTAGAACGATACATGTTTCGAAAGACCAACCCAGAATTTTTACTGATGCCACGTCTGGCAGATCGTTCTGTGGTCATTAAACCTGTTGATCCTATTTACATTCCAGCAGGTCAACGTGGGACTCTATATATAAGCACACCATTATGGATTGCAGGCTTAGTTGAAAGTCAGCATGAACCTTTGTTTGAGATTCCTGTGATTCAGCCTAAAGATACGTGGTTTGGTCCTAATGCACAGCAAGGTGAAATCTGTTATGCCACTTCCGTGGATGGACGTACTGATTTGAATCTATTAACACCACGTGCTTTCCGTGCTGTTACTCCAATCGACTTTCACAACACAAGTAATCATCAATTACGCTTTGATCGTATGAATGTGCCAGTTACCGCTCTTCCTCTTTTTTATAGTGAAAGTACTGGTCGTTTATGGACCTCTCAAATTAAAGTTTATTATGAAGGCTCTGACCGTCCCGCACGCATTCGTATTGAAAACCGTACGCCACCTCTTGCAGGTGAAGTGACCTATGTTCACCCACCACGTTCACCTGGTGGAGCATTATTCAATATGTTTGATTCATTCTTTTAAGAGGTTTATATGGCTGATTCAAATATTCCAAAAGATATCGCTGATAGCCTCACAAGTATATTTACCAATATCAATACCGAACGTATTAGCGAAATTTTAGTCGCTGTTGTGCTGTGTTTTATTGGATTTGTACTTGCTCGTATTATTTCAAATACATTTATTAGAACCATTGGCTCACGTTTTAATGCTCACCAACGCCTTGTATGGCGCCGTGGTATTTTTTATTTTATTTTCCTACTCTTCATTATGACAAGTTTGAAAGAAGCAGGGTTCAAACTTAGTGTATTCCTCGGTGCAGCAGGTATTTTAACTGTAGCACTCGGTTTTGCATCGCAAACATCTGCCAGCAACTTGATTAGTGGTTTATTTTTGATTGGTGAAGGTTCATTTGAAGTCGGCGATACGATCCAGATTACTCTCATTCGTGGTAATACCATTGAAGGCGAAGTCATTTCAATTGATTTGCTCTCAGTCAAGTTACTTACACTCGACAATGTCTATATTCGTTTGCCGAATGAACAACTTATTCGTGCGCCTGTACACAACTTATCTAAATATCCTATACGGCGTATTCCAATTACACTCGCAATCAACTTTCACGAAGATATTATTAAAGTACGTGAAGTTCTACTCGATGTGGCAGCCCATTATCCACTCGTATTGGATGATCCAAAACCCGCAGTTACGGTTACCGCATTCAGGGAATCATCGATTGAACTTTTATTTGCAATGTGGTGTCGACAAGAAAACTCTTTAAAAGTTCGGGATGAGATGCAAGAACGAATTCGAAATGGATTTTTAGACAATCAGATCGAAATTCCTGTTCCTAAAATGGGACTAATTGATCGACCATCTACTGGTTTTGCTGAAGAAGATGATATCGATCAATACAGTAATCAAAAAGAATTAAAACGAGAGCCTAAAGCTTAGGCTCTTGATTCTTCTGTACAGAAGACGGTGGTAATGGCGCAAGATAAGCAATAATCAACATTACCCCACCCGCGCCAATAAATGAGATGACCCGAGTTAATGTCGCACTTTGCGAGAGATCAAGCAGAATCAGCTTTAATACCACGATTCCTAAAAGTGCAGCACCTACAAACCATAATTGACGAATCATTTTTCGGCTAGAGAATGTAGTTAAAATGAATGCCAAGATTACCCAAAGCAATGTCAAACTTAACTGCACTTCACCATTCGTCCAAATTGCTAAGCTCCATAGTGGTGTTCCCCAGTAATGATGTAAGCCCCTAACGACCACACTACTGAATACCAACAACCCAGCTAAAATTGTTGTAATTTTAAAAGTCCACTCCAGTGATTTATCTTGATCAAAAGCATGTTGATAAATAATAAAGAGCAGACCTGCAAATACTACAATAGAAAGAAAATCAGTTAAGTTAAATAAAGGAACTAAATAAAGATACTCAGCAGAGTGGCGATCAATGCTCACAACTAGCAACCAAATTAAGCTTAAACACCAAACCGGAATTTGATGTAACAATGTAGTTTTTTGAGCCTTATACGCCCAAAGCGAATAAACCACAGGAACAAACGCCAGAGCAACAACTGGCATTTGTGGAAAGATCGCCAAACCAACTACTGCTAACGCCAACCAGCTTAAACCAGCCCAGACGTTTAAGTATCCAGACTGACTCGACCGCGGTTGAGCCATAATAAATAAGGCACTTAGAATAATGGTAGCGACTAGGAAAGTAGCTTGTTGTAATGAGTCTACCCATTTGAATAAAGTAAACACTTGACTCGCAAACGCATCACCCAAAACTAACAACAGTAACAGGCTAATTAAAATTAACTGCAAACTTTGCCATTGCACACGAAGTTTATAGTGAACAACTGCACTAAATATTGCTATTAGAACTACGGCGAACATCAAATATGGACTCAAAGCATGATGATGCCATGCCATTATTTCTACACCAGCTACAGCACCCGCATACATTCCTAAACACAAGAAAATGCCACTAAACATGCTTGCACTAAAATAGCGTTGCTCTTTACTGTTGTATTGTAATAAATAAAAGGCAGAAATAAATTGAGCAATTGCATAGATGCTTGTGCTTAGGGTTGGGAACTCTTCATTTGCCCACACCTGATAAAATAGCGCAATAGAGCTGAGTAAAACTAAAACTACACCAATATATCGGCTTAAACGGTAGCGCTCAGTTACACCCCAAACAATTAAAGCCGTACCTTGAGCTACCCAACCAATTGCTGTCCAATGTGCTCCTTTTGCAAGCGGGAAAATTAAGGCAAAAAACGCAACCGCGAGAATGAAAAAGCTTTTTGCAAGGACCGAAAGCTGAGGATGAGTTTTCTTAATCCAGAAAGTTAATACTGCATAGGTGCTCGCCAAAACAGCTGCACCGATAGTCAATGCTTGTGTAGACTCATGTACCAAGTAAGCATGGAGGGTAAAGCCCAGTACTGGCACACTAAAAATAAGACCAACATCTAAGAGTGGTGGTAAACGAATCCTTTCGCGTTTTTCATGTGCTGATGCCCGAGATATATTTTGGCTATAACGAACACTTAACCAAATAAACAGCGCGATATGGCACCACAAAATCCAGTCTAATGTATTAAATTTTGCGGGTTCTGCATAAAATGCAATTGCACTACCACCTATAAACATTGTGGCAAAGAAAGCAATTTGATTTAAGATTTTCCAAGGCTGAATAAAATTAACCGCAGCAACTGCTAAGTTAATTACTAAGTAATAGCTAAATAGGAAGGTTACATCAGGGCGATATTGTGGAATAACTAAAGGAGCCGCATAAGCCATACCAAGTGCTAATATTGCCAAATAAATAGCTTGTTGTTTTAAGCTCAGGAATACCGTAATAGCTAATAAAATCGTAAACAGAATACTCGCTGTAGTTAGGTTGGCAATTACACCAAAATGATGTGAGAACACAAGTGTCAGGAATACAACAGCCAGCCCGACACCTTGCAATGCCACAGCAAAAAGCTGATTTTTCTTTTGCAATGTATACCCCAATGCCGTTAACACACCTCCAGCAATGGCAATAAAGCCAAGTTTGACACCCAAACTAAGTTGCCAATGCTCGCTTGCAAAACGCAATAGCAACACCACCCCAACCATAAGCACAGCAACAGCAACTCTTAAGATTGGATTGCCATGAATCATCCAATCCACGGCTGGTTGCCACCATGCGGTTTGTACATCGGCTGGTTGTTCTGTTTGATTTAAAGGTGCCGTTCCAGCTGGGACTAGCGTATCCGTATTATTGGAACTAACTTGTTCTATTACAGGATTTATAACTTCTGTTTGTATGGTCTCATCTACATGAACAGTTTGTTTTGCTGACTCGAGGTATAATAGTCGAGTATGAAATGCACTGATGGTTTGAATCAAACATAGTAATAAAACCAGTAAAGCCCCACCAGCAATCCACATCCAATGATTTATATAAGCAACTAATGCAACCAAGGCTGCTGCATAAATCACTGTTCTTTGCATGTGAATAGAATAAAGTGGCGTTTTCTGCTGAGAAAACTGCTGTTCTAAATGAGTTAAACGCTCATGTAGATTTGACAGTAATTGAACTAGAATGACAGTAAGTGCAATAGATAAAGCAACAACGGCACTCTGAAATTTAAAACCAATTGAAATGGCTAAAAACAAAGTCAAAGCGATCAAAACAATGATCATTCCCTGTTTGTCTTTTTTATACATGGGCTTAGCAATATGACATCTTCATTACAGGTCATCTTACTTCAAGCCAATACAAGCGTATATTTATACATACAAAATACTGCAAAAATCATAAACCTGCATTCATAGCCGTTTTCACGTAAAATACCCGTAATTCAGATTAAGGAATTGTTCAATGCCACCATTTGTCTTGGTTGATGGGTCCTATTTTTTATTTCGTGCATATCATGCATTACCACCATTGACGACCTCTACAGGGTTACATACCAATGCAATACGTGGGGCAATTTCTGCCATTCAAAAATTAATGCGCCGTATGCAGCCAACACACATGGCCGTCATTTTTGATACGCCTGAGCCAACTTTCCGCCACAAGCTTTCACCTATTTATAAAGGTGATCGCCCGACCATGCCGGAAGAGTTATCTCAACAGATTCCATATTTGCATGCATTGATTAAAGCTCAGGGGATTCCTTTATATAGTCTTCCGGGTGCAGAGGCAGATGACATTATCGGTACGCTCGCTAAACGTGCCGTACTCGAAGGCCATCATGTACTTATCTCAACCGGCGATAAAGACATGGCTCAGCTCGTCAATGATCATGTAAAACTTGAAGATAGCTTTAAAGATCGTGTAATGGATACCGATGGGGTATTTGAAAAATTTGGTGTTTGGCCAAATCAAATTATCGATTACTTAACCCTTATGGGCGATGCGTCTGATGGCATCATGGGTGTACCTGGCGTAGGTGCAAAAACAGCAGCTAAGTTACTAACTGAATATGGCACTTTAGACAATATTATTGCCAATGCAGACCAACTTAAAGGCAAACTTAGCCAAAATATTAAAGATAACTTAGACAATATTAAGCTTGATCACCAGTTAGCTAGCATTGTCTGTGATCTTCCTTTAGAACTCGATTGGCATGAGTTAAAGCTTACTGATCCAAATGTTGAGGCTCTACGTAATCTTTATACTGAGCTTGAGTTTAGAAACCAATTACAGTCGCTTGATCATCCAAACAATCCAAATAGCTCAAGCTATAAACAACAAGCTTCACAAACTGTTGTACAAAATGAAGTTAAACCTGCTGAATCTATAGAAACTGAAGATCAAGCAAGCTTAACTAGTCAAGATGACCAGCTTGGAACTGCAAATTATCACACTGTTTTAACCCAAGAAGCATGGGATCAGCTCTTGCAACGCATGCAAAATGCCGATCATTTTGCTATTGATACAGAAACTACAAGCCTTGATTACCGTATTGCCGAGATGGTTGGTTTTTCAATCGCATTTGATGCGAAAGATGCCTACTATGTTCCATTAGCGCATAATTATGAAAATGCGCCGCAGCAACTAGATCGTGATCAAATTCTGGCTCAAATTAAGCCTGTGCTAGAAAATGAAGATGTTAAAAAAATTGGGCATCACCTTAAATATGATGCCCATATCTTTGCTAATCATGGCATAGAACTTAAAGGCTGGTATTTCGATAGCATGCTTGCATCTTATGTATTGAATGCAGCAGCCACTCGTCACGGCATGGACGATGTAGCTCGTGTCTACTTAAGCCACTTAACCACCACTTTTGAACAAATTGCTGGTAAGGGTGCTAAACAAAAGACTTTCAATCAAATTGAGATTGAGGTTGCTGCTCACTATGCTGCAGAAGATGCACATGTGACCTATCGTTTGTATGAAGTGCTTTCAAACAAACTTAAGCCATTTCCTGAGCTAGAAAATATTTTATATAACATCGAAATGCCAGTTGCCCGTATTTTATCGGGTATGGAAGAAGATGGTATTCGTCTAGATCACGCATTCTTAGATAAATTAAGTGTTGAATTTGCAAAGACAATGGAAGGGCTTGAAAATCAAGCGATGGAAATTGCAGATGAAAATTTTAATATTGCATCTCCTAAACAAGTAGGCGAAATACTATTTGATAAATTAGGAATCAAAGGTGGTAAAAAAACTGCAACTGGACAATACAGCACTAGTGAAAGTGTTTTAGAAAAAATTGAACATCCTTTAGCGGAAATTATTCTAGAGCATCGCGGTTTAGCAAAGCTAAAAAGTACCTATACAGATCGTCTAGTTGAGCAATCTCATAATGACACACATCGTGTACACACGAGTTATCACCAAGCGCTCACAGCAACAGGTCGCCTCTCCTCTTCTGATCCTAATTTACAAAATATTCCAATTCGTAGACAAATTGGACGTCAAATTCGTAAAGCATTCATTGCGCCAGAAGGCCGAGTACTATTGGCTGCCGATTACTCGCAAATTGAATTACGTTTAATGGCTCATTTTTCTCAAGATGATGCTTTAGTACATGCGTTCCAGCACGGACAAGATGTTCACCGCCGTACTGCTGCAGAAGTATTAGGCATTGCAATTGAAGATGTGACCAATGATCAACGTCGTCAAGCGAAGGCAGTAAACTTTGGTCTACTGTATGGTATGTCTGAGTTTGGTTTGATTCGTCAGTTAGGTTTCACGCGCCAAGAGTCACAGAACTATATCAAACAATACTTCCAGCGCTATCCTGGCATTTACGAATACATGCAACGTACCCGCCAAGTAGCATCGGAACAAGGCTTTGTTGAAACTATTTTAGGCCGTCGTCTTTATACACCAGATATTGATGCACGAAATGTAATGGTGCGTAAGGCTGCCGAACGTGCTGCAATTAATGCGCCGTTACAAGGTAGTGCAGCTGATATTATTAAACTTGCGATGATTGAAGTCGATAAAATCTTACCAAAAGATCAAGCCAAGTTACTTCTTCAAGTACACGATGAATTAGTATTTGAAGCAGATCAAAATATTGCCGAAGAGCTCTCTAAGCAAATCGCGACTGTCATGGAATCTGTAGTAAAAATTTCTGTGCCTTTAGTTGTTGAAGTTGGGCAAGGGCAAAACTGGGATGATGCCCATTAATTAGTAGAAATAAAAAAGGGCTGTATTAACAGCCCTTTTTTATTGCGTTAACTTAAAGTCCTGTTAAAAGAACTTTTGCAACTTCATTCATTAAGATCTCGGCAATATAAAGCGCTAAAAAGGCCAAAATTGGAGATAAGTCAATCATTCCCATATTAGGCAACAAACGACGGAATGGCGCGAGTAATGGTTCAGCTAAATCTTGAATCACTTCAATATAAGGTGAACGAGATTGAGTGAACATAACCACCCAACTCAAAATAATTGTCGCGAAAATTAAATAACGGCAGAAACGAATTAGGTCCTGAATCATCGTCACAAATGTCAGAATTACTAAGTGAACTGGGCTATTTGGCATAGAACCGGAAAGATACATCACGCCAAAAATTTTCAGCAAATATAAAATAATTAAAAGAACCAACGCAGCCAAATTAAATCGGCCTTTTGCGACCGTCGGAAAAATTCGGCCAAAAATATCAACAATTTTAGTCGCCTTTACGGTCGATAAAACCACAGGATTATAAGGACTTACTGCCGCCAATTGCATTAAAAAACGGAAAAATACCAATAAAATCGCGACATTAATTAAAATTCCAAAAATTAGCGCAGAATTTGCACCCATAGTTGTCTTATCCTATTTAAGCTATTTCGCACTGTCACTCAATTCTTGAGCCAATTCTTGACTACGCTTCTGTGCAGCAGCCAATGCAGATTGAATATTTTGGGAGATTTGTGCACGGTCAAAAACTTCAAGTGCAGCTTGAGTTGTGCCATTTGGCGATGTCACATTCTTACGAAGTTCAGAAGGAGTATTTGAACTCGTAATTGCCATTTGAGCTGCACCTAATGCCGTTTGAAGAGTCAACGCAGTTGCAACTTTTTCATCAAGTCCTAAATTTTTACCCGCACGGATCATACTTTCCATGAGATAGAAGAAATATGCAGGACCTGAGCCAGAAACCGCTGTTACCGCATCAATTTGAGCTTCGGAGTTTACCCAAATTGTTAAGCCTGTGGCTGCTAAAATCTGACTTGTTAATTCACGATCCGAAGTACCTACTACATCATTTGCATAGATACCATGCGCACCCGTCTGAACTAAAGCTGGCGTATTTGGCATAACTCGAACAATTCGATTGCTATCAATTAAGTTTGATATCGTTTGGATTTCAGCACCAGCAATAATTGAAATAACCAATTTATCTGATAACAGTCCTTTTAAAGGACGTAAAACAGTCGCCAAAACTTGTGGTTTTACTGCTAGTACAACGACATCAGCATTTTTAATTGCAGCTACATTATCCTGTGTCACATGGACTTCTTTTTCTTGCAATAATTGACGTATTTGCTCAACAGGATCTGAAACGGTAATACGTGTTGGTGGTAAACCTCTTGAAATGAGCCCACCAATCAAAGCTTGGGCCATATTACCACCACCAATAAAACAGATATTACTATTTACTGCACTTGTCATAACCATCTTCGCCATTTACCAGATTACAAGAATAAGAAATTAAATCTGGTTGCCATCCTCCTTGCTCACAATACGGAGACTGAGCCAACCAAAATCCTTTCGGTGTAAAAACCCCAAGCATAACATTATCTATGACTAATATTTGAATTGTATGACGAAGCCAAGGCAAAATATGTGCTTCTTGAATTGCTTTTTTTAAAGGCCATTGCCCAACACGACCATATAAATGGACCTTTTCACCGCCTTGGCGTCGAATTATTTTTAATTTTTTATTTAATAGAGATGCAGCCAAACCCATATTTTTTTGAGTAATTTGAAAATTTCCTGAAGCGCAATCTACTATTTCCCCTAGTTGAAAATAATGTTCTGTCTCGGTTTCAACTGGGTTTAATTTTTCAGCAAGAAAAACTTGTCGACTCAATCTATAAAGATGGTGTTGATAACGGACATAGTAAAACTGGTTCCAGTGTAATGCCGCTTGTGCATCAGACTTTGAATCAATTACTTCATTTTTTAACCGCTCAACCATTTCAAATGCAGGTCGATATTGCCCATCACCTTTCATCCAAACCGAAAGCAATTGACGCTGTCGAGCAGAAGATAGTTTTAATAGGTGAGTTAAATCCAAACATTCATCCGCACCACAATTTTGCAAATCAACTTTTAAAACTTCTTCTAAAATTTCAGAAGCATCTTGCATCAAGTAACTAGTACGACTAAGTGCTTGCTGCATTTTTGGAAATCGGTTTTGTAAGAAGGGCCAAAGCTCTTCACGCGACCATGCCCGATCATAATGGATATCGTAATTTGTAGGATCATCTACATACTCAATTTCAAGTTGAGTAGTCCACTCGGCAATCTGCTCACGGGTTAAATCCAAAAAAGGGCGCCAAATTGTCATATCAACACGATGATCAATAGACTGCATAGCAGCAAGCCCATCAACACCTGCACCCGACAATAAACGCAATATTACCGTTTCAGCCTGATCTTGCTGATGATGAGCGAGCACTAAAATTTCATTGGCTTGCAAATGTTGTAGATAAGCTTGGTAACGCGCCTGACGTGCTTGAGCTTCCAAATTACCGTTAGTAACTTGAACTTTTTGAATGATATAAGGAATATTTAAACGAGTCGCTTGTTTAGCAACGAGTTTCCCCCATCCCGCACTTTTTGATTGCAGTTGATGATCTATGTAAATTACTCGGATCTTTTGAGGGAAAATTTGAGACATCAAATGTAGTAGCAGCATTGAATCCATGCCGCCACTACATCCAATAAGAAAAGTACTATTTTCTGAAAACTCTTGAGCCTGTTTTAAGACGCGATGCCTAAATTTTCGCTGCCAAACTTCATTAAACGTTGATAACGTGCTTCGCATCGTTCATTTGCATCCATTGGTAGCAACTCATCCAAAGCTTGCTTCAAAACTACTTTTAGGTTTTGCATGACTTGCTCAGGGTCTAAATGAGCCCCTTCGCCTTCATCTACTACATATTCAACAATACCTAGAGATTGTAATTTATCTGCTGTCAAACCTAAAGCTTCACTTGCTTGAGCCGCTTTTTCAGCAGTTTTCCACAAAATAGATGCACAGCCTTCTGGTGAAATCACAGAATAAATACTATGCGACAACATAATTACTCGGTCAGCAACACCAATACCTAAAGCACCACCAGAACCGCCTTCACCGAGTACTGTTGCAACAACAGGAACTTTCAAACTTGAAAGTTGAGCAAGGCTAGTTGCAATTGCTTCAGCTTGTCCACGCTCTTCAGCACCAACACCTGGATAAGCACCCATAGTATCAATAAATGTGAAGACCGGAAGGTTAAAGCGCTCAGCCATATCTAATAGGCGTTGAGATTTACGGTAACCTTCTGGGTTAGCCATACCGAAGTTGTGCTTTAATTTTTCACGGGTACTACGACCACGGTGTTGGCCAATAACCATTACAGGCTGACCATCAAAACGAGCAAGACCACCTACCATCGCACCATCGTCACCAAACAAACGATCACCATGCAAGGCATCAAACTCTGTAAAGATTTCACCGACATAATCTAGAAACTGCGGACGATCAGGATGACGTGCAATTTGAACCGTTGTCCACGCTTTGGACTGAGTAGCTTTTTTCATAGGTCGAATATTATCCCTTTAATCGATAAATTTTTCCGACTGAATATTCAATTCAATGTCCCAATGCTTAAACTGCTCTTGCTCATCATGCAAGTCGGCAACTAACAATGGCCATTGTTTGGCATCACCAGAAACACTAAGTTGCCATTGTTGATCATTTATGATGGTCAGTTCAATGGCAGGAAGCATCTGATCACTTCGACTATGGTTGAGTAAAACTGCTAGGCGAAGTAATAAACATAGATAAAGTAATTTATTACCACCAGCCTTCAAAATTTCATTTTTTACATCATTTCGCAATTTACGACGGTGGTGAGCGACTAAATGCGAAAGGTGATTTTGATCAATTTGTGAGAAGCCCGGAATATCAGAATGCTGCAATAAATAAGCACCATGACGGTGATACCCACCATGACTAATTGCTAAACCAATTTCATGCAAATAGGCAGCTCGACGCAGTAAGTCACTGTCTTCACTCGTTAAATTAAGAGATTCCGCAACACCATCAAATAATTGCTGTGCTGTATTTACAACCCGTTCTGCTTGTTTTGGATCTGCGTTATAACGCCCCATCAAAGCCTGTACACTACGATCACGGATATCTTCATGTTTAAAACGACCTAATAGGTCATACATGACTCCTTCACGTAATGCACCATCAGAATATGCCAAACGATCAATTTCTAAAACTTCGAAAACTGCGTACAAAATTGCCAATCCGGCTGGCAAAACTGCTCGTCGGTCTTCTCTTAACCCTTCAAAATCAATTTCAGAAATATTTTTAAACTTAAGTAATTTATCTTTGAGTTTATATAAGCCTTCTCGAGTGACGTTTTCTTGTTCATCACTCAAGCCCATATTTACCATAATTTGGCGGCAAGCTTTAATCGTTCCACTAGAACCAACTACAGTATCCCAACCTTCCATTTTATACGTTGTTGCAATAGCTGAAAGTTCTTTACGGGCAGCAACTACTGCTTTATCAAAGGCTTTTTGTGTGATTTCGCCATCGGCAAAGTAAGCTTTTGTATAAGCCACGCATCCCATTTGCAATGACTCTGTATAAATAGGCTCAAACTCTTCACCAATAATGAACTCAGTAGAACCACCACCAATATCTACAACTAAACGTCGACCACCATTTGCCATGGTATGCGATACGCCAAGATAAATCAGGCGTGCTTCTTCTCGTCCAGCAATAATTTCGATAGGTTTAGGTAAAATTTCTGCCGCTTTTTGAATAAATTCATGACCATTTTTTGCCTGACGCAAAGCATTGGTCGCTACAATTCGTAAGCGATTTGGTTGAACAGAACTTAATCTTCCAACAAAACGAGCCAAGCAGGCTAAGCCTCGTTGCTGAGCAGCTTCTGTTAGGTTTTTATTCTCATCTAAACCAGCTGCAAGCTGTACTTTTTCTGACATCGAAGCAACTTTTTTAACTTCGCCATGATCTACCCGTGCAATTGCAAGGTGAAAACTGTTCGACCCCATATCTATGGCGGCAAGTAATTCTTCATCAATCAGAAAATCAGACATTATTGAACTAAACCCATAACAATTCACGCCTAGAGTAATTCACAAGAATGCAATTGAAAAGCCATTTTCATCAACAATTAGCTGTCATTTAAATTTTTCTATTTATAAGTTGATTGTACAAGTCGATGATGGATATCGTGAGCATCCATTAGACAAATTTAGTTAAGCCTTGAATAATAGCATCAAACCCTTACATTGAACTAAGTAGCTATGTAATACTGATAGAGATAATTTTCTCCTGTAATAGCACTTTTTTCTAAAAATTGGAGCCGTACCATGTCTGCGACTATTGTAAATACAACTGATGATAACTTCCAAGCAGATGTTTTAGATGCTGAAACCCCTGTACTTGTTGACTTCTGGGCAGGATGGTGTGCACCTTGTAAAGCGATCGCGCCTGTGCTTGAAGACCTATCAAGTGAATATGCTGGTAAAGTAAAAATTGTTAAAGTTGATGTGACTTCTTGCGAAGATACAGCAGTGAAATACAACATCCGTAACATTCCTGCTTTACTACTTTTCAAAAATGGTGAAGTTGTAGCTCAACAAATTGGTGCTGTACCTCGCTCTAAACTTGTTAGCTTTATTGATGAAAATGTTTAAGTCAAAATGCTAAAAAAGAAAATACGCTATACTTTTTTATAGCGTATTTTTTTCGCCTATAAATTGACAAATTAGCTAGGCTGGCTTATATTGCATGCTCAAGAGGCACTGAAGGGAATCATCTTCGTCTGGCTTCTTACAAGACACAAACATAAAGATCGCCACTCGGCAACAGAAATTGTTTTTTCACATTTTTCTTCGAAACAATTAATCAGACTTCTGAATTGTTATTGTGTAAATACAATTGCGATAATCTTTTTTGTATGCGAGCGATTTTTCTCCTTTTTAAACCACACTCTACTCTTTCCTAATTCTGACCCTTATGAATTTAACTGAACTCAAGAAAAAACCAATCGGCGAACTAATTAAAATTGCTGAATTTATGGGCCTGGAAGGTATGGCTCGTAACAGAAAGCAAGATATTATCTTTGCCATTTTGAAACGCCATGCAATGAATGGCGAAGAAATTTTTGGTGATGGCGTTCTCGAAATTCTCTCTGATGGTTTTGGTTTTTTGCGTTCTGCCGCAGGTTCGTATTTAGCAGGTCCGGATGATATTTATGTGAGTCCTTCACAGATCCGACGCTTTAACTTGCGTACAGGTGATACCATCACAGGTACTATTCGCCCTCCAAAAGAAGGTGAGCGTTATTTTGCGTTGCTCAAAGTTAACCAGATTAACTACGACACGCCAGAAAATTCTCGTAATAAAATTTTATTTGAAAACTTAACTCCCCTTTTCCCGACCGAACAATTGGTTATGGAATTAGGTAATGGTACGACAGAAGATTTAACTGCTCGTGTCGTTGATTTAGTTGCGCCAATTGGTAAAGGCCAACGTTCTATTATTGTTGCACCGCCGAAAGCGGGTAAAACAATGTTACTTCAAAATATTGCTCAATCGATTGTTAGAAACAATCCAGAAGTATTCTTGATTGTTCTACTCATTGACGAACGTCCAGAAGAAGTAACTGAAATGGAGCGTACTGTTCGCGGTGAAGTTATTGCCTCAACATTTGATGAAGCACCAGCTCGCCATGTACAAGTTGCAGAAATGGTCATTGAAAAAGCAAAACGTCTTGTTGAACATAAAAAAGATGTTGTGATTCTTCTTGACTCTATTACTCGTCTTGCACGTGCTTATAACACAGTAATCCCATCATCAGGCAAAGTGTTAACTGGTGGTGTAGATGCTCATGCATTAGAGCGCCCTAAACGTTTCTTCGGTGCTGCACGTAACATCGAAGAAGGCGGCTCACTTACGATCATCTCTACTGCTTTGATTGAAACAGGCAGTAAAATGGATGATGTAATTTATGAAGAGTTCAAAGGTACAGGTAACCAAGAGATTACGCTTGATCGTCGTATTGCTGAAAAACGTGTCTTCCCTGCTATGAATATCAAAAAATCTGGCACACGTCGTGAAGAGCGTTTAATGGATGAAGATAAATTACGTAAAGTATGGATCCTTCGTAAGCTACTTCACCCTATGGATGAGTTGGCAGCAATGGAATTCTTACTTGACCGCATGAAAGAAACCAAAACAAATGATGATTTCTTTGATCAAATGAAACGTAAAGCTTCAACTTAAGTAATTAAGCCTTCAAAAAAGCCACTCTTTTGAGTGGCTTTTTATTTGGTTGACAAGCTTTACACAAAAATACATTTTGCTTATTTTTATGTAAAATTATTTATAAGCTTTTGATAATAAATATTTTTACATAAAAAAGCTTAGTTTTTTTAGTAGCTTACCTCTACCTTTTCCAATATACACGAGCCGATTAATTGTTTTTTTCTGTTAAAAAACAGTCTGTTTTTCTCTTTTTCACACGTTTTTTTGATAGACGACAGTAGTATTTCAGCATTTGCAGTGATAGCATAGCGGCAGACCAGTTAGACTGCTCCATGCGTTGTTACCTAGCTACGTTTTAGGAATAATAAAAGCAAAACAGTCCAACTTAGGTTTTTTTAATCTCAAATCTTTTTTGTGAGAGTGATGCCATGTTATTCAAAAAATTCGCTGTTGCTGCTGCTGTTGCTGCTACTTTAGCTTTCGTTGGTTGTTCTAAGAAAGAAGAAGCTCCTGCTGCTGCTTCTGAAGCTGTAGCTGCTGCTTCTGAAGCTACTGCTGCTGCTTCTGAAGCTGCTGTAGCTGTTGATGCTGCTGCTTCTGACGTTGCTGCTGCTGCTTCTGACGTTGCTGCTGCTGCTTCTGACGTTGCTGCTTCTGCTGCACACTAATCTATAATTTAGATTAGATAAAAAAGAGGACATTTTGTCCTCTTTTTTTATGTTTAAAGTTTGATTTTCTAAGATTAAGCGACCCTATATTGATGCCCAATAAAATTATGTAAAGCTATCTTAAATATAAATATAAAAAAAGCAGATCAATCGATCTGCTCATTTCCAACACGTTGTCTAAACTTCTGACCCGCCCTGAAGGTCACTACTCTACGTGCCGAAATTGGAATTTCTTCACCTGTCTTAGGGTTACGTCCTGGGCGTTCGCGTTTATCTCTTAACTCGAAATTACCAAAACCAGAAAGCTTAACCTGCTCCCCTGCAATAAGCGCTTGGCTAATCTCGTCGAAGAACAACTCGACCATTTGTTTTGCTTCACGGCGATTTAAGCTGGTTAACTCACTTAAATGATCAGCCATGTCTGCTTTAGTTAATGCTGTCATGAGGCCCTCAATGTCGCTTGATAAGTGTTTTCCAACACTTGGATTATATTGTCCATACCAGATTTAATTTCAGCATCTTCAAGCGTACGTGAAGGATGTTGCCATAATAATGCAAACGCCAATGAGCGCTTACCTTCTTCGACACCCTGCCCCGTATACACATCGAATAACCACGTAGAGTCTAAAAGCTCTCCACCAGTTTTTTCGATTAACTGCTGAATATCTCTAACATTTATATTATCAGAGATTAAAAGCGCAATATCACGTCTAATCGAAGGAAAACGTGATAATTCTGTAAAATTAGATACATAAGATTGCAAAACGGCTGTTTGATCAAGCTCAGCAACCCAAGTTGTGCTCAAATCTAGCTCATTTTCTAAAGATGGATGCAGGCGGCCTAAGTAACCAATTGATTGTCCATCAACTAAAATTTCAGCAGACTGCCCTGGATGCAACCATGCACGCTCTGAACGTACATATTCAACTTTGACACGACCAGCAGCTAAAATCTCTTCAATCTCTCCTTTGAAGTCAAAGAAATCCATTGGTTGAGGCTTCACATGCCAAGATTCTGGTTGTTGCGAGCCAACTGCCACTAGAGCTAAAGTCGGAATCTGTTTTAGATCTTCAATACTTTTAGCATTTTGATAATCAAAACGAAGTCCTAATTCAAAGAAACGAACACGACTTTGTTGACGGTTGAGATTATATTGTACGCAAGGGATTAAACTTGAAAGTAGAGTACTACGCATTGCAGCCAAATCACTTGAAATTGGATTTGCTAGCATTAACGGATTTACTTGCGGGTTCAATTGCTTTTCAAGTTTTGCATCAGCAAAACTAAAACTAATTGCTTCTTGATAGCCTAAAGTCACGATAGTTTGACGTAACTCTGCAATTTCAAAACGGTCTTGATATTTAGCTAATTGAACATCCATGCTTGGTAAGCTAATTTGGATATTGTCATAACCATCAATACGTGCCACTTCTTCAATTAAGTCTTGATAAATAGCCATATCATAGCGATGTGATGGAGGTACTACACTCCATTCACCTTCAGCTTTAATAGTTACTTCACACCCTAGTCGAGTTAAAGCATCTGCAATGAACTCACCCGCAACTTGATATCCCAACAATTGGTCTACCTGAGCTTGTTTCAGTTCAATTGCTTCACGCTTAGGAAGTAGATCAGTTTTTTCAGCAACAGTAATTGGACCAAATTCACCACCTGCCAACTCTTGAATAAGCTGCGAAGCACGGTTCATCGCAATTAACGGCAATTCAAAATCTACACCACGTTCATAACGCTGTGAAGAATCAGTATGCAAGCCAAAACGACGAGCACGTCCAGCAATCGCAAGTGGTGCGAAGAAAGCACTTTCTAGGAAAATATCAGTTGTATCATCAGTTACGCTTGATGCTAAACCACCCATAATTCCAGCAATTGCCAAAGCTTTCTGGTCATCAGCAATCACCATGATATCTTCTTGCAATTCAACTTCTTGATCATTAAGGAGTTGTAATTTTTCTTGTGGCTGAGCTTGACGCACATGTATAGTCCCTTCGATTTTAGCTAAATCGAAAGCATGCATTGGCTGACCCAATTCCATGAGGACATAGTTCGTCACATCAACCAAAATACTGTGCGTGCGAATTCCTGAACGTGCTAAAGCCTGCTCCATCCACTCAGGAGTAGCAGCTTTTACATTAACGTTTTTAATTACACGCCCTAAGTAGCGTGGCGCACCTTCAGTGCTGATCACTACTTTCTTCTCATCAGCAATTGTCGCATCAACTGATTTGATTTCAGGTTCATTCATTTGCAGTTTGTTAATTACTGCAATCTCACGTGCGATACCACGGATACTGAAACAATCACCACGGTTTGGAGTAATACTGATATCGATGACGTTATCATCAAGTTTTAAGTATTCACGAATGTTTACTCCTACTGGAGCATCAGCTGGTAGTTCGAGCAAACCATCGACCTTATCTTCAAGATCAATTTCAGAAGCACCACAAAGCATGCCTTGTGACTCAACTCCACGAAGTTTACCTTTTTTGATTTTAAAATCACCCGGTAATACAGCACCAATAGTTGCAACAGGCGCTTTCATTCCAGCGTGGACATTTGGTGCCCCACAAACAATTTGTAAAGGCTCACCCGAACCAATATTAACTGTTGTTACACGCAGACGGTCTGCATCAGGGTGTTGCTCAACTGTTAAAACTTCGCCGACCACAACGCCAGTAAATGGCTTAGCAACAGGTGCAAGCTCGTCAACTTCAAGCCCAAGCATAGTTAACTGATCAGACAATGTCTCACTATCAATTGCTGGGTTAACCCATGTGCGTAGCCAATTTTCGCTAATCTTCATCTTTATAAACCTTTTTTAATCCTGAAAAATTGTTAGGCAAATTGGCGTAAGAAACGCACATCATTTTGATAGAACATACGCAAATCATTAATGCCATAACGCAACATTGCAAAACGCTCTACCCCTAAACCAAAAGCAAAGCCTTTGTATTTATCAGGATCAATACCCGCAGCACTTAATACATTTGGATGTACCATGCCACAGCCTAATACTTCTAACCAACGTCCACGCTCATCCATGATATCCACTTCTGCACTAGGCTCTGTAAATGGGAAATATGATGGGCGGAAACGTACTTTTAAATCTTTCTCAAAAAATTCATTCAGTAGGTTAATCAATAAACCTTTTAATTCAGCAAAGCTGGTGTTCTCAGCAACGTATAAACCTTCGATCTGATGGAACATTGGCGAATGCGTTTGATCCGAATCACAACGGTAAACACGGCCAGGACATACGATACGAATTGGTGGCTCACTCGTCTCCATCGTACGAATCTGTACCCCAGAGGTATGCGTACGTAGCAAGTGAGTGGCATCAAAGTAGAAAGTATCATGCATAGCACGTGCTGGATGGTGACCAGGAATATTTAATGCTTCGAAATTGTGATAGTCATCTTCAACTTCTGGACCAGTTGCAACTGTAAAACCAGCTTTAGTAAAGAACTGGCAAATTCGCTCTTGTACCTGAGTAACAGGGTGGACTGTACCAATACGCTGACCACGGCCCGGCAATGTAATATCAATCGTTTCACTTGCTAGCTTTTGTGCAAGTGCTGCCTGTTGTAGTGCCGCTTGACGTTCTGTTAATGCAGTATTAATTGTTTCTCGAACAGCATGAATCGCAGCACCTTGTACTTTACGTTCTTCAGGGTCCATTTTCCCTAATGCTTTCGATTGTTCTGCAAGCTGGCTTTTTTTCCCTGTAAATTGCACACGCACCTGATCAAGTGCAACAAGGTCTTGAGCTGCTGCAATGGCAGCAAGCGCTTCTGTGGTCAGGGCTTCCAGTGACATATTAACTCTCAAAGCAACAAATTTAAAAAATATAATAAAACACTGCATTCTAACAGTTTTTCATCGAATTGATGAAGTTTATCCATCATGAAAAATGTATTAGGCAACAAAAAGACAAAACGTATAAGATAATAGCATCGTCAATGAGATCAACTATTATGGCGCTTAATCAGATTTGGAAACAACAACTTACGCTTGTGACATATGGTAATGAATACCTCCGTCAGAATTTAAGCTTTAACCAATGGCGACAACATCATATTTTCGACCATCATAGTTTTCAGTTTCGTGACTTAAATTCTCAGCATTTATTGGCTCAACACTTCCAAGTTTGGCTAGAAGCATTAAAAAAACAAGGCACCATAAAGCTTAGCTTACATTTATCAAGCCTTCTCAATGAAGAGCAAAATCCGAATAGCAATGTCGAGCTCTTACCTTATACTCATTTTATTGTGAGTCATCAAAACGATAAGAAGTTTGCATGGATTTTTGGCCATGAGCTTGCCGAATGGTATAACAATGATAACGAATTCGAAGCCCCTGCCTCACAAACCTGTGAGCTTCGTTTAGAAACTTTCTGGCGTTTTGAACTCAATGAAAAATTATCAAAAAAAATTGAAGTTGATTTAAAAAATCCGCCATGGCAAGAAATAGCCGATTTTATGGATAGTGAATTATTCCAGAGTAAGTACGCAGCAGGCTTTGAGGAACCAGAATTTCAAAAAGCTGTTTTTGATGGGACAAATATTAAAAGCTTAGAGCCAAAACTCGCATTAATTCCAGAGAATTATCCCGCAGATTATGCTCATCAACTTTTATCTCGTACACAAGCATTAGCCAATTATTTAGAACAAAAGAAACGCCTTGCAAATGATCCTTTAGGAGAAGAACTAGATCAAGAACAGCTCATCAACCTAAGAAACTTTACACAAAAAACTGATGATTTGTTCGCCAAGCTTATTGTGAAAGTTGCCAACCATTATCAGACAGCTCAGATGGTGCCTGTAGTTAAACCTTCTCCATTTGAACAATCAAATGAAAATCCACAGCATCTTAAGTCTCACCACCATAAAGGCAATGGTTTAGGCGTTATTAAGCTGATTGTTTTGACAATTATTATTTGTGCTTTGGCTTATTATTTTGGTCTTTAAAGATTAGAGTTCCCATTGATAAAATAACTCTGTTATTTCGGGGCCGAACTCAGGTAGTTCGGTTTCCCCAATTAATTTAGCTCCCATTTTTTCGTAGAAGAAACGACTTGGATTTTTATTAAAGACTTCTAAGCGAATAAAACTGTATCCTTGATTTAAAGCACATTGGTAGAACTTTTGAAATAACTCACGTCCAATGCTTTGCTTTTGAACCTCTTTTAAAAGATAAAAAGCCATAATTTCAGCAATATTATTCTCTGGATTCAAATAACCATCGAGAAAGCCTTTCACGAACCCATTTTCAGTATAGACAAATAACTTATGATCAGGGCTTTGGGCTATTTCTTTCCATAATTGTTCTTTATCTAGTACTTTAAGCTCATCTAATATTTCTTGCTTAATTATACCTGTATAGGTTTCTTTCCAGCCCTGTACATGTACTTCCGCAATAGATAATGCATCCTTAAGTGATGCTATACGAATATCCATGTCATTTAATGATTTCAATTCACTTCCCTCACACCACTATTTTTAAAGTGAAGTATTGATTGGTCTCACACCAACCTACTCAGGTAAAAGTAGCTCTCGAACATGCATTAAAGCAAAACCCAACAAATTTAGTCCTTGCCATAGAGATGGATCTTGAATATGTGGATGATCTTGTGCCATACCAATTCCCCAAATTTTATCGACTGGAGATGCTTCAACCAAAATACGATCTTTCGTTGCCAATAAGAATTTTTTCAATTCCGAATGCTGAGAGAATTTAGCAGAGTTTGCTCGCACCACAATGTCAAAACGCTTTTCTTGCCATACCTGTTCATCATAATTACGCACTTTACGACCTAGCTGTTTCGCTTCATTAGGATGTTTAACTTGCAAAATTCGTGCAAAAATTTCTTCATCATTAAATAATTTTGCTTTTTGCGCCATCATATAGTGTTCAGCAGTAAAGTATTTAATACCCTCTACTTCAAATTGCGCAGGAAACCACTGACTAAAACAACTCTTATCAACAACATCAGCTTTCTTAGGAGTATGCCCCCAGAAATATAAATATTTGAACTGGTGACCTTGCTGTACTTTTTGAATTAAATCATTTAGAAATTTTTTGTCTTTCATCTTTTATCTCTGATTGTTATCTCTTTTTAAAATAGAACCACTAAAAATAAAAAAGACCGCTAAAAAGCGGTCTTTCTTTGAATCTCTAAGCTTATGCAGCTAATGCACCTTTAGCTTTTTCAGCTAAAGCAGCAAATGCTACTGCATCATGCATAGCGATGTCAGCTAATACGCGACGGTCGATGATCACTTGAGCTTTTTTCAAGCCATCGATCATACGGCTGTAAGACAAACCGTTTTGACGAGCACCAGCATTGATACGCGCAATCCATAGAGCACGGAATTGACGTTTCTTTTGACGGCGGTCACGGTAAGCGTATTGACCAGCTTTGATTACCGCTTGGAACGCTACGCGGTAAACGCGTGAACGAGCACCGTAGTAACCTTTAGCGCGAGCAAGAATTTTTTTGTGACGACGATGAGCCACTACACCACGTTTTACACGAGCCATTTATAATCTCCTTAGATGTATGGGCACATACGACGAACTGAATTCATGTCAGAAACATGAACCATTACACAGCCGCGTAATTGACGGATACGTTTAGCAGATTTTTTGGTCAAAATGTGGCGCTTGAATGCTTGTTTGCGCTTAAAACCGTTTGCAGTCGCTTTGAAGCGTTTAGCTGCACCACGGCGAGTTTTTAACTTAGCCATAGTAACCTCTTTTGGGCACCTGTTCGGCACGATCGCACCATTGCAAAATCGACCTGCAGGTAAGGAAGCGCGTATTTTATAGTATGCTGACTAAAATTAAAACTATTAGTTACTGTTTTTATGATGCAAATAAAGACTTTTTCGCCTTCCACCGTGTTAGCAATATCAATAATAAATAAAGCACCTGCGCTTTTTTCCATTTATAATACGATCAAATTATCAACATACGATATTCCTAATGCAGAAACATGATGCATTTGCTGCCTTACGCCACAGAGATTTCTCAATTGTTACGATTAATCAATTTTGCTTAACTTTAGCAATTCTGATTCAAGAAATTATTGTTGCTTACTCACTCTATCAAATCACCAAAGATCCTCTGACTCTAGGTTTAATAGGACTTGCAGAAGCCATTCCTTTTATTGCTCTTTCTCTTTGGGGTGGCTATTTTGCAGATCGGTTTAATAAACAGATTATTATGAAAATCTGTTTATTTTTCTCGGTTCCTCTTCCTTTAGTACTATGGTCGCTGTTCCATCTGCATGGTCTAGGTCATATCAGCGTAAATTTCCTTTCATGGGGTATTTATGCTGTTATTTTTGGTTTGGGTACAATTCGTGGCTTTTACAATCCTTCCGCAACGTCTTTAAAACCATTTTTGATACCTCGTGAACTGTATGCAAATGGTGCAACATGGACGACAATCGGTTGGCAAAGTGGTGTAATTATCGGGCCAATGCTTGGTGGTTTCATGCTTGCTTATTTAGGCCGAGAAACAAGTCTATTTAGTGTTGCAGTTTTACTTAGTATTTGTTTTATCTTAATTAACCTATTGCATAAGCGTAGTTTTCCTAAAATTGAAACTGCTAATGTTTTAGAAAGTTTAGGAGATGGTTTCCGTTTTATCTGGAAAACTAAAATTGTTCTGTGGGCAATTTCTCTTGATTTAGCTTCTGTTTTATTTGGTGGGGTCATCGCATTATTACCAATTTTCGCAGAAGATATCTTGAAAGTCGGCCCAGAAGGACTGGGATATTTGCGTGCGGCGCCATCTATTGGAGCGCTCGTCACTATGATTGCTTTGACTCGCTTCCCACCAACTCAGCATGCATGGCGTAACATGCTACTTGCTGTTGCAGGATTTGGTGTTTTCACGATTCTTTTCGCGTTCTCAAATAACATGTGGTTATCACTATTTGCGTTGGCTATGACAGGTGCTTGTGACAGCATTTCAGTTGTGGTTAGACAAACCATTTTGCAAATTTTTCCGCCAGAAAATATGCGTGGACGCGTTGCTGCCGTAAACGGGATGTTCGTCTCATCAAGTAATGAGCTTGGTGCATTTGAGTCAGGGTTGGCAGCTAAATATTTAGGAACGATTGCAGCGACCATTTTTGGTGGTTGTATGACACTTGCAGTAGTCACCTTCTGTTGGCTAAAAACCAATGATCTATTTAAAGTCGATATTACTAAAAGCTCAGAAGACTAATTAAATCGTTTTAATAGAAGCATCTTCGGATGCTTTTATCTTAAATAAAATCTGTAATCATCCAATAAATAAAAATATAGCGTCCTGCTTTAGCAATCAAAACTATAATTAAAAAGCGCCAAAAATTTTCTTTGAATAAGCCCGCAACTAAAGTAAGTGGGTCACCAATCACAGGTGTCCAACTTAGAAGCAGCGAATAAAACCCATACTTATGATAAAAACGCTGAGCTTGTTCTAAGCGTTTTTCAGAAACTGGGAACCACTTTTTGTGTTTAAACTTCTCTATTTTTAAACCAAGCCACCAGTTCACACACGAGCCCAGTACATTTCCGAAAGTGGCAATAGAAATGAGAAGAAAAGCTGAGTGTTCTTTTTTTAATAATAAGGTAGCGAGCACAGCTTCTGATTGTAACGGTAATAATGTGGCCGCCCCAAAAGCACTTAAAAAAAGCAAAAAGTAACTCAGCATAACTCATCAAACCAAATGACTTTTTGCTTTAAACATTTATTAAATCCACGCAAAAATCAAGCTACTTTAATAGACAATGCTTTTTGAATCGCAGGACGTGCCGTTAAGCGAACAATGTATTCTTGGACATAAGGGTAATCCTCTAATTGGATACCCTGCCATTCATAGCGCAAGATCCAAGGTAAAATTGCCATATCAGCAATCGAGTATTCACCTGCAACAAATTTCTGACCAATGAGCTGTTTATTCAAAACGCCATATAAACGTTTAGTCTCATTTACATAGCGGTCTATAGCGTATGGAATTTTTTCTGGTGCAAAGCGGTTAAAATGATGATTCTGCCCAAGCATAGGTCCTAGCCCACCCATTTGCCACATGAGCCATTGTTCAACTTCAACTCGCTCTTGCTCATCTGCTGGATAAAATAATCCAGTTTTCCGACCTAAATATTGCAAAATAGCGCCTGATTCAAATATTGAAATTGGCTCACCACGTGGTCCATCTTGGTCAACAATTGCCGGAATTTTATTATTTGGAGAAATTCTCAGAAAGTCTGGTTGAAATTGATCATTTTCTAAAATATTGATGGGGTAAAGAGTATAATCCAGTCCCATTTCTTCTAAGGCAATTGTGATTTTATGTCCATTGGGAGTTCCCCAATAATAGAGATCAATCATTCTATTTCCTATTCATCGTTATCATGACTGCATCTTGCGTTATAGCATGTTTTAAGAGAAACGATGAGGTTTCCAACACTAAAAAATACATAAAATTCAAGAATTGAATTTCTTTTAAAAGATATCGCAATTGTCTTAAAGAAAACTGAACAAAGAAAATTTAATCATCTTTTTTATTATGATGAGGATATAAAAAAGCACTGCTTTTGCAGTGCTTTTTTTGAGTATTACTTTTTCTTTTTCGGTCCAAGTAACATACCCATTTGACGGCCTTCCATTTTAGGTGCTTGTTCCACAACCCCAAACTCAGCGACATCTGCTTCAATTTTTTGTAATTGAGCTAAGCCAAGTTGTTGGTGAGCCATTTCACGACCACGGAAACGTAAAGTGATTTTCACTTTGTTTCCTTCTTCAAGGAATTTCAAAATAGCACGAAGCTTAACTTGATAATCACCAACATCAGTTGCAGGGCGCAGTTTGATTTCCTTCACTTGCACTTGATGCTGTTTTTTCTTCGCATCTTTTTGCTTCTGCTTAAGGTCAAACAAGTGCTTGTTGTAATCCATAATTTTACAAACAGGCGGCTCGGCGTTTGCAACGATCTCAACTAGGTCAAGATCTGCCTCTTCAGCAGCGCGCAGTGCTTCATTTAATGAAACAATTCCTTTTTGCTCACCGTCAGCGCCAACGAGGCGTACTTCTTTTGCACGGATCTCGTCGTTAATTGCTGGACGGTTGCTTTTTGCACCTTGTTGTTGGTTACGGTCAGGCTGTTTAATCTTTCTTACTCCACAATATACCGGCCACGTTCGGCGACGGCAGACTTCACTAAGTCAATGAATGCATCTACTGACATAGTACCTAAATTTTTTCCTGAGCGGGTACGCACATTCACTGTACCTTCTTCAACTTCTCGATCACCAAGAACTAATAGGTAAGGAATACGCTCTAGAGTACGCTCACGAATCTTAAATCCGATTTTTTCATTTCTCAAGTCAGAAATAGCACGAAGGCCATTTTCTTTGAGTTTTGCTACGACTTTCTCACAAGCTTCAGCTTGAGAGTCGGTAATATTCATGACACATGCTTGTAACGGCGACAACCAAGGTGGCATGAAACCAGCGTAGTGTTCAATTAGTATACCAATAAAACGCTCAAAACTGCCAAGAATTGCACGATGCAACATCACAGGCTGATCACGATCATTGTCTTCAGTCACATAAGACGCATCTAAACGTTCTGGTAAGTTGAAGTCACACTGAATAGTACCACACTGCCATACACGTCCGAGACAGTCTTTCAATGAGAATTCAATTTTCGGACCATAGAACGCGCCTTCACCAGGTTGTAATTCCCATTCCAGACCCGCCGCATCTAAAGCATCTGCTAAAGATTTTTCAGCCATATCCCAAAGCGCATCATCACCCACACGTTTTTCTGGACGTGTAGAAAGTTTCATTTGCACTTCTTCAAAGCCAAAATCTTTATAAACTTCTAAAGTCAGCTTAATAAAGTCAGCAACTTCTTGACCGATCTGTTCTTTAGTACAGAAGATGTGTGCGTCATCTTGTGTAAAGCCACGTACACGCATAATGCCGTGTAAAGAACCTGATGGTTCGTTACGATGACAAGAACCAAACTCTGCTAAACGAATCGGTAGATCACGGTAAGACTTCAAACCTTGGTTGAAAACTTGCACGTGACATGGGCAGTTCATTGGCTTAACGGCATAATTACGATTTTCAGAATGAGTCGTAAACATGTTGTCAGCGTAGTTCGCCGCATGACCTGATTTTTCCCACAATGTAAAGTCTACAATTTGTGGTGTTTTAATCTCAAGGTAACCGTTGTCTTGCTGAACTTTACGCATGTATTGTTCAAGAACTTGGTAAATCGTCCAACCGTTTGGATGCCAGAACACCATACCTGGTGCTTCTTCTTGCATATGGAACAAGTCTAAAGCTTTACCAATTTTACGATGGTCGCGCTTTTCAGCCTCTTCAATACGCTTAATGTACGCAGCAAGCTGTTTCTTATCTGCCCATGCTGTACCATAAATACGTTGAAGCTGTTCATTCTTCGCATCACCGCGCCAGTATGCACCAGAGATTTTAGTGAGCTTGAATGATTTTAAGAATTTGGTATTCGGTACGTGTGGACCACGACACATATCCAAATAATCTTGATGGTAGTACAAACCCATTTGTGTTTCTTCAGGCATGTCTGCAATCAAGCGTAATTTATATTCTTCGCCACGCGCAGTAAATTCAGCAATAACTTCATCACGTGGTGTCATTTTTTTAACGACATCGTAATCTTGATCGATGAGCTTTTTCATACGCTCTTCGATAGCTGCCATATCATCCAAGGTAAAAGGACGTGGCATCCAGATGTCGTAGTAAAAACCTTCTTCAATGACTGGACCAATCACCATCTTGGCTTCTGGGAAAAGCTGTTTAACAGCATGCCCTACAAGGTGTGCACAAGAATGGCGAATAATTTCAAGACCTTCTTCATCTTTTGGAGTGATAATTTGTAAGGTCGAATCTTCGGTAATTAAGTCACATGCATCAACTAAGCGATCATTTACACGGCCAGCAACAGTATTTTTTGCTAGACCAGGCCCGATACTTTGGGCAACTTCCATAACAGATACAGCGTGATCAAAACTCTTTTGATCGCCATTTGGCAATGTGATAATTGGCATAAAAAAATCCTTAAGGAGTGATGCCCTATACGAAGGAGCATTTCACCGCGAGATTATGATCGAGGCGAACCTCAAAATATAAAAACGGTGTAAATCAAAGTTAAAAAACCTGAAAGATTTTACACTTGTTCAAGCAATGTGAAAACCTTTGGGTCCATAAAATCATAAATACATTTTGTTTATCGCGTAAACAGCAATAAATGACTTAAAAAATATATTGAGATGATTTTTAAACATGTTTAACACAAGTGGTTTAAAATGAAGAAAATAGCATTTCTGCTCATTTTTTGACTGGATGGTGTCGTTCTTTAAGACTAAAGCATAAATGCTTTGATTAATATTAAATCATATTTTCAAAGAATGAATTAAAAATAGAACACGGAGTTGTTTCACATGGTTAGTGCTTATGATGAGTTACCACGCACACCCGCAAACTTTGTTGCGTTATCACCTCTACGCTACCTAGAGCGTGCGGCTTATATTTACCCGAATCAAGCTTCGATTATTCATGGTAAACGCCAAATTTCATGGAAAGAAACTTACCAACGTTGTTGCCAATTTGCATCTCAGCTCAAGCAACTGGGAATTGAGAAAAATGATACGGTATCTGTCTTATTGCCAAATATTCCAGCCATGATTGAAGCGCATTTTGCAGTTCCTATGGCTGGTGCGGTACTTAATACTCTCAATACACGTTTAGATGCAAAAACAATCGCTTTCATGTTGGAACATGCTGAAAGTAAAGTACTGTTGGTTGACCCTGAATTTGTGAATTTAGCAAGAGAGGCCCTCTCACTTATTCCGAATCAACACATTATTGTGATTGATGTAGCTGATACAGAATATGAAGGCGAAAATCAGTTTTTAGGTTCTTTTGAATATGAAGAGTGGATCGCTCAAGGCGATATTAACTTCTCTTGGCATTTACCAAAAGACGAATGGGATGCGATTAGCTTAAATTACACATCTGGCACTACAGGTAATCCCAAAGGCGTGGTCTATCATCATCGCGGGGCTTATCTTAACGCTGCAAGCAATATCTTGGCTTGTGGAATGAAACCGCGTGCTGTGTATTTATGGACACTACCCCTCTTTCATTGTAATGGCTGGTGTTTTGCATGGAGCATAGCAGCAAGTGGTGGAACCAATATTTGTTTACGCAAAGTTGATCCAGAATTAGTCATGCAATTGATTGCAGCCCATAAAGTTGATTATTTCTGTGGTGCGCCTATTGTTCTTTCAATGATTCTTAACTTACCTAAAGAAAAACAAACGAACTTTGATCACCATGTTGAAGTCATGGTTGCTGGGGCAGCTCCACCTGTTGCCATTATTGAAGGGATGCGAAACATGGGGATTAACGTAAACCATGTATATGGCTTAACAGAAACTTATGGGCCTTCTGCACTATGCGCTTCTCAATCTGGATGGAATGAGCTATCAATTGCTGAACAAGCCCAACTTCATTCCCGTCAAGGCGTACCCTACCCATTACAAGACAGCATGCGTGTATTAGATCCCGAGACTATGGAACCTGTGCCTAATGATGGTCAAACCATGGGAGAAATCATGTTCCGTGGCAATATTGTCATGAAAGGCTATTTAAAGAATCCTAAAGCCACTCAAGAAGCCTTTGCTGGCGGATGGTTTCACACGGGCGACTTAGCCGTTTGTCACCCAGATGGTTATGCAAAAATTACTGATCGTTCAAAAGACATCATTATTTCAGGTGGAGAAAACATTTCATCTTTAGAAGTAGAAGATGTGTTGTATAAACATCCTGCTGTATTAACTGCTGCGGTAGTCGCTAAACCCGATGCACGTTGGCAAGAAGTACCATGTGCTTTTATTGAATTAAAGATGGGTACTACAGCAACACCTGAAGAAATTATTGCACATTGCCAAAAAGAATTAGCGCGCTTTAAAGTGCCTAAAGATGTGGTTATTACAGAAATTCCAAAAACATCTACAGGTAAATTACAGAAATTTATCTTGCGTGAATGGGCAAAAGAACGGGCTGAAAATGTATAAATAAAAAAAGCGACGCCTTGAGCGTCGCTTTTTATGGAAAAGCATTTAGCCTTGATCAGACAATAGAGCAATTTGCTGCACATAGTTTACAAATTTACCTTTTGATGCCTCAAGCTCTGCCTCACTCACTTGTTGACTCTTATCACGGTTGATTCTCAACACATGCTGACGCAAGGTGTGACGCTCCGATGCATTATAAATTTTACTAAATTCATTAATTGCAGGGTCGCCTTGTTCGATCATACGATCAACCCAACGCATCAATTGAGCCTGCTTTTTTGCGCCTTGCTGCGGAGTTAAATAAGACAAAATAACGGTCTCATCTTCATTACGCAATAATTTACCAATACGTTGAAACTGACGACGACGAGCTTCAAAAGAACTAATGTTCTGTACTTCCATTAACGCATCAATTAAACGTTCATCAACTGGGAGTTTTTGAATCTGTTTAACAGAAAGTTGTGCTAATTGCTCACCTAAAGCAGCCATACGTTGAACTGCTTTTTTCTGTTCTGTTTTACTTGCACGTCCTTCTAAAGAGCCAAAATCTTCTTCAGTATAACGTTGGGGACGACGTGCCACGATTAATCTGCCTCATAAAATTTTGCGGCGAATAACGCCTGTACTTCATTTAATGCCTGCTCTTCGTCGGTACCATCAATGACCAATCGTAAAGTGGTCCCTTTACCGGCACCCAACATCAGCAAAGACATAATATTTTTTGCATCTACTAAATGATCGCCTTTTCCAATTTGGATCGACGAACGAAATTTTGTAGTAACCTCTATCAGTTTTCCTGATGCACGAGCATGTAAACCGAGTTTATTAATTACATCAACAGTTGTGTCTATCATGACCAGTGCTTCATTTCTCTGTGTAAGACCTGAACAGACCATTCTGCCTCAAGTGCTTGTTTTAGTCTATCTACGATATAAACGGAACGATGTTGACCACCAGTACAACCAATAGAAATCGTCATATAGTGACGATGTCCTTCAGCAAATGCTGGAAGCCATTTTTTTAAGAAGTGAAGAATATCATCAAACATTTCGTTTGCTTGCGGACTTGCTTCTAAAAATTGTCTTACTGGCTCATCCAAACCAGAAAACCGTCTCAATTCTAAATCCCAATGCGGATTTGGTAAATGCCGTACATCAAAAACATAATCAGCATCTAAAGGAATGCCGTGTTTATATCCAAATGATTGCAATATCACGATGAGCTTATCTGACTGCCCCAATTTAGACAGTAAAATATGCTTTAAATCATGAACACTTTTATCCGTTGTATCAATATGAACCGTAGCGCGGAACTGAATTGGCAGCAGTAACTGCTTTTCTTCATGAATACATTGCAACAGACTTTTAAAACGATTGGCTAATGGATGCGGACGACGTGATGCACTAAAACGTGCGATCAAATCCTGATCTTGCGTAGTCAGATAAATCACATCAACTGTGCCATGTTTTTGTAGTTGCTCAAAAACATGATCGAACTCTTGCATATCTGCACGAGTGCTTCGAACATCCACACCTAATGCCAACTGCTCTAGATTATTTTCATGATCTAGCTTTGCCACAATTTCGGGCAGCAATGCCAAAGGCAAATTATCAATACAGTAATAGCCCAAATCTTCTAACACTTGGAGAGCCGAAGATTTTCCTGAACCAGACTGTCCTGTCACGATAAGTATACGCTTCATGGCATGGCTGTCCTTTGATCTGTTTATTGGGGTGTAAAGGCAACTTCTAAATTATCAATCAAACGAGTTGCACCCAATTTTGCCGCGATGAATAACACAATATCACGATCAAACTGAGTAGCAGGTAACAGATTTGACTGACGAGCTTCGACATAATCCACAACAAACCCATTATCTGTCAACTGAGTTTTGATATCTTCTAAAACTTGTTGTAGATCTTTGCCTTGATGTAACTGCTGCTCAGCTTGCTTTAAACTTTGATAAATAACCGGAGCGACCTGACGTTGCTCTGGACTTAAATAACCATTTCTTGAACTAAGAGCTAAGCCATCTGCTGCACGAACAATTGGCACACCAATTACTTCTAGCGGGATATTTAAATCTTGTACAAACTGGCGAATCACTGCTAACTGTTGGTAATCTTTTTGACCAAAGAAAGCATAGTTAGGTTGCACAATATTAAAGAGTTTGGTGACCACCAAAGCTACGCCATCAAAATGCCCAGGACGTGAACTACCACATAAAGCATCAGTAATTTGGCTAACACTTATATTGGTTAAACGTGGCTGAGTACCGTACATTTGCTCGACTGATGGTGCAAAAATAATGTCACAACCAACATCGGCTAATAGACGACTATCTTGTTCTAAAGTACGAGGATAGTTGTCAAAATCTTCACCCGGTCCAAATTGAGTTGGATTTACGAAGATACTAACAACCACAACATCACATAACTTTTTCGCTTCACGAACAAGTGTGAGATGTCCTTCATGTAGATTTCCCATGGTTGGGACAAAACCAATAATTTTACGCGCAGCTCTAGCAGGATTTAAAGAAGCTGCAAGACCTTGTATGGTGGTTTCTGTTTTCATGAATTACAGCTCAACGTGGAAAGTATGTTCTTTGGCTGGAAATGACTGGTCCTGCACAGCAGCATGAAAAGCTTTAAAAGCATCTAGGATTGCTGTTTCACCAGATTGTTCTTTCATAAAGTTACGGACAAAACGCGCAACTCGACCAAAAGTTAAACCCAACATATCCTGTACTACAAGTACCTGACCATCAGTCGCATTACCCGCACCAATACCAATCACAGGTGTATTTGGAAATAGTTCAGCAATTTCTTGTCCCAACTGAGCAGGAACACATTCAAGCAATAGAACTGCCGCACCCGCTTCAACCACTGCCGTACAGTCAGCAATAAGTTGATCAGCTGCTTCACGTGTTTTAGCTTGTAATTTGTAACCGCCAAATACATGTACAGATTGAGGAGTTAAACCTAAATGTACGCACACAGGTACACCATTACGAGTTAACACTTGTACAGTTTCACTTAGCCAAGCGCCGCCTTCGATTTTGATCATCTGGGCACCAGCTTGCATAACTGTTCTTGCGTTTTGCAAAGCATCATTTAAGGTGGCATAACTCATAAATGGTAAGTCAGTCATAATCAAAGCATGCTGGTTACCGCGACGCACCGCCGCCGTATGATAAGCCATGTCCTCAACAGTTACAGGTAAAGTTGAGTCACGACCTTGAATTGCCATTCCAAGAGAATCACCAATTAAGATTGTATCAATTTCAGCAAGTTCCATTGCTTTTGCCATACTCGCATCGTAACAAGTTAGACAAGAGAACTTACGTCCTTCGGCTTTAAATTTTCTTAAGTCACTTAGACTAATCATGATGGTATCCTCTACAGGAGTTTGCAGAACGTAATAAGTCAGGCTTTAAGCCCAAGACTCATCAGCAAGTACAGTCAGCGTAGGCTGCTGTATGAGTTCTAAATTTTTAAGTGGCTGATCGTTAATATGTAAATCAGCGTCTAAATCTAATAATGGAATTACAACGAAATCTCGCTCTAGAATTCCAATGTGTGGCACAGTTAAGCGCTCATTTTGAATTTTTTCATCACCATATATAAGCAAATCTAGATCTAAGGTACGCTCTCCCCAACGACGAAGGCGTACACGACCAGCTTCTTGCTCAAATCGCTGTAACTGGTCTAACAAATCTAAAGGCATGAGATCTGTATTTAGCTCTGCAACTGCATTTAAATAATTTGGTTGATCTTGAGGCCCCATAGGTGGACTTTGATAAAGTTTAGAAACTTTCACTGCACCTAAAGTTTTAAGCTTAGCAATGGCTTCAGATAAGATTTGGCGCGAATCACCCAAATTACTTCCTAAACCAATATAGGTCTTCGTTGTCATTGCGTTGGCCCAAAAATAACTTGGCTTAAATCGCGTTGTACTCGCTTACGCTTCAAAATCGGATGGTCGCTCATCACCCCAGCTTCTGAAGCAGAGGCTTTTTCAACGAAACGACCCATCGATTGTTCTTGTCGAGCACGTTCTTTTTTCCCACGACGGCTGCGTGGTTCAGGAATATCAACCAAAGGTTCGATTTCCGTCTCAACTTTATTGTTTTCAACAGGTTCAGCAACGGCTTTACGACGGTTTCTAGCTTTCTGACGATTGTACTGGCTAATTGCAGCTTCTTTTTCGTCATTCGACATTTCTTGGTAGGCTTCCCACCAGCTTCCCATTCCCTGTGTCGTGTCATCACCTGACTTTTCACGAAGTAACAAGAAGTCAAAACCAGCACGGAAACGCGCATGTCCAGCCAATGCTTCAATTTGCTGTGGTTTCGGATTAAGCAAACGGGTCTGCATTTCCCAAACTTCACGAATAAAAGTTTCTGCAAAACGAGGAATCACAGTGCGTGTTGCCTGACGTTTTAAGACATCTAAACCAGCTTGTGCACGCGCTTCAGCTGGTACCACACCTTTAGATAAATAAAATTCACAACGCTCTAAAAATGGTTGCCACAATAAGACTGCATAGAAAAATGCAGGGTTGATTGTTTTACCCACTTGAATACGCTGATCTGTATTCTTTGCTGCTCTTAAAATAAATGGAGTGAGGTTAGGCTGAATATCGGCAAAAAGTTGTTTCCAAACACCAAACTCAATCAACATTGGCAAAACACGCGCCAAATGTCCCATTGTAAAGAGCTTCTGAGATTCATCATATAAACGATGCGGAGAAACATCACGCAATAGTTGCGTCATCTCTGCATCAAATATATCGAGAATATCTGAATCAATTTTAAAATTTAACTTCGCTGCAAAACGTAAAGTCCGCAGCATACGCACAGGGTCTTCTTCGAAGCGCTGTGCTGGATCGCCCAATAAACGTAGAGTTTTATTTTTTACATCGTCAATTGCTTTGCAGAAATCAAGCACAATACTCTTACGCGGTTGGTAATATAGCGTATTGATTGAAAAATCACGGCGAGCAAAGTCTTGTTCGATGGTTCCCCAGTTATTGTCACGTAAAATCATGCCTGAAGCACTGGTGACTGCTTTTTTTGGAGGAGCACGGAAAGTTGCAACTTCAATAAGCTCACGCCCTGAATAGACATGTGCTAATTCAAATCGACGGCCAATGATTCGACAGCGTCGACCAAAAACTTCTTTAATCTGGGAAGGTGTTGCATTAGTGACTGCATCGAAATCTTTAGGATTAAGCCCTAGCATTAAATCACGGACACCACCCCCAACAATATAAGCTTCATAGCCAGCTTTAGTCAGGCTATCGATCACATCTAAAATCGAAGAAGGAAGTTGGGCTGTGGACAAACCACATTTTGACGCTCGCAAGGTTTGCAAAAGACGCTGTCTCCTACGTCAGGACGTAAATAACAAGTTGTCGCTAATCATAGCTCTAACGCACACAAAGGGCAATTTGATTCTCTGTAGTTTGCGCATGAAATGATAATTGACAGACAGATGATTTATAAAGTCAAACGCGTTTTATTCTTTTCAAAAATGGCTGGACCAATGCCCTTTACGTTTTTAAATTCATCAATATTTTTAAAGCCACCATTCTTTTGACGGTATTCCACAATTGCCTGAGCCTTTTTCTCACCAATACCTTTTAGCTTTTGGAGCTCATCAATATTGGCTTGATTCAAGTGAATTTGCCCTGACGAATCAGTCATAACTGAACTTTTTGGACTGTTAGAATGAGAGGAGTGCTGCATGCTCAACTTCTGATCATACCTCTGCTGTTTAGTCTTCCACTCCTTAAAATTTTGATCAAAAGATTGAGCCTGAACAAAGGTTGAAGAAATCAGGCTCCAAAATAAAACAATGAAAATATTGTGCTTATTCTTCCAAAGATTCATGCTGAGCTGCATGTGTTTTTTCCCCTAACTTTAACTGCCGCTTTGCCTGATTCCACAATTCATCCATTTCAGACAGGGTCATGTCCTCTAATGTTCTTTGCTGTTTTTGCGCTTGATCTTCAATAAAAGCAAAACGGCTTCTAAATTTATGTATTGTCGATAAAAGTGATGTTTCACTTGAAATCGCAAGTTTACGTCCAACATTGACTAATGAAAACAGGCAATCTCCAAATTCGTCTTGAATTTCATCAATATTTTTATTTTTTAGGGCTTGCTTAAACTCATCCAACTCTTCTTCTAGTTTTTCATAAGCATCTTCTACCGTTTCGAAATCAAACCCAACCTTAGCTACATTTGCTTGAATTTCTTGTGCCTGTAACAGGGCTGGCCCATGTTTAATTTCATCTAATCTTGATTGCGGCTTGCCTTGTTTTTCTTGTTGCTTAATTTGCTTCCAAAGCTCACTTACTTGTTCTGGTGTTAAATTATTAAATTGATCTGTCTGAAAAACATGGGGATGACGGCGTATTAACTTTTCACTTATTGCCTCAACAACATCTTGAAAGTTAAAAGCGCCTTGCTCACTAAACATTTGTGATTGAAACACAACCTGTAATAACAAATCGCCTAGTTCATTTCTAATTTCATTAATATCGCCTTGGCGGATGGCCGCCTCGACCTCATATGCTTCTTCAATCGCATATTTAGTCAGTGACATTGGGGTTTGTTGTTGATCCCACGGACATTTTTCACGTAACTCTTGCATGATTTTAAGCAATTTATCCATGGTAACCCTCAAGTTTAAAAAGTCGGTCAGTCAAACTAAGATTTTAATTTGTTATGATCAAAATCAAAGCGATTAAATCAGTCGCACTATTGTACTGACAAAGAGAAAAAAGATGAGATACAGTATTCTGATTAGTGGTGCCGCTCAAGGTATTGGGGCTGAAATTGCACGCGTATTCTACAAACAAGGATATAAAGTAGGCATTTATGATATTAATGAATCGCTTGCTCAGGAACTAGCAAATGACTTAGGGCCAAATGCCCGTGCCGGCTATCTAGATGTAAGTGACTACAGCCAGTGGCAACACATATTAAAAGAATTTACCGAATGGGCTGGTGAACTTAATATCTTAGTAAATAATGCCGGTATTTTATATTCTGGTGCATTTGAAACAACTGATATTAAAGCTCACCAAAGAACAATAAATATTAATGTAAACGGCGTAATCAATGGCTGTCACGCTGCTCTACCCTACTTAAAGCAAGCGTCTTTTGCACGCGTTATCAACCTCTCTTCAGCCTCTGCAATTTATGGGCAAGCTGATTTGATTTCTTATTCTGCTAGTAAATTTGCAGTTCGTGGAATTACTGAGGGTTTGGATGTGGAATGGAAAAAATATGGTATTCGCGTTTTAGATGTGATGCCGCTATTTGTACAAACTGCAATGGTTAACAATATGGATGCAGGTACTATTCAAAATATGGGGATAGATTTAACCCCAAATGATATTGCTCAGCAGGTGCTTACGCTTGTAGAGAAAAAGGCTCATTTTTGGACACCTACCCACACTCCAGTGGGTATAAAAACCAAACTGCTTTATCAACTATCAACGTTGAGCCCACAATTTCTAAATCGACTCACCAATATTTATTTATCTAGAAAGTAATTTGCAATAAAAAGGCTGTCATTTGACAGCCTTTTTACTTAATTTATTAAACACCTTGAATCATGCGTCGAGCACTAATGATTCCCGGTTGTTGCTCTAGGCGAGCCAATAAACGAGAAAGCTGCGCTAAACCTTTAACCTCAATGAGCAACTTCATATTAGCAATACCATCTGCCTCAGAAATTGTATTAACCTGACGAATATTGATTTGGTCAGAGAAAATCACTTGAGTTAAGTCTTTAAGAAGACCACGACGATCATAAGCTTCCACCACAATCTGAACGCTTTGACCACGTGTTGGCTGCATTTCCCAATCAGCTTCAACAGCACGCTCTGGCTCTTGCTTAATCATACGCTGATAGTCAGAACAAATGACTTTATGGATGCTGACACCACGGTTCAAAGTAATATATCCAGCGATTGATTCCCCATGCACCGGCTGACAGCACTGAGCGATGTGCAGCTCTACATTATCCAAGCCATCAATTAAAATGCCATGTGCTGATAGCGTATGGCTGGCACGTGGATTTAATGTTGGTTTAAGTACTAGTTCAGGCTCATCCTGATCTAGATGCATTTGGCGGTTCACCTGATTAATCAGGGCATGTAAGCTAATATCGCCACTGACCAGATTCACCAAAATGTCGTCGCCAGTCTTCACATTAAAATGTGATGAATAATCATTTAGGTCGATACTTTTTGGGTGAATCGCAAGACGAGCCAACTCTTTATTAAGCAGTTCTCGGCCTACCTCAAGATTCTTACTACGGTCTTGCTGTCTAAACCAATGACGCAACTTATCACGTGCACGAGAGGTTTTGATATAACCCAAAGAGTTCACCAACCAGTCACGGTTTGGTTCACGATCTTTTTTAGTTAAAATTTCAACCTGCTCACCCGTTTTTAAAGTATAGGTAAGTGGCACATAACGCTGGTTGACCCGCGCTGCATAACACTTATTCCCTACTTCTGTATGCACATGATAAGCAAAATCTAAAACTGTTGAGCCACGCGGCAATTCCTTAATATCACCATCACGACTGAAAACATAAATCTTCTCAAAGCCTTCAAAGTCTTGTAACTGTTCAAAGCCTTCTGTTTCATCTTCGTTTTGATGTACCGTCGTTTCATTACGTTCTTGATAATGTTCTAAAACGGCACGCAATGAATGCAAACGATGGTTAAAGGAATGGTCGGTATTCTTTGACCCTTCTTTATAGTTAAAGTGTGAACATACGCCTAACTCTGCTTCATCATGCATCTCATGAGTACGAATTTGCACTTCAAGAGATTTGTTTTCAGCAATTACAGCCGTATGCAAAGAACGATAACCATTGGCTTTCGGGTTTGTAATATAGTCATCAAACTGATGCGGAATATGGCGCCAGATTTGATGTACGATACCTAAAGAGTGGTAACACTCTGGCACACTATTGACCAACACACGCAAAGCACGAATGTCATAAAGTTGGTCGAAGCTCAGGTTTTTGCTCTTCATTTTTCGATAAATCGAATAAATGTGTTTTGCACGCCCTGTAATTTCAGCTTCAATGCCGTAAGACGCTAACTCATTTTTCAAACGGTCAATGACGAACTGAATATAATGCTCACGCTCTAAACGCTTTTCATTGAGTAATGAAGCAATCTCTTTATAACGATCTGGTGCCAAATAACGAAATGCAAGATCTTCAAGTTCCCATTTAAGCTGAGCAATACCAAGTCGATGTGCTAACGGCGAATAAATAGTAAGAATTTCACGCGCTACACGTTCTTGGCGTTCACGAGAGGAATTTGCAAGCTCTCGCAAAGAATAAGTACGTTCAGCAAGTTTAATTAAAACAACACGAACATCTTCGGTCACCGAAATCAGCATTTTATAAATGCCGCTTAAATGTTCTCGTTGATTATTATTAAAGTGATCTTCTAACCGTTTATTTTTTTCAATAAGTTCTGAGAGTTTACCCATTGCCAAAGTACCTTTGACAAGGTTGTAAACTTGCTCCCCGAATTTCTGTTTTACTTCTTCTATATCGGTAATGCCTTCACGCACACTACGATAAAGCATTGCTGCTGATAAAGTATCTTCATCTACATGGAGATGTGCCAGAATGTCGGCCATTCCAACGCCTGTAGCAAAAGTATTGGAACGATGATTAACCGTTGAGTCTAACTCTTTTTGCAGGGTTAAATGAGCGACTTTTTCAAGTTGTTCAAGCTCCGCCCCATCTAATATTTCACGCACCCGATCCAACCATGAGGCTAAACCGATTTGCGTTTCGGCGGCATGCTCTACAGTCGTTTCCTCTGACAACTCGGTTAGTTGTTCAGGTAACTGTTCACGTACTGTGACCATACCATTCTCCTCAATATGTAACTCATGTTTTTAATCGTTTATCTCTTGAATTTTTTCAAATAGTGCAATGGATTCAACATGTTCGGTATGCGTAAACATGTCCATCACTGCTGCTTTTTTTAACTGGTAACCATATTGGACCAAAACACCCGCATCCCTTGCCAGTGTAGCTGGATTACATGATACATAAACGATTCTTTTTGCTCCAAAATTTGATACATACTGCATAATTTCATATGCACCAGCACGAGGAGGATCAATCAATAATGCATCAAATCCTTGATTTGCCCAAGAATGATGCGAAAAATCTTTTGTTAAATCTTGTGAAAAGAAGGTTGCTTGCACCAAACTATTACATTTCGCATTAGCTGTTGCTCGCTGCACCATTTCTTCACTCCCTTCAACACCGACAACCTGACCACTCTCACCAACACATCGTGCTAACGGGAGTGAGAAATTGCCCAAACCGCAAAATAGATCAAGTACCTTTTCACCTGGTTGCAATTGAAGCAATTCACATGCCAATTGAACCATCTGTTCATTTACTGTGGCATTGACCTGAGTAAAATCCAATGGCGAAAAAGCAAAATTTACATTAAACCTTTCTAAGGCATAGTGTAAACGTAAAGCACCTTGTTCATCATCAATACGATGAATGCTTTCAGGACCTTTAGGTTGCAAATACAACTGCCACCCTTTGTGTAACGCAAATTGCTTTAATTGATTGACATCAGAATTGTTTAATTTTTCTACATGACGAACCAATAAAGAAATTTCATTATCACCTTTTGCTAATTCTACATGACCAATGTGCGCTTTGCCTTTTAGACTTTGGAGTAAAGTGCGTAACTCAGGCAGACTATTTGATAAGTTTTTATCCAAAACACTACAGCTATGGATCGAAGTTAAACGATTACTATGATGTTCGCGAAAGCCCATGATTAAGCGATCTGGTTTTGGCAAATAGCGCACGCCTATTCGAGCACGACGACGATAATCGCTTTGTAAAGATCGAATCGGTTCTAGCCACTGTTCAGGTTGAATACCTGCAAAATGCTGTAAATGTGACTGCAGTACATTTTGTTTTAAACGGATTTGTTCATCAGGATGAATATGCTGCATACTACATCCACCACAGATACCATAATGAGGACAAATTGCCTCTATACGATGTGCTGAAGGATCTCCTAACAACTGCAACATTTCAGCTTCTTCAAGACGCTTCGCTTGATGGGTAATCCGAGCTTTTACAGTTTCTCCTGGCAATGCATAACGAATAAAAACTTTTTTGCCATGCTTATCTGCCGGATGATCTGGATGAGAACCATAATGCGCAATTCCCCGCCCCTCATGAGAAAGTGTTTCAACCTGAAAAATATATTCTGGTTGTTGAAGGTTGCGAGATTTGGCTTGTTGTTTCAAAGAATGAACCTAAAAATCTGAAGAATTAAAATAGTGAGAAGTAAATTCAGTATGTTTTGAAGTGCGTTCCCATACTTCAAGGAAATCAGCCTGCTGTGGCATGGTCTGTAAATATTCAATACTCGAACTAATCCAATGGTTATGTTCATCTGCATTTAATTGGCCTTTTAGTACTAACCAACGCAAATAAATAAACCACGTATTGAGCACATCCCCTTCACAATAGCTCGTTAATTTTAACCACTGTTGATTACGAACATATTCAGGCACATGATAACCCGACTCACCACGCTTACCCGGCAAACCTAAAATACAGGCAATATCGTCAAGCTTTTGAAAATTACGGCCATTAAACATTGCCATAACGTCCATTAAGTCTATATGGCGATGGTGATAACGGTTTTGGTAATTATTAAAACGCTTCTGGCTATCAATCTCGCCTTGATCAAACAGACCGGGGGCAGATAGCCCATGATACATAGCGCGAAATAGGATAACTGGTAAATCAAATTGCGAACCATTCCAACTTACTAGAGTCGGATGGCGCTTATCAAAAATAGATAAAAATTTCTGTAAAATTTCTGCTTCAGAATATTGTTCTCGACTAAAAGAAAATAATCGAAAACCAGACTCATCGATCCATAAGCCAGAAATACAAACAATTTCATGTAAAGGCAAACGCTGAAAGTCCATACCAGATTCTTGGCGACGGATTTTCGTCAATGCTTGCTCTACATCGGCCTCAGGTAAATCAAGATGATATAAATGCGCACCCGCTTTTAAATCAGTTAAAGTTTCAATATCAAAAACTAAGGTAGGGAAACGCATTATTTCTCTCAATTATGAGTTATCGTCCTGTACTGAAAACAGACCTGTAGACAAGTAGCGATCGCCACGGTCACAGATAATGCAAACAATAACAGCATCCGGATTTTCTTCTGCAATTTTGATTGATGCCCAAACTGCACCGCCTGAAGATGTACCAGCACTAACACCTTCCATACGAGCTAATTTACGCATAGTTTTTTCAGCTTCAATTTGTGGAATATCGATAATACGATCAACACGGCTACTATCAAAAATAGTAGGCAAATATTCTTTTGGCCAACGGCGAATACCGGCAATACTTGATCCGTCTGCAGGCTGTAAACCAACAATTTGAATATCTGGGTTTTGTTCTTTTAAATATTTAGAAACACCCATAATGGTACCAGTTGTGCCCATTGAACTCACAAAATGGGTAATTTTTCCACCTGTTTGTTTCCAAATTTCAGGACCAGTCGTTAGATAATGAGCTTCAACATTATCAGGATTACCAAACTGATTTAAAACGTGCCCCTTACCCTCTTTTTCCATTTGTAAGGCTAAATCACGTGCACCTTCCATTCCTTGCTGTGGTGTCACTTCAATCAGCTCTGCGCCATAAGCCAACATTGCGTCTTTACGCTCTTGGCTCATATTGTTCGGCATAATAAGTTTCATTTTATAGCCGCGCATTGCCGCAACCATAGCCAAAGCAATACCTGTATTACCGCTGGTTGCTTCAATTAATGTATCACCCGGTTTAATTTGACCACGTTTTTCTGCCTGCATAATCATGTTATATGCAGGACGGTCTTTTACAGAACCTGCCGGATTATTACCTTCCAATTTTGCTAAGACTATCGCTTGCGTATGAGAAGCTAATCGCTGCAAACGAACTAGAGGCGTCTTACCTACATAGTGATCTAACAAAAATTCGTCGGCTAAAAAATCAGGTTGTGTATTACTCATGATCAACACCTATATCGAGGTGGGCCTATTGTATGAAAAAATGCTCGGTACTGCACCCATTTCAATATGCTTTTTCATGAAAGCGATTAAAGCTCGGTCATTTATAAAATGCCGTCTGTTTTAAAATAAAGCGTGATAAGATGCCCTACAGAGAGATAAATCTGATGTAGCTATGTCTAATTTCAATAAAACCTTATCGAAACGCTTACGTCTGAATCATGCATATGGACAATTAATTGCTCTTATTTTTGTGCCCATCATGATTTTAACGTGTGTTGGTGCTTTTCTGGTTTTAACTGAAACCTCACATTCAGTAAAACAACAACAGCTACATCATGCCTCAGCAATTTTAGCTCGCTACAATCAAATCGCGATCGATTTATATAAGCTTGTTGAACTAGAGCCGGATGAATATGATCACGCCCAGCACATCATGCAAAGCATGTTTAGTGAAAAAAATCTAAAACGTGCTGCTTTAATTGATAGTAATGGCCAGACCTATTTAAGTATCGGTTATCGCGACAATCGCTACTGGCCAAACTTTACGCAAAGTAGTAATTTTTTTGGTCCAATATCTTATAACCACAACAATATTTATGGACAGCGGATTAGCGATACACATGGAAAAGCACCTGTCTGGCTCGTCATTGAAATGGATAATCAGCCACTAGAATTGGCACGTTACCGTATTTTGATTGCCCTCGTCATTACTGGCTTAATGACCTTATTGTTACTTTTACTTTGCTTGAATTTTTATTCGCGTCGCTGGATTGCACCGATGTACGAAATTCGCATGCAGTTGCAACGTTTAAATGCAGACACGTTGGACCAGCATATGGTCATTAACAGTACAGGTGAATTACGCTTATTACAGCGTGATATTGCAAACGTTGTTAAACGATTGCACTTTAGCTTTTTAGAGTTAAAAGAACACACCGAACAAACCGAAGAAGACTTACGCAGAACGCTAGATACCTTAGAAGTTCAAAACATTACTTATCGTCAAGCACGTGACCAAGCGATTTCATCGAACCAAGCCAAATCGGTTTTCCTTGCCAATATTAGTCATGAGCTTCGAACGCCTTTAAACAGTATTGATGGCTTTATTCATTTATTACTTCGTCAGCAAAATCTAAATAACGAACAAAACCTTTACCTACAAACTATTCGCAAATCATCTGCCCATTTATTAGCATTAATTAATGATGTATTAGATTTCTCAAAAATTGATGCTGGTAAGTTAGAGCTTGAAACAGCACCGTTTGATTTAGAAGAAGCTGTCTTTGATGTCATGGATATGCTGTCTCCACTGGCTGCTCAAAAGCATATCGCAATGGCTTTTTATTATGCGGACAATATTCCACAACAAGTGATTGGTGATGCTTTACGCTTTAAACAAATTCTAACTAATTTGATTTCAAATGCGATTAAGTTCACTCCAGATGGCGAAATTATTGTTCGTGTTCGTATGGAACATGATGATATCGGACAATGCCTACTTCATTTTAGTGTTCAAGACAGTGGTATTGGTTTAAGCGGAACTGACCGTAAAAAATTATTTGAATCATTCTCGCAAGGTGATGCATCTGTTACACGCCAATTTGGCGGTACAGGTTTAGGTTTAGCTATTTCTAAACAGCTTGTCCATCTCATGCATGGCCAAATTGGCTTTGAGGATAACCAAGAACGCGCTCCAACAGAAAAAGGCTCGACCTTCTGGTTTACAGCACAATTTGTGGTAGATGAAGATTACGAGATTGAACACCCGCACTTTGAACATTTACAAGTGGTTTCTTATCTTGCCCACCCTGCTACAGCAAGTGTTTTACGTTATTACCTTGAGAACTATCATGTTCCTCATATCGAGACACAATCGATTCTGGACTTATTTAGTCGTTTAAAACATCTTGATCAAAAAGACAATACATGGCTCATTGTTGACCACAGCGGCGATACTGAAGCGTTATTAAAAGAAATCCGTAGTCGTTATCAAGGCAATTTGGCAGTCTATGGCTATCAAATGACACTTGAGCCAAATATGCTCAATGAATATCGTGCTCGCCCTTTATATCAACCATTAAGTCGAAGCGGACTCATTCAATTATTAAATGATCAGCCTATTTTTGAAGAGGAGCAACAAGATTTTAATGGTCAAGGTTTACACATTCTGGCAGTCGATGACCATTTACCTAACTTAATTGTTTTAGAAGCCTTGCTAGGCGAACTCAACGTTAGAACAACTAAAGCTCTCAGCGGTCAAGAAGCGCTGAACCTGATCCAAGAGCGAATTGACCAGAAGCTTAAACCATTTGATTTGGTATTTATGGATATTCAAATGCCTGTTATGTCAGGTATTGATACAACTCGCGCTATTCGCTCATTAGAGTCGACTTTAGATGGTGAAATGCAGCTTCCAATTATTGCATTAACAGCGCATGCCCTTGCTGATGAAAAGCAAAAACTCCTCAAAGTAGGCATGAATGACTATGTTACCAAGCCAATTCAAATGGAACAAATTATCCAAATTTTAACGCAATGGACCAAAAACAACTTTACATCAAAAGCTCTAGATAAAGACCATCATGTCGTTGCAGAAGCATTAGACCCAGAAATTTTAAACTGGCAACAAAGTTTGCAGCTTGCAGCAAATAAAGAAGATCTTGCCCAAGATTTACTTAAAATGTTAGTTGATAGTTTCCCAACTGAGCTAGACGAAATGCAGCAGCTCATCGAGCTCGAAGACTTCCCTCAACTTGAGCATGTTTTACATCGTCTTTATGGCGCCACCCGCTATGTAGGTACTCCAAAACTGCAACAAGTGACAGGTGATTTTGAGCAATTTATTTCAACACTACGTAAAGAACGCCGTATAGCCGATGAAGGATTTATTGAAGAAGTTATGAGACGCTTTGATGAGTTAGGACTTGTTGTTAAAGAAGTGGAAAGTGCAGCCCACCAAATCTTGGTGATTCCTGACTAGCAATCTACCAAATGGTATGACTGAGCTGTCATGTTTCCAAATTACAGCCATGTTATGCTCCGCTTATCGATAAAAAAATAAGCGGGAATTTCATGGCACTTTTACGTATTGAAAAGAATAATGGCATTGCAACAGTTTATCTAAACCGTCCTGATAAACGTAATGCCATGAGTTTTGCCTTATTAAAAGAACTCGTTTCAACAGCAAAAGCCATTAAAAAAGATAGAGATATCCGCTGTGTGATTTTGACAGGTGAAGCACAAGTTTTTAGTGCTGGAATTGATTTATCTGATCTGAATAATCCGAAAAACTCCGCTTTTGCCATTTGGGAGCTTGTTAAACCTGGCCAAAGTCTATTCCAGAAAGCATTCCTGATTTGGCAAAATTTACCTGTACCTGTGATTGCAGCTCTTGAAGGATATTGTTTTGGTGCCGGAATGCAACTCGCCTTAGCAGCTGATATTCGCATTTCTCATCCAGACACTAAAATGTCGATTATGGAGAGCCGTTGGGGCTTAGTTCCAGATATGGGACTTACTCGTTCACTGAAAGGCTTAATCGGTGTTGACCTTGCAAAAGAACTCACCTTAACAGCCCGTGTTTTTGATGGGAATTATGCAAAAGAAATTGGTCTTGTGACTCATTTAAGCAACTCTCCACTAGAAAAAGCCAATGAAATAGCTGCTGAAATGTTACAACGCTCACCTGATGCCCTAACTGCAGCAAAACGTGTACTTGATGCAATGGAACACCAACCTGAAAAGTCATTACGTCTAGAAAAAATCTGGCAACTTAAATTATTACTTGGTAAAAATAGCAAACTTGCTCGTAAAAAAGACAAACATCCGGAAGTTAATTTTTTACCACGCCAATATAAATAAAGAGCTTAGATTATGAATTTTGATCGTAATACCCCTATTGCTTTTTTAGGTATAGGGCTGATGGGGAGCCGCATGGCAACCCGTCTTATTCAGGCTGGTTTTCAAGTTGCGGTTTGGAATCGAACCCCTTCTGCATGTGAAGAACTGATTGATATCGGCGCACAGCCTTTAGAGCTTTCAGATATTGGTGAGTATCCAATTATTTTAACCTGCCTAGCAGATGACAAAGCAGTAGAAGTAGTATTTGAACAAATTCAGCCTAATTTAAAAGCTAAACAGGTAATTGTTGATTTCTCAAGCTTATCTGTTACTGCAACAAAAACGCTTGCTCAAGCTGCTTCCGCGCATGACGTTACATGGATTGATTCACCCGTATCAGGTGGGACAGCTGGTGCAGAACAAGGCACACTTGTTATTTTTGCAGGTGGTGATGCTCAAACGATTACGGAATTAGCTCCCATTTTTAATGTCTTATCTCAACGTGTAACACGAATGGGTGATATAGGTACGGGTCAAGCCACTAAAATTTGTAATCAATTGATTGTGGCAGCAAATAGTGCTCTTATCGCTGAAGCTGTAGCACTAGCAGACCGAGCTGGTGTAGACACCACATTACTTGCTCCAGCTCTAGCTGGTGGATTTGCCGACTCAAAGCCATTTCAAATACTTGCACCACGCATGGCAACTCATACATTCGAGCCTGTTCAGTGGAAAGTTCAAACATTATCTAAAGATCTTAACAACGCGGTAACATTGGCTAACAATGTTAATTTAGATATCCCTGTTGCACAAAAAGCTCTATTACAGCTACAAACTCACCAAAAAAATGGCTTTGCTGAGAAAGATTTAGCTACTATGATTCAAGTAGTAGAGCAATAATAAACGGAGTTTGTGTATGGGTCGTCTTGCCGTTAACTTATCCATGATTTTTACCGAAGTTTCTTTAATTGAACGCTTCGCATTAGCCCATGCAGAGGGCTTTGAACATGTAGAAATCCAATTCCCATACGAACTTACCATTTCCGAGATTCAAGACCAACTTGAACATTACAACCTCAATCTCTGTCTAATCAATGTGCCTGCCGGTGATCTTATGCAAGGCGGAAACGGTTTAGCAGGCATTCCCGGCCAAGAGATAGCTTTTCATGAAGCCTTAGAATTGGCCATTAGCTATGCCACTGCTTTAAAAGTTCCTCGTGTTAATATTTTAGCGGGTAAACAACCGCTAGATGCTGACTTACTTCCTTGTTTAAAAACGTTAGCAGCCAATTTAAAACATGCCTGCAACTTATTAAGTGAACATGGTATAGAGCCTGTTTTCGAAATGATTAATGGCACGGATATGCCACGCTTTTTGGTACAGAACATTGCACAGGGCCAAGAAATGTTAGAAGCAGTCAATCACCCTGCTCTCAAAATGCAATATGACTGCTATCACATGGCCATGATGGGTGAAGATGTACTTGAGGGTTTACAAGAAAACATTAACTTAATTGGTCATATTCAATTTGCAGACTGCCCGGGCCGCCATGAGCCTGATACAGCTCAAATTCCTTATGAACAAATTTTTTCTTGGTTAAAGCAAAGTTCATATCAGAACTACATTGCAGCAGAATATAAACCTGAAAATGCTTCAAATCAGTCGTTTACATGGAAGAAAAAATACTTTTCTGATGATGTAAATATATAAACTGTTACGACTTCTGTTTGAAATTTAGTGAGAAAACCACTATATTAGATAGTGAGTAATTGTCAGGAAAATATACCCTATATGAATTTAGAACCATCGCCCAGCGTGTCTAATTCTCACGATTTCGCAATGAACACCTCAAATAAAGACGTACAAGCTTGTCTCAAAGTCGTCCACGACGCTTTAGTTGATGTAAAAGCAAAAGATATTCTCCAGTTAGATGTTAGCTCAATTAGCAATGTCGCTGATGCTATTGTAATTGCAAGTGGTACTTCTACTCGCCATGTCAAAGCACTTGCTGACAATGTTGCAGAAGAAGCTCGAAAAGCCGGTTTCCGCCCGATTGGCGTTGAAGGTGAACGAGATGCAGAATGGATCTTAATTGATCTCGGCTTTGTTGTAGTACACGTAATGCTACCAACAGCTCGTAAATTCTATGATTTAGAAAGCTTATGGCGTACCGCTCCAGAGTCGGTTGCTTAAAATTTTGCTTTTAAAAAAAGCGGCTCTTTTGAGCCGCTTTTTTTATTTATCTAACATCAATTTTAATGACATTCAAATACGCAAACCCTACCCCTAAAGCACCAATCATCACTTACAACTAATTTTGACATGACAAATTGTCAAATTTGCAGCACTATACAAATTCTTGAAGTCCCCACCAATAAATAGCATAACCGGAGTACAGAAAGTGAAGATATTAATTACAGGTGCTAATACGGGCATAGGTTTCGCGACAGCAGAACAACTTGTTAAACAAGGGCAACATGTGATTTTGGCATGTCGAAATCCTCAAAAAGCGCAAGAGGCACAAAACAAACTACGCTCACTTAACCAAGGACAAGTCGATGTCGTTTCTCTCGACTTAAACAGTCTTGAATTAACTAGAAAAGCTGCCGATGAAATTGCAGATAAATATAGCAACCTTGACGTACTCATTAATAATGCAGGTTTATTTGCCAAAACCAAACAGTTGACCAGTGAAGGCTTTGAGCAACAATTTGGGGTTAATTATTTAGGCCATTTTTTATTAACTCAAAAACTACTTCCAGTTTTACAACAGTCTCCTAAAGCGCGCATTATTCATCTTGCGTCTATTGCTCATTGGGTTGGCTCAATTAAACCCAATAAATTTCGCGCAGAAGGTTTTTACAACCCCCTTTTCTATTATGGTCAATCAAAGCTTGCGAATTTACTATTCAGCAATGCATTAGCAGAACAGTTAGCCGGAAGTTCAATTACCAATAACGCACTACATCCAGGCGGTGTCGCTTCTGATATTTATCGCGACATACCCAAACCTGTCTATGCGGCGATGAAATTAGGCCTAGTCCCAACCTCAGTTCCAGCAAAGCTCATTACAGAAATGGCAACTTCTGAGGCATGGCAAAACCGTAATGGCGAATATGTCAGCGCACATATGCCAGACTGGAAATCATCACATGCTAAAAATCAGCAACTTGCACGTGATCTCTATCAACAATCTATGGACCTTGTAGAAAAATTTCTTTAAAAATAGAGGTAAATAAAAAACCACCCGAAGGTGGTTTTTTATTTCAAAGCAGCTTAGTGGCCTGTACCGTTAATTGCTTTTGTCATATCTTCAACAACTTTCTTGGCATCACCAAAGATCATCATTGTTTTTTCGTTATAGAACAAGTCATTGTCTAGACCAGCATAACCTGTTGCCATAGAACGCTTAATTACCATAATTGTACGTGCTTTATGAGCTTCAAGAATCGGCATACCATAAATTGGTGAGCTTGGATCATCTTTTGCAGCTGGGTTTACAACGTCGTTTGCACCAATTACAAGTACTACGTCAGTTGCAGGGAAGTCTGAGTTGATCTCATCCATTTCCAAGATGTCTTCATATGCCACGTCCGCTTCAGCAAGTAGTACGTTCATATGACCAGGCATACGACCCGCAACTGGATGAATTGCAAAACGAACGCGCACACCTTGCTCTTTCAAAAGTTCACACAACTCTTTAACAGCATTTTGTGCACGACCTTGTGCCATACCATAACCCGGTACAATCACAACGCTATCCGCATTTGACATTAAGAAGCCAGCATCATCAGCAGAACCTGAACGGTAGTTACGTTGAACTTGTTCCCCTTTATCTGCAGATGCAACTGCTGCACCACCCATTGCCCCACCAAACAATACATTGATGATCGAACGGTTCATTGCTTTACACATGATGTACGACAGAATCGCACCAGATGAACCTACAAGTGAACCTGCAACGATCAACATGTTGTTTTCAAGAGTAAAACCAATACCTGCCGCTGCCCAACCAGAGAATGAGTTAAGAAGCGATACCACTACAGGCATATCACCACCACCCACCGGTGCAATCCAAACCCAACCAAATGCAAGTGCAAGTGCTGTCATTGCCCAGAAAGCAGTCATGTTGCCAGTCGTGAAGAAGTAGAAACCACAAGCCAACATCGCAACAAAGATAAGTGCTTGAACAGGTTTAACCCATGCACCAGAAATTGTTTTAGCCCATTTTTTCGCAGCCAATTTACCGTACGCAAATACAGATGCAGTAAAGGTAATCGCACCAACGAAACAACCAACAAACAACTCAAATAAGTGAACCTTGCTCATGTGTGCATGTTGCACGCCAGCTGCTGTTAAAGCCGCTTCATTTTGAGCGAATAGTTCAGTAAGTTGGTTGTTATGTAAAATTGCAGCAATCGCAATTAAAACAGCAGCCAAACCCACCAATGAGTGCATAAGCGCAACTGTTTCTGGCATTTGCGTCATTGGTACTGTACGTGCGCGCGCAATACCTACGATTGCACCTAACACCATCGCCCCAACAATCATCCAGATGACTGGGTTATTCGCAACAAAGAAGGTTGTTACAACTGCAATCGCCATTGCGATCATACCGTAACGGTTACCTTGAATTGCTGTTTTAGGACCAGATAAACCACGAAGCGTCAAGATAAAGAGGATTGCGCCAACAAGGTACAACCAGTTTGCATTTGCTTGAATAAATTCCATGTCAAAGCCCTCTTATTTCTTTTGCTTAGGCTTGAACATTTCCAGCATGCGTGCAGTTACTGCAAAGCCACCGAAAATATTAATGCTTGCCAAAAATACTGCAATCGCACCGAGTACGCTCACCACATTCACACTTTGAAATGCAACGTTAGCATCCACACCTAAAACTGGCAGACCTACAGTTTGCAACATCGCACCTACCACAATAATAGATGACAACGCATTAGTTACTGCCATAAGTGGTGTATGCAAAGCTGGCGTAACACCCCAAACCACGTAATAACCTACGAAGATGGCAAGGACGAAAATTGTAATAGTTTCAACCATGAGAAATCTCCTTAACCACGCTTAAGCAGTACTTGACCGCCATGAGTGACCAATAGGGCTTTTTGGATTTCGTCTTCCTGATTAATCGCAAAGTTTTTCTCTTTGTCGAATAAGGTCTCTACGAAATTAAAAACGTTACGCGCATACAATGCAGAAGCTTCTGTTGCTACAGTTGCCGGAATATTTGGAACACCCAAAATTTTCACGCCATTTTCTGTAAACACAGTCTCACCAACTTTAGAGCCTTCAACGTTACCACCAGTTTCAACAGCCATATCTAAAATGACAGAGCCCGGTTTCATCTTGGCAACAGTCTCAGCTTTAATCAGACGCGGCGCATCACGACCTGGTAACAATGCAGTAGTAATCACGATGTCAGCATTAGAAACAGCTTTATCTACAATTGCAGCTTGGTCTTTGATGTATTGCTCACCCGGCATCCATCCATAACCATTTTTAGCGGCATCCGCTGCACGTTGTTGCTCTTCTTCAGACATTGGTACGTCTAACCACTTACCACCTAAAGACTCAACTTGATCTTTTGCTGTAGGACGTAAATCGGTCGCTTCAACAATTGCACCTAAACGTTTTGCAGTTGCAATCGCCTGAAGACCAGCAACCCCAACACCCATGATTACAACACGCGCAGGCTTTACAGTACCCGCAGCAGTCATAAGCATTGGGAACATGCGTTGATATTCAGCAGCAGCAAGTAAAACCGACTTATAACCAGCTAAGTTTGCTTGAGAAGACAACACATCCATGTTTTGTGCACGAGAAAGCGTACGAGGAAGCAGTTCTAGAGCAAAAGCAGACACTTGTTGATTCGCAAACTGATCTAGCTCGGTGTTACGATAAGGATCAAACATTGCTACAACAGCGGTATTTGCTGCAAGTTTCTGAATTTCCGCGCCCTGTGGTGCGCGAACTTTCAAAATAATTTGACTACCCGTATAGGCATCATCCGTAATGGTTGCACCGACCTGTTCATAAGCACTGTCAATGTACGCAGCCTTTACACCAGCACCACGTTCAATCACAACGCTATGACCAGCGCTAATCAACTTCTTTACTGTCTCTGGCGTAGCAGCTACACGATTTTCACCGACGACAGTTTCGGTTGGGATTCCGATCTGCATGAGCGTTCCTCAAGCTAATTTCTCATTGTCAAAAACATTGCAAGCTGCAATGTTTCCCCCATGTGTATTCTTTGTACAGAATTTGGATTCTAATTGAACTTTTTTAAAATACCACCCACTATTTATTTAATAAATACCCATATTTTGAACTGATGATTCACGATATTTGTTTAGGGGTGTAATATGGGAAGGTTTTTCTTTTTTTGCAGACAATAGTCTCTCTTATACAGTCCTGTATATGAAAATTTCTTTATCTTCGTTTCAAATCGGGTCTTTTTTTGCTCTTTGCTCTGCGTTTCTATTCAGTACCAAAGCAATTTTTATTAAACAGACTTATGCCCTTTCTCCATTAGTAGACGGTACGATCTTGATGGCTTTACGCATGTTAAGCGCCTTACCGTTCTTTCTATTAATTTGCTGGTTTAACAGGCATCATAATCAGGGCATAAAAAAGAAGGATTGGCTAATTTTAATTTTTGCTGGTCTATTAGGCTACTACTTTGCAAGTTGGCTCGATTTCATGGGCCTTATGTTTATTAGCGCCTCTTTGGAACGAATTATTCTATTTTTATATCCCACGCTTACAGTCATCGTATCAAGCTTACTCTACAAACAAAAATTAGATGTAAAAAGTTTATTTGCCATTTTTCTTAGTTATGGTGGAACGGTACTGGTTATGCTTCAGGAGCACAACAATGCACCAATTCAGGGCAACTTCTGGTTAGGAACAAGTTTCGTATTTGCAAGTGCCGTGGCTTTCGCCGGCTATTTGTTACTGACGCCACCTCTCATTAAGAAATTTGGCTCTTGGAATTTCACAGGGTTAGCCTTAACTGTGGCTTGTATCGGCACATTAACTCATTACGCATTAAGTACACCTCATCCAATTCAACTTCTATTACAACTTCCCTCTAGTGTAATTTGGTATGGCATTGGCTTAGGCTTTTTAATCACCGTGTTACCCACCGTTATGCTCATGCAAAGCATTGAACGATTAGGTGCCTCTCAATCTGCAATGATTGCTTCAATTGGACCAGTTTTAACGATTTTGCTTGCCGTTGCTTTTTTAAATGAACATCTCAATATGTGGCAATGGATCGGCTGCCTTCTTAATATTGTCGGTGTCATGATGATTACACTCAGAAAGAAAAGACTAAAACATTAAATTCTCTTGACCTCAACTTAAGTTGAGGTTGGATACTCATCTAAATTTTAATGAATGGTTGAGCTCCAATGAGTCAAGAAACTTTTAAAATCATAAATCCATCAACTTTATATAACCCAACGCCAAACGCTTATAGTCATGTTGCTGTAGTGGAGAGCTTTAAGAATATTATTCATTTAGCAGGTCAAGGAGGCGAAAATTCCCAAGGTGAATTAAGCCCAAGTTTTGAAGAACAAGCGAACCAAGTTTTTGATAATATTCAACATGCTTTAAAAGCAGCCAATGCAGAGCTTAGCAATATTGCTGTATTGAGAGTTTTAGTTGTTGACCACTCGGTCGAAAAACATCAAATTTTGATTAAAATTATGCAAAATTTATGGAAAAATCATCCTTTTCCTGCCTGTACACTTATTCCTGTGCCGCGCCTTGCACTAGAACACATGCTTATTGAAGTTGAAGCAACGGCATACACCCAATAAAACTGAGAGAACGTCATGTCTACCCCTGAAGATATCAGTCAAAATAAACCTTTGCTTTGGTTGATGGCAGCAGCATGCGGATTATGTGCAGGTGTGAATTATTATTGTCAGCCTCTAATTCACTCTATTCAGCAAGAGTTTGCTGTAACTCAAGCACAAGCCGCTTTAACAGTGACATTTGCTCAGGTGTCTTATGCCCTCGGTTTACTCTTTATTGTCCCATTGGGTGATATTGTCAATAAAGCCAAAGCTATTCCATTTTTGATGGTGCTTTGCGCAGTTGGTCTATTTACATCTGCTTTTGCTGTAAACTTACCCATGTTGTGGATTGGTACAATTTTAGCGGGATTGTTTTCTGTTGCTGCCCAAGTCCTGATTCCACTTGCCACAATGACCGTAAAACCCGAAAAAACTGGCGAGATCATTGGTTTTTTAATGAGTGGTTTATTAGTCGGGATTTTACTCTCTACCAGTCTAGCTGGATTATTTTCCAACCTTTTCCACTGGAAAATAGTGTATGTCGTAAGCGGTGTATTAATGCTTCTGTTGGCATTTACTTTAAAAAGTCGCTTGCCTTATGTCTTACGTATGAAAATGAACTATGGGCAAATCTTTGTTTCCATGGCTCAGCTTTTAAAGCAAGAAAAAAGACTCTTATTAAGAGCACTTACAGGTGCTTTTGCCTTTGCAGCAGTAAGTACTTTGTATTCAACCATCGCATTACTTCTCACCTCAGCACACCATTTACCAGATCTATTTATAGGGCTAGTACCTCTAGTCGGTATCTTTGGGGCATTATCAACACGCTATATTGGTAAATATGCCGATCAAGGCTACACAAGATTACTTACATGGATGGGCTGTGGATTGTTCTTGATAAGTTGGATTTGTTTCTACTTCGGACAAACTCTACTTTCTAGTTATATTATTGGATTTGCTTTAATTCAATTAGCACTCGCACTCGTTCACACCAGCAACCAGAGCATTATTTTCCGCTTACGTCCAGATGCAAAATCACGGATTAATGCCATTTATATGACCACTTATTTTATTGGCGGCGCAGCTGGTTCAGCATTAGGAATTTTTGCTTGGAATCATGGGGGATGGACCATGACCTGCCTTGCAGGTGTGGGGCTCGTTGTATTTTGTATTTTATTTAGTGTGATTGATGCTTTCTTACAAAAAAAGCAAATGGCACACTCATAACCTAACTTGTTAAAAATCATCTTTCTATATTCAGCACAAGGGCGGTTATAAATTATGCGGTTAAATGCCACTGTCGATTCAGGGCTAAACCCCGTATAATGCTGCCCTTTCATTAATTTAGCGACTTTTGGGTCTATTGGCTATGCAATCACTTCAATCGTTACAACCTCGTATTTCTGTCGCACCTATGATGGACTGGACTACAAAGGACTACCGATTCTTTGCAAGACTGTTTAACCCAAACGTTGTGCTCTATACAGAAATGGTGACTACAGGTGCGATTCTATTTGGCGATGCAAAACGTCATTTAGACTATAACGCTCAAGAACACCCGATCGTATTGCAACTTGGTGGATCAAACCCACAAGAGCTTGCAACCTGCACAAAAATGGCCGAAGACTGGGGTTACGATGAAGTCAACCTCAACGTAGGCTGCCCAAGTGACCGCGTACAGAACAATAAAATCGGTGCATGTTTAATGGCAGAGCCAGACTTGGTTGCTGAATGCATTCACAGCATGCAAAAGGCGGTTAATATTCCTGTCACAGTAAAGCACCGTATCGGTATTGATGACATGCAGTCTTACGAAGAAATGCTACATTTCGTAGATACTGTCGCTGCAACAGGTTGTACGTATTTCGTTGTGCATGCCCGTATTGCGATATTGAAAGGCTTGTCTCCAAAAGAAAATCGAGAAGTCCCCCCTTTACGCTACGAAGATGTATACCGCTTAAAGCAAGAACGTCCACATCTAACTATTGAAATTAACGGCGGTATTAAAACGTTTGCCGAAACTCAAGCTCATTTACAACATGTTGATGGTGTCATGATTGGCCGTGAAGCCTATCACAACCCTTACCTACTTGCTGAGCTTGGCCAACTTTGGAACTTAGAAGCACCAGACCGTTTCGATATTATGGAACAAATGCTACCTTATATTGAGCAACGCATGGCTGAAGGTGCTCCCCTTTCAATCATTACACGTCATATTTTAGGTTTATTTCAAAACTTACCGGGTGCTCGTAAATGGCGCCAAGCACTAAGTGGCGGAAACGCAAAAACTTTAGCTGATATTGAAAATGCAATTCAGAACATGCGAGCAGCCATGATTCGCACTGAAGAGTATGTAAAAGAGCAGCAGGTTTAAGTTGGCGACGACTTCTTAAATTGTAAGAAAATGTGGCATTTTAAATCAGAGACTTAGATTTTGAGTATATTCGCAAATGTTGGAACAAAATATTCAAATTTAAGCTCTGATTAGTTATTTATTTACAATGATATCAATAATTTAAATTTCACTATTTTTGACTACCTCTTTTGATAAGTATATTTTCGCTCCAAGGCAGGCACCTCTGGAAAAAAGATACGTTATTACATAACATAAACAAAACTTTTAAGATACGCCTATTAGTATCTCTGAACGCCACAGGTAGGTGGTGATTTTTTTAATATGGATATGGGTAGCACGGTAGAGATTTCACGATGATTATTTATGACGGACAAGTAGCTGATAATTACATGTATCAGGATTCAAATCAGGCAGCCATTGTTGTATCGCACAGCGCACCCAGCCTACCTTATCCTTTCACCATGAAACCCAATAATCATCAAACTAAAACTTCAACCAACCCACCGATCGATGTAGAAAAGTTTGTAGAAAAATTAGAAAGCGTTACCTCTAGACGCAGCAAAGCTAGATGCGCACGTAGTATCCGTCTTGCACTCGAATCTGCTGGTGCTAATGTTGAAAACCACCCAATCGCAGCTTCAGATTGGGGCGATACCCTCAAAAAGATTGGCTATAAAGAAATTGATCCAGCCTTCGACGAACCTCAAGAAGGTGACATTTACATCATTCACAGAACCCGCAACCACGTTTATGGACATATCGCAGGGTACACTGGAAGTGAATGGGTCTCTGACTTCAAACAAAATAGCTATGATGTCTATAAAGATGACAGCGTAACTTATACTTATTATCGACTAGGGTAATCTACCTAAAAACTAGATACTCAATTGCTTTAATTGTTTCAAACAACTGATCAAACGAGTATTTTAAATCCAGCTTGGCTTCTTTTTTGCTTTATTTTCATATTGTACTTATCAAAAATAATGATGGAACTTTATGAAAAGAATACTGCTGAGCTTTTACTTACTGACATCGTTTAGCATGACTTATGCCGCCTCCGATACAAACATTATAGAGGTTTTTAAAAAAGTACCCGAGAAACGGATTTATGAACCTCAATATTTATTAAAAGAAACCACTCCTAAAGCTCGGATCCATGTGATACGAAAACAATATTTAAATGGACTACTAGATTGTCCTTCCGTGATTTATCACGACAAGAAGAAAATACTATCTCTTCGCTCATTTGAAGAAACAACTTTTTTCTAAAGCCTGATCGTTACTATATTCGCTATGCGGTTAACAATAGTGGTTGTATCAATTTGGAATTTTACCAAGATAAGCGCCCCAAAATGGACATCCTATCTCAGGAACGTCAGTTAGAGGGTGATACTGAATATACATTTACTATTAGTGAACACACTGGACCACAATAATTGTTTCAGCATAGGTGAAACATATCTCCTCTCACACTTTTAGTAGATGGTAGATATGCTCAACATAAGGTTGAATCAGATCACTCTGGTTTGTTCTGTAAGCTAAAACTACTTCAGATAAAAGATTTTTATTTTCTAGAGGAATCAATTTTACTTTTTTAGGTAATATTTGTTCAAATTCTTGAGGAACAATGCTAATACCCAAATTTGCAGCGACTAACTGTAATTGGCTTAGCTTACGTGATTGGATCATCGCTGTTTTAGGCCAGAAGCCAGCCCCTACACACAAGTTTGAGACTAAATAACTCAAACCTCCGCGCTTAGAATGTGGAGTCGAAACAAAGTATTCATCTTTTAAGTCTTTGACTTGAATCTCTTGTTTATTTGCAAACTTAGCATGATCAACATGCACAGCCACCATTAAAGGTTCTTCATATAGCTTAACAATATTGATCTCATCTAAAGTGTGTCGAACTGGTGGTCTGATCAAACCAATATCAACTTCTCCACTCATTAAAGCTAGAATTTGATGCTCAGATGACAAAGTATTTATCTCAAAATTTATCTGCTTGGCTAAGCTAATTTCTTTTAATATCTGAATTTTCTTATCGTCCATAATAATGCTGCTCGAATGAGCGATTTTAATCTGGCGATTTTTTCCTTCTGCAATATTTTTAGAAAGACCAATAATTTCATTTAAATAGGCCATATTATCTTTTATCTTTTTATAAAAGACTTCACCAGCTGATGTGAGTTTTGCTCTTTTATCAACTCGATCAAATAACTGAAAATCAATTTCTTCTTCTAATAGTTTAATTTGCCGACTTAAAGCAGATTGGGCAATAAAGAGTTTCTCTGAAGCCGCGGTAAAGCTCCCTTCTTCAACAATTTTTATAAAATATTGGAATTGTTTTAATGTGAGCATAATCATCTCAAAATTAGATTATTAGGTCTATTTTATATATTAGATTAGATAGATAGCCTTCGCTAGAATTTTATCAAGACCATTCACTTGATTGAATTATTCATGAAGTATTTAAAAGGACTCACCATCTTCACCGTTGTTGTTCTAATTTTATGGTGCTTTAAATTTTATGATCAGCAGCTACCCACACACACCCAGCAAGACAACATAGAGCTGTATGATTAAATAGTTTCTCTCAAAAATAAAAGGCATGCACTCACCTAAGCACATGCCTTTTCAATATTTAAATTAGGCTTTCTTTAAATCAAGCTTTTTCAAAACTTCAGCGACAGCAATCATTGCAAAACTTGAAGTCACTACTACCGCTGAACCATAGCCACCACAGCGCAAGCCAGCTGATGGGCAGACATCTGCACTTGAAAATGGATTATCGATTGAGTAAATACAGGTAATGCCAAATTTCTCTTTTGGCTTTTTACAGATGCCGCGAGCACGAAGTTGACTACGTAGCTTCGCTAACATTGGGTCTTGCTCTGTTTTTGATAGATCGGCCACGCGAATTTTAAGTGGATCAAGCTTACCACCTGCTCCGCCTGAAACAATCAAAGGAATTTTATTAAAACGACAATGCAGCATTAAAGCCAGTTTAGCTTTAACGTCATCGATGCAGTCCAAAACAATGTCTGGTACAGGGTTTAAAATCTCTGTGACATTTTCAAGCGTTAAGAAGTCATCAATAATATTTACTTTAATATGTGGGTTAATTTGGCGACAACGCTCTGCCATAATCTCAACTTTTTCACAGCCTAATGTTGAGGTCATTGCAGGTAGCTGACGGTTTACATTTGATGCTGCAACCACGTCCATATCGACCAATGTAATTTCGCCAATACCCGTACGTGCTAAAGCTTCTACTGCCCAACTACCGACACCACCAATACCAATCACCATCACATGACTTTTTTCATAGTGCTGGAACGATGAATCACCATAAACTTTGGCTACACCTGCAAAACGACGGTCATATTCATCTTGTTGGATATCAGTCATTGCTACTCTGTGGGGATATAAAACACGGAAGGTATTTTACTTCTTTTCAAAAGAAAGTGTATTTCATATCAAAGAAAACTTGGGATTGGGATATTTAAACTCACGATAAGTCTGTCATTATAAATTGTATTATTTAAGACTGAAGTCATCATTTACTAACGTGACAGGCGGCACGGATGCCGCCCAGTTGGGCTGTGGTATAAGGACATACCATCAGCCCGACAAAGGATTTTTGCCTTGCGCTGTTTTAGTCACAGCTCATTATCCTTAAAAAGTAAAGATAAGCCTATAAATCCAATATGAGCTCATACACATTCATTATAAGACCATGCTAAGTTTATGGATTTATGAAGCAATCAAATTCCGCAGTACATAATGCAAAATACCACCCGCCTTAAAGTACTCAACTTCATTTAACGTATCAATTCGACACAACACATTAAAATGACTCGCTACTCCATTTGGCCCTTTTACATCAACTTCAAGAATTTGATGAGGCTCTATGCCATCCGACAAGCCCCGAATTGATATCACCTCATGACCAGTTAAGTTAAGAGATTGTCGAGTTTGCCCATCAATAAACTGTAAGGGCAACACGCCCATACCTACCAAGTTTGAACGGTGAATACGCTCGAAACTTTCGGCAATGACAGCCTTCACGCCTAATAAGTTTGTTCCTTTGGCAGCCCAATCACGTGAAGATCCTGTTCCATATTCTTTACCAGCAATAATCACAAGCGGTGTATGTTCTTGTTGATAACGCATTGCTGCATCATAAATAGCAAGCTTTTCACCACTTGGCACATGAATGGTATTACCACCCTCTTCACCACCTAGCATCTCGTTTTTAATACGAATATTGGCAAAAGTACCTCGCATCATGACTTCGTGATTACCGCGTCGAGAACCATAAGAGTTAAAGTCTTTTGGTTCAACACCTTGCTCTTGCAAATATCGGCCAGCCGGACTGTCTTTTTTAATATTACCTGCCGGTGAAATATGGTCAGTTGTTACCGAGTCACCAAGTACTGCCAAGATACGTGCCTGTTCAATATTCTTAATTGGTTTTGGAGGTTCGCCAATGCCCTCAAAGAATGGCGGGTGGCGGATATAAGTCGAATCATCAGCCCATTCATAGGTTTTACTTTTTGGAATCTGAATCGCTTGCCAGCTTTCATCACCATCAAAGACCGCAGCATATTCTTTATGGAACATGTCTGTATTTACTTTCTGTAAGACAGCATCAATTTCAGCCTGACTTGGCCAGATGTCTTTTAAGTAAACAGGTTGTCCATCTTTACCCTGCCCAATAGGTTGTGTAGTTAAATCAGTACGAATATTACCAACAAGACCATAAGCGACTACCAAAGGTGGCGAAGCAAGCCAGTTTGTCTTAACTAATGGGTGTACGCGTCCTTCAAAATTACGATTACCAGAAAGTACAGATGCAACATTTAAATCATGGCATTGGATTGCTTCTTCAACTGGTCCGGGTAGTGGACCTGAGTTACCAATACAGGTTGTACAACCATATCCCACCAAGTTATAACCCAACTCATCTAAATACGGTGTAAGCCCAGCAGCCAGCAAATAATCCGTCACCACCTTCGAGCCTGGTGCAAGTGAACTTTTCACCCATGGTTTACGCTGCAAGCCTTTTTCAATCGCTTTTTTTGCAAGCAAACCTGCGGCTAGCATTACACTTGGGTTAGAAGTATTGGTACAAGAGGTAATCGCTGAAATAACAACATCACCATGAGTTAATGGATACTCTTTTCCTTCAATCACACATGACGGACTTTCATGCTGGATATTTGCTTTTTTTGCCTCTACGGCTGTGCCACCACCGCCTTCATTTTCTAAACGCTCTTTAGCTTCTTTAGCCGGTTTTAGCGTTAACTCCATTAAAGCATTAAAGGTTTTCGGCACATCAGATAAAAGAACTTTGTCCTGTGGACGTTTTGGACCAGCTAGACTTGCCTGAACCGTGCTCATATCTAAACTTAAAGTATCTGTAAAAACAGGTTCATCACCAGGGTTACGCCATAAGCCTTGTGCTTTGCTATAGGCTTCAACCAGTTCAATACGATCACTTTGACGACCAGTTAATTTCAAATATCCCAATGTCACTTCATCAATCGGAAAGAAGCCACAAGTCGCACCATACTCTGGCGCCATGTTGGCAATGGTTGCACGGTCAGCAAGAGGTAGATCGGCTAAGCCATCTCCATAGAACTCTACAAATTTACCCACGACACCTTTTTGACGAAGCATTTGAGTAATAGTCAGCACCAAGTCTGTTGCAGTAATCCCTTCTGGTAATTTTCCTGTCAATTTAAAACCAATGACTTCAGGAATCAGCATAGAAATGGGTTGACCCAACATAGCTGCTTCCGCCTCAATCCCGCCAACACCCCAACCTAATACACCTAAACCATTGATCATGGTGGTATGGGAGTCTGTACCAACTAAGGTGTCAGGGAAAGCAAAGGTTTGTCCATTATCTTCACCTAGCCACACCGCTTGAGCCAAATATTCTAAATTGACCTGATGACAAATCCCCGTACCCGGCGGCACAACACTAAAGTTATTAAAAGCAGATTGCCCCCAACGCAAAAATTGATATCGCTCGCCATTACGCTGCATTTCAATCTGAACGTTTTCTTCAAAAGCCTGATCATCAGCAAAATGATCCACCATCACCGAGTGATCAATCACTAAGTCTACAGGTGATAACGGATTAATTTTTTCAGGATCGCCACCCGCTTGTGCCATTGCAGCACGCATTGCAGCCAAGTCAACTACAGCGGGAACACCGGTAAAATCTTGCATTAGAACCCGTGCAGGTCGATATTGAATTTCTTGATCGGAACTACGGTTTTTTAGCCACTCAGCTAAAGCATGAATGTGTTCCGTTTTAACACTATGTTGATCTTCAAACCGTAATAAGTTTTCCAACAGTACTTTTAATGATTTCGGCAGTCTGGCAATGTCACCTAGCTTTTTCTCGGCTTGGGTTAAGCTAAAAATCTGATAATTGCTGGAACCTACTGTTAGCGTCTGTAAAGCATTAAAACTATTGATATTGCTATACTTAGCCATTGGGTTATCCTCCCATGTCTGGCAATGTTATTTTTCACGTTTTTACATGTTGTTTTCTTACTTTAAGCTTCTTTTCTAATCGCTGTGTTTTGTTTTAGTTACTATTTCTAATCTTTGATTTTTATTACGATAATTTCAAAGCAGATTGAGAGTTTTTCCACAGCAACTCAGCTAAATCTGACTCAGGCATGTTTAAATTTTCGGCCAAACTTTGTAAAACATAAGGCAAATTAACAGGGGTATTACGAGTACGCTGTTCAGTTGAGGTTTGACAACAAAGCGGTGTCATATCTGGGCAATCTGTTTCAATCACCAAGTGCTCGGCACCTATAGCATTTACCACAGTATGAAGCTTTTTCGCATTTGGGTTGGTAATTTGCCCCGTTACACCAATTTTAAAACCAAGCTTAATAAGACCCTTTGCCTCTTCTACCCCACCACTAAATGCATGAGCAATGCCTCCCAATTTAAATTTTTGAGATTTTAATATAGCAAGCACATCACCATGCGCTTTTCGAATGTGGAGCAACACTGGTTTTTGGTATTGGGTTGCCAGCTCTAACTGATCAGCAAAATATTGTTTTTGCTTTGCATATACATCTGGCTTTTTATGTTCTTTTAAAAAAGTATCTAAGCCAATTTCACCCACTGCCACACAATTTTCTTGCTGCAAGATGTGTTCAAGATGAGTCAAATGTTCTGGTTGATGCTGCTCAATATAAAACGGATGTAAACCTGGTGCTAAATATGAAGCAGGCACATTTTCCCAGCTTTTTAACTGATGATGAGTTTGCACCAACTCATTAAAGCGTGACTGCATAAACCCAATTAACACTAAAGCGTCAACACCCACCTTTTTAGCGTCGACTGCTAACTGTTGCCGGTCTTCATCAAAATCGGCAACATCAAAATGGGTATGAGTATCAAACAAATGCATTAGCCAGCACTTTTTGCAACTGGTGCCGAAGCTGGTTTAACTTTAGGCTGTGGCAAATATTCCTCTTTCAACACATCTTGCAATTGATCATAAGGAATGACTAATCGAGGGAGTCCAACCACATATGGTCCAATTTCATACTCACCGTATTGAAGGATTAAACCTTGCTCACCCAATAAGAAGTTATTAGATAATTTAAATGGCCATGCTTGTTCATAGTCAGCAACATTATCAGCCAATTTAGAGTCCGTTACCCATGTCTTAAAGGCTTCATGAGCTAACTTCTCTAAATTTGCTTTTTGCTGAGGGCGTAATAAATCTTCAAGCTTAATTTGCTTTTGCTCTTTTAAATCAAAATTATAATAATGCTGTGCAGCAGAGCCATGAGCCCCTCCTAAATAACTACTACTATTAAGCACTACAGTTACAACTTTACCTTGAGCCTGCAAAATCTTAGGTTTAACTAAAAGATTAATCTGATGATTACTACTTAAAGCTTTTAGCTCATTATCTAGATCAATAAATGAATTTGCATAGCGTTGCACCAGTGTATCAAAGCTATTTTTTTGCTCTGCACCCGCTGCCGCTGAAGCTTCTGCTTTTTGTTCCGCTTGCGTATTCTTAGCATCAGGTTCAGCAATTTCTAAAATTTGATTTAATGTATTTAAGATTTGTTGATCTATAATTTTGTCAATAAAAGGAAAATTACTCTGTAAGCGCTCTACCGTAAATTCTGGACAAGTTTTACCATCACAATCAGGTAAAACCACCTTACTAGGAATTGTTTCACCCTTCAAAGTCAACTCTACTGGCTTTTGTTCCTCGACTGCTGGTTTCTGCTGCTCTTGAGAATCCTTAGGATCAGCTTTAGGTTGGCATGCTGCCAAAAATATAGCAGAAGCAAGCAAAGTTAATCGCAGTGAAGCTTTAGAAGATAACATCATATTTTGCCTTTTATTCTAAGGAGATTACGCTGTGCCTTTCTAAGAAATTAGCGCATATAAATAGAGGTTGCAAATTCTGCTACCATCTTAAAACATTTGTTCATAAACCTCGGGTTGTAATATTTTTTTGGTCTGTTCTTTAGATAAATAAATATCGAGCTGTGGAGCTTCTTTAGTAATCTGGTTTGCCTGATAATGTAAGCCAACGCCTTCACCATCAAAGAACCAATCTGCCTGCCCCCAATATAAAGTTTTTGGTGCTTCTTTTTTTATGTCAGCAGTCTGCTTTTTTAACCAATCTTGATATGCGACCTGCACCATTTGATGCACAGCTGTTTGCTGATCCTTTTTTAAAACATCTAACAAAGTTAAGCTCTTATGCAGTTTTCGGTCGGCCACAAAAAAGTAATAACGATCTTTAATCGTGAGCTCTTCTTGCTTGGTATCAAGTCCTAATTGCAATAAAACGTATTGGTTACGCTGCGATGCAATACGGGTATGAAGATGCAATTCGTAAGCCCGATTCTTTGAATATTTATCTTGCCATTCATCAGACTTTTTAACATAAGCATTAATGGCTTGCTGCAAACTTAAGTCTTTTTTCAAATCAATTTGATCTTGAATTACCTTAGCCTGACTTTTCGCGATCCATTCATTTAGCCATGCATCTTGGGTCTTTATCGTTTGAATATCGACATCAATACAATTTTTCTTCTCACAAAATGGTAAAGCATAATCAGCTTTTACTTGCTGCAAGTTTAGAAATGGTAGTACTTCAGCTTTCTCTATATTTTGATTTTGGGTAGAAGCTGATTTTATTTGAGAAGATGATGAAGGTTGAGAGCTTTTCCAGACAAAAAGGCAAATAGCCAAAAGTAATATGATTACCGCAACTAAAAGTGCAATAACTGTCTTTCTATTCAAATTCATTTCATCATCCTTTCTTATTTTTCAAAACAAAACAGCTTCTGTTCGAAGCTGTCTGTCAAATCTTAAAGATTAGTGTTCACGTGTGTTACGGAACTGAATATCAGGCCAACGCTCTTGCATAATCTGCAAGTTCACACGACTTGGCGCAAGATAGGTTAAGTGACCACCACCATCGATAGAAAGTTGATCATGTGCTTTTTTCTTAAATTCATTGAGAATCTTGTCATCATCACAATGAATCCAACGCACAGTATTTACACTTACAGGCTCGTAAACACAGTCAACTTTATATTCTTCTTTCAGACGGTAAGCAACCACATCAAACTGAAGTACACCCACAGCACCCACGATCAAATCATTGCTAATTTGTGGCATAAATACCTGAGTTGCGCCTTCTTCAGACAACTCTTTCAAACCTTTTTGCAACTGCTTTGACTTTAATGGATCTTTCAAACGTACACGGCGGAACATTTCTGGAGCAAAGTGAGGAATACCTGTGAAGTGCAAGTTTTCACCGCTAGTGAAAGTATCACCAATTTGAATTGTGCCATGGTTATGTAAACCAATAATATCACCTGGCCACGCTTCTTCTAAGTGCTCACGCTCACCCGCAAGGAATGTCAATGCATCACTAATACGAACATCTTTACCAATACGTACATGATTCATTTTCAAACCTTTCTCGTATTTACCTGAGCAAATACGCATAAAGGCAATACGGTCACGGTGTTTCGGATCCATATTTGCTTGAATTTTAAATACGAAACCAGAAAAGCCTTCTTCTTTTGCATCAACAACACGCTCTTGTGTTGGATGAGCTTTAGGTTCTGGTGCCCAATTCATAAATGCATCTAATACATGGTCAACACCAAAGTTACCTAATGCTGTACCAAATAGAACTGGAGTTTGTTTACCTTGTAAAAATAATTCGCGGTCTAAAGGTTCGTTCGCCATTTGTACGAGCTCAAGTGACTCTTCAAAAGATGCCCAAGCCAACTCACCTACTTTTTCACGGATATCTGCGTGGTCATAACCTTCACGTACTTCAATATCTGTAATCGTTGAGCCAAAGCCTGCTTTGTAGACATACAACTTATTCTCAAGAATGTTGTATACACCCGCAAAATCACGTCCCATCCCTAATGGCCATGTAATAGGTACACAACGAATATTGAGGACATTCTCAATTTCATCCAGCAACTCAAGTGGTTCACGAATCTCGCGGTCCATCTTGTTTACAAATGAAATGATAGGAGTGTCACGCATACGACAAACTTCCATCAATTTGATGGTACGTTCTTCGACACCTTTTGCACCGTCAATCACCATAAGTGCCGAGTCAACAGCGGTTAGAGTACGATAAGTATCTTCAGAGAAGTCTTCATGCCCTGGTGTATCGAGCAAGTTAATAGTATGACCTTTATATGGGAACTGCATAACCGAAGTGGTAATGGAAATCCCACGCTCTTTCTCCATTTCCATCCAGTCAGATGTAGCTGCGCGGTCAGATTTACGGCTTTTTACCATCCCTGCAACTTGAATTGCTTTACCCCATAACAGTAATTTCTCTGTCATGGTTGTTTTACCGGCATCGGGGTGGGAAATGATGGCAAATGTGCGGCGTTGAGCAACCTGTGCCGCTAACTCATCTTTAAAACTCATGAAATACACCTACTGCGGAGATTGCAGTGCCAAAGACCTAAAGTCGATCAAAATAAAAATTGGCGTAATTGTAGCAGATTTATAGAAGTGTTTAATGGTTGTTGATAACCCATGAGCCACTCACAAGCTTTTTAAATACTTTTTTTAAAATATGGCTTAGCGTCTTAGAAATTTTATAATAAAAAAGCCCATCTGATCGTAGATGAACTTTTTTAAGAATTAGTAGAATAGTTATGCCAGTTTTTTTTCTTCAATAAATTGGACATCTGCAATTTGTGCATCCCAGAATTCATTCCATAAAGCACAATAATCAATACATAACTTGGTTAAGCTTTCATAATCATCTTTTGTAATTGCTTGCGCTAACGCGAACCAAAGGTCATCTTCATGATCATCGTCAGCAGCCTCTGATGCTTCATCAGTAGATACCCCATGAACATGGTAATAACCCCCACCTTCAACATCAATATTCACAAATTTGGTTGCTTGTCGTAATGGAGGACTAAAAAGAATGACTTCTTCTTCAGCAACAGCTAATAATGCCACAACATTAATATAACTATCATAAGAAGACTCTAAAAATGACCTAACCTGATCAGCAAATTTTGATGGTCTATAATTACGGCGATCATCTTCTGTTAAGCCATAATCATTAAGTAAATCTTCATATAAAGGATAATGAGCATATTCAGGATTCCCCAAATAGTAATTATCTTTATCTAGCCCAGGACGAAAACCAAACTCATCAAGTATATTTAAACTTAATAATACCCTTGGAAACATTTTAGCTCCAGAATGGAGTTTAGGTTCCAACTGCTTTGTCAAAAACTGAGCCTTTAATAAAGCATCAGTGAAAATTTGCACTATCGCATGACGATATTCCAAATGAATACGTATTAAACTTTGCTTATCAAGATATCCACTGTTTAACAATTCGATAGCAGGATGCTTACAAACTGGTAATTCTGCAATTGTTTTTCTTAACTGTTGAAGAAATTGTAAATTTTCATCCCATTGTTTTGCAGGAATACTATTTCTCATCCCCTGCAATGCTTTTTCTCTTGGATTATTAAAGTCTTCAAATTTTTTTAACATAATGATTCTCTGTAAAAAGTTTTTCTTATAGTTAAGTTACAGGCTTTCCCTTTATTCCAATTTTGCATTCAATTGCTAAAATAAATTCCGTACACCTATACTTAACAAGTTGATACTATGTGTATTATCTCAACAAATCAACGGATTAATTAATAATATTTAAAAAAGTAAACTATTGCCAATTAAATATATAATATGTTGTTTTTTTAAATTAACCAAGCTATTGAATAAATATAATTTTTTAAATATTATAAAATAAGTTTTATTTAAGCTTATACACTTTACAATAGCAAACTTAATCAAAAAATATCCGTAACGGGGAACCCGATGACAAAAAGAGAAAATATTATAACAACAGCAACAGCCCTCTTTAACCAAAAAAGCTATACTTCCGTTGGAGTTGATCGCATTATTGCCGAATCAAATGTTGCAAAAATGACTTTTTATAAATACTTTGCCTCTAAAGAAGCTTTAATTGAAGAATGTCTTTATAAGAGAAACTTAGAGATCCAATATTCAATATTGGAAAAAATAAAAAATACCAATAACCCATTAATTAAACTAAAGAAAATATTCAACTGGTATATTGATTGGATTAATACAGATGACTTTAATGGCTGCTTATTTAAAAAAGCGACCATCGAAGTCATGCAACTATATCCCTCTATTAAGCATCAAATTAATGAGTATCGGGAATGGATTTACTCATTGGTTTTTTCAGCCCTTTCGGAGTTAGAAGTAGAAAATACAAAAATACTAACTGGACTTTTTCTTAACATCGTAGATGGAATCATAATTGATGGCACCATAAACAAAAAAAAGATTAATTCAGAAGAAACATGGTCTTATATAAATAAACTTATTGAGTTCGAAACAACTCAAGAATGTGTAGCTATTTAATTTACAACTCAATTAAACTTTTATATTTTAATAAGATATAAAATATTTTTAATCCGGTGGGGCCCAATCTCCAACTCCACCAACTAAAAACAATCACTAAAATTAAGATATTTATATTTTATAAAAGTGAATATTTTAATTAACTCTAATTATTATACATACTTCACAATACTCCATAAAAATCTATTTAAACTTTTATTCTTTATAGAATATATCCATTAATTTATTAGCAATACTTTATACTCGAAGTATATTAATTTTGAAAACATATAAATATCTTTCAAAAACTAGCATTATCTTAATTATTTATTTTAAGAATATAAATTATAAAATTGATGATAGATTATATTAAGCGAAGTGAGCCCCTTGAGACTCAATGAGTTCATCGACTTGAACTGGCATTCCCAACAAATAACCTTGGAACTGTTGACACCCTAAACGCGTTAAAATCTCAACCTGTTGCTGGGTTTCCACCCCTTCTGCTGTTACAGTTAAGCCTAACTTTTTAGCTAAATGTATAATACTTTCTAGAATAACTTCTTCTTTAGAGCCCGGCTTTAAATCAACAATAAAGCCACGATCAATTTTCAACTCATCTACAGGTAAATCTTTTAAATACAAAAAGCTTGAATGGCCTGTTCCAAAATCATCAATTGCGACCCGAATACCCATATCACGTAGCCGCTCACAAGCTCGAATACTCAAGTCAATATGACGCATTGCTGTCGATTCAGTAATCTCAACAATTAAATGGTGAGGTTGAATCTGATATTTTTTTAATAATCCTTCCAGTGTACTAAATAACTTTTTATTTTCGAACTGTAGTGCAGATAGGTTTACTGCGACTGGATAAAATGGGGTGTTACTACGTTCCCACTCCTGAATTTGTAGACAAGCTTGTTCGAGTGCCCAATATCCCATTGGAATGATCAAACCCGTTTTTTCTGCACCTTCTATAAACATATGCGGCGTGAGTATACCTAAAGCTGGATGATTCCAACGAATTAATGCTTCAACACCACAGACTTCAAGATTCGTGTTAAATTTTGGTTGGTAATATAAAATAAACTGCTTTTCTTCTACGGCTTTATAAAGGTCATTGATCAGTTTTGACTGACTTCTCGTTTCTTGTTGATGGGTTGAATAACTAAAGATGGTGTAAGTATTCCGGCCTTGCTCTTTAGACATGAGCATCGCGGCATCAGCATTCATAAGTAGATCCTGAACATTTTGTCCATGTTCAGGGAATAGTGCTACGCCTAAGCTTGCAGAAATATTAATTTCTTTACCTGAAATTTGATAACTTTCCTGAATTAGTTGCAGAACTTTCTCAGCCAAAATAACTGCTTCTTCTGCATTTGTATTTTCTGCAATCAGTAAAAACTCATCACCACCGATCCTAAGCAGTTTACATTTTTCATTGAGTTGCCAGTGTAAACGGTTTGCCATTTGAATCAGTAATTGATCTCCTACATGATGCCCGAATGCATCATTCACTGATTTAAATCGGTCTAAATCAATATATAAGAAAGCAATTTTTTGGTCTTTATATCGGTGATCTGAAAGTAATACTTCTGCATAATCAACCAAATAAAGGCGGTTAGGTAATTTGGTTAAATTGTCTTGTATAGATAAGTTAGCTAATTCTTTATTTGCCTTGCGCAACTCTAAATTTTGCTGAGTGAGACGTTGCTCCAACATGGCAACAATAAAACTTGCTACGAGCACCAAACACGTAACTAAAATAATTGTAAATAATAATAAATCATGTTCAGCCTGATATTGGCTAATAAATTTATCAGTAATATTTGTCGCGATAAGTGCTGTATAGTGCATCCCCATAATACTTAGGGTCATCATAACTGAAAATGCGACTTTTAAAGTTAAACGGTATCGTTCCGTATCTTTTAATTTATAGGCGAGTAAAAATGCTAGCCCTGAACCACTCATTGCAATTAATACAGAAAATAAAAGTAAAAACGAAGTGTAATCTTTTTTATAAACATTAATATTCCAACCTAGCATGCTAATGTAATATGAGGCTGAAATTCCAATTCCCATGATAATCGAGCTCAGAATGAGTCTGAATAAAGGGAGTGTAAAACGTGAAGTCAACCACATCGCAATGCAAGATAACAAAGCACTGATGGCATAAGAAACTGCAATTAAAGGAATATTAGAGTTAGTTGTATCAAACAGATGATAAGCTTGTATACCAACAATATGGACGATACTAATTGCTAATGCGAGTAGCAAACCATTGATAAATAAAATTAAAGACTCAAATTTCTTATAGACTTGCTTGAATATTAGCTGCTCCATGGAAATTACAATATAGCAAATGAAGCCAGCTGCAATAAAAGAGCCGACGATCAATGTGCTATCGTAATCAACATGACCCATATTGGACTTCCATGATTATTCAATACTTTTTTTTATTTTGTTCAACTCATTGCCCAAAATACAATTAAACATGTTAAAGAAATTTTAGTAAATTTGACTTATTCAGTCAGTTATAAACAATAACATTATCTATCTTTTGGTCAAGTATTTTTTACTTTATAAATCAATAAAGTAAATAAAATTTAAGCAGCCAATTATATGAAAAATATAGGATTTATTTAATCTAGTCAAGTTGCCTCAAGGGCAATTTTCTCATTCAATAAAAATAATATAAATAAAAAACCCTGCTTTAAGCAGGGTTTTTTTTAACGCTTCAGATAAAGAAAATTAGTTTTTCTCTTTATCTACGATTTTGTTCGCTTGAATCCATGGTATGAACGAGGACTAGCAGAGTATCACTCTGCCCGAGTGCAAGAGCGAAGTTTTACTTCGCTAACGCACGTTTCAAGCTAAAGAGAAATCTTAGTTCTTCTCTTTATCAACGATTTTGTTTGCTTGAATCCAAGGCATCATTGCACGTAACTTATTACCAGTTACTTCAATACCATGTGCAGCATTTTGACGACGACGAGCAGTCATAGATGGGTAGTTTAATGCACCCTCTTGAATGAACATCTTCGCGTATTCGCCAGATTGAATACGTTTCAACGCATTACGCATTGCTTCACGAGACTGTTCGTTGATTACTTCAACACCCGTTACATATTCACCGTATTCAGCATTGTTAGATACTGAGTAGTTCATGTCAGCGATACCGCCTTCGAACATTAAGTCAACGATCAATTTAAGCTCGTGTAAACATTCGAAGTAAGCCATTTCTGGTGCATAACCAGCTTCAACTAAAGTTTCGAAGCCCATTTTCACTAATTCAACCGCACCACCACAAAGAACTGCTTGCTCACCGAATAAGTCAGTTTCAGTTTCTTCACGGAATGAAGTTTCGATAATACCTGTACGGCCGCCACCTACGCCAGAAGCATAAGAAAGAGCAACGTTACGTGCATTACCAGAAGCATCTTGGTGGATTGCGATTAGGTCAGGAACACCTGAACCACGTTGGAACTCTGAACGTACAGTGTGACCAGGTGCTTTCGGAGCAACCATGATTACATCTAGGTCTTTACGTGGAACAACTTGGTTGTAAAGAACAGAGAAGCCATGAGCAAATGCAAGCGTCGCGCCTTCTTTGATGTTTGGCTCAATCACGTCACGGTAAAGTTGTGATTGGAATTCATCTGGAGTCAAAATCATTACGAGGTCAGCTTGCTTAACAGCAGCAGGAACTTCTGCAACTTTAAGACCTGCATTTTCAGCTTTCTTCCAAGAAGCTGAACCTGCACGTAAACCTACAGTTACGTCTACGCCTGAGTCTTTAAGGTTAAGTGCATGAGCATGACCTTGAGAACCGTAACCAATAATCGCTACTTTCTTGCCTTGGATGATTGATAAGTCACAGTCTTTATCGTAAAAAATTTGCATTTGTGTTCTCCGCTAAAATACTTTTTAAAAAATTAAATGGCTAATACTTTTTCGCCACGGGCGATACCAGATACACCTGAACGAACGACTTCTAGAATAGTGTTTTCTGCAAGCGCATCGATAAAACCATCTAATTTTTCAGTTGTCCCTGCTATTTGAATGGTATAGGTAGTTGGTGTCACGTCTACAATTTGCGCACGGAAAATATCCGCTGTTCGCTTAATTTCAGCACGTGAAGCACCTAACGCTTTTACTTTAATCAACATCAGTTCACGCTCAATGTGTGAACCTTCTGATAAATCAACTACTTTTACAACTTCAACAAGTTTATTGAGCTGCTTTGTAATCTGTTCAATCTTATGGTCATCACCATAAGTTGTTAATGTTAAGCGTGACAAAGTTGGGTCTTCGGTTGGCGCAACATTCAGTGTTTCAATGTTATATCCACGTTGGCTAAATAAACCAACAAGGCGAGAAAGCGCACCAGCTTCGTTTTCAACGAGTACAGAAATAATATGTCTCATTATGTACGCTCCCCTTTACCTAACCACATATCCTTCATAGACTGACCTGCGATCAGCATTGGATAAACATGTTCTGTGCGATCCACCATGACATTAATGAATACACATTTATCATTAATCGCCATTGCTTCAGCAAGCTTCGACTCTAGTTCATCAGCATGATCAATCTGAATACCAACGTGACCATAAGCTTCCATCAACTTGCCAAAATCAGGCAATGATTCAACGTATGAGCTTGAGTGACGACCTTCATAGTTCATATCTTGCCACTGCTTCACCATACCTAAAGCACGGTTATTCAAGCACAAGATCTTCACATTCATGCCGTATTGCTTACATGTTGAAAGCTCTTGAATACACATTTGAATTGAAGCTTCGCCAGTAATACAAACAACTTGTTGATCAGGGAAAGCAAGCTTAGCAGCCATTGCATAAGGTAAACCTACGCCCATGGTGCCTAAACCGCCTGAGTTAATCCATTGACGTGGACGTTTGTATTTGTAATACAACGCACCAAACATTTGGTGTTGGCCAACATCCGAAGTAATAATGGCATCACCATTAGTGACTTTATATAAAGCTTCAACAACTTGCTGTGGCTTCATTGTGCCATCAGTCGGGGTTTCAAACTTTAAGCCATGAACTTTACGCCATTCATTAATTTGATCCCACCACGCAGCAATTGCTTCAGGGTTTGGCTTAGACACATTTAATTGTTTCAATTGCGTCAACATTTCCTGTAGTACAGGCTCAACTGCCCCTACAATTGGAATGTGCGCCATAATTGTTTTTGAAATGCTCGCCGGATCAATATCAATATGAATAACTTTAGCATTCACACAGAATTTTGCTGGGTTATTGGTTACTCGGTCATCAAAACGCGCACCAATTGCAAGAATGACATCAGCATTATGCATCGCCATATTTGCTTCATAAGTACCGTGCATACCCAACATGCCCACAAACTGTGGATCATCGCCAGGGAAGCCACCAAGGCCCATAAGTGTGTTAGTTACTGGATAACCTAGTAAATGTGCGAGTTCAGTCAATAATGCCGATGCATTACCTTGAACAACACCACCACCCGTATAAATTACAGGGCGTTTTGCACTTAAAAGCTCATCAATCGCTTTACGAATTTGACCTGAATGACCACGTGAAGGTGGCTGATAAGAACGCATCTTCACTTTTTCAGGGTATTCGTACGCAAATTTTTCTGCAGGATTTGTCGCATCTTTAGGAATATCAACTACAACTGGACCAGGGCGACCACTTGCTGCGATATAAAATGCTTTTTTGATAATTGCAGGAATTTCACTTGCGTGACGAACTTGGAAGCTGTGTTTCACGATCGGACGTGAAATACCCACCATATCAGTTTCTTGGAAAGCGTCTTCACCAATAAGATGTGATGCAACCTGGCCAGACAAAATCACCATTGGGATTGAGTCCATATAAGCTGTTGCAATTGGAGTCACAGTATTAGTTGCGCCAGGTCCAGAAGTGACCAGTACTACGCCAGTCTTACCTGTAGCACGCGAGTAAGCATCTGCCATATGACCAGCAGCTTGTTCATGACGTACGAGGTAATGATTGATTTTGTCTTGTTGAAATAGCGCATCATAAATATGTAATACAGCGCCGCCTGGATAACCAAAAACATGTTCAACGCCTTCGTCCGCAAGAGCACGAACGAGCATTTCACCACCAGATAAAAGTTCCAACGTGATTCACCCTAAAATCTTTATCACTATTTATGGAAGGCACAAATAGTGTTTCATTCATTGAATTGTCTGCACTGTTATAGCACACATATTGTCTAGTTTTCGTTGCAATAGAAAAATTTCTGTTTTTCAGCCGTATAAGCTTTTTTAACATTAATAAAGCATGTCTGGATATACATACTTTAAGTAAAATCAATCTCTCGGCTAGAGAGAATGTCTATTACAAAACATGACGGTTATTCGAAGGGTGATCAAATAATCGCATATAAAACTAAAGGAAGCATTTTTGTTGTTTAATTCACTAAAGTCAAGATTAAAGAAACACTTTTCTATGATTATTTTTTAACTGACTATTTTTTCATCTTATTTGATTTTTCCACTTTTCTTTTTTTATGACTACCCCGCTTTTTTCAGGTTTATTCTTGTTTAATTTTTAACGGAAAATAAATCCATCCCAAAACTGCATTTTTGTCGATTTTGCGCTATGCTGTGCAACAATCTTTAATATCAATTTTTGTTGTATAGCTTACGTCTATGACTATTTCTCACATTGACCCCGAATATCAAGCAAACACGATTGAACCATCAGTTCAACAAGATTGGGAAAATCGTAAAGTCTTTAAAGTTGCCGACACTGTCGAAGGTAAACATCGCTACATCCTGTCAATGTTTCCTTACCCAAGTGGCAAGCTGCATATGGGGCATGTGCGTAACTATACAATTGGCGATGTGATTAGCCGTTTCTACCGTTTAAAAGGTGAAACCGTATTACAACCTATGGGTTGGGATGCATTCGGTTTACCTGCGGAAAACGCAGCAATTGCCCATAAAGTTGCTCCAGCAAAATGGACATTTGAAAACATTGCTTACATGCGTGATCAATTAAAAAAATTAGGTCTATCTGTAGACTGGGATCGCGAATTCGCAACTTGTACACCAGAATATTATCACTGGGAGCAATGGTTATTTGTTCAGCTTTATAAAAAAGGCCTAATCTACCGTAAACTTTCAACAGTAAACTGGGATCCGGTTGACCAAACTGTTTTAGCAAACGAGCAAGTTGAAAATGGTCGTGGCTGGCGCTCAGGTGCATTGGTTGAAAAACGCGATATTCCAATGTACTACTTCCGTATTACGGACTATGCACAAGAATTATTAGACGATCTAGACACCCTACAAGACGGCTGGCCTCAACAAGTGTTGACCATGCAACGTAATTGGATTGGTCGCTCTACAGGCATGGAAATTACTTTCCCATCTGCCAATACCGAAATTTATGCTGATGGCTTAACTGTTTATACAACACGTGCTGACACTCTAATGGGCGTGACATATGTTGCCGTTGCAGCAGAACACCCTCTTGCGCTTAAAGCTGCTGAAAACAACCCTGAATTGGCTGCATTTATTGAAGAGTGCCGCATGGGTTCAGTTGCAGAAGCTGACTTGGCAACAGCCGAGAAAAAAGGCATGGCAACAGGCTTGTTTGTAAAGCACCCTGTAACTGGTGAAGAGCTTCCTGTCTGGATCGCAAACTACGTATTAATGTCTTATGGTTCTGGCGCAGTTATGGCTGTACCGGCGCATGACGAACGTGATTTTGAATTTGCTAACAAGTTCAATTTACCAATTAAACAAGTGATTGACGCCAAAGGTGCTGACGATGCAGATTACTCTGCAACTGAGTGGCAAGAATGGTACGGTTCTAAAGAAGGTAAACTTGTTAACTCGGGCGAGTTTGACGGTTTGGAATTCCAAGCTGCATTCGATGCATTCCTTGCAAAATTAGAACCACAAGGTTTAGCAAATTCTAAAGTTCAATTCCGTTTACGTGACTGGGGTGTTTCTCGTCAACGTTACTGGGGTTGTCCAATTCCAATGATTAACTGTGATACTTGTGGTCAAGTCACAGTTCCAGAAGACCAGCTTCCGGTTGTATTACCAACTGACGTTGTTCCAGATGGTTCAGGTAATCCGCTTAATAAAATGCCTGAATTCTATGAAACTAAATGTCCTTGCTGTGGCGGCGATGCACGTCGTGAAACAGATACCTTGGATACTTTCGTAGAGTCATCTTGGTACTACGCACGCTATGCATCTCCAGACTTTACTGGCGGTATGGTTAAACCTGAAGCAGCTCAAAACTGGCTTCCTGTAAACCAATATATTGGTGGTGTTGAACACGCGATTCTCCACTTACTTTATGCACGTTTCTTCCATAAATTGATGCGTGATGAAGGTGTTGTGCAAGGTAATGAGCCATTTACCAACTTGTTAACTCAAGGCATGGTGCTTGCAGATACATTCTATCGTGAAGCAGAAAATGGTAAGAAAACTTGGTTTAACCCTGCTGATATCGAATTAGAACGCGATGAAAAAGGTCGTATTCTTTCTGCAAAATATTCAGGTGATGGTCAAGAAGTTGTGATCGGCGGACAAGAAAAAATGTCTAAGTCGAAAAACAACGGTATCGACCCACAAGCGATTATTGATCAATACGGCGCAGACACAGCACGTGTATTTATGATGTTCGCTGCTCCACCAGATCAATCTTTAGAATGGTCTGATGCAGGTGTTGAAGGTGCAAATCGTTTCTTGAAACGTGTATGGCGCCTTGTAGCGAGCTTCCTTGAAAAGGGCAACCAAGCTTCTACGATTGATGCTGCTAACTTGTCTAAAGATGCTCAAGATTTACGTCGTAAAACTCACGAAACTATCCAAAAAGTAAGTGATGATATCGAACGTCGTCATGCATTCAATACTGCGATTGCTGCTTTGATGGAATTGTTAAATGCAAGCAATAAGTTTGAAGCAAAAGATGACAACGACGTTGCTGTAGAACGTGAAGCGATCACCACACTGTTAACTTTACTTGCTCCATTTGCACCGCACTTAAGTCAAACATTATTGGCTCAGTTTGGTACAGATGTAACAGCAGCAACATTCCCTGAAGTCGATGCTTCTGCATTAACTCGTAATACGCAAACGATTGTTGTACAGGTTAACGGTAAACTTCGCGGTAAACTTGAAGTTTCTGTTGATATTTCTAAAGAAGATTTATTAGCTCAAGCTAAGGCCCTTCCAGAAGTTCAACAATTCTTAACAGGACCAACAAAGAAAGAAATTGTGGTTCCAAATAAATTAGTTAACCTCGTGGTTTAATTAAAGTTATTAATGAGAGGATCAAGCATGCACTTTGCCAAACGTTTAGCCGCTGTTGTTTTAACCTTAGGCCTTAGTGCAGGCTTAGTCGGGTGTGGATTTCATTTAAAAGGAACCAACCCGACTGCAACTCCGCTTGTTTATAAAAAGTTAAGCCTTGAGTTACCAGCTAAAACTGATGATTTAGAAACCCAGTTAAAAGTTTATTTGGCTGCAAATGGTGTTCAATTCAGTAATGATAATGATGCCTATGTACTCCGTGTTTTAGAATACACACCACGTCGTCAGCTTTTAAACGGAAAACTAACGGAAGTATTATTACGCTTAACCGTAACCTTCCAGATTGAAGACCGTCAAGGTAACAAAATTACTGAACCACGTTCATTAACTGCATCTCGTAGTTATCAATATGATCTTGCAACGGTTAACACCGAAAATCAGCAAGAATCTTATTTACAACGTATTGTAATTGATGACATTGCACAACAAATTACTCGTCAGATTTCAGCAAACCGCTTACCAAAAGCTCAACCTTAATCTCCAGTTTTATCAGCAATGAAAATTGACTATTTGCAAGCCTTAAAACGCATTCCGGAAGCACGGGGTGCGTGGATTTTGCATGGCCAAGAACCTTTGCTGGAACAAAATTTATTAGATGCTTTTCGTAAAAGTTGGCAACAACAAGAAGTTGAAAGACAGCGCTACGATATTAGTAGTGTAAGCGACTGGAAAAATGTTTTTAACGCTCTTAACAGCTTATCTTTATTTTCTCAGCAGCTTGCCATTGAAGTACATGGCAATATAAAGCCTGACGCAAATGGGCTAAAACAACTTAAAAGTTATATCCAACATAATGAAACTAACTTACTTTTAATTGTTTTACCTAAACAAGATAGTAGTAGTTTAAAGTCTGCTTTTTTCCAAGTTGTTGAAGCAAATGGTGTTATCGTTGCCCTTACGGCAAACTATCCGCAAGACCGCCAAAGAATTTTATCTGCCGAAGCAGAGAAACTTGAAATTCAACTCGATAATGATGCCTGGCAGTGGCTCATGCAGCATCATGAACATAATTTACTCGCAGCTAAAAATAGCTTGATGCGTGTAAGAGATACTTTTCCAGACCAGCAACTAATTCAAATTGAACAGTTGTATGCTTGTTTACAAGATCAGTCTCGTTACACCACTTATGATTTAAGCGATGCTTTATTAGAAGGTAATCTCGCTCAGTCCATTAAGATTTTTCAATATTTAATTGCAGCTGGTGAGCCAGAAAGTCTGATCTTATGGACACTAAGTAAAGAAATGCGTTTATTGATGCAATTATTTGAGCAGCCTCATAATGCATTACAACTTGGTATCTGGAAAACAAAGGTTGGTTTATATCAACAAGCTTTAAGAAGATTAAATCCTCAACAGTTTTTAGGCTGGTCAACCCTTCTATTGCAAGTTGATGCGGCAATTAAAGGAATGTCGAATGAAAATGCCCAACATTTAATGCAGCAGGCTATTGCTGAATTATGTGGGAAAACACTATTTATACAATAATTCGGCCGAATCATTTTTCTTCATTCCTGAAATATCATAAAAATTCACGTTTTATCCTCATTTCGCTTTTATACTAAATTAAATTTTAGACTTTTCGACCTCTCGCCATGCCAAAAATAAAGCCAATCAAACTTGTTATTATCATCGTCTGTATAGCCATTATTGCTGTATTAGCTTGGAAATTTTTAAAGCCTAAAGAGCAGCAGCCTCAATATATTACAGCTGAGGTAACACGCGGAGATATTGAAAATAATGTCCTTGCAACAGGTACACTTGATGCAACCAAACTGATTAGTGTGGGTGCACAGGTATCTGGTCAGGTCAAAAAGATGTATGTACAGTTGGGCGATCAAGTGAAACAAGGTCAACTTATCGCACAAATTGACTCAACCACCCAAGAAAATAGTTTAAAAACTTCTGATGCGAATATTAAAAATTTAGAAGCGCAGCGCCTTCAACAAGTTGCTTCTTTAAATGAAAAACAACTTGAATACCGCCGTCAGCAACAAATGTATGCGCAAGATGCAACGCCTCGTGCAGATTTAGAATCGGCTGAGGCAAGCTATAAAACAGCTCAGGCGCAAATTAAAGCATTAGATGCACAGATCGAATCTGCAAAAGTGACAAAATCTACGGCACAAACCAATATTGGTTACACACGTATTGTTGCTCCAACTGATGGTACCGTTGTCGCGATTGTGACCGAAGAAGGCCAAACTGTAAACGCAAACCAAAGCGCTCCAACAATTGTCAAAATTGCAAAGCTACAAAACATGACGATTAAGGCGCAGGTGAGTGAAGCTGACATTATGAAAGTTGAAAAAGGACAACAGGTTTACTTTACAACTTTAGGTGATGAAACTAAGCGCTATGCAACATTACGTCAGATTGAACCAGCTCCAGACTCAATTTCTAGTGAATCAACAAGTACAACAAGCTCAACAACCAGTTCAGCTGTTTACTATAATGCGTTATTCGATGTGCCAAATACTGATGGTAAATTGCGTATTGATATGACAGCACAAGTTTATATCGTATTAGATTCAGCTAAAAATGCCCTACTTGTTCCTTCATCAGCACTGAGTTCTAAACAATTTTCAGGCCAAAGAAAATCTGGTCAATCTACAGATAAAGCTGCTTCGACTCCAAGTGCAGAAAGAAAAAATTCAGGTAGTGGTGTTCGTTTAGAACGTTTAAATTTAACTGCTGAACAAAAACAACTGGTTGAACAAGGTAAATTAACGTTAAGTGTTGTACGTGTATTACAAGCCGATGGCACAACTAAACCAACTCAGATTTTGGTGGGTATTAACAACCGTGTAAATGCGCAAGTTCTTGCGGGCTTAAAACAAGGTGATCAAGTTGTGATTGCCGATAGTGCAGATACTTCTGCTGCATCAGCAAATAGTAGTAATAACCGTCGCCGTAGTGGCCCAATGGGAATGTAAGCATGACAAAACAAGCTTTGCTTGAAGTCAGCAATCTAGTCCGGGAATTCCCTGCTGGCGAAAGCACGATACAAATTTTAAAAGGTATTGACCTGACCATTTATGAAGGTGAACTGGTTGCGATTGTCGGCCAGTCTGGTTCCGGCAAATCGACCCTCATGAATATTTTGGGGTGTTTGGACCGACCTACGAGTGGTAGTTACAAGGTTAATGGACAAGAAACCGGTAAACTTGAGCCAGATCAACTCGCTCGACTACGCCGTGAATATTTTGGTTTTATTTTCCAGCGCTACCACTTATTGGGTGATTTATCTGCTGAAGGTAACGTAGAAGTTCCAGCTGTTTATGCAGGTGTTACCCCTTCTGAACGTAAACAACGCGCAACGGCTTTACTGACCGAATTAGGTTTAGGTACTAAAACCCTCAATAGACCAAGCCAACTTTCTGGTGGTCAGCAGCAACGTGTTTCTATTGCCCGTGCGCTGATGAATGGCGGTGACGTTATTCTGGCAGATGAACCAACAGGGGCGCTTGACTCTCATAGTGGTGTTGAGGTGATGCGTATTTTGCGTGAACTCAATGCCGCAGGTCACACTATTATTTTAGTCACCCACGATATGCAAGTTGCAAAAAATGCGACTCGCATTATCGAGATTAGTGACGGAGAAATTATTAGTGACCGCCCTAATGTTCCAGATCAAGCAGCTGAACCAATCAAATCTGATCCTGATGCGGCGCCTGCTTTGCAAGGTAAACAGAAGAAAGGCAAAAGTATTTCTGCATGGCGCTCTACTTTAGACCGTTTATCTGAAGCCTTTCAAATGGCTTTACTGTCTATGAATGCCCACCGCATGCGTACTTTTTTAACCATGCTGGGGATCATCATTGGCATTGCATCGGTTGTTACTGTTGTCGCATTAGGTAAAGGCTCTCAACAGCAAATTTTAAGTAATATTAGTAGCCTGGGAACAAATACGATTACAGTATTTCAGGGCCGTGGTTTTGGTGACAACTCTAAAACTGCAAGTTTTAAAACCTTGGTGCCTGCCGATGCCGATGCGTTAATGACTCAACCGTATGTTAGTGCAGTCAGCCCAATCGTTAGTACATCCAAAACCATGCGTTACCAACAAAATGAAGCGAACGCGACCATTAATGGTGTGAGTAACGATTATTTCGATGTGAAAGGTTTGGTCTTTAAAGATGGACAAACTTTTGATCAACGTAGTGTCCGTGATCGCTCACAGGATGTGGTCATTGATACTAATACTCAAAAGCAGTTCTTTAGTGACGGTACCAACCCTATCGGTCAAGTAGTATTACTCGGTAGTGTACCTGCTCGTATTATTGGCGTTGTAGAACCGCAAACGAGCGGCATGGGCTCAGATGACACTTTAAATGTCTATATGCCTTATACAACCGTGATGAGCCGTATGTTAGGACAATCTAATGTACGTAATATCGTGGTTCGTATTAATGACAAATATTCAACTGCTGCCGCAGAAAATGCGATTGTGAATTTATTAACCCAGCGCCATGGTGCACAAGATATTTTCACCATGAACAGTGACAGTATCCGTCAGACTATTGAGAAAACAACCAGCACGATGACCCTTCTGGTTTCAGCAATTGCCGTAATTTCATTGGTCGTTGGTGGTATCGGGGTAATGAATATTATGTTGGTTTCGGTGACTGAACGTACTCAGGAAATTGGCGTACGTATGGCCGTAGGTGCGCGTCAAAGTGATATTTTGCAGCAATTCCTGATTGAAGCAATTTTAGTATGTTTAATTGGTGGTGTGCTTGGCGTCTTACTATCGCTTGGACTTGGACAACTTATTAATAAATTTGCTGGCGGTAACTTTAGCGTAGCTTATTCAAGCACTTCTATTATTGCCGCATTTGTCTGTTCAACACTGATTGGTGTCGTATTTGGTTTCTTGCCTGCCAAGAATGCCGCGAAACTTGACCCTGTTGCCGCACTATCTCGAGAATAAGGAAAATTGCATGTCTTTCTCTATGACTAAACTCAGCACAGCACTTCTTCTCACAGGTTCTCTTGTAGGATGTGCAGCTGTAGTAAAAACACCTTATGAAACACCTGCAGTACAAGTTCCGGGTAGTTTTCAGTATGACACAGCAAAAACAAAAACCATGTCTGCCGATCAATATTCTGACCGTTGGTGGACACTGTTTAACGACGCACAGCTCAATCAGCTTGTAAGCAATGTATTAGAGCGCAACAGTGATTTAGCAGTTGCAGGTATTGCTTTAAAGCAAGCCCGTCTACAAGCTGATTTAACAGCTAATAAGCAAGGCTTGCGAACTAGCTCTAGTGTTTCTACTGGACATTCTTTCGATTTAAATTCGGGAGATGACAGCGCTAATGGTCTTTCCATGAGTGCGGGAGTAAGCTATGAGCTTGATTTGTTTGGCAAGCTTGCACGCCAAACCGAAGCAAGTAAATGGGAAGCTTTAGCGACAGAACAAGATTTACAAGCTACTGGGCAAAGTTTAATTGCAACTACTGCCAAACTTTATTGGCAACTGGGTTATTTAAATGAGCGTTATACAACCGCACAGCAAAGTCTAGCAACCTCTCAAAAGCTTTATGACTTGGTACAGATTCAATATAAAGCTGGTGCCGTTTCCGGTGTAGATCTGACTCAAGCAGAACAGTCGGTACAGAGCCAAAAAGCGAGTTTAAGTCAGATTGAACAACAACTGGTTGAAACACGCACAGCCATTGCAGTGTTATTGCATGAACCATTGCAGCAATTAAACATTCAAGAGCCAAAGCGTTTACCACGCACTGCTCTACCTGCAATTGGTGCTGGTTTACCTGCCGATATTTTATCGCGCCGCCCTGATTTGCAAGCGAGTGAGTTACGTTTAAGAAAAGCATTAGCGACTAAAGATGCTACTAAGGCGAGCTACTATCCATCGATTAGCTTAACCAGTAGTTTGGGCTCAAGCAGCACATCGTTAACAGAGTTATTACGTAACCCTGCCCTCACGCTTGGGGCGAGTTTGAGCTTACCGTTTTTGCAATATAACGATATGAAAAAAGATATCGCGATTAGCAATCTGGATTATGAAAAAGCGATTATTCAATATCGTCAAACGCTTTATCAGGCTTTTGCTGATGTAGAAAATGCTTTATCGAGTCGTACAGAACTCGACAAACAAGTAGCGTTACAAGAGCGTAATGTTGAACTTGCAGAAAAAACTGAACGTTTAACAGAAGTCCGTTACCGTTATGGTGCTGTCGCATTAAAAACACTTCTTGATGCACAGCAGACCACACGTACTGCACGATTAAGTCTCGTTGAAACCAAGCAAAGCCAATACAACGCTTATGTCACTCTGATGCAAGCTTTAGGTGGTTCACCTGTAAAAGAACTGCCGCAATAACTTGCGCCCATAAAAAAAGCCGTAGTCCTTTAACTACGGCTTTTTTTATGCCTGAATAAATTTCAAAACTTATTCATCATCCATCATGCTTTGGCTCATACCTACAGTATTGAAACCAGCATCTACATATAGAATTTCACCAGTAATACCTGAAGCCCAAGGTGAACATAGGAATAACGCTGCGTTACCTACTTCTTCAATGGTTACATTACGCTTTAATGGTGCAACTTTTTCATTAGCATCTAACATTTTACGGAAAGATTTAATACCAGAAGCAGCCAAAGTACGGATTGGACCCGCAGAAATCGCGTTTACACGGATACCATCAACGCCAAGGCTTGATGCTAAATAGCGAACACCAGCTTCTAAAGACGCTTTTGCCATACCCATAACGTTATAGTTAGGCATAACGCGCTCAGAACCTTGGTAAGTCAAAGTTAATAAACAACCTTGGCGAGCTTGTAATAGAGGTTTTGCAGCACGTGCCATTGCAACAAAGCTGTATGCACTGATGTCATGAGCAACTTTAAAACCTTCACGGTCAGTCACGTCAGTAAAATCACCATCAAGTGTATGTGCAGGTGCGAAGCCAATTGAGTGTACAACACCGTCTACACCATCCCAATGTTTTGCAAGTTCTGCAAATGCATTATCAATTTCAGCATCAACAGCAACATCACATGGAAACACAAGCTTAGAACCGAATTGCTCAGCAAATTCATCCACACGTTTTTTTAATTTTTCGTTTGGATAAGTAAACGCAAGCTCTGCACCTTCACGGTGTAATGCTTGGGCAATACCAAAAGCAATTGATAATTTACTAGCAACGCCTGCAATCAAAAAGCGCTTACCTGCTAAAAGTCCTTGTGTCATGCCGATCTCACTCAAAACAATTTCAAGCATAATGCCAATATTCGGCGGTTTTCGAAATTGCATAATGCATCTTTTTTCAAAAATCGCACGAAAAAAAATCGCTCCTGATAAGGAGCGACTTCTAGATGAATTCAATCTTAGTCGTCAGACAGTAAGCCTAGTAAACGTAAGAAAGAAATATACATCCATACTAAAGTTGCAAGTAATGCGATACCACACAACCATTCCATGAATTTTGGTGCACGATAAGCTGCATTAGTTTCAATTAAATCAAAATCTAAAATCAGGTTAAGTGAAGCAATGACAGCGACAAATGCAGCAAAACCAATACCTAACCAGTTACTTTCAAAAATATAAGGAACGCTTGAACCAAAAGCTAAACGCATGACCATCTGCACGATAAATACAATAAAGATTGCCAAAGATGCAGAGATTACAACTGACTTAAACTTTTCAGTTGCGCGGATAATTTGGAATTTATATAAACCAAACATCACCAAAGTGGTGACAAAGGTTGCTAACAAAGCCTGAAGTGGTACACCTGGGTATTTCAACTGGAAAGTAAACGAAATACCACCTAAAAAAGCCCCTTCAAATAAGGCATACGGAATTGCCAATGTTGGCGCAGTCGTTGGTTTAAACGTTGTAATTAAAGCTAAAACCAAGCCACCAATTGCACCCACAATTGAAGCCGCGTAAGCAATACCAACATTTGCAGTAAAGGCTGCATAGAAAAATAAAGCGACACCCACCGCAGCTGCAATGACCGTCAACATAACAGATTTTTGAATCGCACCTTGCACAGTCATCGGTTGACTATAGTCACTGACCGTTTCAACGCGAGTCAGTATCGGGTTATTACTTTGCATAAATGCTCTCTTTTTATAATAAAAATTTAAAACATCATTTTAAGCAAAATGAATATGAAAGCCAAATTAAGCAATTGGCATTATTGTAACAATGTCCTTTATACAATAAAAAAGGAGGCATAAGCCTCCTTTCATATCACGTCTATAATGTAATCAATCTTTACCATCAGTATTCATAATAAAGAAATATTCGCGGTAATATTTCAACTCTGAAATTGAGTCACGAATATCATCCATTGCCAAATGAGATGCATTCTTTTTCAGACCACTCATAATTTCAGGGCGCCAGCGTTTTGAAAGCTCTTTTACTGTAGACACATCAAGATTACGGTAGTGGAAATACTGCTCAAGTTCAGGCATAAGGCGGTGTAAGAAACGGCGATCCTGACAGATTGAATTGCCGCACATTGGTGAAACTTTTGGATTCACCCATTTTTTTAGGAATTCTAAAGTTTGTAACTCAGCATCACGGGCTGTTAATTTACTGCGACGAACTCGTTCAATCAGACCAGACTGCCCATGTTGACGAGTGTTCCATTCATCCATTGCATTTAAAATACGATCAGGTTGATGAATAGCCAAAACTGGACCTTCGGCAAGTACATTTAAATGATCATCTGTAATAATTGTTGCGATTTCAATAATTTGGTCATTATCGGTATCTAATCCGGTCATTTCCAGATCAATCCAAATTAATCGTGTATTTAAAGTACTGCTCATGAATGTACGTTCTAAAATGCCGTAAAAACATCAATAGTAGCAAATTTCTTGCTTCCGCGCTGTAATTCTATAGCTGCTTCATGCTATTTTTGCGGTCTTCAAACAATGGTTTTTTTGGGATATGAATGGCTTTAATTCGTAAGCGTCGTTTAACTGAACAACAGCAACGTCGTATTGAAAAACAGCATAAAACTCGCCAAGAAGAGATCGATACTTCACAGGATCTAGACGGACTCGTTGTACAACATTATGGCCGTCAACTTGAAGTACAAGCCCTCTCTGTGCCTGAACATCACCCAGAAAAACCACAAGTTGCCGAAGGAGAACCAGAACCATTCTGGAAGCCGATCGAGCTCAATAGTGTTTGGCGTTGCCATACCCGAACTAACCTTGAGTTACTTGTAACTGGTGATCGTGTTAAATGGCAGGCAGACCCAAATACGGGTTTAGGCATTATCACAGCCATTCACCCACGTACATCTTTACTTACCCGCCCTGACCGCTATCACAAAGTTAAACCAGTGGCCGCGAATATCAGTTTGATTGTGATTGTATTTTCACCGCTTCCTGAACCCGCTCCAACATTAATCGATCGATATTTAGTTGCTTGTGCAGATGCAAACATTCCTGCTCTTTTGGTCCTCAATAAGTCTGATTTACTCACTGAAAATGACCCAATTCTTACCCTATTAGAAGAATATAAAACCTTGGGTTATGAGGTGATGATTTGTCAGTCCAAGAAGGGAGATATCTCTGCTTTATCTGAGCGTTTAGATGGTGAAACCGTAGCATTTGTAGGGCAATCCGGCGTAGGAAAAAGCTCTTTAATTAATGTGCTCATTCCAGATGCAGAGCAAAAAACTAATGTTATTTCTGAAAACTCTGCACTTGGACAACATACGACAACCTCTACGCGCTTAATCAACTTCGGGAAAAATGGTGCCTTAATTGATTCTCCGGGAATTCGTGAGTTTGGGCTTTGGCATCTCGATTTAGAAAAAATTCGTATGGGCTTTCCTGACATTGCAGCACATCTAGGATCTTGCCAATTCCGTAATTGCACACATACTCATGAAAAGAATTGTGGGCTTAAACAGGCCGTTGAAGCGGGTGAAATTTTGCCACGACGACTAGATAGCTTTTTGCGTTTAATCGATGAGATTCAAGAAGCGCAGCAAAAAAACTGATTTTCTGCCCTATTTGCCCTTGAAGTGGTGATTTTGATCACCATCTATATACGCTATACTCTAGGTCAATTTTGTTTTTTAATTTTTTTAGGTGACTTGTGGAACGCTGGTTAGAGTTTATGGGGAATCACCCCATTTTGTTTGGTACGCTCGGAGTCTTGATCGTGTTGTTCTTCATTTTTGAAGGTCAACGTAATGGTCGTAAAATTTCTCCACAGTCGCTTGGTATTTTAGTGAAAGCGAAAAATGCTCTTTTGATTGACTTACGCGATAGCAAAGATTTCCGCGAAGGTCACATTAGTGGCAGTCGCAATATTCCGTATAGCCAAATCGCAAGTCATGCTGACGAATTAAAAGCAAGTGACCGTCCATTGGTATTTATTTGCAACTTGGGGCAAGTTGCTGGAAGTGCTTTGCAAAAAGTTGCTCACCACGATAGCTATCGTCTTGATGGTGGTATTAGTAACTGGAAAGCACAAGGCTTACCTCTTGTTAAAAGCAAACCAAAAGCTTAAGGAGAATTATCATGGCTGCAAATGTCATTGTTTACTCAACTTCTGTATGCCCGTATTGTGTTCGTGCTAAACAGTTACTTGAGCGTAAAGGTGTTGCTTATAAAGAAGTAAATCTTTCTGTTGAAGCACCAGAAGTACGTGTTGAATTAATGCAACGCACAAATCATCGTACTGTCCCACAAATTTTCATTAACGATCAGTTTATCGGTGGTTTTGACCAACTTTATGCTTTAGAGCGTGAAGGTAAACTCGACGAATTATTGGCTTAACATCGCATCCATATTAAGGAAAAAACAATGAGCGAAGAACAACAAGTTCAACCACAATTAGCTTTAGAGCGTATTTATACAAAAGATATTTCTTTTGAGGTTCCAGGGGCGCAGGTTTTTACTAAACAATGGCAACCTGAACTTAATATCAATCTTTCTTCTGCTGCAGAAAAGATTGACCCGACTCACTTTGAAGTTTCTTTAAAAGTTGTGGTACAAGCCGATAACGACAATGAAACAGCGTTCATTGTAGATGTAACTCAATCAGGTATTTTCTTGATCGACAACATTGAAGAAGAGCGTTTACCTTATATTTTAGGCGCATACTGCCCAAATATTTTGTTCCCGTTCTTACGTGAAGCTGTAAATGATTTAGTAACTAAAGGTAGCTTCCCACAGTTACTTCTTACTCCAATCAACTTTGATGCAGAGTTCGAAGCGAATATGCAACGTGCTCAAGCTGCTGCTGTTGAAGGTCAAGCTTAATTTTTTAGCTTCTCCTTTTAATAAAAAAAACCGCGTATTACGCGGTTTTTTTATGTGTGCTATTTAGATTATTAAAGATCAAGTGAGTGAAGCTGAATAGACGGAAATTGAAAACCACGGCAAGATAACTCTGAACGCCATGCAACGGTTAATATCATATTGCCAACAATAAAATTCTGATAAGCAAATGTCCCATTAAGTGGGTGAGAACAGACTCCACCATGATCAGTAGGATGTGCCTGAGTATTTAACGTATTTAAATCTAAACGTATCCCTAATCCTGAAGCTTTTAAAACGGCTTCTTTCGTGGTCCAGACTTTGAACCAATATTCTCTATCTTGTTCTAAGCTTAGCCATGTTTCATATTCATCGGGATGAAAGGCATGTTTTGCTAAAGCGTCTAAGCGTACATTTCGATCCAGTTCCTCAACATCTACGCCAATATCTTTAACATGTTCGCTCATGGCTAAAGCGTAGTATTGTTGGCTATGTGAGTGATTAAAATGCAAAGTGTGATTCAATAAATAAGGTTTACCATGTTCATGCTTGGCAAACTCTAATTCCGTTGAAGTGAGTTGTAGTTCCTCTGCAATCAGTTTGTTTCTAACATTCTGTATTTGTTGTTTTTTATAATGATTAAATGTACGGAAGTCGGGAAAATCTTGTTGTTCTTCATTTAAAAACTTATTAAGTTTTACTATATAAACATCTATATATTTACTATTCATCCTATTAATCCGCCCCCTTCATAACTCAAAGCTAAAATTAACAACGCGCCTATAAATTATTAGCTAATAAAATAAAAAACCCAAAGAAAACTTTGGGTTTTTGAACAGTAAAAAACTTAACGGTTAAATTTTTTCTCTGCTTTCTTAAATTTCTGAATATAACGACGACGACGTGCAGCAGTACGTTCATCAACCTGACTCTTACGTCCTTCAAACGGGTTTTCAGAAGTTTTAAAGTCAATACGAACTGGTGTACCTTCTAGTTTATATACTTTACGAAACACGTTTTCTAAGTAACGACGATAATCAGCAGGTGTCTTATCAACCTTATTACCATGGATGACGATAGTCGGTGGGTTCTGTCCACCCATATGTGCATAACGCATTTTAATACGACGACCGCTAATCATTGGTGGTTGATGAGCTTCTGTCGCATCACTCAAAATTTGAGTCAATTTAGCTGGTGATACTTTTAAGTTCGCAGACTCATAAGCACGGTGGATAGAAGGATATAAATCACCTACCCCAGTTCCATGTAAAGCAGAAATTAAATGGATTTTTGCCCATGGAATAAAGTCAAAACGACGCTCAACATCAAGCTTACATTGCTTGCGGTCGTATTCAGACATGTTATCCCATTTGTTGATAGCAATAACCATGGCACGACCAGCTTCAAGCGCATAGCCAATTAAATGCAAGTCTTGCTCAACAATACCTTCACGCGCATCGACTACAACCACTACAACATGTGCATCTTTCATGGCTTGCAAAGTTTTAACAATTGAGAACTTCTCAATCATTTCATCAACTTTACCTTTACGACGCACACCCGCTGTATCAATTAAAGTGTATTTACGGCCTTCACGCTCAAAAGGAATGTAAATAGAGTCACGAGTTGTACCTGGTTGGTCAAATGCCACCACACGGTCTTCACCAAGCAAACGGTTGACCAGTGTTGACTTACCAACGTTAGGACGACCAATAATTGCTAAGCGTAAACCAGTATCTTTGTCATGCTCTTCTGGATTTTCATCTTCTGGAACTTCTGCAAGTACATCTTCCAGCATTTGCTGTACGCCACGACCATGGCTCGCTGCAACTTGTAATGGTTCACCCATACCAAGTTTATAGAACTCAACCAACGCTGCTTCAGCATGAACACCATCTACCTTGTTCGCAACAAGATAAATTTTCTTGCCTAAAGTACGTAGTTCACGAGCAATTTGCTCATCAGAAGCTAACAATCCAGCACGAGCATCAACCACAAAAATAATAATATCTGCTTCATTGATCGCTGTTTTTGACTGCTCGGCCATGTAGTTATCGATACCGCCTTCACTCTCACCGATACCACCAGTATCAACAACAATGAAAGACTTATTTTGATAAGTCGCATCACCATATTTACGGTCACGAGTCAGACCCGCGAAGTCGGCTACAAGTGCATCACGACTCTTGGTAATCTGGTTAAATAACGTTGATTTTCCGACATTCGGACGACCAATGAGCGCAATAACGGGTTTCATACAATAACCTTAATTCAAGACCAGCCATATCTCATGGCATGAGCATTAGAAACAATACAGGAGATATATTTTAAGGTCAGATATGACCATAATAAAAGACGGGGCTTTGAACTGATTTAATTCAAACACCCCGATATTTTTTAACAGCGTAATTTGTTAAGCGGCTATTTTAGCACAAGCAAACGAAATTAACGATTCTGCCAAATACTTAAATCGCCTTTTCTGGTCGAAACGTAAAGTTGGTTCTCAATAACACGTAATGTATTGACCTCACCGCTTGTTTTTGAACGACCAATCAACTTACCTGTTGCAGGATCAACAAGATGTAATACGCCATCTAAATCACCAACAATAAGATCTGATCCCAACACAACAGGGTTACTTAAATGACGGTTTAATAAACTATCATTTTGCCAAACTTGTTCGCCTGTCGTTAAATCATAAGCAGTTAACTTACCATCAGTTGATGAAACAAATACTTTATTGTCATAAACTTCTGGACGCTTGGTGCTGCTTGAGTCTTCACTCCAAACTACACGTTGCGAAGCTAGATCAGTTACGGTCACTTGTCCTTGGAAACTAGTCGTTACCATAAACTGTCCAGCAACAGTAGGATCACCATCGATATCAATCAAACGTTGAATATCAGAACGACCTTCACTTACTGCAACACGGCGTTGGAAACGTGGTATACCACTAATGGTATCAATTGCATAGATATACGCATTTGCTGAAGCAATTAATACCGTACGGTCATCTAAACTCACAGGTGATGCTTGACCACGTAAACTAAATTGGACATTTGGTAATTTATAAGCCCAAACTTGTTGGCCTGAAGCAGCATCATGCGCAAATACAGTACCGTCGTTTGCAATGGTAATAACGCGTCCAGACTGAACTAAAGAAGGACTTAATAGTGCACCAGATAACTGCGCAGTCCACTTTTGTTCACCTGTTGCCTGATCTAAAGCAAAAAGTTGACCTTTACTATTACCAACAACAACAATTCTTTCAGCAGCTTCAACACCAGAGCTCAACCCTAATTTGCTGACTTTTTTCTCCCAAAGACGTTGCTTACCACGATATGCAGCGACCTCACCTTTTGGGTCAAGTGTAAAGACCACGCCCTCACTTGCATCAAGCTGCAAACGTAACGGATCTGCCTTATCTGTAGAAGAAACACTGCGCGAAAACACGGGCACTAGAGTCTTTTTCGACTCAGTCAATTTCGGTAGTGGATTTGGTTTTGCTTCTTTTACTTTGTTGCTAGAACATCCCACCAGTACAGCTGATGCGATTGCAATTGCCAAAGGCAGTTTGAATTTCTGATTCATTAAGACTCTTCCACCTGTGTTTCCAAAATTGGGCGCTCAATCTGTGGATCTTCAACTAAAACGCCAACACTTTCGAGTTTAATTTGTAAAATTTGTCGTTCTTGTTTACGTTCCAGTAACGAATCCCATGCTGCCTGATACGCTTTTTTAGCAGAATCAATATCTTTCTTAGCAACAAAGATATCGCCACGTAACTCTTCTACTGTTGCTTTAAACGCAGGATCGACGTTACCAGACAAGGTTTTTAGTGCTTCATCATATTTGTTTTGCGCCAGTTGTGCATCTGCTAAACGCAATTTTACAACCTGAATCAAACCTTCATCTTTTACTTTTGAATTTTCGACTTTCTTCAATGCTTTTTCAGCAGCGGCATAGTCTTGTTTTTCATAAGCTAATTTTGCTAATACAAACTGAGTCTGTATCGCCTGAACAGAATCGATATCATCTTTTACGATTTTATCTGCCGATGCTGTTACCGAAGTTAAAGCATTAGGATTATCAGCACTTGCATTTGCTTCATCCATTAACTGCTGTACTTTTGCAGTTTCTGTCTGGCTGCTCGCAAGATTTCTTTTTTGCCAGTATTCCCACCCAAAAAAGGCAATCAATGCAATGAGAATCCCGCTAATCATGGCAGAACCATATTTTTTGGCGAACGACTTTAAGCTGTCGAATTGTTCTTCATCACTTACGCTCATGTGATTGTCCTTTTCCAGATGTTTCAGTTTATTTTGTAAATTTTTCGATTAAGAATGGTACAAGCTCAGCCAACGCAACTTGAGACTGCTCAGCTGTTGCTAACTCTTTGATAGCAAGCTGCTGTGCTTCCCATTCACGCTCACCTAAAATCATGGCGTAAACAGCCCCAGCCTGATCAGCTTTTTTCATCTGACTCTTCATGCTGCCTTGTGAACCTGTTTTGATTCGAATACTGCTATTTGCAGCTTCTAACTGGTCACGTAATTGCTCCGCTAAAATCAAAGCTTTAGTTTGGTAAGCAGGTTCTGCAACCAAGAAGACTTCACAATCACGAATAACTTGAGCTTGTTCAACTTGCTCAAGTAGAAGCAATAAACGCTCCATACCCATCGCAAAACCAACAGCAGGTACAGATTGATCTGGCTTACCTTTTAGCTGACCAACTAAACCATCGTAGCGACCGCCAGCACACACAGTACCTTGCGAACCTAAAGCGGTAGTTGTCCATTCAAAAACGGTTTTATTGTAGTAATCCAGACCACGCACTAATTTTTGATTAATGACAAATTGGATGCCAGCAGCTGTCAAATAATCTTGTAACTGCTTAAAATGATCCAAGCTTTCTTCTTTCAAGAAGTCATGTAATTTCGGCGCATTTTCTAAAATTTTCTGAGTAGATTCAATTTTAGAATCTAAAATACGTAATGGATTCGTTGTTAAACGGCGTTGTGAATCTTCATCCAACGCATCTTTATGCTCGTTTAAAAACGCAACCAAAGCATTACGATACTCTGTACGCTCATCCGTTTCGCCCAAAGTATTTAACTCAAGCTGAACCTTATCAGCAACGCCCATACGTTTCCATAAACGAGCGGTCAACATAATCAATTCAGCATCAATATCAGGAGTCGCAACACCGAAAGTTTCCACGCCAAACTGGTGGAACTGGCGGTAACGTCCTTTTTGTGGCTTCTCATAACGGAACATAGGTCCCATATACCACACGCGTGGCGTAGCACCGCGCAACAAATTATGTTCAACTAAGGCACGAACACAACCTGCTGTACCTTCCGGACGTAAGGTTAAAGACTCTGGTGGATTGCCTTTGTCAAAAAAGGTATACATTTCTTTTTCAACAATATCGGTAGCATCACCAATAGCACGTTTAAACAAGCCCGTTTGTTCAACGATCGGCAAACGAATTTGTTGATATCCATAAGCATCCATTAAAGATGCTAAATGTTGCTCGAGACGTCTCCACGCTACTGTTTGCGTTGGCAAGATGTCATTAAAACCTTTGATTGCGACGATTGAACTCATGATGAACTACGAATAATTTCTTTAGATTTAGCTTCTTCAAGCTCTTGGACACGTTGACGAACCATAGTTTCGATTTCATCAACCAATTGATCGGTATCGATTAAATGGCTTTTTTCACCATTACGATAAACCAATGAGCGAGGCGCAGCCCCAACAACCCCGATGTCAGCTTCTTTTGCTTCACCCGGACCGTTTACTTTACAGCCAATTACCGACACATCCATTGGAGTACGAATATCTTCTAAACGCTCTTCCAATGCTTGCATTACCTGAATAACATTAAATTCTTGGCGAGAACAACTTGGGCAAGCAATAAAGTTAATACCGTTAGAGCGAAGCCCTAGCGATTTTAAAATATCAAAACCAATTTTGATTTCATCTTCCGGTTCGGCGGCAAGCGAAATACGCATCGTATCGCCAATACCTTCCATCAACAATCCGCCAAGGGCAATCGCTGACTTCACAGTACCTGTACGGTAAATACCAGCTTCAGTCACACCTAAATGTAATGGGTTATCAATTTGCTTTGAGAGTAAACGATAAGCATCCATGGTTAAAAACACATTTGATGCTTTTACGCTGACTTTAAATTCATGGAAGTTGAGACGATCTAAAATATCAATATGACGTAGTGCTGATTCGAGCAGCGCCTCACCTGTAGGCTCGCCATATTTCTTTTGTAAATCTTTTTCTAAAGAACCCGCATTGACCCCAATACGCATAGAAATGCCATGATGACGCGCCGCAGCAACCACTTCTCGCACTTTCTGATCTGAGCCAATATTACCTGGGTTAATACGTAAACAGTCTGCACCATAATCTGCAACAGCTAAAGCAATCTTATGGTCAAAGTGAATATCAGCCACTAATGGAACTGAAACACGTTTACGGATCGCGCCAAATGCTTCAGCAGCCTCCATAGATGGGACCGAAACACGCATAATATCAGCACCTGCATCAACGCAACGCTCAATTTGAGCAACGGTTGCATCGACATCGCAAGTTTCGGTATTTGTCATACTTTGCACACTAATAGGTGCATCGCCACCGACATACACCGAACCAACACGGATTTTACGTGTTGGTCGACGTTTAATTGGGTTCTCTATCATTGTATCGCTCAACTCATGGTATTAGCGGGATAAACGGAATTCTGCTTTACCGTTTACCGTATATGGAGACAATGAAATCTGTTCTTGGTTTAGACTTAATGACACAGCCGTTGCATCATCAAGACGAATCTGAAATGGAGACTCACCATTTAAACTTAAAGTTGATGACTGACGACCTGTCGCCAAAACTTTACCTGTTGCATCAACAATATGAACAGAAGTTGGTCGGTTAAAGTTTAACACCAATTGATCACCCACTGTTGAGGTGGTAGCTCCTTGCATAGGTAAAACTTCAACATTCGATTGATTTACTTTAGGTAAATCAGCATCTTCTTTCTTTGAAGTCCATTTTTGGACACCCATAACAAGCAATGACACAACAGCAAGAATTACAACAACAAGAAGTACGCGCTTTAACCATTTCTTATTACGATCACTATTAGAACCCGGGAGTTTACCCATGATTTTAATTGGTGAATTATTTAAGGCATGATTTGGTAACAACCCAGTATCATTTGCATAAATCTCATCGAAACGCTGAATAATTGCGGTCGCGTCCGTATTTAAATATTTTGCATATGAACGGTAATAACCCTTAATGAAAGTCGCTTCCGGCAATGATTTATAGTCATCTTGCTCTAAAGCGGTCAAGGTCTTAACCGGCATATTTAAATCTAAAGAAACTTGCCCTAACTCTTTATTCTGAGCAACTCGAATTTGACGTAAATACTCACCAGGACGTTGAATATTTCCTAAAGCAGAAGTCGGTAAGCTTGAGCCAGTTGGCTGCTGTGAATTAGGATTTATTTCCATACGGCCTCAGTACTATACTGTAATTGCAAATAACGTTGATATTCTGGACTTTCCGGGAACAAGGCACGTAACTGGTTTACTAACACTTGCATTCCCATTTTATCCGCATTGGCTCGAGCCACTCTTACACCAATCCAAAGTGCTCTTGCACCCTGATTTTTCTGCCCCACTGTACGAACATATTGCTCATACATTTGTGTAGCAGCCGGAATCTGCTGCTGCAAATAAAAAATTTCCGCTAACTCTAACATTGAAATATAAGAGTCGCGGTTAGCAAGGAGTGCTTGTTTGAATGTTTTTTCAGCATTCGTAACATCACCCAACTTTAAATAAATACGCCCCAGATTTTCTAATGCCTGATAGCGTTGGTCATAACCTAATGTTGCGCCAGCAATACGAAATTGCTCAACCGCATCATTATAACGCTCCATTTGATATAAATAAGTACCATAATTATTATGTGCTTGAGCATTATCCGGTTCAGATGAAATTGCTCGTTTGAAATAATGTTCTGCTTTTTCTAAATTGGGTTTGCTACCTTCTTGCTGTAGCAAAATACCCATCATCATATTTGCAGTAGCATCGCGGCTATCTACACTTAAAGCTTGATCAAGAGCTCGCTTTGCTGAGTCCAAGTCACCCGAACGGATATGTTCAGCAGCAAGTTGTGTACGCACCTTTACCGCTTTCTCTGGGTCTTTTTTTTGCGTATGCGTTGTCTGGCAACCACTTGCCAGAAATGCAACTGCAATCCCCATACATAAGACCGTTTTTAACTTTGGAATACTCAAAGCCTGCCCTCAATTTATCCTTGTGTACGCAAAATCTCTTGACGCTGTGTGACTTTTTTCTGCCACTGTTCTGCACGGCGGGTTCTGTCAGCCACCTGACCCACTAACTGTCCACATGCAGCATCAATATCATCACCACGTGTTTGACGAATCGTACACACAAATCCCGCATCAGACAAAGTTTTTTGGAACGAGATAATACGATTTCTGCTTGAGCGACCATATGGCGCATGCGGGAACGGGTTAAATGGAATCAAGTTAATTTTACTTGGTAAATTTTTTAATAATTTAATCATTTGCTGTGCATGTTCAGGCTGATCATTTACGCCTTCTAACATCACATATTCAATCGTTACATGTTTACGCGTACTTTCATTACCATCTTTGGCAATATAACGCTGACATGCTGCAATTAACTGAGCCAATGGATATTTTTTATTAATTGGCACAAGCTCATTACGTAATTCATCGTTTGGCGCATGTAAAGAAATGGCTAAAGCGACATCAATGTCTTTTGCAAGCTGGTCAATTTTCGGTACAACACCCGACGTTGATAAAGTCACACGACGTTTTGACATGCCATAAGCAAAGTCATCAAGCATAATCTGCATTGAGCTTAATACAGCATCATAGTTGAGTAATGGCTCACCCATACCCATCATCACCACATTGGTCACTGAACGCTCACGCTCGGCAACAGGCACTTCTTCCATATAAGAATAGTTTGCCATCCAGAGTTGCCCAATAATTTCATCTGGCGTTAAATCACGTTGAAAACCTTGTTTACCTGTTGAACAAAATGAGCAATCTAATGCACAGCCCACTTGAGAGGAAATACAAAGCGTTTTACGTAACCCAGTTTTATCTTCCGCAGGAATTAATACAGTTTCAACTAAAGAACCTGCACCCTCACCTACGCGAAACACCCACTTACGTGTACCATCTTTTGAATAATGACGGTGAACCACTTCAGGTGCTTTAATTTCACAAATCTGTTCAAGCTTCGCACGTAGTTTACCAGAAATATTGGTCATTTCAGCAAAGTCAGTAACAAAGTATTGATGTATCCATTTCATGACCTGTCCGGCACGAAACTTCTTCTCACCAATATCTTCAAAGAATTTTTCTAACTCAGGACGAGACATGCCGAGTAAATTCACTTTATTTTCGGCAGCAGGGATTACCGGCGTGGACGAAGATTGCTGCTGTCCATCAAGATTTTCAGATGAAACGACCACTGCAGAACTCATGTGTATTTACCTAAACCATGTCAAAAAAACTGAAGATATTGTTCAAGAATCAAACAATATTCTCTTAAGAGAATAAAAAAACCAGATAAGTAGTATACCACTTATCTGGTTTGAATGCTTTCGATTAACGAGTGCGTGGGCAGATCTCGTTGTCAGCAAAGAAGTAAGCAATTTCACGCTCTGCAGAAGCAACTGAGTCAGAACCGTGAGCAGCGTTTTCGTCGATGCTTACAGCGAAGTCAGCACGGATAGTACCAGGAGCAGCTTCTTTAGGGTTTGTAGCACCTAAGATTTCACGGTGTGCAAGAACTGCGTTTTCACCTTCAAGAACAGATACTACAACTGGACCAGAAGTCATGAATGCAACTAAGTCACCAAAGAAACCACGTTCTTTATGCTCAGCATAGAAACCTTCAGCATCAGCTTGAGAAAGGTGTTTCATTTTAGTCGCAACAATTTTTAAACCCGCTTTTTCAAAACGAGCAAAAATTTCACCGATGTGGTTTTTAGACACTGCATCAGGTTTTACGATAGACAAAGTACGTTCAATAGCCATGAGTGGCTCCTTTATTTTAAGATTTAAACTTTAAAAAATTTGCCGCATTATACCGATGTCATAGGCAATAATCAGCTTTGAATGTGTAAAAGTTGCGATTTTTTCTACTGTTTTTAGCGAACTTCGTCTATCCAGGCCATCTGAATGCCTTCTAGCAATCCTTCTGTCGATTTATTTGGGTCATCACTGAAATCTGGCAATGCACACACCCATGCATGTAAATCGGTAAAACGGATCCATTGCGGATCAACTTCTGGATGTGCTTCTGACAATTCAATGGCAATATCAATCGTATCTGTCCAACGTAAGCCCATAGCGGCTCCTATCTGTTTAATCTGCTAAATCACGAACTGTGTACTTTAGCAAATCCACAAACCTAATCGATAGCTTAAGCTGATAAAAATTACCGATGCTTATAAAGCGATGTTCAATAATGGCGCCACAAAAATAATCGTAGCCGCGACCGCTGCACCAATTAGCGCACCAACAATCACATCACTTGGATAATGAAGACCCAGTACCATACGAGACAAAGCGACAAGCACCATGAAAGGAAACATCGCCGCAAGCAGAACTGGCTGAATGTAACCCAATACAATTGTCACCATGACCGCATGAAGTGTGTGGCCTGATGGAAAACTAAAATGATCAAGCGGTCTTTCACCGAGCACAATCACCTGATGCACCTGATAAGGACGTGGCCGCGTGGTTTTATGTTTTAAAAATTTATAAATTGCTGTGCCGACAGAACCACCTAATAACAAGTAGATGATTTGCAAACTATAGGTAATGCCTTGCATACCCCACACGATTGCCAGCATTAGATACCAAAACGGACCATCACCAACACGACTGATAATTTTGAAAAAAAGGGCAACACGCTGTGAGTGAGAGAAATTGTTCAGATATAAACAGCCTCTCAAGTCTAAATCGAGTATTTTTATTTTTGCATTCTTAAATTTCATGGTCATTCTCCTATCTTAGGATACTTAGGTGAAGTCCAACGAGGGCTCCTTCACTACCTGATAAAATGCCTGCTCCAATTGCTGAACCGGAAGTTGCCAACCGCTTTGCTGTACTTTATGACAGGCTTGTACGCCCATTTCTCTAAGTTGTTGTACCGAAGGAAGCTGATAAATTTGTTGTATAAAGTGGTTTTTTTGTCCAAGTGGGCTTAACCAGCCATTCACACCATGTGTTAAGTATTGATGTGCACATGCATAATCATACGCTATAACTGGTAAACCGCTTGCCATTGCCTCTAAAACTACGTTACCAAACGTTTCAACTTGACTCGCAAATACAAATACATCTGCACTCGCATAGGCAGCAGCCAAATCTTGACCTCTCAGACTTCCGGTAAAGATAACACCCTTCGCTTCAGGTAGTGACTTTAAACGAGCAAAATCTGGGCCATCTCCCACAATCACTAATTTAGTTTTATGTAGCTGAATGCTTTGCAGGTTCGCGTAACTTTCAATAAGTACTTGCACTTCTTTTTCCGGTGACAAACGCCCCACATAAAGCATAACGCGAGTATTCTCATCAGCATCCCATTGTTTTCGCAAATTTTCAGAGCGATGCTTCGGTGAAAATCTTGTTGTATCTACGCCACGCCCAACGACAACCAGTGGACAAGTAATACCGAAACCTCGTAATGCTTCTTGAGTATCTTTACTCGGCACACAAGTTACTTGAGTGTTATTGTGAAACCAGCACAGATATTTTTGAATCGGTTTGACTAAAAAAGCCAAATCAAAGAATCGACTAAAGTCTTGAAATGGTGAATGAAAGCCACTAGAAACTGGAATAGCTTTTGCCTTAGCAGCTTGCATGGCAGTTAAACCTAATGGCCCTTCAGTCACAATGTGCACGACATCTGGGACAAACTTTTCAAAAGCTTTCGATACTTTTAAATATTGTGGCCAACCAAATTGTAAAGTTGGATACTTGGGAATCGCCTGCGACATAACCAAACATTCTTGCTCTGGTGTAAAGTCATGGCATTTTGCTTTTTGCTCTGGGCGAATCAGTAAAATCTTATGCCCCTGTTTTTGTAAACCTTGGCATAACTGTAATAATGATAGTGCCACACCATTGATTTCGGGTGGCCAAGTTTCCGTCACAATCGCAATTTTTAAACGTGGGCGCACCAAATCATGCAATGAATGTGCATTAGATAGCTGCTGCTTTTGTTTAAAAAAGAATTGGAAGCTTTCAGGAAGTTGCTGTTGTTTTAATAGTGCTGTCGCGTATGAACTTTGCATAGCGCCATCCATCAATGTATTTATTTTCATGCTTAAAGATTAAGCAGTTTTTTTGACATTTTGATGATAAATGCATGACAGTTTACTGACATGAAAAATAAAAAAAGCACACTGATGACAGCATGCTTTCTCTTAAATTCTAGTAACTATTAGCGATTTTGCAATTTTGCATAATCCATGAGTACATTAGCAGCTTCAGTCACAAAAGTTTCTTCTTCTGGTAACGCTGGACGTTGCGATGCTTTCATTTTAGCGCGAGATTCAGCTAGAGCATCTAATGAAGCTTGATAGCTTTCCCAGTTTGCAAAAGGCTTTTGACCCGTTGCAGCACGGCGTTCATTCTCTGCATCTAAAGTTTGTTTCTCTAAACCAAGTAATTCAGCACGGCGCTTATCAATATCAAGTACCACTTGTTTTTGATCACTCGTCACCTTAGCAATCGCAGTACGTTTATTTAGATATTTAAACTGAGCATCATTGGCAACACGTTGTTCAGAGAATTGAGACAACTTTGTCACATAAGGCTGAACAGAACCTTCACGTTTAAATGGTGCAGTAGGAATTGTGTCCCACTTCAATGCATTCTTCGATTTACGCTCACCAAACTCTTCGTTATAGATATCAACGAGTTTAATGTCTGGCACTACACCTTTATTTTGTGTACTACCACCAGTAATACGATAGAACTTACGCTGAGTTAAAGTTGCTTGACCATATGCCAGAGTATCAAGTTGTACCTGAGCTGTACCCTTACCAGTTGTTGTACTACCAATAATAATACCGCGCTCATAATCTTGAATTGCAGCAGAGTAAATCTCACTTGCCGATGCAGATGCCAAGTTCACCAATACCGCGAGTGGGCCTGTATAAATTTGCTGACCGCCATCGTTATCTTCAAACACGCTTACGTTGCCATTGCCATCACGAATTTGCACCACCGGACCAGACTTAATCACCTGACCCAACATACGTGCAACTTCTTCTAATGAGCCACCTGGGTCATTACGTAAGTCAATAATAATACCTTCTACTTTCTTCGCTTTTAGCGCTTCAAAAGCATTTGCAGTATCTTCAGAAACTGAACGGTATTGTTGACCTGCACGACGTGAACGATAGTCGAAATAGAATGATGGAATTTCAATTACGCCCAACACATGCTTTTTACCATCACGTGTCACTTCAACTGTGCGTGAACGAACACCAGCATCTTCCTCTTGGATAACATCACGTACTAATGTCACGTTACGTGCCTGACTCATTGATGCGCCAGCGCCAAGAAGTTTTAACGTGACTTTTGTTCCACGTTTACCACGAATGAGTCCAACAATTTCAGAACTTGTCCAGCCAATCACATCAACCATTTTCTCGCCTTCTTGGGCGACACCAATGATTCGATCTCCTGATTTCACTTGACCAGACTTACTTGCAGGACCACCTTCTACAATGGTTTCAATCTTTGTGTAATCTTCGTTGCCACGTTCTGGACGAATCGACACCCCAATACCTTCGAGCTGCAAAGTAGTTTGGCGATTAAGTTCGATCGCATCAATTGGCGGGTAATAGTTACTATGTGGATCATAGGTCGCCAACATTGCATTTAAAGTTTTGTCCAAGACGTCATCGCTTTTTACACGACTAATTCTTTCAAGCTGACGCGTATAACGTTTAGTTAACGTTTGAGCTGGTGTTAAATCTTCTGGGCCAGTTAAGTCCTGACCATCAGCAAGTGAAGGATTTTCTTTAAGCGCTTTTTGTTTCGCCTGCTCTTCTTCACGGCTAATGGTTAAGTTGATTAACTGTGAAACCAACATTTTGCGCCAATGGTTTTGTTGCTCAGCAGTCGTTTTAAAATACGGTGCTTTTTCACGATCAACTTCAATATAGCTATTTGGCTGCTTTAAATTTTGCTGTTGTTTTAACTCAGCTAACATGAACTCATAAAATTGTTTTAAGCGTTCACGATATTGCTGATGAATTGCAAACGGTCCAGTTAAATTCCCCGCTTTTAATGAAGCACCAAAATTTGAACCATATAGTTTTTTATAATTTTGAACTTCAGAATCTAGAAATAGTGAGTGATCTGGATCAAGACTATCTAAATACATATCCAGAATACGATTTGATGTGGTCGCATCCAGACGCATATTTAAATAATGTTGGCGATCTACTAAAGTTGCCAGTTGGCGAGCTACCAAAGCCTGTTCTTGCGTTGGCTGGATCGATTGAGAAACCGCAGCAGTATTGGTTGCTGCTCTCGCTTCATTCATCGTATGAGAGAAGAATAAACCGCCAGTCGCGATCGCTACTGCACAAGCTATAGTTTGAAGTTTCATAAATTTTTAATACTTCCTTGGGTGTTCCTATCTTACACGCTCTGTTTTCGATATGAACTAAGCAGATTCAAAATCTTAACCAACTAAATTGTTTATACCGTGTAGTTTTATCATATTCTGTACTGACAAAATGTAGCAAAACATTGCAAAATTCGCTTATTGTTTTTCAATCAAAATTCAAATGGAACCAATATGATTGGCGCATTGATGCTGGACATCGCCGGCACAGAACTTACTCAAGAAGATATTGAACTATTACGCGCTCCGCAAGTCGGTGGCATGATTTTATTTGCACGAAATATTGAATCTCCACAACAAGTGCGTGCTTTAACCGACCATATGCGTCAAATTCGCCCAGATATTTTGATTGCTGTTGACCAAGAAGGTGGCCGAGTTCAGCGCCTAAGATCAGGTTTCACCCTATTACCAGCCATGGGTCGTTTCGGAGAGTTATATTTAACTCAACCCCAAAAAGCACTTGAACTGGCTGAGCAGTGCGGCTGGTTAATGGCAACTGAAGTTCTTGCTGTCGGCATCGATTTCAGTTTTGCGCCAGTTCTAGACCTAAATGCTATTAGTGATGTAATTGGTGACCGTGGCTTCTCTAAAAATATTGATGATATTGCCCCGCTTGCAGGCGCATTTATGCAAGGTATGAAAAAAGCCGGCATGGCAAATACAGGCAAGCACTTCCCGGGTCACGGTTCAGTAAAAGCTGACTCTCATGTTGCGGCCGCAATCGACAGTCGTAGCTATGACGAAATTTACAACCATGATATGCAAAGCTTCATTAAGCTTATGCCTCAGCTAGATGCACTCATGCCTGCACATGTGATTTATGATCAAGTTGATCCAAATCCAGCAGGTTTTTCACCTTTCTGGATTCAAGAAGTTCTACGCAAACGTTTGAATTTTAATGGTGTACTTTTCTCTGATGACTTAAGTATGCAGGCTGCATGTGTCGCAGGTGGTGCGGATGCTCGTATTCAGGCTGCTCTAGCAGCTGGGTGTGACATGGGGTTGGTGTGTAATGATCGAAGTGCAGCCTGTACAGCGCTCGAAGGTATTACAAACTTAGCACTACCAAATCAACAGCGTTTAGAACGCATGCGTGGCCAAATTCCACAAATTCAGATTGGTGAAACTTTATCGCTTGGAAATGAGTGGCAAGCTGTCAAAACAGCCATTGAAGAGTTTAAAAATTCGATCTAAATTGAGTTAAACCTATATTTGACTGATGATCTTGATCATCAGTCAAAACACACAAAAACAATAAATCGAGTTCAGGACGAATGACACAACAACTTTCAAAACACCGCCACATCTCTTTTACAGCCCACTATACGGGTTATATCTGGTATCAAATGGGGATTTCTCATGAAGCACTTGCCACAACCAAAGGCAAATCACTGGCTTATTTAGTTCACCCGCTAGAATCATGGGCAGAGAAATATGTGGGTGGCAGCATGCGCACTACACTAAAACAACGCCACACCATGCTTGATCATCATTTAGAAAAATTAATTCAAAAAAATCCTGATTTACAAGTTCTAGAAATAGCATGTGGCCTGTCGCCACGTGGCTGGTGGTTTAGGCAGCATTACCCTTCTATTACCTATCGGGAGCTTGATTTGCCCGATATGGCACAAACCAAACAAAATGCGTTACAACAAATTGAAAAGAATGCGCCTGAAATTTTATCAGTTGATTTATTTACAGAAGCTTTTGCACAAGCATTTGAGGTATTTGACCCTAGCCGCCCATTGGTTGTAATCAGTGAAGGCTTGATTAACTATTTTGATAAAGTTTTATTAAAACAACTGATCCAAGCGATTGGCCACTATGGTGCCACTTTTAAAAAGCTTCACTATTTAACCGACTTATATCCTGAACCCATTAAAAACAAACTCGCCAGTATTATTTGGAATAGTAGTAAGTTACTTAAAATAATGTCTCGCAGTTCTTTTAGTTTTCATTTCAAAAGTCCACAAGAGGTTAAAGACTTTTTTAAAGATACAGAGTTTGAGCAGGTTACTATTGAACAGCCACAAATATTCTTTGGGCAAGTTTCTCAAGATAACCATGAAGAGCATTTAGGCGATTTAGTCTGGATTATTCATTCTCAAATAAAATAATAAATATAAAAAAATGGAAGCTCGAAATAAACGAGCTCCCATCTATAAATATATTATTAAGCTGCTTGTTTTTGACGAGCAATAAAACGGCTTAACCGATCAGCAAGCTCAAAACTACCATGTTTAAATAAAGCTCGAATACCCTGCGCTGTACTTTCAAAAATTAAGCACTCAATCGCAAAACTACCTTCTTCATCTTCTAAATGAAGTGCCAAATCGCGTGGATGGTCATTCACAAAATCAAGCTGCGAAACATCATTCATTTTTAAATACATACCGAAGAAAGTCACATCAACAATTGATACAGGGACCTGTACATCAAACTCTCTATGGGTAAGTTGAGTATGCGGTTGTAAAACTGGGACTCGCTCCTCACCACGACGTTCCATTTTTTGCATTTGATCACGCGTCATTGGAATAATGCCATCCAGATTTTGGATAGATTCACCTTTTAAAAATGAAGTAAACAAACTCATAGTTTCTTTACGACGCTGTAGCTGCGGTACATGATCTGCGTTTGCAATAAGGGCAAATTCCATATCAGGACATTGCAACGCAAAATTGGCATTTTCATGAGGCAGAGTAAAACTATCGTATTGCCCTGCTGCAACTAGCGTTTTGCACTCTGGGATAGGTACATCTGTTAAACGCAAAAGGCGATTACAGTTAATTTCATAACGCTCCCGCTCAGTCCCCGTAAATTCAGCCATTTGTCTAAAAAACAACTTCTTAGCAGTTGGTGACATACGAGTTTTTTCTAATTTTGCATGATTCACCAAATACAAAATGACAGCTTGCCCAAACTCTTCCATACGGTTTTCTTGCATGAGTTTGAGCGATTCTTCCAAAATCATTCGCCAACTTTTACGAGTCTTTTGCATAACCCCCATCAAGATCATACGATCCATCAGGTCGGGACGATGATGAGCAAAACAAGAGGCAATCACGGACCCTAAAGACATTCCCATCACAGAAACTTTTTGTATTCCAACGATATCTAACCAACGTCCTAACATTTCAGATAAATCAGGTAATTCTAAAGTTCCCGCAGATACTCCTGTATCGCGATTAGTAATTTGCTGATTTGCACCCATCGAAGGTAAATCGATTAAAATAACAGGACCACTTTCAAACAACTGTTCAACACAATATTTATAAGAATTAAAATTCTGGAAAGCACCACCAACAATCACAATCGGTGTTTTGTGAATCGTTTTTGGATCGGCAATTGCCATATATTCAATTTTCCAACCGTCAATCCATGTTGTACGAGCAGGTTGCTTAAAACTATCTCTATGGTAGATATCGAAAAAGCCAAAACCGGCATAAGCTTGGTTGATCTCCGAATCCATTTGAATAATGGAATTCATATCCTTGCTTCCTCCTTGCTGTAATTTTTTTATGCTGCAAGAGTTCCTTCTTGAACACGTAATCTTTTATGCACAAATCTTTAAAATTTGTATTAGTTTGTATTGCACAATAACATTCTAAACAATTGTCTGAAATATACGCAATCGCTGAAATGACCGCTCATCTTGTTTAAGCCGCTAATAGTTTGCAAAATATTTAAATGTTTTTTTATAGCGGTCACATTTTTGAAAAAAAGCCATTCATTGTTCCGCATTTGACTGCTACTATCGTAGTCATTGGTAAATGATTAAAAAATGCTATGCAAGATTCAATTGAACAATATATGCAAAAAGTTGGGCAACAAGCACGCGAGGCTTCTCGTGTCCTTACAAGTGCTTCTACCTCACTAAAAAATCATGCGCTCTCTGCTATTTATACTGCTTTAGAAAATAATCAGGCAGCTATTTTGGCAGCGAATCAAATCGACATGGATAAAGGTCGTAGCAACCAGCTCGACAGTGCCTTACTTGATCGTCTTGAGCTTACACCTGCACGTATTAAAGGCATGTTGCAAGGTTTAAAAGATGTGATTGCACTGGTCGATCCGATTGGGGAAATCACTGATCTTGCATATCGCCCCACAGGCATTCAAATTGGAAAAATGCGTGTACCTTTGGGTGTGGTTGGTATGATTTACGAATCACGTCCAAACGTAACACTTGAAGCTGCATCTTTAGCGATTAAATCGGGCAATGCCATTATTTTACGTGGTGGTTCAGAAGCACTCGAGTCAAATAAAGCAATCGCAGAAGCAATTAAGCATGGTTTAAAAGTTGCCGGTTTACCTGAGCATTCAGTACAAGTCATTGAAACTTCTGACCGTGCAGCTGTTGGCCATCTCATCACCATGGCTGAATATGTAGATGTAATCGTTCCACGTGGCGGTAAAAGCTTGATTGAGCGTGTAACCAACGAAGCGCGTATTCCGGTGATTAAACATCTTGATGGTAACTGCCATGTATTTGTTGAAGCACAAGCAGATTTGCAAAAAGCTTTACCAATTACCTTAAATGCAAAAACACATCGTTATGGCGTTTGTAATGCGATGGAAACTCTGCTCGTTGATGAAAAAATTGCAGATGTTTTCTTACCACGCATTGCTGAACTTTATGCTGAAAAACAAGTTGAACTTCGCGGTTGTCCAGAAACACGTCGCATTTTGGGCGCATCTGTAAAACCTGCAACAGAAGAAGATTGGTATACCGAATATCTAGGGCCAATTCTTGCTGTTAAAGTTGTTAGCGGTATTGATGAAGCAATTGACCATATCAACAAATATGGTTCACATCACACTGATGCAATTGTGACTGAAAACTACACTTTAGCTCGTCAATTCTTAGCTCGTGTAGATTCAAGCTCAGTTGTGATTAATGCTTCAACTCGTTTTGCTGACGGTTTCGAATATGGCTTAGGGGCAGAAATTGGTATCTCTACAGATAAAATTCATGCTCGTGGTCCAGTTGGTTTAGAAGGCTTAACTTCTCAAAAATGGATTGTTTTAGGTGACGGTCAAATTCGTCAATAATTAATCTATTGGTTTAAACAAAAACGCCTGATCTTGATCAGGCGTTTTTTATTATTCAAGTTATGAGTCACTATAAAAAACCAACCCGAAGGCTGGTTTTTCTTAATCGTATATTTATTAGAAAATAAAGTCAGTATTCACAAATTTAGAGTAGTGTTCAGACACCATAGAGGCCAACATGCCTTTGCTGTCATCTGTCTGTTTAGCAGCAATCATAGAACGAATAGAGAATGCTCGAAGTGCATCATGTACAGAAAGTGTGCCTTCCGCAGAATCTTTACGACCACCAAACGGGAATACATCAGGGCCACGCTGACATTGACAATTGATGTTTACACGACAGACCTGATGGACCAACGGATCAACTAAATGACCAATTTGCTCAGGGTCGCTACCAAAAATACTCACCTGCTGCCCATGATCAGAAGTAGTGACATAGTCCAGCACAGTTTCAATGTCATCATAAACAGAGACTGGTATCACTGGACCGAACTGTTCTTCACGATACAGTCTCATCCCCTCAGTCACTGGATAAACTACGGCAGGATAGAACATTGTTTTGCAGAATTCACCACCTTCCGGATTAACTACTTGAGCCCCTTTAGCCACGGCATCTTCAATGACGTCAGTCATGTAGGCTGTACGGTGCATACCAGGTAGCGGCGTAATAAATACACCCTTTTCCCATGGCATACCCACTTTCAGTTTAGCTAGTTCAGTCGTTAAGCGGTTAACAAATTCATCGGCTATCGAGCGATGTACCATCAGCATTTTGAGCGCGGTACAACGCTGACCATTAAATGACAATGCACCCAGCAGACACTCTTTCACTGTCAGATCCAAGTCGGCATCCGGCAGAATAATAGCTGCATTCTTCGCATCCAACCCCAAAATTGCACGCAGACGGTGAGATTTAGGATGTTGCTTCTTCAAGTGATCAGCTACTTTACTAGAACCAATCAGTGCCAGCACATTAATTTGCCCAGATGCCAGCAAATGCGGCACCACTAAAGAACCTGGTGCATAAATGGTATTGATCACACCTTTTGGAAATGAGTCACGAAATGCTTCTAGTAATGGTTCGAACAACAAGGTCCCAAATTGAGGTGGTTTAAAAATGATGGTATTACCCATCAGCATGGCTGGGATCAGAGTCGCAAAAGTTTCATTCAGTGGGTAGTTGTATGGCCCCATACACAACACGACACCTAGTGGAGTACGACGAATTTGACCAATCGTACCTTCAGCCATGACAAAGCGAGAGTTAGCATTATCCAGATCTTTCAGAGCATCTATCGTTTGACGCATATAGGTAATCGTACGGTCAAACTCTTTCTCTGAATCAGCCAAGCTTTTACCAATTTCCCACATGATCAGCTTAATGATCAGATCTCGCTGCTCCACCATGCGCTGAATAAAATTTTGCATACAGGCAATACGCTCACCAACCTTCATCATTGGCCATTCGCCACGACCATTGTTGTAAGCTCGTACCGCTGCCTCTAACGCTTCATCACTTTCTTTTTCACCCATGACTGGATAACTACCAAGTTCAACTTGCTGTAGGCTACCGTCAGGCTGCTGAATCCAGATTGGAGATAATGTTTTCTTGGTTGCACCAGCCCACAACCTCAACTCACCATCCACTAGTGAGACACGCTGATGAATTTGAGAAGGCAGACGCACACTTTCAGGAATACTGTCCTCTACTGGGAATTTATGCTGTAAATTATTTAACTGATTCATTCTTCTTAATACCTTATTATTCGTATGTCTTTTATATATCCCCGAACTGTCCACTGTAATCAGGTCTTTTTCGGGTCAATATCACTATTATTATCCGTATTCACCTTGCTTGAACCGTAAATCACAAGGTGAATAACTTAAAGCGTTGATAATCTTTCTAGATGAATTTACCCCCGACACACATTATCAGTCATTCCTAGCTTCTGAATGACTTGCTCAATGATTTGTTCTGGTGTGAGAGCAATATCAATAGCAATTGCTTCATTCATATCAGGTTCTTCCAACGTATCTAACTGTGTTTGTAGCAACGCCGGGTCAAAAAAATGACCAGATCTTTCTGCCAGTCTTTGCTGTAATAACTCATAAGAGCCTTTTAGGTACACAAACTTAACATTCTGATCCTGCCCTCTTAAAATATCGCGATACATTCGCTTTAAAGATGAGCATGTAAATACAGCTGTTTCACCGTCTCTTTGTTTGGTTTCAATGACCTGACGAATTGCCTGTAACCATGGCAAGCGGTCTTCATCAGTTAAAGGAATGCCTTGGCTCATCTTACTTTTATTTGCAGCTGAATGAAGCGTATCTCCATCAAGAAACTCACAAGCCAAACGCTCTGATAACAATTCACCAATTAGGGTTTTACCTGTTCCACAGACACCCATTGCAATCACAATCATGGATTACTCACCTTTAATTATAAAATAGTGCTAAGCAGTAGCGTGAAAGATAAACCCAACACTGAAATGATCGTTTCCAATACCGACCAAGTCTTGAGCGTCTGTCCCACTGTCATACCGAAATATTCTTTGATTAACCAGAATCCTGCGTCATTTACATGTGAGAAAACTAATGAACCTGAACCCGTCGCAAGCACTAAAAGTTCTGGTCTAACTGCGACACCAGCCGTAGCTGCAATTGGAGCAACAATGCTACACGCTGTAGCCATAGCCACCGTTGCAGAACCTGTTGCCAAACGAATTAATGCTGCAACAAACCAACCCAACAACAACGGCGACAGGTTTGCTTTCAACGCTGTAGAGACAATCTCATTAGAAATACCAGTGTCACGCAAAATGCCGCCAAAACCACCACCAGCACCTACAATCAACATAATCCCTGCAATAGAAGCTAAACATCCACCGCAGAATTTTTCAATTTGTTCACGGTTAAAGCCCTGCATCGTACCAAAGGTAATAAAGCTGACCAGTACGGCAATGAGTAATGCGATATCAGAAGTACCAATAAAACGTAGCAAATCATTTGCGAAAGTCTGTGGTGCAAAGAACAGATCAGCCCAGCTTCCAACCAACATTAATACTACAGGCAGCATAATTGTGAATAAGGTAATCCCAAAGCTTGGTAGCTCACGAGTTCTATTCGTATCTGCTTCAATAAACTGCTTCGCTAACGGATTATTTTCGGGCAATTTAACGTATTTATTAATCCAAAGTGCATACAATGGTCCAGCAACAATAGCTGTTGGCACACCAACGATCAGACTATAAGCAATCGTTTTACCAATATCAGCATGATAAGCCTGTACTGCCAACAATGCTGCTGGATGTGGTGGAATTAAGCCATGCACAACCGATAAACCGGCAACCATTGGCAGGCCAACAACTAATAAAGATTTGCCTGTCCGTTTAGCAATGTTGAATGCAATTGGAATGAGTAGAACGAAACCTACTTCGAAAAATACGGGAAGGCCAACAATAAGGGCAATAAACATCATGGCCCAGTGAATATTTTTCTCACCAAACCACTTAATTAAAGTAATTGCTATTCGCTCTGCACCACCAGACTCGGCCATCATTTTACCGAGCATCGTTCCTAGTGCGATTACAATCGCAAGGTGACCTAAGGTTTTACCTGTACCGGCTTCATAAGACTTAACAATATCACCCATTGGCATGCCAACAGCCAAGGCTAAACCGAGTGAAACAATAATAAGAACTAAAAATGGATAAATTCTAAACTTCGCGATCATGACCACTAAAGCAATAATCGCGATTGCAGTGTAGATCAGTAACATGCCACCCTGAACCGTCTCCATGGGACACTTCTCCTTGGAATAATTATTTAGGCACACTGCCTAAACAAGGGTCTTCAACCACAGTAATTCCTACTGTTAAGACATTAAATTTTTATATTTAGGTGTGACCAGCACAAACTGGTCACATCAATACAGCCTTTAAAGCACATAGAATGCACTTCATTTTTTATAAATATTGTCTACATTTACAAAGCTCTCAACTGACTCGCAATTTGTGCCAAGCGAGTAATTTCAGCCCAGTCTTGTGCAGCTACAGTAGCTTTAGGTGTTAACCATGAACCACCTACACAAACCACGTTAGGTTGTTTTAAGAAATCTGGCGCTGACTCTGCCGTAATTCCACCAGTCGGACAAAAGCGCAAGTTTGAAAATGGACCATAAAATGCTTTTAGCATCTCAACACCACCTGCTTGTTGAGCTGGAAAGAACTTCACAATGTCATAACCCAATTCAATCGCTTGAATCAGGTCACTTGGTGTCATCACACCCGGCAATAGAGGTAAGCCAGCATCTTGCGCAGCCAAATGCAGATCTTTAGTCAAACCAGGGGATACCCCAAATTGAGCACCTGCTTTTTTGGCTTGAGCACAGTGTTCTGGCTTGGTAATCGTTCCCACACCCACCACAATGTCATCAGCCAATTGGCTAGCCCGCTCGATAGCAGCAAGACCAGCAGCAGTACGTAAGGTAATCTCAAGAACTTTTACGCCACCTGCATGTAAAGCACGTGATACATCTTCACCTTCCTCGGCAGAATCAAATGCCAATACAGGGATGACTGGGCCTAATTTGACGATATCTTCAATTTTAATCATTATTTTTCAGTTCCTTTGATTCAAATCTGCTCTGGTGAATTTTCACCAACCAATGCACCAAATACAGATGCCCCATGTTCAGCTGGCGCAGCAGCAGCACGGAAAACACCAAATAATTCACGGCCAAAGCCAACTTCGTTTTCTGCCTGATGTTCTGGCTGTGCAACAGGGCGCGACTGCCATACATCATCATCTATTTCAACATCGAGTACGCCAGCTTCGGCATCAATGATTAACATATCTCCTGTTTGAACTTTAGCAATCGGCCCATTTAGTAAGGCTTCTGGAGATAAATGAATCACCGCAGGAACTTTGCCTGAAGCACCAGACATACGCCCATCAGTGACTAAAGCAACGTGGAAACCTTGATCTTGTAAAACACCCAACACAGGCGTTAAACGATGCAATTCAGGCATACCGTTAGCACGCGCACCTTGGAAACGAACAACTGCAATAAAGTCTCGGTGTAATTCACCACGATCAAATGCAGCTTGCACTGCTTCTTGAGAATCAAACACAATTGCTGGAGCTTTAACTTTACGGTGTTCTGGCGCAACAGCAGAAATCTTGATTACGCCACGGCCAAGGCGACCTTGCATTAAACGCAAGCCACCATCTGGTTGAAACGGCGCATCAATGCTACGTAGAACTTTGTCATCAAGGCTTTGAACCACACCGTCAACCCAAGTGAGCTTGCCATCAATCAGTTTTGGTTCTTTGGTGTAGTGCTGTAAACCTTTACCAGCCACAGTCGTTACGTCGTTATGCAACAAACCAGCTTCAAGTAGATTACGAATGAGGAAAGCGACCCCACCTGCAGCTTGGAAATGGTTTACATCAGCTTTACCATTTGGATAGATTTTTGCGAGTAATGGAACAACAGCTGACAACTCATCGAAGTCATCCCAGTCAATCAAGATGCCAGCGGCACGAGCAATCGCAATCAAATGCAAAGTATGGTTGGTTGAACCACCAGTCGCGAGTAAAGCCACAATACCGTTTATAATTGCTTTTTCATCGACCACATGACCAATCGGCGTGTAGTTTCCACGCTCAACTGTTAAATCAAGTACACGAATCGCTGCTTCTGCGGTGAGTGCATCACGTAATGGTGTATGAGGATGAACAAATGCGGCACTTGGCAAATGCAAGCCCATGACTTCCATCAGCATCTGATTACTGTTGGCTGTACCATAAAAAGTACAAGTCCCTTGCCCATGATAAGCAGCTGACTCAGCTTCTAACAAAGCATCTCGGCCAACCTGACCCGTTGCAAATTGCTGACGAATTTTGGCTTTCTCATCGTTAGATAGACCACTGGTCATTGGGCCAGCTGGCACAAAAATAGTAGGTAAATAGCCAAACTGCAAAGCACCAATGAGCAAGCCCGGCACGATCTTGTCGCAAACACCAAGACATAAAGCTGCGTCAAACATGTTATGAGACAATGCAATCGCTGTACTCATCGCAATGGTTTCACGAGAGAACAAAGATAGTTCCATGCCAGCATTACCTTGGGTAATACCGTCACACATCGCAGGCACACCACCTGCAAACTGTGCCACGCCGCCATTCTCACGAGCGGCTATTTTAATTAAATCTGGAAATGTTTTATACGGTGCGTGAGCCGACAGCATTTCGTTGTATGAAGATACGATGCCAATATTTGGTTCACGGCCTACTTTAATAATTAATTTTTCATTATCGTCCATACTGGCAAAACCATGAGCCAGATTGGCACATGAAAGTGCTCCACGAGCAGGAAATTTGCCTTGTGCATGTTCAATACGTTGTAAATATGCAGAACGAGTTTTTTGACTACGTGCGATTACACGCTCGGTCACTTTTGCCAATACTGGATTCGGCAAGTCCATGCTGGACGCTCCTGTACAACCGGATAAGCCGGAACATAAAAATAGACCAAATGATATATTTCATCATCATTTGATAAGGGGAAGGAACAATATTATTAAGGCAAAAAGCGACATGCAAGCCCTAGTAAATTTTACGGTAATACCGGAGCATGGGTATTAAATACAAATTATGTTTAAGTTTTAAACAAGAAGCTGGTTTTATTTTTGACTATATTTACTGGTATATTAGCTTCTAATAACTACGAGAAAATTCTCATAATATCAAAGCAATAAAATATTCTTATAAATGTATTTATACCGGCTTTTTTATACTAAGTTTTATATTAAAAATGTTTATGATTTATATATTTTAACCTATATATAAACGATTAAAATTTAATTTCATTTACGTATATTATTTGTAATACTCCCCTATAGTTTGATTAAAATAACAGCACTTCTTTTTTCTTAAAAAATTTATACCAAATATTTGAAAAATACATTAAATAGAAATTTACCTTTCATAAATATATACAAAAAACTCGTTTCTACACGTATAAAAAAACAAGGAATACAGTGGTTAAGCTTTATACTGGACAAATGTTAGTTACAAATAATTTGATGGTCGATAGTGCTTAAGTCTAATGGGCTAAAGTCTATCTTGGACAGAAAAACAACACATGTTAAAACATGACAACCCGTTCAATCTGTATCAAAAAATAATACATCTTGAATAGGAAGTTAGGAAAACTATTTTAAATCAGGACTTGGGTATTTCAACGTGGCTACATCAGTATTAGTTATCAATTGCGGCTCTTCATCTATTAAATACGCACTAGTTTCAGAGCGTCGTGAAGATCGTATTTACGGTTTAGCAGAAAACTTGGGGGCAGCTGATGCTCGTATTAAGGGAATTACAGTAGGTGGTGAACCACTTGAACTTTCAATCCCTTATGCTGACCATGCCAAAGCTTTAGAAACTTTACTTGCACGTCTTGCCAACTACAAACCGCAAGCAATCGGACATCGTGTTGTACACGGTGGTAGTTTAACCAAAGCAGAATTACTCACTCCTGAAATTATTGAACGTATTCGTGCTGCGACACCTTTAGCCCCACTTCACAACCCAGCACATTTAATTGGTATTGATGCAACCGTACGTCTATTCCCTGAATTACCTCAAGTTGCCGTATTCGACACTGCCTTCCATCAAACCATGCCACCGCATGCATACCGTTATGCAATTCCTAAATTTTTATATACTGACCATAACGTCCGCCGTTATGGCTTCCATGGCACAAGCCATGCGTATGTGTCTGATAAAGCGAGTGAGCTGGCAGGTAACCTGAAAAAAGGTGGATGGTTAACAGCCCACTTAGGAAACGGCAGTTCAACTTGCGCAGTATGGAATGGACAAAGTGTTGATACTTCTATGGGTCTTACTCCACTTGAAGGTGTAGTGATGGGAACACGTAGTGGTGACGTTGATCCAAGCTTACATAGCTTCCTTGCGAAAAATCTCGGTTGGGACTTGGCTAAAATTGATAAAGTTTTAAATAACGAAAGTGGCTTACTAGGCTTATCACAACTCTCTAACGACATGCGTACAGTCATTGAAGCTGCTGAAAATGGCAACGAAGATGCTAGTCTTGCAATTGAAGTGTTTAGCTATCGCCTAGCAAAATCACTTGCTGCATTAAGCTGTGGTTTGCCAACTTTAGACGGCTTAATCTTCACGGGCGGTATTGGCGAGAACTCAGCTTATATTCGTGAAAAAACCTTAGCGTATTTACCTCATTTTGGTTTGCAGCTTGATAAAGATCAAAACAACAACCTAAAACGTGGCACTGAAGGCCGAATCGACAACGGAACAGGACCTCAAATTTGGGTCATTCCTACAGATGAAGAAGGCCGTATTGCCAAAGAAACTCGTCAAGTTGTTGAAGCAGCAGAAAATACAGCATCTGTAGCAAGCCTTGCTTAATTAGAGCTTAGCGAAAACTCGATATTCGTTTATTTATAGGTTTATATGAATACAATTTTATTGATTCCTACAGGCGAAGGGGTTGGTTTAACCTCTGCCTGCTTAGGCATGATTTACGCACTTGATTGTAACGGGATTAAAGCAGGCTTTTTAAAACCATTTTCTCAAGAAGACCAAGAGCATCTTGACCGAACCACTTCATTATTTGGTCATTTATTTCAAAGTAAAACTGTTCAATCTATTTCGCATGAAAAATTAACTCAGCTTATTGCCGCTGGGGAAGTAGATGAATTACTTGAAGAAGCGGTTAGCCTTCATCGTAGTGTTGCAGCAGACCATGATGTCATTATTGTGGAAGGCTTATTACCAAACGGACAAGACCATTTTGCCAGTGAGCTCAATGCAAGTCTTGCACAAGCACTTGATGCAGAAGTCGTGCTGGTCAGCACAGCAGATATCCAAAACCCGAAAAAAGCAGCAGAAAAAGTAGATGCTCATTTACGTCAATTTGGTGGAGCAACATCAAATCGTACTGCCGGCGTGCTTTTCATGCGTACCCGTGGATTAACTGAAGAAACAGCACAAATTCCTGTTGCGTTTGATCCATCATTACGACCGACTGAAGAAATCGCAAAATTTACGACCGAACTGCAAAAATATAATCGTTATTTTGGTTCTAGTGATTTACCGATTATTGGACTTGTTCCTTTTAGTAACACGCTAAGCGTACCGAGAACTCTCGATATTGCAAATGTCATTGATGGGCAATGGGTACATCAAGGTGAAGCGAAAACACGTCGTATTTTGCATTCGAGTTTAATTGCTTCAAGCATTGAATATGAACTGAATAAGTTTATTGCAGGCGAATTGATTATTAGCGCATCTGAGCGTACCGACGTATTACTCGCAAGTAGTTTGGCAACCAGCAATGGTATTCCTCTGGCAGGTTTAGTACTTACAGAACGAGAAGCACCAGCACCAGAGCTTTTAGAGTTTTGTCAAAGTGCGATTAAACAAGGGTTGCCAATTTTACATACCCGTTTAAACACACTTGAAACTGCTCAGCGTTTATCTAATTTTGGTAATGAAATTCCAACCGATGACACTGAACGTGCTGAGCAAGTGACTCGATTTGTTTCAAGTCATATTGATGTTGAATGGCTTAAGCAGCACAGCAACAATGCCGCAACCCCTCGCCTGTCGCCATCGGCTTTCCGTCATGAATTAGTGCAAAAATCAATTGCAGCTAAAAAACGGATTGTGCTACCTGAAGGTGATGAACCGCGCACCATTCAAGCTGCGGCAATTTGTCAGGCACGTGGTATTGCTGACTGTATTTTGTTAGCTAAACCAGATGCTGTGCACGATGTTGCAAAAGCACGCGGTATTGAATTACCTGCTGAATTGGCAATTGTCGACCCTGATAGTATTCGTAACCAATACGTTGCACCAATGGTTGAGCTACGTAAAGGTAAACTCAACGAGCTTCAAGCGAAAGAACAGCTTCAAGATACCGTAGTGCTTGGCACCATGATGTTAGCCTTAGATCAAGTCGATGGCTTAGTTTCTGGTGCGGTACACACCACTGCAAATACGGTTCGCCCAGCATTCCAACTCATCAAGACAGCACCTGAATATTCACTAGTTTCATCTATATTCTTTATGCTTTTACCAGATGAAGTTTATGTATATGGCGACTGTGCAATTAACCCAGACCCGACAGCAGAGCAACTTGCTGAAATTGCAATTCAGTCTGCTGACTCAGCGAAAGCTTTTGGAATTGACCCGCGTATTGCCATGATCAGCTACTCAACTGGTACTTCCGGAACAGGCGCTGATGTTGAAAAAGTACAGCAAGCAACTCAAATTGCGCAGCAACGTCGTCCTGACTTACTGATTGATGGTCCACTTCAATACGATGCAGCTTCAGTTGAAAGCGTAGGACGTCAAAAGGCACCAGACTCACGCGTTGCTGGCCGCGCAAATGTATTTATTTTCCCAGACTTAAATACAGGCAACACAACTTATAAGGCGGTACAACGTGCTGCAAATGTAGTCAGTGTAGGTCCAATGCTGCAAGGCCTCAACAAACCAGTCAATGACTTGTCTCGTGGAGCATTGGTAGATGACATCGTCTTTACCATTGCGTTAACGGCAATTCAGGCAGAACAGCAAGCCGCCGCCAAATAATTAATATAATTAACCTTTACTACCTCTCGCCATTTGATGTCCGCTCAAATGGCTTTTTTTATTTTAGTCATTCAAAAATAAATAATTTTCCGATCTGTCTCTTTTAAATCACATCAATATGTTCTTATGCGACTTTCGGTCAAAAGATCAACCAATCTCCCACAACACTGTCTTTTTGTCATATAATTTAGCCCGCTAGCTAACAGCCCGCTCAAGAGATTTTCTGGTATGACAACGATTATCAAACAAGATGACTTGATTACATCGATCAAGGACGCCCTACAGTTTATTTCGTACTATCACCCGCAAGACTTTATCCAAGCGATGAGCCGTGCTTATGATCGCGAAGAAAACAAAGCCGCAAAGGATGCAATTGCACAGATTCTAATTAACTCTCGCATGTGTGCGGAAGGTCATCGTCCAATTTGCCAAGATACTGGTATTGTTAACGTTTTCCTTGAAGTGGGCTTAGATGTTAAATTTGATTTAACGATGAGCTTAGACGATGCAGTAAATGAAGGTGTTCGCCAAGGTTACCTTGAAAACAGTAACGTTCTTCGTGCATCTGTACTTGCTGACCCTGCATTTGGTCGTAAAAACACAAAAGATAATACCCCTGCTGTAATTCACTACAAACTCGTTCCGGGTAATAAAGTAGATATTACTGTTGCTGCTAAAGGTGGCGGTTCAGAAAACAAATCTAAGCTTGCGATGCTTAACCCATCTGACTCGATTGTTGACTGGGTTCTTAAAACTGTTCCAACAATGGGTGCAGGCTGGTGTCCTCCGGGTATGCTCGGTATTGGTATTGGTGGTACTGCTGAAAAAGCCATGATGCTTGCTAAAGAAGCGCTCATGGAAGAAATTAACATGGACGAATTACTTCGTCGTGGACCAGAGAACAAAATCGAAGAGCTTCGTATCGAAATCTTTGAAAAAGTAAACGCACTTGGTATTGGTGCTCAAGGTCTTGGTGGTTTAACGACTGTTCTTGATATTAAGATTAAAGATTACCCATGTCATGCTGCTGGTAAACCAGTAGGTATGATTCCTAACTGTGCTGCTACTCGTCATGCTCACTTCCAGCTTGATGGTACAGGTGTAGCTCATATTCAAGCACCAAAACTTGAAGACTACCCATCTGTAACTTGGGACTCTTCACAGTCTAAACGCGTAAACCTTGATACCATTACTCAAGAAGAAATGGATTCTTGGAAACCAGGTGACACATTACTTCTTAGCGGAACAATGTACACAGGTCGTGATGCTGCGCACAAACGTATGGTTGAAATGATCGACAATGGCGAAGAATTACCAGTTGATCTTAAAGGTAAATTTATTTACTACGTTGGCCCTGTTGATCCAGTGGGTGATGAAGTCGTTGGTCCTGCTGGCCCTACAACTGCAACACGTATGGATAAATTCACACGTAAAGTATTAGAACATACTGGCCTATTCGGTATGATCGGTAAAGCTGACCGTGGTCCTACAGCAATTGAAGCAATCAAAGACAACAAAGCAACTTACTTAATGGCAGTTGGTGGTGCGGCTTACCTCGTATCTAAAGCTGTTCGTGAAGCTGAAGTCGTTGCGTTTGCAGACTTAGGTATGGAAGCAATCTACAAATTCGTAGTTGAAGATATGCCAGTTTCTGTTGCAGTTGATGTAAACGGTACTTCAATTCACGCAGTAGCTCCAAAAATCTGGCAAGCGAAAATTGGAAAAATTCCAGTAGTCGATGCAGCAGCTGGCTAATCAAGAAAAGCACCGAATTCGGTGCTTTTTTTATGCATTCTTTTTTTATTTTAAAATCTGAAAAGAATTGTAACAATTACTTCGTCAATCTGTGCTATTAATGGAAGCACCCTCTCGCCAAACATTGAATATAGGTCATTTCATGACTATTCGCCCTATCCTTAAAAATCTCTCAATCAGCCTTTGTCTAAGCTGTATTACCACAAGCTTGTTTGCCTCTCCTGCCAAGTTAAGTTCAGTTAAAGAACTCATGCAAATGAGCCAAATTGATTACCTGCTTAAAGAATCAATTGATGAATTAACGCCTTACTATGATCAACAGGCAGAACAGATCGTTAGTAATATCACGGGTATCAAAACTTTAGGTCCAAAAGAAAAAGAGGCCGCGAAAAAGTTAGGTTCACTCTTAAAAGATTCGAGCAATCAGCTCATTAGCAACCCAAAAACCACCCAAGCCTTACAGGATATTTATCTTAAGACTTATACTGAAGAGGAAATTCAGGCTAATCTGAAATTTTTAAAAACCCCAGAAGGTCAATCGATTACACGCAAGAACGTACAGATTATGGGGCAAATTTCAGAATATATGATGGAGCTGGGGCAGCAAACCTTTAATGACCCTAAAGCACGAGATCATATGCAAGAAGAGATGCTTAAAATTCTTGCACCGTTGATGAAAGATAAAGAAAAGTCTTAACTTTTCTTTATCTTTTGCAGCTCATTACCAAGTTAAAGGATTCCATAATTTAAATGGTTTAATCAGATGCACATCTGATTTCTCATCATATTTGGCTGGCTTTAATTCTTGTGGTTTATGACGGATCTTTCCTGAAGTATCTTCAGCAACAAAGTTGTAGCTAGAAGATTTAAGCTCGGTAAATGCTATCTCTCTACGTCCAATATTGTCTTGCATTAACATAAATGGACCAGTATGTTCACTTCGGTCCATTTTATTTTCTTCATCATATTTCAAATAATAAGACGTTCCCGCCTCAACAGTGATATCCATATATTTTGGTTCTTGAAAATGGATACCAAGTAAAGGGCGACTTGCTGAAAGACGATACGTTCCTGCTGGTAGCTCAATCCAGTAATAATGATTATGTAATAGACTCGGAATGCGCTTACCATTCACAAAGAGATTAATCGCTGCAATTTCCTGACGATTCCATTTTGTGTCCGGTCGATATAGATAAACTACAGCAGCCTGTTCATTTTGTGGTTTGATTGGAGCAAAAGTCTGACCCAATTTTTGGTTGACCCACCCTCCCACAGTAAAACCGCCTAAATGATATTGATCTAATAAACCAGGTTCTTTTTCAACATCAACTTTAGGTAGAGTCGCGGTCAATTCACTCGGATTTTTTTCTAAATGAGATGAACTTTGACAGCCTACAAATAGTCCGGCACAGCACAAAGATACGATTAAATAACGCATGGCATCCCTCAAAGCGTTTTGTTTTTGATTTATTTTTTACACCGCAAAACTATGCGTATTTTATATTTTAAGATTAACACTACCCATATAAATTGAAAACAAAAAAAGCATGAATCACTAACGCGATTCATGCTTTTTAGATGAATGAAATCTATGCAGACTTCGAATCAATAACCTTTAAATCTGCCTTAGCAACACTTTCATGCGTTGCAGCTTCTTTAGGTTGGCGTTCAGCCTGATAAACAGGTTCTGCTTCACCATTAATAACTGCTTCATTAATAATGACTGTTCCAACATCTGTACGACTTGGTAAATCATACATAGTTTCAAGCAGTACGTTTTCCATAATAGAACGCAGACCACGCGCACCCGTATTACGTTCAAGCGCTTTTTTAGCAACTGCACGCAATGCAGAGTCTTCAAAGATCAGATCAACATTTTCCATAGTGAAAAGATATTGATACTGGCGTGTTAATGCATTTTTTGGCTCAGTCAAAATTTGCATTAAAGCTTCTTCGTCTAGCTCTTCAAGTGTAGCAATCACTGGTAAACGACCAATGAATTCTGGAATCAAACCAAATTTCACTAAGTCAGTTGGCTCAACCTGACGGAACAATTCAGCAAGCTTTTTGGTTTCATCTTTGTTTTTAACATCAGCTGTAAAACCAATACCGCCTTTCTCTTGACGCTGTTGTACAATTTTTTCCAAACCAGAAAATGCACCACCACAAATAAATAAGATATTTGAGGTGTCAATTTGGATAAACTCTTGCTGTGGATGCTTACGACCACCTTGAGGCGGAATCGAAGCAACTGTACCTTCAATCATTTTTAATAATGCTTGTTGTACACCTTCACCAGACACATCACGCGTAATTGATGGATTTTCAGATTTACGAGTAATCTTATCAATCTCATCAATATAGATAATGCCTTTCTGAGCCTTCTCTACATCGTAGTCTGCTTTTTGCAAAAGCTTTTGCACAATATTTTCAACATCCTCACCCACATAACCAGCTTCGGTTAATGTTGTTGCATCTGCCATCGCAAATGGAACATCTAAAAGGCGAGCTAATGTTTGCGCAAGTAAAGTTTTACCTGAGCCAGTAGGTCCAATCAGTAAGATATTACTTTTAGCAATTTCTACTTCTTTAGACACATGGCCATTATGACCAACTTTTAAGCGTTTATAATGGTTATAAACCGCAACAGATAATGTCTTTTTGGCAAGATCTTGACCAATAACATATTGATCAAGCGCAGCACGTATTTCATGTGGTTTTGGCAATGCCTTACTCGCCCAGTCACCTGCTTCAACCTGTTGGCTGGTTTGTACAAGGTCTAAGCAGACATCCACACATTCATTACAAATATATGCGTCCTCACCTGCAATCAGTTTCCCGACTTCAGACTGCGTTTTACCGCAAAATGAACAATGTTTTTGTCCTTGAGGATGTTCGGACATATTCACTCCACAAATAGAATCTTAAATATTAGGGCAAGATGCACTGCATAAATAACTAAATGGAGATCTTTTTCAACATCTCAAGTTATTTATATAAGAAGGTCCTTATGGACGCTTACTTAACACCTGATCTACCAGACCATATTCTTTAGCAGCTTGGGCTGTCATAAAGTTATCACGGTCAGTATCACGAGCAACGGTTTCATAGTCTTGACCACTATGCTCTGCCATTAAGCGGTTCAAGCGCTCTTTAATAAAGAGAATTTCACGCGCATGGATTTCAATATCCGATGCTTGACCACGGAAACCACCCAATGGTTGATGAATCATGACACGGGCATTTTCTAAACAATAGCGTTTGCCTTTAGCACCCGCATTTAATAAGAATGCACCCATTGAAGCAGCTTGACCCATACAATATGTCACGACATCAGGCTTAATAAACTGCATCGTGTCATAAATGGCCATACCCGCTGTCACAGATCCACCTGGAGAGTTAATATAAAGGTGGATATCTTTATCAGGATTTTCAGCTTCTAAAAACAACATTTGGGCAACAATCAGATTTGCCATGTTATCTTCAACTTCACCTGTCAAAAAAATGACGCGCTCACGTAAAAGTCGTGAATAAATATCAAAAGAACGTTCGCCGCGAGAAGATTGTTCAACCACAACAGGAACTAAAGCATTTTCAATTGTTGGAACATACATACGTTATTTATTCCTAAATTTTTTGTGACTTAACCTATGGCAACAATATGCGGGATAATTTCTCAAATTGCAAAAGGTTCGCACTGAAATATTATATTATTTATACCTAAGTACTTAATGCCGCACTCAAATTGACCACATAATGAAAAACAAAAAAGGCGCCTTCGGCGCCTTTTTCTGACTTCTTAAAAGATTAGCCCATACGGCGAGCTTGTTGTTCTTTCAATAAGTCATCATAAGATACAGCTTTGTCAGTCACTTTAGCACCAGCTAAGATGTGATCAACAACTTGATCTTCTAATACAACTGCTTCGATTTGAGCACGTTGTTGAGCATCATTTTTGAAGTATTCAATCACTTCAGTTGGATCTTCGTAAGAAGAAGCCATGTCGTCAATGTAAGCATCAACGCGAGCTTGATCAACTTCAAGTTTAGCATCAGCTAAAACTTTGCTTACCAATACGCCAAGCTTAACAGAACGCTCTGCTTGTTCTTTGAACAATTCGTCAGGAAGCATGCTCTTGTCAAAAGATTGCGCGCCTGCACCACCAAATTGTTGAGTGAACTGTTGAACCATTTGTTGACGTTGACGGTCAATTTCTTGAGCAACCATTGCAGTTGGAACTTCAACTTCATTCGCAGCAACAAGAGCATCAAAAGCAGCTTGTTTAACTTGGTTACGTAAACCATTGCGAACTTCACGTTCCATATTCTTACGAACGTCAGCTTTTAACTTCTCAACGCCTTCTTCTTCAGTTACACCGAAGATTTTTAAGAATTCAGCATCAATTTCTGGAAGTTTAGATTTTTCAACTTGCTTCACAGTGATTTTGAACTGAGCTGCTTTACCAGCCAAGTTTTCAGCTTGGTAATCTTCAGGGAAAGTAACGTCAATTACTTTCTCTTCACCAGCTTTCATGCCAATGATGCCATCTTCGAAGCCAGGGATCATACGACCTGAACCTAACACAAGTTTAAAGTCTTCAGCAGAACCGCCTTCAAACTTCTCACCATCGATAGTGCCTTCAAAGTCAAAAGTCACTTGCATGTCTTTTTTCGCCATACCCTTGGTTACAGCCCAAGTTTGACGTTGTTTTTGCAAGTTTTCGATCATAGCGTCAACGTCAGCGTCTTTGATTTCAGCTGATTTACGTTCAACTTCTAAGCCGTCAAATGCTTTTACTTCAACTTCTGGATAAACTTCTACAGTTGCTTCAAAAACTAAAGCGTCTTCTTTATGTTCAACTTTCTCAATGTTCGGCATACCTACCGCATTGATTTTTTCTTGTTGAATTGCTTCAAAAACGCTATCACGAATGATGTCATTTACAACTTCTTGATAAATGCTTGCACCGTATTCGCGACGAACAACGTTTTCAGGTACTTTACCTGGACGGAAGCCGTTGATCTTCACAGTTTTGGCAGTGCGCTTCAAACGAGCTTCAAATTGCTCGTTAATACGGCTCGTCGGTACAGACACATTTAAACGACGGGCAACGCCCGAAACCGCTTCAGTCGTTACTTGCATGGCTTCCTCGATAAAAATTAGTTAGTAGGAACAGTTTTTAAAAAAGTGCTGTATTATATGACAACTTTCAAGATATACAAAATTAACCGATCACTTCATGTAAGTGAAGGACATTATTCTAGTAAATTTCACAGTAATTTTATGATTCTTTAAATATTTTTCATAAGTACTTAAGTAAAACTAATTTTTTAGTTATTCTTTATAAATCTAAAATTACAATTAAACTTTGAATTTAATCGCTTTAATAAACAATTACCAATAATCAGTAGATTAGCTACATAAAAGTACAATTTACCATTCAATTATTCATTTTCTCTTCATAATTCAATTGGCAAATCCAATTAACACAAACTGTACATATAAATAAGAATTATTATTATTCGCATAACCTTTTAGTTTTAGAGTCCTGAAGTTATGTCTTTGATTAGAACACGTAAAAAAATTGTTTCTTCTGCAATAGCTTCATCGCTATCAATGATTGCAACAACAGCCATCGCGCAAGAAGCAGTTTCACAATTACCAACAATTCATGCTAAAGCGACTCAAGAAGAATCTTTAAAAGTAGATCAGTCTGCAAACTCTAAATTCGTAGCTCCTCTCAAAGACACACCAAAATCAGTCTCTATTCTTTCTCAAAAATTAATTAAAGATACAAACTCTAATACCCTACTCGAAGCGTTACGCTATGAACCTGGTATTACGTTAGGTGCTGGTGAAGGTGGTACACCGTTTACCGATATGCCTTACATTCGTGGTTATAGCGGTCAGTCTTCTATTTATGTTGATGGTGTTCGTAATACAACGTCTCAAAATCGCGATATGTTTGCCATTGAACAAGTAGAAGTCATCAAAGGCTCTTCTTCTGCTCTTGGTGGTGGTGGTAGCGTTGGCGGAAGTATTAACTTAATTCCTAAAGTTGCTCATGAAGGTGACGTTTATCAAGGCAGTATCCAAGGCGGTACTGATAACTATCGTCATATCCAACTTGATGCCAACAAAGACTTTGGAAATGGCATTGCTGGTCGTGTAGTTATCATGGGTCACGAAAATGAAAAAGCTGGTCAGAGTAACGGCGCTGAATATGCTCGTGCCGGTATTGCCTCAAGTCTTGCATTTGGTTTAGATACGGCAACTCGCGGAACACTGAGCTACTACTATTTACGTAGTAATGATGAACCAGATGCCGGTATCCCATTTAACAATGCAAATCCAACAACTCCTCCTCCAGGAGTGACAGTAACACCTGGTGATGGTAAACCTGTTGATGTAAAAGCAGGAACCTACTATGGTTGGAAAGCACGTGATTTTGATAAACGTGAAAACCATATTGGTACATTTAAGTTAGAACATGATTTTAATGAAAATCTTACCTTATCGAATGTAGCAACTTACAACAAATCTAAATCTGATTATGTTTATACGAATGCTGATGACTCTAAGGGTAACATTTACAGAGGCACAATCGCTCGCCGCGCTTTAAGCCGTATCTTAGATAGCGATGCTTATAGCGATCAGCTTTCTTTGAGAGGTAAATTTAATACTGGTTCATTAATACATTCTTTTAATGTCGGAACTGAATGGAGCTTCCAAGAGACCGACCAAGGTGTATATACATTTACTAATGCTAAAGGTGAAACCACATCTACTATTTTAGACAGCAATATTAAAAATTGTACTTCAGAAGCTGCAGCAGCAAATGGTTGGTGTACGAGTTTAAATAATCCTGGAAATGGTGCCTTCACAGATAAGCGTGGATCTATCACAGCACAATCTACGACACGTAGTCATAATGTAGGCGTGTATGCTTTAGATAGTATCGAATTTAATCCACAATGGTTACTTAACCTAGGCGTTCGTTGGGATAAATTTGAAACTGAGAAAAAATATAATAAGGACGTAAGTGGACGTACTCCTCATAAAGCTGGTGATAAATTAGAAAGCGATACAGACTACTTCTCTTACCAAGCTGGTTTAGTTTTTAAACCAACAGAAGATGGTAGTATTTATTTAAGCTATGCTACGTCAGCAAACCCAGTAGGTGTGCTCGCTGAAGGTGATACTGGTTCAGATTCTATTAGCGACTCAGGTGCTGCAAGTGCGAGTGCAAATGATCTAAAACCAGAAGAAGCTCGTACTTTCGAGTTAGGAACTAAATGGGACCTGTTTAATAACCGTGCTAATTTAACAGCAGCAGTTTTCCGTACTGAAAAGCAAAATACACGTATCCAAATTGATCCGAACACGACAGCTAATGCTGGTAAAAGTAAAGTTGATGGATTTGAAATTAGTTTGAATGGGAAAATTACCGACAAATGGGACGTTTCTACAGGCTATAGCTATTTAGATAGTGAAATCACTGAAGCGGCATACAATGCGGTTGCTCAAGAAGGTAAACCATTACCATTTGTAGCGAAGAACAGCGCTACCTTATGGTCTACTTACAGAGTAATGCCTCAATTGACTTTAGGCGCTGGTGTTGAATATCGTGATCAAGTTTTTGTGAACACAACTGCTCCGAAATACTTGCCAACCTATACTATTTACAATGCTATGGCTAAATACGACGTGAACAAGAACGTAAACTTACAGCTTAATATTAATAATATTTCTGATAAGCGTTATTTCACTAGTGCACATGCAGCTCACTACGCATTTGAAGGCAATGGTCGTAATGCTGTCTTAGCGATTAACTTTAAGTACTAAGGTTAAATTCCATAATTTATTTATGGAATTAATTGAAGTTCATATAAAATAGCCTCGTCATGAGGCTATTTTTACAAATGAAGTATCTATATTAAAAGGTGTTTGCTGTGATTCATCATATCCCCAATGTTTTAAGCAAAGAGCAAGTTGCCGAGTTTCGTAAACTTATGGAAGAAGCCAATTGGGTAGGTGGAAAAGTGACGGCTGGCACCTTATCTGCTTCTGTTAAAAGAAATCAGCAACTCTCTGAACAAGACCCGCTTACTCATCATTTAAGTGATATTGTCATCAAAGCAATTTGGCAAAATCCAGTGTTTCAGGCTGCGGCCCTACCCCACAAAATTATTCCACCGCTTTTTAATCGTTATGATAAATATGAAAGCTTCGGTTTTCACGTGGACAACTCAATTCGTCTTATCCGTGGCACTTCTGAGCAGCTCCGCACCGATTTATCTTGTACGCTATTTTTAAGCGAACCTGATGAATATGAAGGCGGTGACCTCGTTATTGAAGACACTTATGGTTATCACGAAGTCAAATTACCCGCAGGTGATGTAGTACTCTACCCTTCGACCAGCCTGCACGAAGTCAGTAGTATTACCTCAGGTACTCGTTTTGCTTCTTTTTTCTGGGTACAAAGTTTGGTCCGTGACGATAGTAAACGCCACCTTTTATTTAATCTTGATGAGAGCATTCGAGAACTACGTAAAGCACATGGCGATAACTATTCAGAAGTCATGAAGCTCACGAACATTTATCATAATTTAATTCGTATGTGGTCAGAACTGTAACTATATTTATTTTTGCCTTTTTAAGACCAGCTAATCTTTTTTACCTTAAGAAGGCAAAAATATGAAAATTATTTCCCACAAAAAACAAAATGGCGCAAAATTAGAAAATTATTTTCTAAACAACTTAACTAAAATTATGATAAGAATTTTGCACAAGGTGTAATCATTGTTTAGATATGATATATCTAAATAACAAGATTACCTGCAAACCACCAAACTTATTATTTCACGGTCTAGAGATGAAAACGAATTACTTGTTTGCCCAGCCTACTCAAGCAAGACATCATCTGCAACTCCTGATGCTGCGCCAAGCGCGCGTATAAAAATTTTGTCTGCTTTTTAAAGCAGCACTTCAAAATTACCTTTAATTTTTCTGAATTAGATACCATATATTAAGTAGAGACGTTGCCTTTTAAATATATCCAGAGCAACCGCGCTACGAGACAAGGAGTTTTCTCATGATGTTGGCTGACCCTAGCAAAAAATACCGCCGTATGTACCAACGTGTGGATTTACCAGATCGCCAATGGCCAAATAACGAAATTACAAAAGCGCCAATCTGGATGAGTACCGATTTACGTGACGGTAACCAAGCAATTTTTGAACCGATGAACATGGAACAAAAATTCAAAATGTTCAAAATGCTTGTGAAAATCGGTTTTAAACATATTGAAATCGGTTTCCCTTCTGCGTCTCAAATTGACTTCGATTTTACTCGTATGTTGATCGAAGAAAATCATATTCCTGATGACGTATACATTGAAGTTTTGGTTCAAGCACGTGACCATTTAATTGAACGTACTTTTGAATCTTTGGCAGGCGCTAAACGAGCGATTGTACATATTTATAACTCGAACTCTCCAACCTTCCGTCAAAAGGTGTTGAATGTAGATGTTGATGGCGCAAAACAATTAGCAATTAATGCTGCTCAAAAAGTTAAAGAGTATGCGGCTCAATATCCTCAAACTGACTGGATTTTCCAATACAGTCCAGAATGTTTCTCTGCAACTGAATTAGAAGTCGCTAAAGATGTCTGTGATGCCGTCACAGAAATCTGGGATGCACGTCCAGATCATAAAGTGATTTTAAACTTGCCAGCGACTGTAGAAGTTTCTACACCAAATGTTTATGCAGACCAAATTGAATGGATGCATCGTAATTTGGCGCGTCGTGATGGCGTAATCATTTCTGTTCACTGCCACAATGACCGCGGCTGTGGTATTGCTGCATCAGAACTTGCTATTATGGCGGGTGCTGACCGTGTTGAAGGCTGTGTGTTCGGTAATGGTGAACGTACAGGTAACGTTGACGTTGCAGCAATTGCATTAAACATGTATACCCAAGGCGTAGCGCCTGAGTTAGATTTTTCTAACATTAATGAAGTGATTGCAACAGTTGAAGAATGTACTGGTTTACCTGTACACCCTCGTCATCCATATGCAGGTGACTTGGTATTTACTGCATTCTCTGGTTCACATCAGGATGCGATCAAAAAAGGCTTCGAGTACCAGAAAAACGAAGAAATCTGGGATATGCCTTACTTACCAATCGACCCGAAAGATTTGGGCCGTGACTACGATGCTGTAATTCGTGTAAATAGTCAGTCTGGTAAAGGTGGTATCGCTTATTTATTAGAATCAAACTACAACGTTGTATTACCACGTCGTTTGCAAATCGAATTCAGTCAAGTTGTTCAACAATATGCTGATGAGAACGGTACAGAAATTAACGCTAAAGAAATCTGGACGTTATTTAAAGACGCGTATGTTGATGTGAAGAATCATCACTACACAGTCAAACACTACAAGTTATCTGACATTAATGGCACTCAAATTATCGAACTTGATATTGATGTCGAAGGTGAAACACAACAACTTCGTGGTGAAGGTAACGGGCCAATTTCTGCATTCTTAAATGCTCTTCAATTACCAATTGACGTATTGAACTATGAAGAACGTAGTATTAGTTCAGGTGCAAATGCGAAAGCCTTAACTTTAATTGAACTTCAAGTAAAAGGTACTGGTAAAGGTTCGTTTGGTGCTGGTGTTCATGACAATACAGTCACCTCATCCATTGAAGCAATTATTGCGTGTACCAACCGTTTGATTGATCAAGGTGTTTTAAGTACAGATCAGGTTGTTGCTGCCGCTGTTTAATTAAAAAAAAGACTTTGGAAAGGATACCTAGCTTGGTATCCTTTCTTTTTATTCCTGAAAGATTTAAAAGGCGAAATGTTCCCGTGTCTTTTCCAGCTGATTCAGTGGGGTTAGTCACTCCGCAAAAGTTCCAATTTGAAGAACCATTACACCTTGAATGTGATCGTGTTTTGCCACGTTTTGAACTAATGGTCGAAACTTACGGCACTTTAAATGCTGATAAATCAAATGCAATTTTAATCTGTCATGCTCTTTCCGGACATCATCATGCAGCAGGTTATCACCACGAAGATGATAAAAAAGCTGGATGGTGGGATAGTTGTATTGGCCCGGGTAAGGCAATCGATACGAATAAGTTTTTTGTAGTTTCGCTCAATAATATTGGTGGCTGTAATGGCTCAACTGGCCCGACCTCACCAAATCCTGAAAATGACAATCGCCCTTATGGACCTGATTTCCCATTAGTAACGGTACGCGACTGGGTTAAAACTCAGGCCATGCTTTCTGACCGTTTGGGTGTAGATGTCTGGTATGCAGTGGTTGGTGGATCATTAGGAGGCATGCAAGCACTACAATGGTCCGTAGACTACCCTGACCGCCTACAAAAATGTGTGATTATTGCCAGTGCACCAAAGCTTTCAGCACAGAATATCGCATTTAATGAGGTTGCTCGTCAGTCAATCTTGTCTGATCCAGACTTCCATCATGGCCGTTATTTAGAAAATGATAGTTATCCGAAACGCGGACTAATTCTGGCTCGCATGGTCGGTCATATCACCTATCTTTCAGAAGAAGCTATGAAACAAAAATTTGGCCGTGATTTAAAATCTGGCAAATTTATGTACGGTTTTGATGTCGAGTTTCAAGTCGAAAGCTATTTACGTTATCAAGGTGAACAGTTCAGCCGTAACTTTGATGCCAATACTTATCTCATCATGACCAAAGCTTTAGATTATTTTGACCCATCACGTGAGTACGGTCATTCTTTAACTGAAGCAATGGGCAAAACTAAATGCCAGTTCCTTATTGTCTCATTCACAACTGACTGGCGTTTTGCACCAAGCCGCTCACAAGAAATTGTAGATGCACTTATTACCAATCATAAGCCTGTAAGTTATCTCGACATTGATGCTGAACAAGGTCATGACTCGTTCTTATTCCCGATTCCACTGTATGTCAAAACCATGCGCGCTTTCTTAGGCGGTGAAGAACACTTAAAATCGACATCACTGGAGGCAAGCTAATGCGTATTGATCAACAACTGGCAGAAAAGTGGATTAAACCCGGCTCAAGCGTACTCGATTTAGGGTGTGGTGACGGTGAATTACTCGCTCATATGAGCCAAAAGCATCAAATTCGTGCTTATGGCTTAGAAATTGATCAAGAAAAGATTGCAATTGCCGTCAGTCGCGGGTTAAATATTATTCAACAAGATTTGAATCTCGGCTTAAGCCGCTTTGCAGACCAGTCCTTCGACTATGTGGTTATGGCACAAGCTTTGCAAGCCGTAGATGCACCCGATGTTTTATTAAGAGACATGGTGCGTGTGGGTAAGCAGGCAATTATTACTTTTCCAAACTTTGCACATTGGAAGACTCGCTCTTTTCTTGCATTAAAAGGAATGATGCCTGTATCGGATGCTCTACCATATATGTGGTATAACACCCCCAACATTCATTTATGTACATTTAAAGATTTCGAAGCACTATGTGCTGAAAATCAGATACAAATTATTAATCGACTCGCCGTCAATGGAAATCAGCAGGGAAGCCTGTTAAGCAAACATGTTCCTAATTTGTTTGGTGAAGTCGCTATTTATCGAGTGAGTGCACTATGAAAAAGACATTATTTAGCACACTATTTGCAGGACTGCTAAGTATGCAGGCTCATGCAGATTATATCGCCCAGCCACAATCGGTTGCGAGTCAGGCTGCACGTTTTTCAACAATGGGGATTAACGATCTTCAGAAAGCAGCAAAAGCTGGTCAAGCAGGCGCACAGTTTTATCTTGGTACACACTATCAATATGGTAAAGATGTAGCAAAAGATGACAAACAGGCTTTCGCATGGTTTAAAGCAGCAGCGGATCAAGGTTTATCGCCAGCACAATTAAACGTAGGCCGCATGTATGCCGATGGTATTGGTGTTAAAAAAGATGAGTCTATGGCTCGTAAATACTTTGAAAAAGCAGCAAGCAATGGTGATAACCGTGCAAGCTATAACCTTGCGATGATGGAAGAGCAAAAGAAAAACTACGTTGGTGCTTACCAATGGTATGAGCTTTCAACTCGTGATGGCATGCTCGACAATAAAGTGATTAGCTTATCTGAAGGTAAGAAAACTGCTCTAGCAGCAAACTTAACTCAAGAACAAATCCGTACAGCACGTGACCGTGCGGACAAATGGATTCAAGCACAATAATAACGGTTCATCCGTAAAAAACCTTACTCGACTAAAGCCACCTTGTATGCTCTACAAGGTGGCTTTAGTTTAGGTTGTCCCATTTTATATTCTATTTATTTCCCTCTATATCCCCTCTTAAAAAACACGTAACATAACTCACGTTCGATATTAGCTATAAAGTTTGGTTTTATTATGTCTACCCCACATTGGTTTGATCAGGGCAGTTTAGTTCTTGCCAGCAATAACAAAGGTAAAGTCGCAGAGTTTGAAAAACTTTTTGAACAGCTTAAGTTACCAGTAGAAATTATTCCTCAAGGTCGCCTTAATATTCCTGATGCAATTGAAGATGGTTTAAGCTTTATTGAAAATGCCATTATTAAAGCTCGCCATGCCTCTAAAATTTCAGGTAAACCTGCTATGGCTGACGACTCTGGTATTTGTGTACCAGTCTTAGGCGGCGCACCTGGTATTTACTCAGCACGCTATGCTGGAGAGCATGGTGACGATGCAGCGAACAATGCCAAATTATTAAATGACCTTTTGCCATTTCGTAAAAATGGTGAAGCGATTGAAGGTATGTTTGTATGTGTACTTGCTTTAGTCACTCATGCGGAAGACCCATTACCACAAATTTTCCAAGGCATCTGGTACGGCGAAATTTTAGAAGCGCCACGTGGCGAAAATGGCTTTGGTTATGACCCACTGTTCTGGTTGCCTGAGCTACAAGTTTCTAGCGCTGAATTGTCTAAAGAAGACAAAAACAAGATTAGTCATCGTGGACAAGCGATGCAGTTATTTAGAGAGAGCTTGCAGAAATAAAACTTTATATCGGTTTTAGTTTAACGTTAAAGCCATTTGCTATCGTGCTAGGCGACATGGATGTCGCCTGTCGAACTGCGACATCAAGGATGTGTCGTCAGTTCGACAAATGGTTTTGTTACTTTTGACGAAACAAAAGTAAATATTGCCTACATACACAAAATAAGCATATAACCACCATTCAAAGGCCGTCTGATCTAATCATCTTTCTTAGAAATAAAAATGCAAAAAAACAGCATAAATCGCAATACACACACAACTCACAATCGTCCCCGAAGCAATATAAGCAGCAGATCTTCCCGTCCCTTGGTAATGTGTTTCTAGTGCTACAATATTGGCAGCTGGCGGCAGACAGAACATTAAAAACATCACTCCAATTTGCTGGCTGATATTTGGAATGGGTAAAAATCTATAAGTTAAGCCACAGAGAATAAATCCGCACACTACTTTAAATGCTTGAGCTTTTGTACTGTAAATTAAGTCTTTCAAATGCACACGAGTACGGCGTAGCCACATTCCCAGCACACACATACCAGCAAAAGTCATGACAAACTTGGCAACTTCATATACCCAATGTATAGCAGGATGCTCGATATGTTGAGCACCTAACGACCTAAGTAAAAGTGCACAAAATATTGAAATACATGGTGGAGAAGTTAAAACCTTTTTTAATATGTTGAGTTTACTTTGTGGTGCAGTGGTGACTGCCGTAACAGCCCATGCATTTCCAAAAAGAGACATACCAATATATAAGGCCACAATAGGAGCCGTAGCATCAGGGCCAAATAAAGCCATGGCAAAGGGAAAGCCTAGCCACCCCATGTTGGTATAACTCACGCAAAGCGCTAATAACCTGTCTTTAAATAGAGCTAAATAGGCAAAGAAAATAAGAAATGCTGAACCGAAACTAAACAGCATTAAACTCAAACTACCTGACTGATAAAATACCATGTTGTAAATAATAACAATTGGAATCAGTAAGCGGGCAAGCCAAGCTGAAAGAATAGGTTTTATGGTTTCTGCAATGGAAGTCTGAGCAAGTAGAAGTCCTGTGATAAATGCCAATACAGGCAGTAGTAGCGCCACGCTCTCTCCTCTTGCTCATTAAAATCAGCTTGCTATGCTACACCTTTTCAAAATGAAATGTACTCTCCATTTCAAGTAATTTAAGTGACTCTTTTCAAACTATGTATAAATAAAAAAAAAGGAGATATGCAGTTTATAAAATTAACTTTTTAGATTTTGGCAGCCATTCATTGTCTTAAAAATGACATATAAATGTCACATTCCTGTCATGGCAACCTGTTGATATAAAGCAAACTGAAAAGAGGTATAAGATCATGGCCGGTTTATCTATTTGGCATGTCGTTATTTTTGCAATTGTCGTTATTTTATTATTCGGTACGTCGAAATTAAAAAATATCGGTAAAGACGTAGGCGGGGCAGTAAAAGACTTTAAAAAATCAGTTCGTGAAGAAGATGAGACTACTGCTCTTAATACTCCACGTACAATTGATGCCCAAGTCAAAACACCTGACAGCACATCAGTAAAAAGCTAAAGGTTTTCGACCATGCTTGATGTAGGAATGACAGAGCTACTCTGTTTTGCAATTATTGCAATTTTAGTTTTAGGTCCGGATAAACTTCCAGAAGCTGCACGCTTTGCTGGTCGTTGGTATGTTCGCCTAAAACGTTATATTACCAATTTGCAAAATGAGATTGATCAAGAGTTGCGTCTTTCTGAGTTTCGAAAAGAGATGCAAGAAGAACTCAACCGCATTGAAGCACTAGAACGTAAAGTACAACAACAGCTTGAAGAAATTCAAAAGCAGAATATTTCTGAAAATATAGATAAGGCTGAGGCAACCAAATCAGTGCCCCAACCTATTCGGATATGTCTTCCTATATCAGGCCATTATAAAGTCCCATACATTAGAAAATTTATGCCTTTAGCATCATCAACTGATATTTCAGAGACATCACCTGTTAAATTGAAGATTGCCGTATGAACCAACTGCCTTCAACCACTGTAAATAATCAGGAAAATTTAGACCAAATGCCAATCATGAGCCATTTGGTCGTTTTACGACGTCATTTATTTAGGATTGTCGGAGTAACCTTATTTTTATTTTTTTGCTTATTACCTTTTAGAAATAATACTTACCAATTACTATCTGAACCTTTGAGGCTGCAACTTCCAACCTCCTCGTCAATGATTGCAACAGATGTCACTGCAACCTTTATGGCGCCTTTTAAACTCAATTTATTTGTCGCACTTGTGCTGGCAATGCCATTTATTCTTTATGAAATCTGGTCATTTGTTCGTCCAGCACTCTATCAAAAAGAACGTCATTTAGCACTGCCATTACTCATCGGTAGTATTGTCTTGTTTTATGCGGGCGTTGCTTTTGCATATTACATTACCCTTCCGGCAATTTTACATTTCTTTATTAGTGTATCGCCTGAAACTGTCGCACCAATGACGGATATTAATAGCTACCTAAGCTTTTGCTTAAAGCTATTTTTAGTTTTTGGACTGACTTTTGAAATTCCAATCGCGACGCTACTCCTTATTTTAATCGGTGTGGTAAATACAAAAAGCCTTGCTGAAAAGCGACGTTTTATCATTGTTGGATGCTTTTTTGTAGCGATGTTTATTACACCACCAGATGCAATTTCAATGGTAATGTTAGCAATTCCAATGTGGTTGCTTTTCGAACTTGGCCTACTCTTTGGTAAAATTCTTGAGAAAAGAAAAGTCCATTCTGCTGAATAAAATGATTTTTAAGAAAAAGCCTGAACCTCGAAGTTCAGGCTTTTTTATGTAGAACACTTTTTATTCTACAAAGCAATAAACTGTCTTCAAAGTGACTTAAAAATGTAAGAAAAGTGTCATTTTCAGTCCATAGAATCAACTCAACAAATATACCCACAAAATTTACGGATTTCTTATGACAACTGCTTCTACTCAACCAACGCGTCGCGAAATTTTAAAATGGTTTTCGGGGATTCCTTTTCTACCATTAGGAGCGATGGCTACGGCAGCAACGTTAGCAGGTTGTAATGATAGTGATGACAGTTCAGCAATCACTCCAACACCACAACCAAGCAAATTTAAAAATGCAAAATTCACAGCAATGCCAGCGCCAACAACTGCAGCAGATCGCGCAACTACTTTAGTGAATTCTAAATTAAAAATTGATTGGGAAAATTCAACCAGTACTGAATACCAACTCGCTTATAAACCCTTCTTTAAAACAGGTGATAGCGTACCAAAGCACGGTGGTGGAACAATTATCGCGGGTGGTTATTTTGATGTTAATGGCAATCCAATTATGGATAAATCAATTGCTGGCAAAGAACGTCAATTCTTTTCAGACTGTCCAGATGGTTCATCTCTAATTCAATTAGAAGGTGCGAAAGTTGAAGGTGTAGCAAATCCTGTGTTCCATGTTGTTCAATTTGAATATAACTCTAAAGACCAAGCAGGTGGCGATACTTACGGTCAACTACCATCTCCAATCGCAATTTTAACGTTGGATCAAGACCAAAAAACAGGTCACCTAGAACTTAAAAAATACTTCAACGTTGATACTGCACCAGTACACGGTTTATGGATTACTTGCGGTGCTAGCTTATCACCTTGGAACACTCACTTATCAAGTGAAGAATACGAACCAGATGCATTCAATCAAGGCATTGGCGGTACAGATCCAAAATATCTTGGTAAATACTTCTTTGGTGATGAAACTAAAGCAAACCCTTATAACTACGGTCATTTGCCAGAAGTAACAGTTAACCTTGATGGTACGGGTAGCATTAAAAAGCACTATTGTTTAGGTCGTATTTCTCACGAACTTATCCATGTTATGCCAGACAACCGTACAGCGCTTATGGGAGATGACTACACCAACGGTGGTTTCTTCATGTTCGTTGCTGATAAAGAAAAAGATTTATCGGCAGGTACGCTCTATGTTGCTAAATACATTAATACTCTAACTGAAACCTCAACTGCTAGCATTCAATGGATCAAACTTGGCCATGCGACTAGTAAAGAAATTGAGGATTTAGTTGCTGGTGGGATTAAATCAACTGACATCATGGAAAGTTTAACAACTAACCCAAATGATGCTAGTTATACTGAAATCACTTTGGCAAAGAAACAGCTTTGGGTCAAACTTAAACCAGGTATGGAAAAAGCGGCCGCTTTCTTGGAAACACATCGTTATGCAGCACTAAAAGGTGCAAGTATGGCGTTTACCAAGATGGAAGGTACTAACGTAAATATTAAAGATAAAATTGCGTACTCTGCTTTAGCTAATATTCAAGATTCAATGGTCATTGGCGGTAAAGGTTATGTCGCTGGACATAATGTCGCATTCTCTAAAAAAATTACTGCTGGTGGCGTACTTGCACATAAATTAGGTAATAGCTTTACAGACAATGAAGGCAGTGCAATCAATAGTGAGTGGGTTCCTCTTTACTCATATATGCTACTCATGGGTGAAGATCTTGCTACGAAAGATAGTTTAGGTAATACAGCGAACCCAGACAAAATTGCTAGCCCAGACAATCTGAAGTTCTCTGAAACTTTACGCACATTATTCATTGGTGAAGACTCAGGTAACCACGTGAACAACTTCTTGTGGGCATACAATGTAGATACCAAAGAGTTAACACGTTTACTTTCTACACCAGCAGGTGCAGAGTCAACAGGTTTACATGCTGTAGATTCAATCAACGGTTGGACTTACATCATGAGCAACTTCCAACATCCAGGCGATAGTAGTAGTGTACCTGAGGATGTTAAGGCATTAATTAACCAAAATTACAATAATGGTTATAGTGCTAACGTCGGCTATATTACAGCCGACCCAATTGCCCCTTCAATCACAACTAAATAATTTTTCATAACCTCTTTAAACATTAAAGCTGGCTAAGGTCAGCTTTAATGTTTTTACATTCAGCTTTTACTTTTTATGAAAATTAAATGAAAAATTACAGAACTTTTCATTAACTTATCATCAAAACGTCAACGCCTCGTCACATTCACAAACTAAGCTCATGAAGAATTTTAGAACAATCTCTTTATTTACTTAGGAATTTCCCATGACAGAGCTGACGCCATATCATGAAGACCAAGAATTGGATAATAATACTTCTGACAATATCCACTTCCGCGACATCTTAGAACAACACATCAGTCGCCGTAGTTTAATTACTAAAGCAGCAAGTGGTGCTGTAGCGCTAACTTTAGCCTCTACCTTAACAGGCTGTAATGATAGCGATGATGATTCAGGTTCAAACAATGGCGGAACTACACCTGTAGATCCAAATAAAAAACCAGAAAAACTCACATTTACCCCAGTTGCTAAAAATTTACATGATATTGTGACAGTGCCTGAAGGTTATGAAGCCAATGTCATTTATGCTTTAGGTGATTCAATCAACCCTGATATTGGCGAATGGGATGACAACAATATTCCATCTGGCCCAAGCTTCCTTTTACGTTCTGGTGACTGCCATGACGGCATGCATTTCTTTGGTTTAAATACTTCAACAGACAAATTTGATGGGAATGTTTCAGCTGAAGGCTTATTGGTGATGAATCACGAATATATCAACCAGACCTTCCTTCACCCAAAAGGTCCAACAAAAGTTGATGGACGCCGCCCTGAAGATGAAGTGATTCGTGAAACAAATGCACATGGCGTATCTATTGTTCACATTAAAAAAGATCCAATAACTCAAAAAGTAGTAATTGATAAAAGTTCTGTTTTTAACCGCCGTATTACAGCATCAACAGAAATGAATTTTGCAGGTGCAGCAGCTGGTTCTGGCTTGCTTGCAACTCGCTTCTCACCGACTGCCCGTAAAACACGTGGCACCCATAATAACTGTGGTAATGGTCATACCCCTTGGGGCACATACTTAACTACCGAAGAAAACTTTATTGGTTACTTTGCTCGTAGTACGACTGATGACGCGTTACGTACTCCAGAAGAAATTATTGCACTGAAACGCTATGGCTTAAAAGCAGGATCTGGTTCACGTTACGGCTGGGAAACAGCAATTGGTCAAGTAGAGTCACAAGACTTATATGACCGCTGGAATGCCGACGTAAATGCTGCACAAGCTACCCAAGACTATCGTAACGGTCCAAATACATTCGGGTGGATGGTTGAGATTAATCCATTTGATAGACGTCAAAATCCAGTTAAACGTACTTCACTTGGTCGTTTTGCACATGAAGACAGTGCTTGTCGTGCCGTAGTAGGTCAACCATTAGCATTTTATATGGGCGATGACTCAACTGGCGAGTATATCTATAAATTTGTATCAACGGCTGCTTGGGATGCTAAGGATATAAATGGTGGTTATACGACTGGTGACAAATATATGAACGCAGGTAAGCTGTATGTTGCCAAATTTAATAATGATGGGTCAGGTCAATGGATTGAACTTGCTTATGGCAAAAATGGTTTAAATGAAAGCAACACCACCTACCCATTTAAATCTCAAGCGGATGTTGTGACATTTGCACGTTTGGCGGGTGACGCCGTCGGCGCTACAAAAATGGATCGCCCAGAATGGTGTACAGTTAATCCAGTGAACGGCGAAATTTATGTCACTCTAACTAACAACTCGAATCGTGGTTCAAGCTACCCAACCGATGCAGCTAACCCACGTAATTACACAGATATCAAAGGTAAAGAAGAGCAACAAAAAGGTAATGTAAACGGTCATATCATCCGTTTTAAAGAAACTGATGACAAAACCACTGCTGAAACCTTCAAATGGGATATCTATCTGTTTGGTGCAGAAGCATCTATGGCTTCAAACATTAACTTATCGGGTCTGACAGACAACAATGATTTGTCATCTCCAGATGGTATGTGGTTTGACCCACGTGGTGTACTTTGGATTCAAACAGATGATGGCGCATACACTGATGTCACTAACTGTATGATGCTTGCTGCGTTACCAGGCCAGATTGGAGATGGTACTACTGCAACTACGTCAAATGGTCAGCAAACTTTAGTGGGTGCTAAAGTAACAGATGAAACGCTACGTCGCTTCCTTGTTGGGCCCAAAGAGTGTGAAATTACAGGTATTGCGATGACTCCAGACCACAAAGCAATTTTCATTAATGTTCAACACCCTGGGGAAAAGTCTAAAAAATATGATGCCCCAACAAGTAACTGGCCAGCAACCCAGAAAGATCCAAACAACAAAACTGCGCGCCCACGCTCAGCAACTGTTGTGATTACCCGTAAAGATGGCGGTGTGATCGCGGGCTAATTCGTTTATAACTATGAAAATGCCGGTCGATTGATCGGCATTTTTATTATCATCGATTTAAGAGAACCTGCTGCTGAACAATTTGCCCACTATGCTCGCCTTGCTGAGTCTTTTCCAGCCAAAGCCATTCATTATTGGTCATTCTTAGAAAGTTTGAACAACGTGTGCCATACACAGGGCTTTGAATAAAAGTCGATGACAATAACTCTTCCATTTCTGGCTGAATGCCCGTATTGGGTAATAATGCAGTTGTGACCTTACGTTCATCTTCAAGAATATCCCATGCAGCGTGTTGCAAAGTTAACTCTTCCGTCTGGTGCTGAAGCATAGGCAAAAACTCTTGCGTAAAACGTGTTCTTAAATGTCTGGTTTTTTCCCAATGTTCAGACATTAAGCCATTCGAAACCACATAAACACCATTGGCTAATACTTGCGGTGCTTCACCACGATTACTCATATAAACTGCTTGATCAGCATTTCCCATAAACAGGTTAAAGCCAGCGAAGTTCTGTTGCTGCTGTTCTAATTGCTTAGCAAATCGAATCGGCAATAAATCAGACTCTAAAAAAGCCTGAACTAAGTGCCCCCGAGAAGTTTCATATGTTTTTTGATCTCGCCCATCCCTAAAATTGGTTAACACAGCCCATCGACCTTGAGGAGTTACACCCATCCAAGTACCACCCGACTGTAAATCTTGCCCAGCAATAATTGGTGTGTGTTGCCACTGATGCAATAAAGCTGTTGGTCGGTGGTAGAACTCATCCCGATTTGACATAAGACATAAGGGCATATCATCCAGAACATGCCATGCTAAAGCCACAATACACATCTTTTCTTATTCCCTATCTTTACACATTGAATGTACAACATTTTTCACATCATTCCGCTACAATCTGTCAAAACGTAAGATCAAGGAGCAGCAATGCTGACCTATCCTAATATCGATCCGGTCGCAATACATCTAGGACCTCTTCAAGTCCATTGGTATGGACTCATGTATTTATTGGCATTTTTATGCGCTTGGGGACTTGCCTCCTACCGTGCCAAACAGCGTGATGGCTGGACATCGGACATGGTTTCCGATCTGGTGTTTTACGGTGCTTTAGGTGTCGTTCTGGGCGGTCGTATCGGCTATGTCCTGTTCTATGAGTTTGATAAATTTCTCGAAAACCCGATTTGGCTATTTCAAGTCTGGACAGGCGGCATGAGTTTCCACGGCGGCTTTTTAGGCGTCATGATTGCGATGTTATTTTGGTGTAAAAAATACCAAAAAACATGGTTCCAAACCCTCGACTTTATTGCCCCATGTGTACCGACTGGCTTAATGTTTGGGCGATTTGGTAACTTCATTGGTGGGGAGTTATATGGTCGTGCAGTAACTGACCCAAATTATCCATTTGGTATGATCTTCCCAACTGATCCATTACAACTGGTACGCCATCCATCACAAATTTATCAAGCAATTTGTGAAGGCTTAATCCTATTTATTATCTTGTGGTGGTTTAGTTCAAAACCACGTCCACGTATGGCTGTTTCTGCTCTATTTTTAATGGGCTACGGCGTTGCACGTTTTGTAATGGAATTCTTCCGTCAACCAGATGCCGATCAAGGTTTTATTCTGTTTGGCTGGATGACTAAAGGTCAGATCCTTACCGTTCCAATGTTGCTGATTGGCCTTTGGATGATGTGGTATGCCTACCAAAAGAAAATTTATGACTGGGGTCCACAAAAGAACAGTTAATATGATAAATCAGAGGAGTTTCGGCTCCTCTTTTCTTTTTTATGCTACAGTTTTTACTCTCCTAAAAATGAAGATATGCCATGCTGGAATTCTGGTTTGACACACAAGTCCCGACATTTAAAAAATTAGTGATTTTAATTATTACTTTGGCTATTTGTATTGGGCTATATCAATACCTGCCTTTGCCCTTAGATACGATTTTAATGTTTACTGGCACGGGTGTTATCTTTTTAATCTGCCGCTATTTTAAATTACATTTTGCTCAGAAAAATCCAACTGGCCTACTTTACCGCCTGCTGACTTGGATTCCTATCGCTCTTTTATTTGCACTTATTTTTGTAAAAACAATGCCGAACTTGCTGATCTGGGGTGTGCAAGGAATCGCTTTTATGGCGCTTGCTGCTTTTATTTTTTCACCTCAATCACTTTTTAATAAATAGGCTCAATATATGCTGGCTTATTGGTACAACGCACCACGTCATATCAAACTTATATTCATTATTGTTGTTTGTGTTGCAGTTTATGCAGCCAATCAAGTTCAGCACTTATCCCCTATTTATACAATACTCAGCCTTATTTTCGGGTTTGGTTTACATATTGGGCATTACTTGAATACTAAACTTTCAAACAACACATCAGGCAAATCGGGCTTGAGGATTTTAATCAAAATCTATCCTATTTTGATCATTATTATTTTGATGTATTTGCTCCCTGTTCAGCATAAATGGATTCACCTCATACAAGCTTTAGGCTTTGTACTAGTTGGCTTTTTTCTTGTCTCGATTTATCAAAATCGAGCTAAAAGATTTAACTAAACACATTCAGCAAAAATATCTTAGAACTAATTTTAGATTTTCATCTTGAGCTACAACAGGTATCATCTTCAGTGGTTCATGATGAAGCAGCTCTATTGAGTAATTATTTATCTTCTGAGCTATCTCCCTTCTATTTTATGGAATTAATCCGAACTCGAGAGTGTTATGCGTGCATATTTAGACCTACTACAACATATCCTTGATAATGGCGGTGACAAAGGCGACCGTACAGGCACAGGAACCCGTTCTGTATTTGGTCATCAAATGCGTTTTGATCTCTCTAAAGGTTTTCCTTTACTCACCACAAAAAAAGTTCATTTCCGCTCGATTGTGATTGAGTTACTTTGGTTTTTAAAAGGTGACACCAACGTCCAATATCTAAAAGACAATAAAGTTTCAATTTGGGATGAATGGGCAACCGCAGAACAAACTGCTCGCTTTGGACGTCCAGAGCATGAACTTGGACCAGTCTATGGTCATCAATGGCGTAATTTCGGCGCAACCAAAAATGCAGACGGCTCTTATAACCAAGATGGTTTCGACCAGATTAAATGGTTAATTAATGAAATTAAAACCAATCCAAATTCACGCCGTTTAATTGTTTCTGGCTGGAACCCGAATGAAGCTGGACAAGTTGCTTTACCGCCTTGCCATACGCTCTTCCAATTTTTCGTACAAGATAACAAATTGTCATGTCAGCTTTATCAACGTAGTGCCGATGTGTTTTTAGGCGTACCTTTTAATATCGCGAGTTATGCCCTACTCACCCATATGATTGCTCAAGTTTGCGGTTTAGGTGTAGGTGATTTTGTCTGGACTGGTGGTGATACGCATCTTTATGCCAACCATTTTGAACAAGCTAAACTTCAATTGACCCGTGAGCCTTTACCGCTATGCCAATTGAAACTAAATCCAGAAATAACCGATTTATTTGATTTCAAATTTGAAGATATTGAAATTGTAGGTTATGAATCACATCCTGCAATTAAAGCACCAGTTGCAGTATAACGACGGCTTAAATTTCATTAGATTACGGTTTAGAGAATAAGATTATGGCATGGCAAAATATAGAAGTTGTCCACGTTGTGGCAATGGACAAAAATCATTGTATTGGTAAAGGCAATGCGTTGCCATGGCATATTTCTGCCGACTTAAAACACTTTAAAGAAATCACACAAGGTGGCGTGGTCGTGATGGGTCGTAAAACCCTTGAGTCTATGGGCCGTGCTCTACCAAACCGTGTGAACTGGGTAATTACCCGTGATATTAACTGGCAATTTGATGGCGTTAAAGTTGCGTATTCAATTGAAGATGCTTTAAATGCAGCTTTAGAAGATGTAAAGAATACCGAAAAACAAGCTTTGTTCATTATTGGTGGTGGTGAAATCTTTAAGCAAACATTGTCGATTGCAGACCGTCTTGAACTTACTCATGTTGACTTAGATGTGCAAGGTGATGCACATTATCCAACAATACCGAGTGAATTTCATAAAATTGCGAGTGAACAGCAAGTTGATGAAAAATCAGGAACTTCATTCGAGTTTGCGACTTATAAAAAATAATTTTATGGATGCCTATGCACAATATCGGAACACGTGAATTTATTATTGCTCTACTTTTTGGGCTGTTACATAGTCTATTCACGTTGTTTATTGTGTTCTCTAGTATTTGGGTATGCGTAGCGCTCTGGGTCCAACAACCTTTTGGCTGGTTAGGTAGTCGCATACTTATTGGCATCTGGATTGCTTTTGCACTCAGTATGGTTGGCTTATATGTTGAAGGCCATCTTATTAGCCGCCGTACTGATATCCTGATCTACCTTGTTGCTTTTGCTTGTTCACTAGTCTGGTATTTTTCGATTACCGCACGTCAAGATCGTGATTGGAACCCAGAAGTTGCCAATATGCTGAGTTACGAAAAGCACGGCGATGTAGTTACTTTGCACAATGTTCGTAACTTCAACTGGCATCCTGACGGAACTTATGATGTGCGATGGGAAACCCGAACATTTGATCTTAAGCAATTAAATGGCATAAACATCATTGCCTCTTACTGGATGGGACCACAAATTGCTCATACACTGGTAAGCTTCGAATTTAAGAATCAGCAACCTTTAGTCTTCTCAATAGAGATTCGCAAAGAAAAAACTGAAGAGTTTTCGGCAATTGGTGGCTTTTTTAGAAAATATGAACTTAGCTTAATTGCTTCTGATGAAAAAGATATTGTCTATACGCGTAGCAACATCCGTAAAGAGCAAGTTTATAATTTTCCAGTCAATATGCCGCGTAGCGAGCAAAAAGCGCTATTTTTAGAATATCTTAAGAAATCGGATGAGCTACGCAAGAAGCCTGAGTGGTACAACACCCTTACGAGTAACTGTACAACTTTAATTTTTGATATGGTTCAAGCAATTAACCCATATCAGCTTCCCAAAGATTATCGTCTAATCGCTTCGGGTTACTTACCTAATTATTTATATGACCTTAAAGCACTTAATCAAAATATCAGTTTAAAACAGTGGTATCAAATTGCGCATATCAACCCAAGAACTGAAAATTTTGAACAGCTCTCAGATCAGAGTAGTGAACACTTCTCTCAAATCGTTCGACAAGGTTTACCTAAAGCTAAATGAAATAAGTAATGCACTTTTCTTTACTTTTTTATACATGCTTTACTTTGTATTTTAAATACATAAACCCTATTGTAATAGGCAGGAAATAGAGGGAAAAACAATGCAACAGGCATTATTTGGCGGCGGCTGTTTTTGGTGCGTCGAAGCTGTATTTTTACAAATACGCGGTGTAGAAAAAGTAACTAGTGGTTATGCAGGTGGACACACCACTAACCCTACCTACGAGCAAGTATGTCAAGGAGACACCCAGCACGCTGAGGTGATCTTAGTCGACTTTGATGAAGAGCAAGTAACTTACTCCCAGTTACTCGACGTGTTCTTTGCGACTCATGATCCAACGACTTTAAATCGCCAAGGTAATGATATCGGCACACAATACCGCTCTGTTATTTACTATTATAATGAAGAGCAAAAGCAGGCAGCGGAACACACGATTCAGACTCTAAAAAATGACGATCTTGATATTGTGACTGAGCTGTCCCCTGTTCCGACATTCTATCCAGCAGAAGAATATCATCAGAATTACTATGCAAAGAATCCTTCACAAGGTTATTGCAACTTTGCGATTCCACCAAAGCTGCTCAAGCTATATAGTAAATTCCAGCATCTGATGAAAGACCAATAAATCAGAACAATAAAAAAGCAACCAGTTTGGTTGCTTTTTTATTGAGTAAACTAAATTTTAGTTTTCACTTACAAAGGCAATATCGCTCAGTCCGGCTTCACTGGCGCGAGACATTACCTGAGCAACAGTATCGTACTTCGACTCTTTATCAGCACGAAGTTGAACTGTTGGTTTAACATCGCCTTGACCTGCTTCTTGAAAACGTTTTTGAAGCTCATCTAGGCTAATTACTTGAGTATCCCAAGCCACTTCACCATTTGCATTGATACTAATCGTAATTGCTTTTGGTGGTGGATCAATAATTTCAGCAGTTGTTTTAGGAAGCGTTAATGGAATCGATGGGTTGGCAACTGTTGCTGTGACCAAAAAGATGATCATTAACACCAACATAATGTCGATTAGCGGAATGAGATTCATCTCATTCATGCCACTATCGTGGTCTTCACCCAATTGAAAAGCCATTAAGCTTGACCTCCAACGTAACTTTGCTGTGCAGTTTTAACATCAGACTTTACAGTTGAGTCTTGCTGCAACATTGTGTCAATTAACAAGCTGTGCGCTTGATCTTGTAAGTCATGAGCAAGACCACGGTTTGCACGTACACAAATGTTATAAGCTAATACCGCTGGAATCGCAACTGCAAGACCAAGACCAGTCATAATAAGTGCTTCACCTACTGGTGTAGCCACTTGAGCCAAACCTGCTTGTCCGCTTTTACCTACGGCAACCAGCGCATGGAAAATACCCCAAACAGTACCAAACAAACCTACGAATGGTGCAATTGAAGCAATTGTTCCTAAAACAGAAATACCTTTATCAGCATTGGCCTTTTCAGCAGAAATCTGACGAAGTAATGCCTGCTCTGCAACCGCTTTACGCTGTTCAAAACTCAAAGGTTGTAACTTTGCTTTTAACGAAGTGATAGCCTGAGAAAGTTGAGCATAAGCTTGTTGTTTTAGCTGGCGAGTCCCCATCAAACGTAAGATGAAAACTGTCCAGGTAGCAATCGACATTGCCAATAAGATGAAATACAGGGTTTTACTCACTGCATCTGCATGTTGCCAATAGATTGAAAAGTTCATATTGAACTCCTGATTAAGGTTAGCCGTTGGGACTCAAATTCATTTAAGGGGTTAAATCAAAGGGTTGCTCTGCTTTAATTGGATAAGCAACACCATTTTCCATATAAGGTTTAAATTTCGCACCGCGAACAGCACGGACTACTTTGTCATCTAGACTTGAAATACCACTACTTCTAGTCACTCGTACATTAATAATTTTGCCTTTTTCATCGGCTTCAATGAGTACCATGACAGAGCGTGCTTCGCCTTGTAAATCTTTTGAAGAAACTGTTAAACGTGGTGAGCGGCTCCACTGTACACCCGAACCACCAATTGAAACGCGTTTCGGTGATGGATCTGGGGCAGGTTGAGCTTTAGGCGCTTCTTGTACCACTGGTTTTGGTTTTTCAATAACTTTTTCAGTAATAGTTGTCGTTACCACTTTGGTTTCAACTTTAGGTTCTGTCTTTACTGTTTCTTTTGGTGTTTCAGCTTTTTTCACCTGTTGAATTTTTTCCACTTTTTTAGGTGGTGTCACAGGCTTTTCAACAACTTTAACTTCTTTTACCTCTTTTTTAGGTTCCGGCTTTTTAGGCGGTTCCTTTGGCTTAGGAGGTAGTGGTTTTGGTTGCTCTTGAATTTTTACGAAACGTACCTGTAAAGGCTTCTTCTCGATTGGCTTTAATTCAGCAGGCTTAATATGGCTGACCGCCCATAAGACCCCGATATGACCAATTGCAACCGCAATTAGCGCCGTGATGACTTTCTTTTTCATCGGATTGGGAGAGTTTAAGGCTGCGGAAGATTGACTCATAAGAATCTAATTACCTAATGGATGATGATTTCAGATTTCTATTTGTAGAAACGATTTCAAACATCGGATAGAACAATAAAGTGCCACAATAATAAATGAGAAGTGTTTTCATTTGCAACTATTTTTTGAGAAAAACATTTGCTCAATATCACTAATTTGTATCAGTTGAGTGTCTTTGCTTTTGTTTTCTCATAGTTACATGAACGCGTATCTCTTGTTCACAAAGTGTTTAATCTAACTTATATAGTTAGGCTAATTTCACTATGAAGAGATCAAATCTTACCATAAACTCATTCAATATTGTTACGTTATATCATTTCAATATTTTTTTTGATATAAAAAAACACGCATGAAGCGTGCTTTTTTTAAATAAGCGTTATTTAAAAAACAACTGTCTTGTTACCATCAACAATAATACGGTCTTCTAAATGCCATTTTACTGCGCGAGCTAATACATTACGCTCTACATCTTCACCAAGTTCACGTAACTGCTCAACATTATAATCGTGGCTTACACGTTCAACGTCTTGCTCAATAATCGGGCCTTGGTCTAGGTCAGCCGTCACATAGTGAGCTGTCGCACCAATCAACTTCACACCTTTTTCATAAGCTTGCTTATATGGATTAGCACCCACGAAAGCTGGCAAGAAAGAATGGTGGATATTGATAATTTTCATTTCCCATTTCGCAACAAAATCTTCGCTTAAAATCTGCATGTAACGTGCAAGAACTAACAAGTCATTGCCCTGCATCATTTCATCAATTTGTGCATAAGCTTCAGCTTTATTGTCTTTAGTTACTTTAATTACAGTAAATGGAATACCGAAGTTCTCAACAGATTCACGTAAATCTTCGTGGTTAGAAATCACGTGTGTAATTTCACAAGGTAACGACCCACGTGCATGACGCCACAATAACTCAAGTAAAGCATGGTCGACTTTAGAAACTAAAATACCAACCTTTTTAATTTCGTTTACGAAAGCAAGACGCCATTGCATGCCATAACGCTCAGCAACGTTGGCAGCAAATGTTTGAATTAATGCATCTTTGCGTGACTGTAAATGGTCAAGTTCAAACTCAACACGCATGAAATAACGTCCACCCTGAGCTTCCGTCGCATACTGGTCAAGCGCGGTAATGTTTGCACCTTGGTGGTACAAAAAGCTCGATACAGCCTGTACGATCCCAGGCTTGTCTTCACAAGTAATCAGTAAACGGGCTGTATTGGCAGTGGTCATATTCATTTGGTTAATATCACTTAATTGAGTCAAATTTTTAATAAGCCGAGTATTCTAGCGCTCTAAATAGGCAAGTACAACTATTCATCTTTTAACGACGACAAGCTGGCGAATAGATCAGAAGGCCCCAGTGAATCAAGCAACTGCTCGTAAGTTGCTCGACTTTCCCCCATAAGATAAGGACCTTCAAGGAAAACCATTTGACGTAATGCCTGCCAAACCCATTTCTCTTCTAAATGGTTATTGTCACTAATGTGACCAGACATATATAAAAAGTTTGTCCAGTTTGTTAATACAATCCATAAGTTAATAATGAGCGCTTCAATTTCAGATGGCGTCATTTTCATAAGGCCGGCATCGACAAAGGCTTGATAAATCTTTTGCCCCTGTTGCATGACCTGTCCCGCAAAACGAGGATAAATCTTTTTAAAGTCTTCGTTACTTTCAACTAAATGATAGACATCACGATGGATAAAACGGTAACTCCAAAGTTGACCACTTAATACTTGAAAATAGTTGATTTTGTCATTGGTCGTTAATGGTCTGTCTTCAGGTAAAGAAAGCATTTCCAAAGTCTCAACCTGATATTGGTACATTAATTCTTTAATAATTTCATGCTTATTCCGGAAATGGTAATACAAGTTTCCAGGACTAATACCTAGCTCCGCCGCAATATGATTGGTTGTAACCGACCGTTCACCTCGCTCGTTAAAAAGCTGCAAACTGATTTGTAAAATCCGGTCTTTTGTCTTCAGAGCTTTAGGTAGAGACATTTTAATAACCTTTAATAATTCACATGGTTAAGACTTAAACACATAAACCGACTTGACTATTTAGAGTATTTACTCTAAAAAATAAGTATATCAGTATATTTGGTAAGTACCGATGAACAGTCAAACAAAAACAAATCCAGAGACTCAGCTTCCTTATGATGTTAAGCATTTACATGACTTGCTTGAACAACAAAAGCTCGCTTATTTACGTCATCCGGTACCCACTGCTAAAGAGCGTATTGATCGTTTAGCTCGTCTTAAAAGAGTCTTGGTAAAATATCAAGATCAGATTGCCGAAGCAATTAACCTTGATTACGGCAATCGTGCAATTATGGAAACAAAAATTGGTGAACTACTCACGAGTTTGGAACAAATCAAATATTACAGTAAGCATCTGACTGCGTGGATGAAACCTTCAAAACGCCATATCAGTGTATTACATCAGCCAGCAAAAGGTTGGGTACAATATCAGCCTATGGGTGTGATTGGTATTATTACACCATGGAATTACCCATTATTACTTTCGGTTGGACCTCTAATCTGCGCACTAGCTGCAGGCAACCATGCCATGATCAAAATTTCTAGTGCCTCTCCAAATTTTGGACGTGTCCTTGAAAGTGCATTAGCAGAAGCATTCCCACAAGAATTAGTTGCTGTGGTAAATGGTGGTGGCGTTATTTCAGATGCGTTTAGTCATTTGCCTTTTGACAAAATGATTTTCACAGGCTCAACTTCTGTTGGTAAAACAGTGATGGCAGCCGCAGCTCAAAATCTAGTTCCAGTTATTCTTGAGTTGGGCGGAAAATCTCCTGCCTTAGTACACGCATCAATGGACATGAAAGATGTTGCCCAGCGTATTACTGTAGGTAAATTATGGAATGCAGGACAAACTTGTGTTGCGCCAGATCATATTTTCTTACCACGAGGCAAAACTGCTGAGTTCATCGAAAACTTTAAATTGATTGTGGCTGGAATGTATCCTCATTTCCGCAACAACCAAGACTACACCTCTATTATTAATGATAAACAGTACAACCGCATTCAGGGTTATCTTGAAAATGCCCGTGATCAAGGTGCACGTATTGTTGAAATTAATCCGCAAAATGAAATTTTAGATGATGTCCGTAAAATTGCGCCAACTTTAGTCACTGGCGTGACGACCGCAATGGATATTATGCAAAATGAAATCTTCGGGCCTATTCTGCCAATTTTAGAATATGACCAAATAGAAGAAGTCATCGAATTCATTAATAGTCGTCCACGTCCTCTAGCGATGTATTATTTTGATTATGATCAAGCGCGTGCTGACTATATTGCACAGCACACCCATTCAGGGCATTTCGGAATTAACATGGTGATTACCCATGTTGCACAAGATGATTTACCGTTTGGCGGAATTGGTGCATCAGGTATGGGTAAATATCACGGACCAGAGGGCTTTTTTAGCCTTTCTCATGAGCGTTCGGTGATGTCAAATCCAAAACTTTATAGCCTTAAATACATTCTTCCACCGTTCAATAAGCCGATTCATCGTTTCATTTCGAAAACCTTGTTGCGCTAACTGATCAAGGCATGATCTGTTATACTAAATCATGCCTCGTTTTTACCAATTTCGCTTGTCTTTTAATCGTATTTTTGGTATAAAACGCCCCTTGAATGAATTCATCCGTTTACATTTAGTATGACTGGCCACAGATTTGCTGTTGGCTGAATCAATGGAGTTACACCATGTCTAAGGTTTGCCAAGTTACCGGCAAGCGTCCAGTCGTTGGTAACAACGTCTCACACGCCAACAACAAAACCAAGCGCCGGTTCGAGCCGAACCTGCACCACCACCGTTTCTGGTTAGAAAGCGAAAAACGTTTTGTACGTCTTCGTTTAACCACTAAAGGTATGCGTATTATTGACAAATTGGGTATCGAAAAGGTTGTTGCAGACCTTCGTGCTCAAGGTCAAAAGATCTAAGGAGTCTGAGCAATGCGTGATAAGATTCGCCTCGTTTCTTCAGCTGGTACAGGTTACTTCTATACCACGACTAAAAACAAACGTACTATGCCGGAAAAAATGGAAATCAAAAAATTTGATCCAAAAATCCGTCAACACGTGATTTTCAAAGAAGCTAAAATCAAATAATTTTAGCCTCGAAAAAAACGACTTCTTTATGAAGTCGTTTTTTTTTGCATTTTTTTTATACCCACCTTTTTGTTAAACTTTCTCTACATTCCGCCTTGGCATTTTTTATGCTTGTTTTTAGCCTAACTCACGTAAAAGGAGTTTTTAGTGCCGCATGACGTAGATTTAATTATTTTACTTGCTGTTGGTTTCGGCGTTGCCCTCATTTTTGGCTATATTGCAGCCCGATTACGACTCCCCCCTCTTATCGGCTATTTAATTGCCGGAATTATTATTAGCCCAAATACACCGGGTATAGAAGCAGATATCCACCTTGCCAACCAGCTTGCAGAACTCGGGGTCATGTTCCTGATGTTTGGTGTAGGGATGCACTTTTCATTAAAAGACTTATTACTAGTTCGTCGTATTGCCTTGCCTGGCGCAATTTTACAGATCGCTGTTGCAACCTTACTTGGTATTGGCGTTTCAATGCTATGGGGATGGAGTTTCGGGTCTGCACTCGTTTTTGGCTTAAGTCTATCGTGTGCGAGCACGGTTGTATTATTAAAAGCATTAGGAGACCGAGGTCTTTTAGACTCAGTTAACGGCAAAATTGCTGTGGGTTGGCTGTTAGTCGAAGATTTAGTGATGGTACTGGTTTTAGTACTTCTTCCGGCTACAGCTGTTTTACTCGGTGGAAAAGCACCGGCAGGTGCAGACGGTAATATCTGGTTAACCCTTGGGATAACCTTATTAAAGGTGATTGGCTTTATTGCCTTTATGCTTATTGTAGGCAAGCGTGTTGTACCTATTATTATGCAATTCGTTGCTCGTTTAGGGTCACGAGAGCTATTTACACTGACCGTCGTCGCTGCTGCTGTTTCGATTGCTTACGGCTCTTATGCCATCTTTGGGGTTTCAATGGCTTTAGGGGCATTCTTTGCGGGTATGGTCGTTAAAGAATCAGACTTTAGCCATCGTGCAGAAGAAGAGACTCTCCCACTACGTGAAATTTTCTCGATTTTATTTTTCGTTTCTGTGGGTATGCTGTTTGATCCACATATTCTTGTGGAGAGTCCGCTACATATTTTAGCTGTTATCGCGATTATTATGGTGGGTAAGACTCTTGCTGCAATGGCACTGGTTTTATTCTTCCGCTATCCAATCAATACAGCTTTAACAGTCGGGGCAAGCCTTGCACAGATTGGTGAATTTTCATTTATTTTGGCGACCTTGGGTGTTTCTTTAGGCCTATTAAGCTTAGAAGCTCAGAATTTAATTCTAGCGGGCGCTTTATTTTCAATTACGCTTAACTCTTTCATCTTCTCAGCGATTGAACCTGTACAACGTTGGATTCGTGAGCGCTCTCACTTAGCTCGACTGCTTGAACGTAGTGGTGACCCATTAGCAATGTTACCCGATGAAGTTGATCAAGCTTACTTACGTGATCAGGTTGTGATTGTGGGATATGGCGGTGTGGGAAGACGTATTACTGAAAATTTAATTAATGAGAATATTAAAGTCGTTATTGCAGAAGAGAATCGTGAAATCGTAGAAAAACTACGTAATGCAAATATTGCTGCTGTGAGTGGTGTTGCTACTGAACCGAGTGTTTTAATTCAAGCACATATCATGCATGCACGACTCTTAGTAATCTCACCTATGGATATTTTAGATATTCACCGTATTGTGGCGATTGCCAAGCAATTAAACCCACAAATTCAGGTATTAATTTGCGCGGAAAGCAAAGAAGAGGCGGCGGTTATCCGTGACGAAAATATTGGAGAGGTGTTCTATGCAAAAGAAGAAATGGCAAAGAATATGAGCCACCACATCTTAAATCAGATCGAGCTTGCTCATCAGTCAACAGTTCATTAACTCCATATAAAAAGCGTACTCAAGAGTACGCTTTTTTTAACTCAAGAATTTAGGCTGTTCGTCTAATACCTCAGCCTGCCACTCGTTTACCTGCTTTTCCAGCAGTCCAAACAATGCAGCCTGAATCATATGCTGAGCAACAACTGGAGTCTGCTCACCCAAGATTGCTTTGACTTCATCGCTAAATTGAATTTTAACCAAGGGTTCATTCTCAGAACCTGCATTACGCAAGGCGAGTTCACCACCTTCGAGTTGAACTAATTCCAACACTGCTTCTTGATTTCCAAATAACTCTTTCAATTGCTGTATAGACATATACTTCCTCCATGTTTCAACATGGTGGCAAAGCACCCTTGCACTTTGCATCTCTTGTCTTATTTATATAGGCACACCTAGTCTAAATTTCAAGCATCTAGGCAGTTTAATTTTAGAACTCGACCATTTCGTTACGAAAACCATCAATTAAATGACTTAATTCTCGATGCCATTCACGCAAGATTTTAACATCTGGCAACCAAGACTGAGGCCCTTGTGTCACTTTAATAATGAGGTTAGAAGAAGTCTCTTCTTCCGGAGTCGGTTCTTTTGGTTCTGGGGCGTATTGGCACATACGATAAGCTCGTTTTAACTCTGCAACAAAACCATCTTTTGCCAATTGCTGCAAAACGGATACTTCAGGAGAAACCTGCCCTTTTGCCGCCATATGTTCCTCTATAGATTTTAAGGTGGGTTGCAAATCATTTAAACGGTAATAACGTACTAATTCTTGTAAGAACGCTAACATTGCGCCATGTAAATGAAATACAGCTGCTTCACGGTAAGCTTGTACCTGCTGCACATGATCGGTCTGCTCTGCCTGTTGACACGCTAGACGTGCAAAATAGAGCTTCTGATTGGTACGATCGGCATGATAACGAGCAACACGTGACATAACTAAACTTTCCTGTTCTAAAATCGCCATTGCAATAGCTATTCTTAGCTTAACGACTCCATTGATAAAATCAACGTTATTTATGGTAAATCCAGCTCAACTTGATAAATTTTACGTTTAGCTAAAATTTTCACTGGCTGTTTTATAGGACGGACATTACTTAAGATCCAAGCAAAATAGCCTTCACTCCAAGCAGATGCACAGGCTAAATTGACTTCTTCATTTCGCCAAGCATGAACAGAGTCGACATCAACTAAAGCGACAGCAACCCCTTCCTCTTCATCAGTATCTTTAACCAGAAAGTTCTGGTTTTCGACAATTAATAGATCCTTCACTGGTAACTGCGTAGGCACCCATGAACGCACTTCAAGTGTTTTGATACCTTCAGCAATACGAATACCATTGGGCGTTACAATCGAGAGAGCTAAAAATTGTCTTTTCATCAGGAAAACTTATTCTTCGGCTGCTTTAACTCGAATTCCATAGCCTTTAACTTTAAGCGTATTTAAGCCTTTAATTGCCTTAATCGCTTCACGTGGATTCGGCATTTCAACAAAACCAAAGCCTTTCGATTTACCTGTGTCTTTATCAGTCACAAGAACACATGTATCAACTTTACCATATGCCTTAAACAACTCTAAAACTTCAGCTTCACTTACAGCACGATCTAAATTACGAACTAATATTTTCATTTTCTAACCTTAATTGGCAATAAAAGGGAGGGCCAATATACATTTAAGTAATCACAGCGTCTTATACAGTAGTTTAGTCCAGATCGATACCAAAACCTAAATTTACTGCAGGAGATCTGTTCCATTGTTTTTTAGTAAATTGCTGAGGTACTTGCCTATGAATTTTTGCTTGAACCAAGTGTGCAGGCAGATCATTTAAGAAATAACTCTCAACTTTACGACCTTGCTCATCATAAGTGTCTTGCGACCACGTATTAAGATTTTGCTTCGTCAAGATTAATTCATTTTCAGCACGCGTTAAGGCAACATATAGCACACGGCGTTCTTCCTCAACATCATCAAAATCACCCTGAGCCCTTGCATAAGGATATTGATTTGGCGATACGTGAGGTACATAACAAACTTTCTGTTCGGCACCCTTAGCTGAATGAATCGTAATTAAAGTTACCAAATCTTGATCAGCAGCTTTTTCAATTTCAGAAACTGAAATTGGCTCAAGTACATATTCCTCAAGGAATTCACCTAACGACGCATGCTTTCGTGCAAGTTGCTTAACCAAATCAAAGTCTTTTAAACGACGCGACCAATCTTTAGTTTTATAATTTTGCTCTAGCTGTTCACCTAAAGCATCGAGAGCCAAGCCAATACTTGCCTCGACATGCTGCTGTAATACATCTAACTGTTTTAAAATTAAAATCGCTTGTAGTGGTACCTTGCCATGGCGTTCAAGTCGCTGACAGCGCTCCTCGACATCAACAATTCCCATCAACTCTTGGGCTAACTTACTCGCTCCAACATCGCCAATCCCATCCCACAAGGTTAAAAAACGCATCCAAGCCAAATCATCGTGAGGGTTACTCACAATACGTAACAGGCTCAGTACATCTTTTACATGAGCCGACTCAAGAAGCTTTACCCCACCAATAAAACGATAAGGTATTTCAGCAGCAATAAAAGCCCCTTCTAGATATCGGGCACTATAGCCAGAACGGACTAACACCATGTGGTCATGCCAGTTTGCACCTTGCTGATGCCGCGTTATTAAATCTTGTGCAATCCAGTTTGCTTCTTCAAATTCATTGCCAAACAAATGTAGCTGTGGCTTTTGCCCTTGGCCACGATGCGCTTGTAGCTGTTTTTGATAATCAATTGGGCTATGTTCCAACAACCAATTTGATAAATCTAGAATTTCTTGGGTCGAGCGATAATTTAAAGCCAGTGTAAGTACTTCTGCATCGGGTATTCGTTCTTTAAAAGAGTGAATATTTTCAAAGTCTGCACCACGAAAGCCATAAATGGACTGCGCATCATCACCCACGCAAAATAACTTCACTTTACCAATTAAGGGCTGCAATAAAGCCCATTGCAAAGGGTTTGTATCTTGCATTTCATCAACTAGCAATGCCTGACAAAAGCCTGCCACCCAATTGGTCAACGCTTCTGAGTTTTGTAAATGAACAGCCACAATCGACAAGATATCGTCGTAATCTAAAAAATTACGCTCTCTTTTACGTTGCTCATAAGTTTTCATCAACTCAGCAATTTGTGCCTTGTGCTCATATGCTTCTGGAAGTTGCTTAAGCAGTGCTTCAGAAAGCTTGGTTTGAGTATTTCTTGCATAGGAATATAAATCACACAGCTCTGCCGCTTTAGGTAAAACATTATCTTTGTCTTTACCTCTTAATAAACGGAACATCAGTAACTGATCATCGCGATCAATAATACTAAATTGATTTAAGCCAAAAGCTTGTGGATTACGGCGCAGTAAATACATACAAAAAGTATGAAAAGTCGAAGCTCTTAGGCCCTTTGCCTGTGCTCCTACATGCTGCTCTACTCTTGCAACAATCTCACTCGCAGCACGTCGAGTAAAAGTTAAAATCTGGATTTGATTCGCTGGTAAGCCTTGATCAATTAAATAGGCGGCACGTGCAACAATTGTCTTTGTCTTGCCACAACCAGCACCCGCCAAAACTAAACAGTTCTGCGCAGATGTCGTGGCTGCTTTTTTTTGCTGAGCATTTAGTTCATTAATTAATTTTGCAAGACTCATAACACATATCGCTAAAACACCAAGACATAGTTTAACAGACCCAACCATAGATGCGTCTGCCCGTCCTAAAAACAAAAAGAGCACCTAAAGTGCTCTTTGATTCAATATTCTTATTTAAGATACTGTTTTTGAACTAGATGGTAGATGCTTAATCGCAGAAGCCAAACCTAGAAAATTAATTCCTTGAAATAGGATATCAATAGCAAGGAACATTCCTAACACCCAAAAAGGTGAATCTTTAGAAACCAAAATTAAAATACCTGTAGCGAGTGTTAATAATCCGGAAAATAAAGTCCAGCCCCAGCCCGTAATTGGCTTAAGTAAAATCGCGTTTATTGTACGTATAGTCCCAGCGATGATAAGTGCAATCGATAGTAAGCTTGTTAAAACTACCGCTGTTTTTACAGGAGTAGAAAAAGCGTAATAACCCGCTATTAAATAAAGTACACCAAACAGTGCCCATAACCATCGGCTTGCGCCTTTAAAAACACTAATAGCCGCAACAAGATGTAAAACACCTCCGACCATCATGAGTATTCCAAATAAAAAAACGACAGAAAAGGTCGCAAATGGTAATGAACTAAACAAAATCAGACCGAAGCCAATAAGCACAAAGCCTAATATCAAATACCACTTACGATCAGCATGTAACTGATTGCGCACCAAATCATTACCGACAGTTTTCATCATGGCCACTCTTATTATCAGGTATTAGAATTTCATCTACCTAATAATAGTGATCCACTTCACATTTTTTGTCTGTATAAAATCTGCATCGTTTCTTATCAATTAATGTGGATAAAGCAGTATTTATCCACAATTTTATTTCACCCAACCAATTTCTTGAGCTGTAGGTAAACCTATTATCGTTTCATGTAAACCATTCGGCATTTTACTGCTCTGCTCAGATAATGGTGTTCGACCACCCATGATTTCAGCGTCAGTTTGCGGATATAAAGGCACTTTTTCAGGGTGCGCGTAACCTAGAGGATAAAGCGGTTGACCAGTTTTTAAATCATATTTGTCTTGTGCCCCAAAGCCATGTAATAGCTCATGAACAATCACAACCTGATTTTGGGAAGCTTGTGTTTTAGTCGCAAATAAATTCACACTACCAATACGACCTTTTTCCAAAGCAGTCGAATGGATCAAAACTTTTTGATAATTGGGATCATAATAATTTAAATAGAGTTTAAGTGATGCCCCATTGTCTTCAGATTGTTGATGGCGCCATGCATAAAAACGGAACTTTAAACTCCACCACATCACATGAAAGATATTGGCATTTTGAGGAACCTCAGGAGGTCGTTGCTGTAATGGCTGACCTAAACGAATTACAAAGTTTCCTGATTGACCACGATAGTGTTGCGACCATTCTCCCAAATAATTTCTTATTCTCTCAAAATCAGTGTATTTTAACTGATGGATATAGCTCTGCGTTGTCTGCAAACCATCTGCATTAATAGGATGTAAAACGACAACAATAGGTTGATTCCAGTCTTGGTTTTGATCTCGCCATGCCTGAACAGCAACAATCAATAAAATAATTAACAAACATAAAACTCGAATGTTTTTCCACATTCTTTTTCCCCATACATTTAAAAATTTTCTTTTATTGTTTTAGATATAAAAAATGCTAGCTGAGCTAGCATTTTTTATTGTGGACTTAATTAGCCCTCAACCCATTTACCATTTTGATAAATTAGGTTCCATTTGGTTTGTTTACCTTCTGGAGTTTCCGAGCCTACATATTGTGATTGATTCTTACGACTGAATTTCACAACTGTCGGATTACCTTCAGGGTCTACGTCTGGTGCTTGTAAAATAAATTGATATTTAGGATCAAGCTGAGCGGCAACACTACGCAATTCCGCAACTTTTGGCGCACGTGTTTCACGAATTTTCGGGAATTTACTTGCAGCCAAGAATAAACCAGCAGCACCATCACGCAACACGAAATAATCATCATGCTTTGTTGAGCGCAAATGTTCCATCTTGATCGGTTCTACACGTGGAGGTGCAGGCTGACCACTTTTCAAGACTTTACGAGTATTGTCACAGCTTGTACAAGCGAAATACGGACCAAAACGACCAGTCTTAAGCTGCATTTCACCATCACATTTATCACACGGAATGGTTGGGCCATCGTAGCCTTTAATCTTGAACTCACCTTCTTCAAGCTCAAAACCATCACAGTCAGGGTTGTTACCACATACGTGCAGTTTACGACCACCATCAATCACATAGCTGTCCATGGCTGTGCCACATTTCGCACAACGATGTTTTGACATCAAGTCTGCGGTTTCAGCACCATCATCATCAGAAAGAGCAGCTAAGGACTCAACTGGCGTTAAGTTCAAGGTTCCTTTACAGCGTTCTTTAGGCGGTAAGTTATATCCAGAACAACCTAAAAATACGCCTGTTGTACCTGTACGAATCTGCATTGGACGTGAACATTCAGGACAATGTACCGCTGGCACTTCAACCGGCTGGTTGCGGCGCATGCCGTGCTCGCCTTGAGCATTGGTAAGACGTTTCTTAAAGTCACCATAGAAAGTATCAAGTAACTCTTTCCAGTTACGCTCGCCTGTTGCAACTTTATCGAGCTGCCCTTCTAGGTCTGCTGTAAAGGCATAGTTCATCAAGTTATTGAAACTTTCATCAAGTCGATCTGTCACGATTTCACCCATTTTTTCGGCGAAAAGACGACGGTTTTCCAACTTAACGTAGCCACGTTCTTGAATTGTAGAAATAATCGCTGCATAAGTCGAAGGACGACCAATACTACGTTTTTCGAGTTCTTTAACCAAAGAAGCTTCAGTAAAACGTGCAGGTGGTTTAGTAAAGTGCTGACTGGGGTCTAACTTCTCTAATTTTAAAATTTCACCTACTTTAATTGCAGGCAAAATAATATCGTCATCAGACTTGTTAGCACCACGCACTCGTGTAAAACCATCAAATACAAGCGTACGGCCTTTTGCCTTCAATTCAACATTTGCAGCTTCAACCGTTAAAGTTGAAGATAAATATTCTGCTGGAGTCATTTGACATGCAACAAACTGACGCCAGATCAAATCATATAAACGCTGAGCATCACGCTCTACACCCGCAAGTTGATCACCTGTAAGTGCAACATTTGAAGGACGAATCGCTTCATGGGCTTCTTGAGCACCCGCTTTGTTACCATAGCGGTTTGGCTTCGCCGGTAAATATTTCTCACCAAATTGGCTTTCAATATGAGCACGTACCATGCTTACTGCATCATCACTCAAGAACGTTGAGTCAGTACGCATATAGGTAATAAAACCTGCTTCATATAGACGCTGTGCCAGCATCATGGTTTTCTTTACAGAAAAACCTAAACGTGTACTTGCAGCTTGTTGCAGCGTTGAAGTGATATACGGTGCACTTGGATTTACCTTAGTCGGTTTATCTTCACGCTGTGCAACTTTATATTCAGCACCTTTTAAAACATCCAATAAAGCATCAGTTTCAGCTTTATTTTTCAGTTTAAGGGTTTTACCAGCTTGCTTAACTGCTTCAAGACGAATGTCATCTTTCTTGGCTTGCGTGTCTGCAAAAACTTGCCAGTATTCTTCCGGAATAAAAGCACGAATTTCTCTTTCACGCTCTACAACCAGTTTCACCGCTACAGACTGTACACGACCTGCCGATAAACCACGGGCAATCTTTTCCCACAGCAATGGTGAAACCATAAAGCCAACAACACGGTCTAAGAAACGGCGTGCTTGCTGAGCATTAACTCGGTTTAAATCTAGGCGCGTAGGTTGTTTAAATGCTTCTTGAATGGCATTTTTAGTAATTTCGTTAAATACCACGCGATGATAACGGCTGTCATCACCACCAATAACTTCTCTTAGGTGCCAAGCAATGGCTTCCCCTTCTCTATCCAAGTCCGTTGCGAGATAGATTGCATCGGCATCTTTGGCGAGTTTTTTTAGTTCAGCAACAACATTTTCCTTACCTGGCAGAACTTCGTAATGAGCTTCCCAACCATGTTCAGGATCAACCCCCATACGATTAACTAAAGCCTGACTGGCTTTTTGTTCTTTTTCTGCTTCAGTGAGTTTCGTCCGCGCAGCCGGCTTTTTCTCAGTTGATTTACTGCCACCTGTTGGCAAATCACGCACGTGACCTACAGAAGACTTTACAATGTATTGCGAACCCAGATATTTATTGATGGTTTTCGCTTTGGCAGGCGACTCCACAATCACTAAGGCACGTTTATGTGCAGCAGGTGCAGTAGATGCTGTGCTTTGAGATGCAGAGCGCGAGGTATTCGCCATATAAAATGTTATTCCTATACCAATAAATTTAAAAATCAGGCTTTAGCCAAGTTCAACAGATAAGCCTTCATCTCATCTAATTGTGTTGCTCTCAGGTCTGATTCCTCATCCCAATAAAGCCCTACACAGTTTGCCTGCATATCAATAGCATAAATCCCTTTTAATGCAATGGGAGAATCATTAAATTTCTCATCACCCTGAACCACTTTTAATTTGCCGTCTACAACACGAGCACGCATTAAAGATAAACGGGCATCGGGAATCAATACACTATAATAAGCAACCATGCTGGCACGCTTTTCAGTCGCCATTGGGACATGTGTCCATTCAGGTGCAACGATTACACGTGGGTGTAAACCCATTTTACGAGCTTTATCACGCATAATACCAAGTGCCTTTTCACGTGGGCTCACTCTTAAACCAAAAATGGAGCCTAGTACGAAAAGAACAATGATAACGGTAACCCAAATTCCCATATTGTCCATAGCAAAACCTATTAATCTCTTTTATTAGAGTTGCATAAGCTGACCAGAAAACGCAAGTTTCATCATAAAAATAATGCCCGATACAGGGGCACGCTTCAAAATAGTCAGATTTCACAGTGCAAATTGCGATGAGCTGACACAAATATCATTAAGGATTCAGATGGCCATTAACAAGTGTCAGCTTTCCAAACTGGTCAATATGAGCATCCCCCCACTGTTTTAAAGCAAACAGAATTTTTTCAAGACTTTGCCCCAAATCAGTCAGGCAGTATTCTACTTTAGGTGGTACCTGAGGATAGACTTCCCGATGAATAATTCCATCTTGTTCCAATTCACGTAGCTGATTTGTCAGCATTCTTTGGGTAATACTCGGAACACGCTTTCGAATTTCGTTAAACCTCAAGGTGCCTTCATTAAATAAATGCCAAAGAATGACGCATTTCCATTTTCCATCAATCAAGCTAATCGCTGCCTCCACTGAACATCCCGGAGAACAATCAAAACTTGAATGTCGTACTTTTGCCATTTTACAGTATCCTTTTTGACACTATGAGCGTTATTTGTCTGTAGTCACTTATTTTAAGCTTACGTTATGATCAAACTCTCAACAAGAGGAATGATAATTATGAAAGCTGTGGCATATCAAAAAGCGGGGCCTATTACATCGCCAGAAGCACTCGTCGATATTGAACTCGATGCCCCTATTGCTGAAGGACACGATTTACTTGTTCGTGTACAAGCTGTTTCAGTAAATCCGGTAGATACTAAAATTCGAAAGAATGTAAGCCCTGAGAATAATCAGTGGAAAACTCTTGGCTGGGATGCAGTAGGTGTAGTTGAAGCGATTGGAGATAAAGTTACTCAATTTAAGATTGGCGATATTGTTTGGTATGCAGGTGCTCTTAATCGTCAAGGTAGTAATAGCGAATTACAATTGGTTGATGAACGCATTGTTGGCCATAAACCAAAAACTTTAGAAGTAACCCAGGCGGCAGCTCTCCCTTTAACTGCAATCACGGCTTGGGAGATGTTATTTGATCGCCTGCAAGTTCCAAAGAAAGCGCCAGAAAGCACAACAATATTAGTGATTGGTGGAGCTGGCGGTGTTGGCTCAATCACCATTCAACTTCTTAAACAGCTGACAAACCTAATAATTATTGCAACAGCTTCACGAGCAGAAACTCAAGACTGGGTTAAGCAACTTGGAGCAGATTATGTGTTAGATCACCGTCAACCCTTAGCAGCCCAAATCAAGCAATTAGGTTTAACTGCACCTTTATATGTGTTCTCAACCACTCAAACAGATCAGCATTTAGCAGATATTGTCGAGTTGATTGCACCACAAGGCCGTTTTGGGCTTATTGATGATCCTGAACAGTTAGATATCAAACCGTTTAAAACCAAGTCTGTATCTGTGCATTGGGAATTTATGTTTACACGTTCAATGTTCCAGACCGAAGATATGGCAAAACAAAGTGAACTATTAAATGAAGTCAGTCAGCTGGTTGATGAAGGGAAAATCAAAACGACTGTAACGGAAGTTATAAGTCCAATTAATGCTGAAAATTTAAAACGAGTTCATCAGCAAATTGAAAGTGGCACAACAAAAGGTAAGATCGTCTTACAAGGTTTTTAAGCAAAATTAGAAAATATCTCCAAATAAAAAGGCAAGTATTGAACTTGCCTTTTTATTAATAGTGGGGAGGTTTATTCGTTAATGGATCGAAAGGTGCAATGCCTTCTGATAAATCCGACGATTCCACACGTTGATAAAGAAATTGCATTTGTTTTTTCAAATCAGCTATTTCTTGAGTTTGAATAGCGAGTTGTTGATTTAATTGTTCAACTAAATCATCCAAAAATGTAATTCGCACTTGCAAATCTTCAATGGGTGCGGAAAATGACGCTTGATCATCATGATATGGTGGTTTAGTCATTTAAATCCTCATTTGAGATTCTGGAAAACATTATGGCCTATATTACCCTAAGGGATGTCCAACTTGCTTTTGGCGGACCTGCCCTGCTCGATGGCGCGAACTTTAATCTAGAACGTGGCGAACGAGTCTGTTTAATTGGGCGTAATGGTGAAGGTAAGTCTACTTTACTTAAACTGATCGAGGGAAGCCTATTACCAGATTCTGGTGAAGTTTCTATTCAAAATGGTTTAACTGTTTCAATGTTAGCCCAAGACGTTCCAATGGATTCAGGTAAGGTTGCTGACATTGTGGCTGATGGTGCAGGAGAAGCTGCCGAAGTACTCAGAGCTTATCATGAAGCAACTGATGCTTGTATGCTGGGAGATATGGAAGCTTGTGACCGTATGGGCAACCTACAGCATAAGCTCGACCAACTCGACGGCTGGGCACTCGAAAACAAGGTTAATGCCCTGTTAAGTAAAATGGGACTCGATCCAAATGCAGATTTGGCAGATCTTTCAGGTGGACGTAAACGCCGTGTTTTACTCGCTCGTGCTCTTTTGACACAACCGGACGTATTACTTCTAGACGAACCGACTAACCATCTAGATGTTGAAAGTATTGAGTGGCTAGAAAAATTCCTACTCGATCAAAATAATTTAACGCTTCTATTTATTTCGCATGATCGTTCTTTTGTAGACAGCATTGCGACTCGAATTGTTGAACTTGATCGCGGCATTTTACGCGGCTACGAAGGCAACTATTCACGCTATTTAGAGCTTAAAGCTCAGCAAATGGAAGCAGAAGAGAAACAAAATGCTTTATTTGATAAAAAGTTAGCTGAAGAAGAGGCTTGGATTCGCCAAGGGATTAAAGCTCGTCGTACGCGTAATGAAGGTCGTGTTCGTGCCTTAAAAGCTTTACGTGAAGAATCGAAAGCTCGCCGTTCACAACAAGGCAAAGTGAGCATGGCGACTCAAGAAGCAAATCGCTCAGGGAAATTAGTATTTGATATTGAGCACTTAAGCGTATCTTATGATGATAAGCCACTGATTAAAGATTTCTCTACACTTGTCATGCGTGGTGACCGTATTGGCCTAGTAGGTGATAACGGTGTCGGTAAAACGACCTTAATTAAAGCCATTTTAGGTGAAATCGAGCACGGTGGTTCCGTTAAGACAGGTACACAGTTAGAAGTTGCTTATTTTGATCAATTACGTAATGCCTTAGACCTTGAAAAAACAGTAATGGCAAACGTTTCAGAAGGCTCTGACTTTGTTGATGTAAATGGTAACCGCCGTCATATCTACAGCTATTTACAAGATTTCTTGTTTTCACCTGAACGTGCACGTACACCAGTAAAAGCCCTTTCTGGTGGTGAGCGTAACCGTATCTTGCTTGCTAAATTACTGCTTAAACCATCGAACCTGATTGTGATGGACGAACCAACCAATGACTTGGATATGGTGACTCTTGAGCTTCTTGAAGAGATGCTTTCTGAATATAAAGGTACCCTATTACTCATTTCGCATGACCGTGCATTTATGGACAACGTCGTAACATCGACTTGGGTCTTTGATGGTAAAGGCAATATTGCAGAGTACATTGGTGGCTACCAAGACTATTTACAGCAACGACCAGATGATAAAGTCGTAGACCAAAAGTCTGATGTTAAAAAAGCTCAGGCAAAAGCCGAAGCTGAAAAAGCCGCTGCACAAAGTAACGTTAAAAAGGTCAAACTGAGCTATAAAGACCAACGTGAACTTGAACAACTTCCTGCTGAAATCGAGAAACTGGAAGTTGAACAAGCAGAGCTTTCTGACAAGCTAGCAGATGGTTCATGGTTCGTCAGTAATGCCGATGAAGCAACTAAAGCAAGTCAACGCCTCGCAGAAATTGAAGAGGTATTACTTGAAAAATTAGAACGTTGGGATGAACTTGAACAAATGAGCAAAGGAAATTAATTTGTGTTCTTTCCTACAATTTAAATAACAAAAAAGCCTCCTGAAATTAAGGGGGCTTTTTTCAGAATATCTAATTTTTAAAGTACAAAATCTATAAAAAATACATGATGAGTGATTAAATGTAGTCAGCCTTAATAGTTCAAAATATCGCACTAATTCAATATAAGACTTATAAAAATAATTATGTTATATCTACCAATATAATAATATTCGAGTATTTTTCATGCTAGATCTTTCTCAAATTTTAGCATTCGGATTAATCTGCTTGGCAATGGTGCTCACCCCTGGCCCAAACATGATTTACCTTATTTCTCGTTCAATTTGCCAAGGAAAAACGGCGGGATTTATTTCACTCGCTGGTGTCGGCGTTGGCTTCGTATTTTATATGCTTTGCGCTTCTTTCGGGATTACAGCACTTATTGTTGCAGTTCCTTATGCTTATGACACCATACGTATTGCAGGGGCAATTTATTTACTCTGGCTAGCATGGAAAGCACTACGTCCCAATGCATCCCCAATTTTTGATGTAAAGCAATTATCAGTAGACTCTCCAGCTAAACTATTTTTAATGGGTTTCGCTACAAATCTACTTAATCCTAAAATTGCGATTATGTATTTATCGTTATTGCCACAGTTTATTCATCCACAGCAAGGCAGTATTTTATGGCAATCCATTCAACTCGGTACTATTCAAATTTTTGTTAGCGTTTCGGTAAATGCGCTGATTGTGCTTTCTGCGGGTAGCATTGCCCTTTTTCTTCAACAGAAACCTCTTTGGGCAAATATACAACGCTGGCTTATGGGAACAGTGCTAGCTGGACTTGCAGTTCGTATTCTTTTAGAAAATCGCCGATAACCGCGTTTTACTTCCTCATCTTAACCGCTCAATTCAACAGTGTATTACGACGTTAAATTCAGTTCGTGATACACTTTTGCCAGTTTTAATTTTGAATTCTTTATATCGTTATGAGCCCAAAGCAGACTTATACGCCCGGTGAATTTCAATGGTCCTTTTTATTACCTAAATATTGGGGTATTTGGATTGCCATTGTTTTTTTAATGCTTTTGGCTATTTTACCATGGGCAATTCAGTGGCGTCTGGCTCATGGCTTAGCAAATCTTGCTTGGAAATATTTAAAATCTCGCCGAAAAACGACTATTCGTAATTTAGAAGTCTGCTTTCCCGAATGGTCAACTGAAAAAGTACAGCAACAAGCTAAGCAAGTTTTTGTCGATATGATGCTTGGTATTTTTGAGACATTAAACGCATGGTATAAGCCTTACTGGTTTAAAAACCGCGTCACCATTGAAGGCTTAGAACACATTACCAACGCCCAAGCTCAAGGCAAAGGCGTTTTATTATTGGGAACTCATAGCACCCTTCTTGATGCGGGTGGCTATGTTTGTGCTCAATATTTCGAACCAGATGTTGTGTACCGCCCTCAAAATAATCCATTGCTTGATATGCTGATTTATCGTTGCCGTGGCACCATTTATAAAGCACAAATCGACCATGATGATATGCGTGGTTTAATTCGCCACCTTAAAGATGGCGATGCAATTTGGTATAGTCCAGATCAAGACTTCGGACTCAAGCAAGGCGTTATGGCACCATTCTTTGGCGTGCCAGCAGCCACAGTAACTGCTCACCGTCGTTTATTAAAAATCTCAAAAGCAGTTGCCGTTCCTTTATATTTCTATCGCCATGGAGATATTAAGAACCCGAAATATCATGTTCTGATTGAATCTGCGGTCGATAATATGCCAAGTGAAGATGAAGTCGATGATGCAACTCGAGTTAATAAAATTATTGAAAATCAGCTTCGCATTGCACCAACTCAATATATGTGGTTCCACCGCCGATTTAAGACACGTCCTGAGGGATATGAAGAGATTTACTGAAACCTTCAATAATTACCGCACTATAGTTATAAATATCTAAATAAACTCCAGTATGTACTATCGTGCGAAGGCGACATGGATGTCGCCTGTTGGACTACGACATCAGGGATGGGTCGTTAGTCCAACAAATGGTTTTGTTACTTTTGCCAAAACAAAAGTAAGGAGTAAACTCCATCTATTGAATGAATAAACCGCAAGCCCCCACTTTGCTACAACCTAAAGGCAAAAAACAATGAAAGTGATGCAACTTCTCCCAGAACTTAATAGCGGTGGCGTAGAACGCGGCACACTAGAAATTGCACGCGCACTTGTTACACAGGGCCATCAATCTCTAGTTGTTTCAAACGGTGGACGGCTAGTATCTCAACTTGAAGCTGAGGGCTCTACTCACTTAACGCTGCCTATTCATAAAAAATCACTTTCAAGCTTGTGGCAAATCCGTCCTCTACGTCAGCTGATTGAACAGCATCAACCCGATATTGTTCATGTGCGCTCTCGTGTACCAGCTTGGCTTACTCACTTTGCCTTAAGAAAAATACCAGCAAACAAACGCCCTCACCTCATTAGCACAGTACATGGTTTCTATTCGGTTAATCGTTATAGTGCCATTATGACTCAAGCAGATAAAGTGATTGCTGTTTCTGACAGCGTGGTTAAATATATCACTGACCATTATAAAAACTGTCCACCACAAGATATTGTGCGGATTTATCGAGGGATTGACCCAGCTGCTTTTCCGCATAATTACCAGCCTTCAGCACAATGGTTTAACCAAGTTTTTAATGACTTTCCTGAGCTTGAAAATAAGTTTTTACTTTGCTTACCTGGCCGTATTACACGTTTAAAAGGACATGAAAGTTTAATTGAACTGATGCAACAACTTCAGTCGCAATATCCTCAGCTACATGCCGTTGTTGTTGGTGGTGCGGATGCCAAAAAGCAAGCTTACTTAAGTGAATTGCAGAGTACTATTCAAAGCAAGGGACTCGCAGATAAAATTACCTTCGTAGGGCATCGCTCAGATATTCGCGAATGGCTCGCTTTTAGCGATATTGTGCTGTCTCTATCCAATCAAGCCGAAACATTCGGTAGAACAGCCTTAGAAGCGCTTTCAGTGGGTACGCCAGTCATTGGCTGGAACCGTGGTGGTGTTGCCGAGATTTTATCGAATGTATACCCACAAGGTCTTGTTGAAGCACAAAATGAAAAAGCCTTAATAGAGACTGTGAAAAATCATATTGAACAACCTCAAATCGTTGCTCCTGTCACTATGTTTAGCTTAAAAGATATGTGTGATCAAACACTAGAACTATACCAACGCGTTTTGAAATAACCCAATAAAAAACCCGCGATATTCGCGGGTTTTTTTACAACTAAAAGAAAGCCATCTTATTTAAATGTTGCTTCATAAGCGGCAGCTTTTTCAGAGTCGTATTGTTTTTCCCATTTACTGATTACAAGTACAGCAAGTGCGTTACCAACAACGTTCAACGCAGTACGAGCCATATCCATAATACGGTCAACACCAGCAATAAATGCTAAGCCTTCAAGCGGGATACCAACAGTATGTAAAGTTGCCAATAGGACAACAAATGATACGCCAGGAACACCAGCAATACCTTTAGAAGTGATCATCAAAGTAATAACCAAGATTACCTGTTGACCGATCGACATATCTATACCATAAAGCTGTGCAATAAAGATTGCTGCGATACTTTGGTAAAGCGTAGAACCGTCAAGATTAAATGAATAACCTGTTGGAATCACAAAACTGGAAATTGCTTTTGGCGCACCGTAAGCTTCCATTTTTTGCATAATACGTGGTAAAACCGTTTCCGAGCTTGCTGTTGAGAATGCTAAAATCAATTCATCTTTTAAAATCTTAAACAAGATAAAGATGTTGATTCCAAACATTTTTGCGGTAATACCCAAAACCACAAAAGCAAAGAAAAAGATAGCGGCATAAACCAACACTACTAATTTAGCTAATGGAATGAGTGAAGTAAAACCAAAGTTAGCAACAGTTACTGCGATTAAACCAAACACACCCACTGGTGCATATTTCATGATGATGTGCGTTACGCGGAACATCGTTTCTGAAACTGCATGAAATACATTTAACAATGGGTCTTTAGTAGTTGCTGGCAAAGAAGATAAACCAATACCAAACAACACAGCAAAGAAAATCACAGGCAACATTTCACCGTGTGCCATAGAGTTAACAATATTGGTTGGAATCATGAACAAAATTGTCTGTACCAATCCATGTGACTGTGAACCAACTTCTTGAGCTGTATGCTGATATTGCGAAATATCAGTCGTCACTAACATCGCTTTATCTACACCAGCACCTGGTTGGAAAATATTTGCCGCAACCAAGCCAACCAAAATAGCAATAGTCGTAATAATTTCAAAATAGAGAATGGTTTTAAAACCAAGTCGCCCTAAACTTTTCGTACTGCCAACACCTGCAATACCTAAAATCAAGGTAGAGAAAACGATTGGAATAACAATCATTTTAATCAGGCTAATAAAGATCTTACCAAGTGGTGTAAGAACATTATTCACAATACTGTCTTTGATTTCAGGCTGGTTATGTAAAACAGCCCCGACAACTATCCCTAGGATTAAAGCAATTAAAATTTGCCAAGCAAGGCTAAATTTAAAATTCTTCATAAGACAATCCTTATGCACCGCAAAGTATCAAATATGAGAGGGAGAAGACCACTAACTAAGAGTGAAACCTCAACATGTACACTAATTCCCAAACAGAAATTTAAATGTACAAACAAATCACAACCCGCCGATCCGGCGAAGTAAAAAACAATGCCTGTTGACGATCCAACATGTCAACGATCGGCACATTCTATTGAGATTTATTAATTAAACAACCCCAATTTATCTTTAAATAAATTAAAGCCTATATTTATTCGTCAATAATCTATAAAAACAAAAACTTAGATAAAAAAAATTTTGTATCTTTTTTCATTAAAAATTGCGCAGATGTATATAAAAATTTATGAAGGCTTAACGCGAATTAAATAGATTTTAAAAATAAGATAATCTTGGAAATTTTTATATGATTTACAATAAATTTAATAAGGTATATAAAAATATCAACCCGAGTTCTGCGTCCTGCAAAACTCGGGTAAATGAGGTTGTGCTTTCAGGTTAATAATTATTTTTATCGTTTCCGTTCCAACATCCGATCCGTGATGCTATTCCATATCAGCTTTGTGTATCCTTACGTGGGACTATCCATTCCCGGTTCCGTGTGCCGATGAATGTAGAATAAGGTTTTTATAACCCTCTGCCTATTCGCCCTAGACTCAAATCTTTGTACGATATTGCTTACATCACTTTTTATATTCTTTTTATTTATAAGGCTGTGCAATTTTATCAGTCACCACTTTTTCTTCGGCTTCAGCCTTTGCAATTCCTTCTTGGATGGCTCTTTGCGCCTCTTCTTCATCATCTTGAGTTTGTTCTAGCTCCTCTTGAATATGCTCAAATATTCGACCAGTCTGCAAAACCACATAGACAGGAAAATGATCAGATCCAACATGAGGTAAACGCTGCATCTTCACCAAACCGAAATCGGTACTATGGAAAATATGGTCTAAAGACCAGCGCAGTAATGGATAATCTGCATGAAAAGTATTAATGAAATGTCGCCCAACACGCGGGTCAAGCAATCCACTAATTCGTTGAAATAACCGTGTAGTACGTGACCATGCTACATCGTTTAAATCCCCCATCACAATACAGCTTTCATCTAGATCTTTAATTTGGTCGCCCACAATTAAAAGTTCAGCATCGCGTAAAGTCGAATCCTTCGCCTCAGTTGGACTAGGTGGCTTAGGATGCAAACAATAGAGTTGAACTGGCATACCAGACCGTAAAGTAACAGTTGTATGAATGGAGGGAATTTCATCACTGAGAATAAATTTAACTTCAGTATTTGATAAAGGTAGACGGCTATATAAATGCATGCCGTAGAGGTTATCTAAAGGCACAGGAACACGATAAGGATAGTCACCTTCAATCTCTCTTAAAGCATTTTCCCACGTCGTATCACTTTCCAATGTAAGCAGCAAATCTGGTTTCAATGTCCTGATCTGTTCAAGCAATAAATGATATTTATCATTTGGGGTTAGAACATTTGAAACGATTAATGAAATCTGCTTTTGTGGATCTAATTGAGACTGCTTTACCTGTTTAACCTGTTTTTTCCAAAACAAGGTATAAGGCAAAATCATTTTAAGCTGATAAGCAATAGCCGCGATGAGCACAGCCAGCACGACTTCACGCCAGAGATTCCATTCGTCAGGCCAAAACAGCATTCCTATAAAGGCTAACAGACCAACAAATAAAATCTGCAACCGAGGAAAGTCGGCACCACGAAACCACCACTCATCACGAGGAATAAGTGACCAGAAACTTAACCAAATCACCAGACCAGCTAGAACTTCGATATAAATCATTGAATTTTCTCTTTTAAGATGATTTGTTTTTTAAAGTTTTTGTCATCTTTATCAATTTTGTATGTAACATAAACAAGATATTCTACTCAATAAACATGGTGTTTTGTTTCTGTAACGCTTGCAGTTGTGGACACTTTTGATACACTCAACTCCCCCTAACAATTTTAACGCACCGAGGCAAAATGACATGAAAGTAGGTCTGGTCGGTTGGCGCGGGATGGTCGGTTCCGTCCTTATGCAACGTATGGTTGAAGAGAATGATTTTGCTCATATTGAGCCATTTTATTTCTCTACCAGTAATGCAGGTGGTGAAGCTCCTTCATTTGGTGGTAAGACTGCCCCAGCACTTATGGAAGCTACAGACATTAATAGTCTGAAGCAAATGGATGTCATTATTACCTGTCAAGGTGGTGACTATACGTCTGAAGTTTTCCCACAGTTAAAAGCGACTGGTTGGGATGGTTACTGGATTGACGCAGCTTCAACTTTACGTATGTCAGATGATGCAATCATCGTTCTTGACCCAGTAAACCTTAACGTTATTAAAGACGGCTTGGTTAACGGCACCAAAACTTTTGTGGGCGGTAACTGTACAGTATCGCTTATGTTGATGGGTGTAGGTTCACTTTTCCAAAACAATTTGGTGGAGTGGATGACTGCTATGACTTATCAAGCAGCATCAGGCGCTGGTGCACAAAACATGCGTGAGCTACTTACTGGCATGGGCTACTTATACAACAATACTAAAACATTGTTAGATGATCCTAAATCTGCAATTTTGGATATTGATCGTCAAGTTGCCGAGTTACAACGTGGTGAAGGTTTCCCATCTGCAAACTTTGGTGTGCCATTAGCTGGTTCATTGATTCCTTATATTGATAAGCAACTTGAAAGCGGCCAGTCAAAAGAAGAGTGGAAAGGTCAAGTTGAAACCAACAAGATCTTGGGTAACTCACAAATTGTTCCTATCGACGGCCACTGTGTCCGTATTGGTGCGATGCGTTGCCACTCTCAAGCGCTGACAATCAAGTTGAAAAAAGATGTACCACTTGATGAAATCGAAGATATGATTCGTACTTCAAGCCAATGGGCGAAAGTTGTACCAAACACTCGTGAAGCGTCTATGACTGACCTTACACCTGTTGCTGTAACTGGTACTTTAACTGTGCCTGTAGGTCGTCTACGTAAACTCAACATGGGTAAAGAATATCTAGGTGCATTTACAGTGGGTGACCAGTTACTTTGGGGTGCTGCTGAGCCTTTACGTCGCATGTTACGTATTTTAGTTGAATACAAAAGCTCATAATTTGATTTGAATTATTCAGTCAAAATAAAAAGCCGATCACATTAGATCGGCTTTTTCGTAACTGGTTTGTGAAAATTTTACAATTTATTTACATTTCATTATTGTATAATTTTGAACGACTTTACGACTTATTAGGTCATGGATTGAGATGACTGTTTATAACAAATTAAAAATTGCCATTTTCACCATTATGTCTTCGCCTTCTCTTTATGCGATTACATTAGACCCTATACAAATTCAGTCCGCACCCGGCGATTTGTTATATGCAGAAATGAATTTCCAACAAGCTGACCCTAACGCAACTTTACAAGTCAGTTTAGCAACTTCTGAAGATTTAAGTACTCTAGGTGTGTCTCATCAGCCTCCAGGAAATCTTAATTTTTATACACGCCAAAATGGTCAAGGTTCAGGGGTTATTGTGATTACCTCATCTCGCCCTATTCTTGATCCTGAACTCAATATTGTGGTGAAAATTAGTGAAGGTTCTGCCACACGTTTGCAGCATATTAAAACTTTAATTAAGCCTTCTTCTATAAAAAAGACTGAAAATAACGAAAGTACTTTATCACCTCAGTTTATTGTCAATGAAAAAGACATTGCTCTAAATCTGCCAGAAAGTACTCGATATGCATCACCAACTTCGGCCTCAACTACAAATAATTCGAATGGTGAACACAGTCTTAATATTAACTCTGGAACTGCTCCAGCTGTAAATACAAACTCATCCAATACACTTAGTGCAAATTCTTCTAATCAGGTTGCTCAACAAGTTACAACAGCTACTGCTCCTAATCAGACAGTAATAGAAAATCAAATTAAACCGACTCCCCCTAAGACAGATACAAATGATTCACCCAAAACTCCTATCAAGAATCTAATATCGCAAAAGAAATCACCATCTAAAAAGCCTCTCAACCAAAATCCTGCGAAGAAACAATCTCTAAGTTCCTACAAAGGGCCAGCAACATCAGGTAAGTATGTGGTACAGCGAAATGAGTCTTTATGGAGCATTGCTAATCGTATTGCAGCACAGACCAAACAACCTGTTGCGAAAGTCATGCATGATATTCAAACACAAAACCGACATGCTTTTATTCAAGGTGATGTAAATCGTTTACGTCAGGGAATCGCCCTTAACCTAGCTCACACTCCTACTGCCAAACCTCAGCAAAACAAGTCAAAAACAGACATAACACATACTGCAAAATCAACTTCTGGCAAAGCTAAATACCGTTTACAACAAGCGGAAATGAGTATCGTGGCTGAAAACAGCCAAAATTCTAGCCATGGGAGTGCTAAAAAGAGCACACAACAAAGTCAAAACAATACTGAGTTAGCAGTAAAAGTTATGACAACAAGAGAAAAAACCGTTACATTACAACGGAATGTAACCAAACTAAATCAAACTTTACGTTTAAAAGACCAACGTATTCAACTTTTGAATGCGCGTTTAGCAGAGTTACAACAGCAGTTACAAGCACAGCAACAGGCTCATAAGCAAAAACATTAAGTTAAAACCAGAGTTAGCTGACTTTATATTGCAAATATTTATTTTTTAAGGGGAAAGTAATGTTATATGTGATTCCGTTTATCATATTGCTCGTGGTCGCTGTTGTTTTAAAAAAGCGCGAGAATAATCAAAAACAAGAGGCCACTTCCCCGAAGACGGTAAATAGAAAAACCAATAAAAAAGCGAACTCTAAATCAACTAAAAACTCGCGTGAAAAAACTAAAGTAAATGTAGTTGAAGAATCTATTCCCTCTACTCCACAAAGCAGTCCTGTTCCAGATGCTGTTCGTCAGAAGATTCAGCTACTTATCCAAGAAAGACAATTCTCAGCCGCTGAAGCTCAAGTCAATCAGGCGCTGAAAAAAGATAATACCCAACATGAACTGTATTTATTACTTCTTGAGATTCATATTGCTCAAAAAGATGAATTTGCGATTCAGCAACTTGTTAGTCATATTCACAGCTTGGCATTAAATGAAATAGCTACTCAAGCAGAAGCTAGAAAAAAAGAATATGAGTCATCAAGACAACCCGATGCTATTGATTTTCCTCAAGCTAAAACATATGAAGAACCCAAAGATACTCCAGACACAACTGCTCAGTTTGATCAGTTAACAACAAGTTCTTCTGAAACTTCTTTTGATGACTTGCAGAAAGACTATACACCTGTAAAACAAGAACCCACTGTTGAAGTTGAACCTTTAGAATTTAACTTTTCATTTGAACAAACTGCAGTTACAGAAAATACTAGCCAACCTGTACACGAACCAGAATTATCAACATCGCAAGAAGTACTAGATTTATCGTCATCTCAAGAAAAAAACGATCTCGCTGATTTAGAGTTTTCTTTTGAGTTGGCACCTTTACATGAAACCAAGGAAAAAACTCAAGTAGTAGAAGTACCAGCAAATCAAGAGAATAACGCCAATGCATTAGATTTTAATCTTGAATTAAATCCGCCAAATACAGAGTCGAAATCTAATGAACAAGTTCCACCATTAGATGGGCTTAAATTAGTAGAACAAACTCCATTAGAAACGACACCAATCGCACCTCTAGAGTTCTCATTAGATGAGTCTGCGTTAGTTATAGCGCCAGAGATTGAAACTCAAAATCATATAGATTTAGTAAGCAAAGAGTCTGTTCAAGATCAGATAAAAGATCCACTTCTTGAAGCCTTTCCAGAGTTAAAACAGTTAGATGAAAATGAACTCGATTTAAAACTGGCTGAGCAATATATCAAGTTAGGCGCTTACCCAGCAGCCCAAGCCTTATTGGCAAGCAATGAGCAAAAATTCAACACAGAACAACAACAACGCGCGAAAAACTTACTTAATCTCATAGCTTCTTAGAACTGTTCGATTTACCATAAGCAGTCAGAGATGACTGCTTTTTTATGCCTGCAAAAAATATGAAAAAAATAGCCTTATTTTATATGGGTGGTACTTTTGGTTGCATTGGTGAACCTCTAGCTCCTATGCCTTATGAGCAATTCTTGCCTCAACTTGAAAAAGTGATTCCCCCACACTTAACAGTTGACTGCTTTGCCGCACCCAATATTGTTGATAGCAGTGCATGTACGGCACCTGACTGGTTACGCCTGATTCAACGCATACAACAACTACAACTTGAAGGTTACCAGCATTTCGTTGTTATTCATGGTACAGACACGCTCAGTTATGCGGCTGCAACCTTAGCTCGCTTTTTAGGCCAAAGCTGTCATATTGTGATTACCGGTAGCCAATATCCGTTACTTAATATTCAAGGTGATAATACCCGTGAATTTACGGATGCAATTGAAAACTTATATCTTGCATTAGAACAAGTGATTGTTCTACCTGTAGGAGCTTATCTCGCATTCCACCATCAAGTATTCCATGCGCAAACTGCATTAAAAACGCATACGACTGAACTCGATGCATTCTCAGGGTTAATTAGTGAAGCTGAGTTTACACCTCAGCAAAATGAATTGATCGTACAAGATGCTCAAATTGAACGAGCTGCTTCCTTCCAGATTTTAAATTGGATGATGCAACCGATTGCAACACAGCACTTAGTACAGCAATTACGTCACTTACTTCCTGCCCCACCACACTTTTTAGTGTTACAAGGTTTTGGTACTGGCAATATTGCAGTAAACCAAGAATTACTCGCAACATTAGATGAGCTTTACGCACGTGGCTGCGTTCCGATTCTTACGACTCAGGTGACATTCGGTGGTATTGATCAACGTTATGCGATTAGTGCCTGGGCTAAAACTGCAAAAATTGTCATTAGTGATGCACATAGTCATGCAGATCTCTATGCAAAAGCACTTCAAATCTATTTAAAATACCCAACCCCAGAACAATGGCTAAGCCATTGGAATGAAAATTTGCATTAAATAGAGGTAAAGCTATGCAACGTTATGCAGTCGGTATTGAATTTAGCGGAGTTCAATACCGAGGTTGGCAAACACAACAGCCAGGCGTTGCCAGCGTTCAGGAAACGATCGAGCGTGTACTTAGTAAAATTGCAGATGAACCCATTGCACTTCACGGTGCGGGGCGTACTGATGCGGGAGTACATGCAACAAATATGGTGGCGCACTTCGACACAAACGCTATTCGTCCAGAAACGGGGTGGTTAAGAGGGGCAAATAGCCAACTACCTAAAGATATTTCCATTCAGTGGATTAAACTGATGGATGAAAATTTTCATGCCCGTTTTAAAGCGACTGCTCGACGTTACCGCTATATCATCTATAACGCACCGCATCGCCCAGCACTATTACATAAGCAAGTTACGCACATTTACCAAAAGCTAGATGTGCAAAAGATGATTAAAGCTGCCAGTAAGTTCGAAGGAACGCATAACTTTGAAACTTTCCGCGCAGCAGCATGCCAGTCAAACCAGCCTATTCGTCATGTAAAACATTGCCGTTTATTTGAACATGGACGCTATTTAGTTTTAGATATTCAAGCAGATGGTTTTTTACACCACATGGTGCGTAATATTGTCGGTTGCTTACTCGAAATTGGTCAAGGTATGTATGAGATTGATCATATCGATGCAATGTTTGCAGCGCAGGATCGTAAGGCAGCTGGGGTAACTGCTCCACCCGATGGCCTTTATTTTATTCAGTGTAATTATCCTGAGCAGTTTGATTTGCCGCAGCCACCACTTGGGCCACATTGGCTAAACTTACCTGAGTAAGCTTAGCCAACTTTACATATACTTATCTAGCGATGCTGTTTACGCTTGCGGTATTCCACAGGTGTTTCATTCGTCCAACGCTTAAATGCACGATAGAACGTACTTGGTTCAGAGAAACCTGTTAAATACACAATACGTTCAACACTCTCATTGGTATTTGCCAAAAGCTTTTTAGCTAAACGACAACGATAGTCAGAAAGTATTTGCTGAAAACTGGTATTTGCCTCACTGAGCTGAGTGCGCAAGCGACGCGGGGTAATATTCAACTGAGCAGCAACCGTTTCTAAAGTTGTTTCTCCGCTTTCGAGGGTTGAACCAATCGCACGGCGAACTTCCCCCACCAAATCATAGCGAGCCAATTCCTGCAATTTCTCAATTGCGAGCTGCTCATGCAATTGCAATAACTCAGGCTCTGCTTGCCAAAGCTGGAAATCCAAAATAGCTGGGTCAAAATATAAACGTGTCTCTTTCTGACCTAAGCTAACCGGGCAGCCAAATACACGGAAATATTCATCCTCAGAAGCTCCTTCGCTAAAATTAAAATCGATGAAGATAGGATGAAATTGCCCTTCAGTAATGAACTTAAAAAATCTAAGCACGCCCGAAATTGCACATTCAGAGAAATGGCGATTAACGAGATTGTCAGCACCAATTTGTTCACCATTGGTTAAATAACAACGCCCTTCCTCAACGACTAGTTTTGCATCAAATGCATCACTAATGAGTCGCTGATAAGCTAAGGCCCGTTTTAGACCTTCACCAAAAGTTTCACTACTAATAAATAGATGTTCAATCACCTGCCCTCGATACAAAGGCAAATGCTCACCTAAATGCAGACCGATATCTGGATCTTTACTGACTTCCTGAGCGGCAGTCCAAAAGGCGTACTGTGCACTTAACGGTGTACGTGCATTGGTATCGACCTGATTTAAAGCAACTCCCGCTTTGGTTAATATTTCTTCTGTTGGCAAACCCGCACGACGAATCGCTTGGTAGCCAAAGCGTAATACAACTGATGCATCTGTTAGCTGACCCACGCAGTGCCCTTCCATGTAGATACTTCATTGATATTTAGGGCTGTTGACCTTTATGCAATTAACAGTCCCTAATAACTATGATTTTAGATTAGCGTTGATTGACCAAACTGACAACAGAATTACACTTCTTTTGTGAAAAAAATTACATCTTTTTTTATTAGTCATACTTTAACCAGATGCTTTAGCAGAAGTGTGTCTATCTTGTTTTTTTTAAAAAAATTGACTATAATTTGCGCCTTTCCAATTTGATCATCAGGTAGGCTATGGCCAATAAAGAGGAACTCATTGAGTTCGAAGGCGTTGTCACCGAAACGCTTCCTAATACGATGTTCCGTGTACGTCTTGAAAACGGTCACGAAGTTATTGCACACATTTCTGGTAAAATGCGTAAACACTATATTCGTATTCTTACTGGTGACAGTGTAAAAGTCGAAATGACTCCATACGACTTAACTAAAGGTCGTATTACGTACCGTGCTCGCTAATTAGTGAATGCAAAAAAGCCACTTCATGATGTGGCTTTTTTATTGCGTCCTTTATTCATTTAAGCGACTGGTTTTACATCCTACCGTTTGGCATTCGCGCAATCTTTCTTGCAGCCAATGGTTTCTTTCTTGCGTTGTCTGTAAACGACATTGCACGTCTACACTATTTCTATTTGAATCTGTACACTCTGCGTCACGTTGACGTATCCATGCAAGCTGAGACTTCTTAAGAATATTTTTCTGCGCGGTGTTTAACTTTACTCGCAGTGCTTGATAATTCTTATTCAGATCAGCATCAGCACTCGCATAAATTTTATTTGTACAGTAAATATCATCGTAAGTATTACGGGCACTATCACAGTTATCTGCATACACCACAGTCATGCCAAAGCCGCATAAAAAAGCAAAAACTATTTTTCTCATACTATTCTTCCTTAAGTTTTCTATGAAATTATTATTAAAGTGATTCGGATGTAATTGATAAATCGAAAGACAAATTTACCTTCCATTTATCATAATCCTCCTTTTTTACTTTACAAGCTTGTAAATACAACTTATTGTTCTTTAATAATAAATATAATTTTATATAGTGAGAAAAATGAACATATATACCCGCTGCCAAATTGGCTTATTATCTTTCATCATTATTTTTCTTAACGGTTGTGCTAGCCACCCACGTCAATCCGTAGATTTACAGGAATATTTAAAAGGCTTTTTAGGTAAATCCTCGGCGACCATTCAACAAGATATCAACCTACGTAGTCTTGGTTTTCAAGTCGCCAATACACCGCAAAAAACATCCAATCAGCTCATCTATACAATATTGCGCCCTTTAAGCATTCCAATTCCGATGGTGAGTAATGTTGATATGAAAGGAAGTTCTATTCCTGTCCAATCAGGAAATCTGAGCGGCAATTCTTATGATATTAATTTCAATTGCAAAGTGATTTTTCAGCTTAAAAATGACATTGCCGAGTCAATCTTATATGAGGGTAAAGCCTGCTAAAACATTGGCACAAAAAAACGCAGCTCAACGCTGCGTTTTTTTGTAATAAGCTTTTAAGCAAGAGCAGCTACAACAGCCTCACCCATTTCAGCCGTACCTACTTTTGTCATACCTTCAGACATAATATCTGCTGTACGCAAACCTTGATCAAGCACTTGACCTACTGCATCTTCAATTGCTTTTGCAGCAGCTTCTTCACGGAATGTATAACGAAGCATCATTGCAACAGAAAGAATAGTTGCTAATGGGTTCGCCACATTTTGACCCGCAATATCAGGTGCAGAACCATGGCAAGGCTCATACATACCTTTGCCATTTTCATCTAACGATGCCGATGGCAACATACCGATTGAACCTGTAAGCATCGCTGCTTCATCAGATAAGATATCGCCAAACAAGTTACCCGTTACGATCACGTCGAACTGCTTCGGCGCACGTACAAGTTGCATTGCAGCATTATCGACATACATATGTGAAAGCTGAATATTTGAATAATTTGCTTGCTGCAAATCAGTGACTGTTTGCTTCCAAAGCTCTGTAACTTCCAAAACGTTAGCTTTATCTACAGAACAAACCTTTCCACCACGTAAGCCTGCAAGTTCAAAAGCTACTTTTGCAATACGCTTAATTTCGCTTTCAGAGTAAACATCAGTGTTATAACCTTGCTTTTCACCGTTTTCGAGTTCACGGATACCACGTGGCTGACCGAAATAGATACCTCCAGTCAATTCACGAACAATTAAAATATCTAAGCCAGCAACAATTTCAGGCTTTAAGCTAGAAGCATCTGCTAATTGCGGATATAAAATCGCTGGGCGCAAGTTAGCAAACAAGTTAAGTTCACTACGAATTTTTAAAAGACCACGTTCAGGACGAATAGAACGCTCAATGGTGTCCCATTTTGGTCCGCCTACCGCACCTAATAAAATTGCATCAGCTTTTTTTGCTTGTTCACTTGTTACTGCTGGGTACGGTTCACCATGCGCATCAATTGCCGCGCCGCCTAATAAACCATGTTCCCAAGTTAACGATAAATTAAATTTCTCATTTACTGTATTTAATACTTTTTCTGCTGCCCCAACAATTTCAGGACCAATACCATCACCAGCTAAAATTAAAATCTGTTTAGACATGAACTTTTTCCATTTTCCAAAGACAAGCAGTGCTACAACTACCGCGGTGTTAGTTTTTTCTGCTCAAGGAATTCACCTAGTCCTGTTGTAACATCAAATGGTCGACAAAAACGGCGGATGACACGCCCATCTTGTTCTAAATCGACACATAATGGATCTGGTACAGAAACATTCAGCAAACTACCCGAACGATTAGATTTGTCCCGGTACATTTTAAATGTATAGCGATGGTTAGCATTAAACTGGTGAATTACATGAAATGTTTCTGCACGATCCGGAGAGATCGGATAGAAACGAATCACCACTTCATATTGTTTAGCAGGCACAGATAAATATAAGCTGTTAGTTTGACTAAGCACTGAACCTTGTAATCTCACAATCCCTTGATGAATTGCCTGATTACTAATTCTTCGTGTTTGCGCATCCACTACAGTAATATCATTTAGTCGTTCAAATTCACAACTCTTCGCGCCCGAACAATATATTGCTGCATTCTGCCCCAAATTTTCTTGTTCAGCCTGCTTAATGCGGACAGTATCCACTACATTGTAAGTGCTTTGACAAGCACTGAGTGTTATTGCGCACAGGCTCAACAAAAAGCTATGAGTAACGTTCCTCTTCATTGTTCAAGCCCAATCCTCATCTAGTGCATAATTCTAAGGTGTTTTTATGCTTTAGCATGTTAGCAAGAGTTTGAACGCTACGCCATGGCTATGTTTAAAATGTACCGAAAGGTTAATTCAACTCTTGGAATACCCAAGGACGAACTTGTTTAGTTTTATCTTCATAAGCGCGAATTGCGTCCGCATTTTGAAGAGTTAAACCAATATCATCCAATCCATTTAACAAGCAGTGCTTACGAAATGGATCAACTTCAAATTTAAATGCTTCACCTGTTGGAGTACGTACTTCTTGAGCGGCTAAATCAATTGTTAATTGATATCCCTCATTAGCAGCACATTCTTTAAATAACTGCTCAACTGTTTCTTCTGGCAAAATGACAGGTAACATGCCATTTTTGAAACAGTTATTAAAGAAAATATCAGCAAAGCTTGGTGCAATAACCGTACGGAATCCATATTCATTTAATGCCCAAGGCGCATGCTCACGGCTTGAACCACAACCAAAGTTAGTACGAGCAATTAAAACTGTTGCTCCTTGGTAACGTGGCTGGTTTAAAACAAAATCTGGATTTTTTGGACGTACTGAATTGTCTTGCCCTGGATAACCTTCATCTAAATAACGAAGTTCATCAAATAAATTGTCGCCAAAACCTGTACGTTTGATTGATTTCAAAAACTGTTTTGGAATAATTAAATCTGTATCAACATTGGCACGATCTAATGGTGCAACGATACCTTGTTCAACTGTGTAAGCTTTCATGGTTTGCTCCAGACCGAATTAAAATGAACGAACATCAACGAAGTGACCTGCGATTGCAGCCGCTGCCGCCATTGCTGGGCTCACCAAGTGAGTACGACCACCATTGCCTTGACGGCCTTCAAAGTTACGGTTTGATGTCGATGCACAGTGTTCACCTGGTTGTAATTTATCTGCATTCATTGCTAAACACATTGAACAACCCGGCTCACGCCATTCAAAGCCTGCTTCCAAGAAGATTTTATCTAAGCCTTCTTTTTCAGCTTGTTGTTTGACTAAACCAGAACCCGGAACAATCATGGCTTGCTTAATGGTAGACGCCACTTTACGGCCCTTAACCACCTCAGCCGCAGCACGGATGTCTTCAATACGAGAGTTCGTACAAGAACCAATAAACACACGATCAAGCTGAATATCAGCTAATGCTTGACCCGCATTTAAACCCATATATTGATAAGCACGTGTCCAATCATTACGTTGAACGTCATCTTTCGCTTGTTCTAAAGTTGGCACAGCTTCAGTAACTGGAATAACCATTTCTGGTGAAGTTCCCCAAGATACTTGTGGTTCAATTTCTGCGCCATTTAACTCAACTACAGCATCAAACACAGCATCTTCATCTGAATGCAATGTGTTCCAGTAAGCAACTGCTTGTTCCCATTGCTCGCCTTTTGGTGCGTAGCTACGGCCTTTCACGTATTCAATAGTTTTGTCATCAACTGCAACCATACCGACACGAGCACCTGCTTCAATCGCCATGTTACATACCGTCATACGCCCTTCAATCGACATATCACGGAAAACTTGGCCGCCGAATTCGATTGCATAGCCTGTACCACCAGCAGTACCAATTTTACCGATAATCGCCAAGACAACATCTTTTGGTGTTACGCCTTTACCCAATACGCCATCTACACGAACTAACATGTTTTTAGATTTTTTCTGAATCAAGCATTGTGTTGCTAACACATGTTCAACTTCAGATGTCCCAATACCATGCGCCAAGCAACCAAAAGCACCGTGAGTTGCTGTATGTGAATCGCCACATACGACCGTCATGCCCGGTAAAGTTAAGCCCTGTTCAGGCCCAACTACATGCACAATCCCCTGACGAATATCATTAATACTAAACTCAACAATATTAAAGGCTTTACAGTTGTCATCTAAGGTTTGAACTTGAATACGAGATGTATCATCTTCAATACCAGCGATGCCTTGGTCACGTTCCTTTTTAGATGTTGGAACGTTGTGGTCTGGTGTAGCAACGTTTGCACTTAAACGCCATGGTTGACGATCCGCAAGTTGCAAACCTTCAAATGCTTGTGGACTTGTCACTTCATGCAATAAATGACGGTCAATGTATAGTAAACATGAGCCATCATCACGCTGTGAAACAACGTGGTCATCCCACAATTTGTCATATAAAGTTTTGCCTGCCATGTCGTCTTGCTCCATTGGACTGGGTAATTCTGATCTTTCTTCGATTATAGCCAGAGTTTCACATAAATCTAATTTATCATTTTTATAAATTAGAAAACTTTTTGGAATAAATTATAATTTCCATAAGGTACATCAAATTTAATAAATCGTTTTTGTTAATGATTATCATTTGCATAATCAATTTTTAATCTTATACTCTAATGCCTATACTAAAAATATCTAAAGTGGCTAAAGAGAATGATTATGGCTAACATCCAAAAATTCTTTATAAATAATCAACGTACCTTAAAGAAAACCTTAAGCTATTACATTATGCATATTACTGTCGCAATGCTAGTCGCATACTTTGTAACAGGTAATATCTGGATGGCTTTAACATTAAGTATGCTTGAACCAACCGTACAAGCTTTTGCTTTTTTCTTCCATGAAAAAGTTTGGGCTGCTAAAGATCGCCGCGTATCAACCTTAGCTGAAAAAGAAACAACGGCTTAGGCTAAGATTAGTGCGGTAATTCACAACTTTCTCACTCGTTTTGCTGCAAGCATGATACGATTTTGGCTCGGCAACTTTAGCCCCTCGATTTTTCTATTCCAAGTTGAGTTGTATTATGAATCTTGCAGCCTTTGAAGCTTTTGTAAAAGTTATGGAAACAGGGTCTATCTCTGTGGCAGCAGATCAGTTATTTATTACTCAACCTGCTGTTACCAAACGAATTCACAGCTTAGAAGAATATTTTGGCGTAAAACTATTCGAATCTGCTGGTCGAGGTGTTCAGGCAACTCATGCTGCACATTCCTTACTTCCTAAAGTTAAAAACTGGTTAAATGAGCTGGGTGATATTCACCATACGCTGAGCCATGAACAAACTCAGGTACAAGGCCGCTTGAAAGTCGGTACGAGTCACCATATTGGTTTACATCACTTACCTGCACCGCTTAAACATTTTGTTCAGCAATTTCCTCAAGTCACTCTAGATGTGCATTTTGTTGACTCAGAGCAAGCCCATGAACAAGTATTGGCTGGTGATTTAGAACTAGCATTTTTAACGCTTCCTCCTTCAGGAGATGAGCGTCTTAACTACATTACAATTTGGAATGATCCTTTAGTTTTCGTTGCAGCCCCTTTTCATCCGTTGGCGCTAAAAAAGAATCTCACCTTACAAGATTTAATTGAATATCCAAGCTTATTACCTGCTGCACAAACTTATACTGCTCAAATCACTTTAGCTGAGTTTGAAAAACAAGGACTTAAACCAAAAATCACCATGAGCAATAACCCTCTTGAGTCTATTCGTATGTTGGTGTCAATTGGTTTAGGTTGGTCAGTTTTACCAAAAACTCTGTTGAATCAGGATATGCAGCAGCTTGATTTAAATGTTGAGATGAATCGTCAATTAGGTATGGTTTGGCATCCTGCACGTACTCAATCTAGAGCCATGCAGGAGTTGATTAAAATGATGCAGGATGCATAAAAGGCTCTCATTTAAGCATCTAATTTAATTTATCCAAGCTTTAAGAGGCTTCGAATTTGTTGCACCATTTGGTTTTCATCAAGCATATGGTGTGGAATCGTCATCGTTAATAGCTGATCTGATCGAAAATGGCGGTCTACTTCAAGCATAACGTGAGTTTGATTAGGTTCAGCAACAAAAGATACCTCAACTTCATTAAATCCGCTAAACATATGTGAAGAGACAAATTCAAGCTCTTGGTAACAACCAATCGTTGATCTAAAATTTCGCGCAGTCAGCTGCCCTTTTTCTACATCTACTGTCGATAGAACGAAGCCACATCGCTGCATAGCCTGTAGAAACATTTGCATGGCTGGAGTTGGCAGAACCTTTAGATAATCACGATCAGTCGCATCTAGTCCCCAATCAACATCCATATGGGTTTGAATCCAAACCCGTGCACCATTTCTTCGACAAGCAACCTCTGTAATCGGTGTCTCAAATGGTAGTTGAATACTAAAAGGGAAAGAATGCGCTTGATGGGCTGGCAAGAGGAATCGAGAGTTCACTAACCACTCTTGTAAAACTAAAGGTTGGTTAAACTCATGATCACCAGATTCGACTTCTGCCATCGTCACCAATTGCAAATAAAGACCATTAATCTCTTTATCAGATGATCCACCTTTAAAGCTAATTTCCCCATGCAATGTGCTGCCTGCTTGCAAGCTTGGGTTCTGTAAAACAGTTTCTACCGTTACACCTTGAAGACCCAAACCAGACATAATTTTACTAAACATTTTTCCTCTAACCTTTCGAATTATTTCCTGTTATCTGTAGCAGCATACTTATTATTAAAGTGCATCATCTCCAGCGAGTTGAATCTTACCATCTGCAACTTCATTCATAAATTGATCATAGTCATTTAGATTACGTTCTGCATATTCTTCTGCATACGTTTGTAATACTTCTACAATCGTATTACCTTCGCCAAGATATCCCATAAGTACATCTGCATTTCCAGATTTAGCATGGGCATGAGCCAAGGCTAAACCACAACTTTCGGCATACTCATAGAAATACTCATCATCCATGTCACTAAGATCAACCGAAATTTTCATATCACGTAACTGACGTACATGAAAATGTTGATTTGATATGGAAGAGAACCCAAGAAATATATCACTTGCAGCCTGCATAAGCTGCTGACCATGCACTACGCGCTCACCTTCGTGATTTACCTTGTCTACAAATAACGGGCTGAGAATTGATGGATTCGCTTCTTTCATTTGTAAAATTAACGGTTCCCGATCTGCATCCTGAAATAATGCAATCGCTGATCGTGTACCAACACTTCCGACACCCACCACTTTCAAAGCTACATCTGTACGTTGATAACGATCAAAAAGTACTTGGCGATCGTATTTCAAAGAATCACGGTATTGTTGAAAGAATACATCAACATCTTTAGCAAATGGCTCATTTGCACTTGGATGCCATAATAACGGCGCATCATCCACAAAATGACGAAATCCTGTATCTTGATCTTGCTGCGTAAGCTTGGGCAAAACAGAGTACGCCGTTCTTTTCTGTGCTGAATCAAGATGCTTCTCGCGTTTCTTTCTTAGTTTTCGACACTCAGTATTTTCTAATAATGTACTGGCATCAACTTTTTCATACCAAACTTGGAGTGGTGAAAGTTCTGTAATTTCTAATAAGTGCTGACGATAACTATTCAGCATTATTTTAATTGCTTTTAATCCGACTTTCTCTGCAAGATGAATATCACGCGCCGCAATCACAAAACTGCTTGCTAAACGCTTTACATCCCATTCAAACGGGGCAACTAAAGTTTCGTCAAAATCATTAATTCCAAACAACAAATTACGTTCTGGACTTGCAAAACCACCAAAATTACTTAAATGACAATCACCACAAATCTGTTGAAATAAGCCTGAATTTGCCAGCTCCCACGCTTGGTCAAATAGCATCAAAGAAGGCATGCCACGATAAAATGTAAATGGAGAAACACTCATCCGTTTTGCGCGAATCGGTTTGAGTTTTTCTAAACGACCTTGGTTACTCCAATCATAGATCGTTAAAGCAGTTGTACCTTTTGGTCGTTCAGAAAGCTTTGATAGCTGTTCACGCGGTACTTTTTTACGTTGAGCCTTACCTAATTTGAAACCTTCGCTTTTATTAAGTAATTTCCCCTGATAGCTATGACGTGTTAAATCAATACTTTCATCATTCCAAAGTTGTTTTGGTAATTTAATTGGTGTTGTTTTTGACATTATTCCCTCATTTTTAAATTAAAGTTTTTATATTCTGAATATCTTTAGCCAGATAAAATTTATTTTCTATTAGACATACCCATGTCTTTTTGGAGCTAAGATTTATAAGGAATATTAAAAATATGATTTTAAATATCTTTAAGAGTTGGAAGACCTCAAAACTTTTTAAACTGTTCTTCCAACTCCATAATCTTAAATCGACCAGTCCTGAATTTCCCAATTGTGTTCTTGAGCCAGCTTTTCAAGACGATCGTCAGGGTTTACTGCAATCGCATGAGTTGCATATTCAAGTAAAAAACGGTCATTAATTGAATCGGAATACGCCCAAGACTCAGACACGTTACGGCCTTCCAACCATGCATCTAAACGTGCAAGTTTGCCCTTTTGATAACACGCTAAACCAGCAACTTTACCCGTATATTTTCCATCAGCCACTTCAGCATTGGTTGCTAAAATTTCGGTAATCCCAAATTCACGGAAAATCGGCGCAGTAATAAAATCACTTGTTGCCGTAATACCCACGATAGTATGGCCTAAATCTTGATGTTTTTTGATTGCATCAAAACCTTTTGGACGCATTTGCGGACGAATGACTTTTTGCATGAACAATTGGTGGAGTTCAGTTAAGTAGTCATTGCCATGCTGAGTTAAAAATCCGAAAACAAATTCATTATAAGCATATGGGTCAAGTTGCCCTGCTTTGTAATCTTCATAAAATTTATCATTCATCTGACGATGATGAACCGGATCAACCAAACCTTCATTGACTAAAAATTCACCCCAAGAATGGTCTGAATCGGTATTTAACAAGGTATGGTCTAAATCAAACAACGCCAGTTTCATGAAAATTCTCGTTTAAACTGAAATTTAAGAAAAAAAATGTAAATCTATCTCCGCTAGTCGATAGAAATTCGTTAAGATCGTAGCAATTTAAACATTTTACTTTGATCTTTTCGAGCTGGACATAAAAAAGTGTTTGTCCCCGCGATTAAAGTCAACGATATAGACAATATTTAGGTAGCCAAATGATCGATTCAGAAGGTTTCCGACCGAATGTCGGGATCATTTTGGCAAACGATGATGGACAGGTTTTATGGGCAAAGCGCATTGGTCACAATGCTTGGCAATTTCCACAAGGAGGCATCCAGTTTGGAGAAACCCCTGAACAGGCACTTTTTCGAGAACTGAGAGAAGAAATCGGCTTATTGCCCGAACATGTCCAGATTATTGCGCAAACCAAAGGATGGCTGCGTTATCGTTTGCCACATCGGTACATTCGGTCAGACTCTGACCCCGTATGTATCGGACAGAAACAAAAATGGTTTTTACTGAAATTAACTGCGCCTGCAAAAAATATTCAGTTAAACCTTTCCGACCCGCCCGAATTCGATGAATGGCAGTGGGTTAGCTATTGGTATCCTCTTGGACAAGTGGTGAACTTCAAGCGTGATGTTTATCGTAAAGCCATGGTGGAGTTGTGTACACAGTTGCCGATGCAACAATTACCCTAAAAATCATTTATCTAGCAAATGATTTTTATTAAAAGTGCTGTTATAAATACATTCATAGTCTAAAAAAATACTGGAGTATACATCCATGTCAAACATGCAACTCGACACTCTACGGCGCATTGTCCAAGAGGTTAATGCGTCCGTCAGTTTGCATGAATCATTAGACATCATGGTTAATCAGGTTGCTGAGGCCATGAAAGTGGATGTTTGCTCTATTTATTTACTCGATGAACGCAATCAGCGCTATGTCTTAATGGCCTCTAAAGGCTTAAATCCAGAATCTGTAGGCCATGTTTCTTTGCAACTCGGTGAAGGCTTGGTTGGTCTGGTCGGGCAACGCGAAGAAATCGTTAACCTTGACAATGCGCCAAAACATGAGCGGTTCTTGTATTTACCTGAAACAGGCGAAGAAATTTATAACTCTTTCCTCGGCGTACCAGTCATGTATCGTCGTAAGGTTATGGGTGTTTTAGTTGTCCAAAACAAACTTCCTCAAGATTTTAGTGAAGCTGCCGAGTCCTTTTTAGTTACGCTATGTGCTCAGCTTTCTGGCGTTATTGCTCATGCTCATGCAGTGGGTAATATTGACGTATTTCGTAAGCCGAGTAATGGACCTGCCTATAAAACCTTCCAGGGTGCTTCAGGTGCAGGTGGCGTTGCTTTAGGTCGCGCTATTATTTTATATCCGCCTGCCGATTTGGGTTCTGTGCCTGATCGTGAAGCAGAAGATATTAGCGATGAACTTCGAATTTTAGATCAAGCCATTTCATCAGTACGTTCAGAGATTCGCTCTCTGGATGAAAAAATGCATGATTCACTCATGGCCGAAGAGCGCGCTTTATTTAGTGTTTTCTTAAGAATGCTAGATGAAAATGCATTACCAGCAGAAATTAAAGAACTCATCCGTGACGGACATTGGGCACAAGGTGCGGTGCGTCGTGTCATTGAAAAACATACTGCCCTATTTGCACAGATGGAAGATGATTATCTTCGTGAACGAGTTTCCGACCTTAAAGATTTAGGGCGACGTATTTTAGCCTCTTTGCAAGAAGAAGATTCTAGCCATCGTGAACTGAGTCCAGACAGTATTTTAATTGGTGAAGAGATTAGTACTGCGGCACTTGTAGAGTTACCGGTAGACAATATTGCAGCGATTGTGACATCCGAAGGTGCGGCCAACTCTCATATGGTGATTGTGGCCCGTGCATTAGGTATTCCAACTGTAGTTGGTGTAACTGAACTGCCAGTGAACACACTTGATGATGCAGAAATGATTGTGGATGCCTATCAGGGCCGTGTTTTTGTTAATCCGCCACGTCGTTTACGCCAACGCTATAAAGAAATTCAGAAAGAAGATGAGCAAATCGCAAAAGATCTCAAACAATACGAGACCAAAGAAGCGATTACTCCAGATGGTGTGTCTGTTCAGCTCTATGTGAATACGGGTCTCATGATTGACGTAGTACGCGGAGTACAACGTGGTGCTCAAGGCGTAGGTCTATACCGAAGTGAAATTCCATTCATGTTACGGGAACGTTTCCCAGGTGAAGAAGAACAACGCGCAATCTATCGTCAACAGTTGAGCCACTTTGCCAACAAACCTGTGGTGATGCGAACTCTGGATATTGGTGCCGATAAAGATTTGCCGTATTTCAGTATTGAAGAAGAAAACTCGGCATTAGGCTGGCGTGGTATTCGTTTCACGCTTGATCATCCCGAGATTTTTTCTTCGCAAATTCGCGCCATGCTCAAAGCCAGTATTGGTTTAAATAATTTGCATATTTTATTGCCAATGGTCACTACAGTCAGTGAAGTCGAAGAAGTACTTTATTTACTTGAGCGTGACTGGATTGCAGTGCAAGAAGAAGAGCAAGTTAAAATTACCAAACCAAAAATTGGGATTATGGTTGAGGTACCGAGCGTCCTCCTACAAATTGATGAGTTTGCTGAACTCGTCGATTTCTTCTCGGTCGGTTCAAATGACTTAACACAGTATTTACTTGCAGTTGACCGTAATAATCCACATGTGGCAAACGTTTACTCACACTTTCACCCATCCATTCTACGTGCGCTAACCCGCTTAGTTAAAGAATGTCATGAATACAAAAAACCAATAAGTATTTGTGGTGAAATGGCAGGTGATCCATTATCGGCAATTTTACTCATGGCGATGGGCTTTAATACCCTTTCGATGAGTTCAAGTAACATTTTGCGAGTAAGAAAAGCAATTTGTCATGTCCCTATGACAGATGCACAAAAATTGCTGGATGATGTCATGAAAATGAATAATCCACTCATCGTAAAAAGCTGGCTTGAGTATTATTTTAAAACTCATGGTTTAGCTGATATGGTGAAATCGAATCGAATCGTAAATGTTTAATACATAAACAATAAAGGAGAGTAATACTCTCCTTTATTGTTTGAGAGAGCTTCTACAACAACTCAATATAAAAACTTTGGATTCGATTTTATCTTCTTTTTTAAACAAAAATTTAATCGGTTTTTCAAATCAATACTGACAATTTAATCCATTTGAAAAATAAAACTTCTACTTTTACTATGTTTATAGAGCGTTATTAAAAGATCTTACGTTGTTCCAACAATTGAAGAGGTAATTCTATGCATCATTATTTACAACCTTCATCTGATTTTCCCTCTTGTTTTTTAACCTTCATACAGTAAATTGGAGGAATAACAATTAAAGGAATCTGATGGATTATTAAATAACAAAATCATGAGACAACATCTTAGTGAAAAGAATTTTAAACGGTTTTTCTCACCATTTGTTCACTCATTTCTTTATTTAATAAACATGAGTTTTCCCCCAAAAGTCCAGGAAAATGAGCCCTACTACTTTATCAAGAGCTCAATAATTATTACCCAGAGAGAATATAACCATGTCAGACGAATCAAAATGCCCTTTTTCAGGCCATAAATCAAAACCAGAGGTAACGATCGGTGGTGGCACGCCTAGCTTACATTGGTGGCCAAAACAACTACGCGTTGACTTACTAAACCAACATTCAGAACGCTCTAATCCACTCAGTAAAGATTTTGATTACCGTAAAGAATTTAAAAAACTCGACTATTACGCACTCAAAGCTGATATCAAAAATGTGTTAACAGATTCCCAAGATTGGTGGCCAGCCGATTGGGGAAATTATACAGGCCTATTTATTCGCTTAGCATGGCATGCTGCCGGTACATATCGTATGGGCGATGGTCGTGGCGGTGCTGGTCGTGGTCAACAACGTTTTGCGCCATTAAATAGTTGGCCTGACAATGCAAGCTTAGATAAAGCGCGCCGCTTACTATGGCCAGTTAAGCAAAAATACGGTCAAAAAATATCGTGGGCAGATTTATTTATTCTTGCTGGAAACATCGCACTTGAATCTTCGGGCTTCCGTACCTTTGGTTTTGGTGCAGGTCGTGAAGATGTTTGGGAGCCAGACAACGATGTAAACTGGGGTGATGAAAAAGAATGGTTAGCTCATCGAAACTCTGAAGCACTAGAAGGTAGCAATTTAGCTGCAACCGAAATGGGTCTAATTTATGTAAACCCTGAAGGTCCACAAGCCAGCGGTGACCCTAAATCAGCTGCACCATTTATCCGTGCCACTTTCGGCAACATGGCAATGGACGACGAAGAAATTGTTGCTTTAATTGCCGGTGGCCATACTTTAGGTAAAACCCATGGTGCTGGCTCTGCCGACCACGTTCAAGCTGATCCAGAGGGAGCACCAATTGAACAGATGGGCTTTGGCTGGTCAAGTAGCTTTGGTACAGGTGTCGGTAAAGATGCAATCACTTCAGGTTTAGAAGTCATTTGGTCACAAACGCCAACACAATGGAGCAACTACTTCTTTGAAAACCTGTTTAAATACGAGTGGGTACAAGAGCGCTCACCGGCTGGTGCAATTCAATGGGTAGCGGCAGATGCTGAAGCGATCATCCCCGATCCTTTCGACCCGTCAATTAAACGTAAGCCAACGATGCTTACTACAGATTTGACCTTACGTTTTGACCCTGAGTTTGAAAAGATCTCTCGTCGTTTCCTTAACGACCCACAAGCTTTCGCGAATGCTTTTGCTCGAGCATGGTTTAAATTAACTCACCGTGATATGGGTCCAAAAGCACGTTATTTAGGTCCAGAGGTTCCTGCTGAAGATTTAATTTGGCAAGATCCATTACCAGCTGCGAGCGCTATACCATCTGCTGCAAGCATTGCTGATGCAAAAGCAAAAATCGTTGCACTAGGGCTATCTGCTGGCGAATTGGTTTCGCTTGGTTGGGCTTCCGCATCAACATTCCGCGGTGGAGATAAACGCGGTGGTGCAAACGGTGCACGTATTGCTTTATCACCACAACGTGGTTGGGAAGTAAATAAAAAAGCTGTTGAGACTTTAACTAAAATTGAAGAACTCAAAGCATCTACCCAATTGTCACTGGCTGACTTAATTGTACTTGCAGGTAACATTGGTGTAGAGCAAGCCGCTCAAGCGGCGGGCTTTAATATTAGTGTTCCATTTGCTCCTGGTCGCGTTGATGCATTACAAAGTCAAACCGATGTCGAATCTTTCCAATTACTTCTCGGCCTTGCAGATGGTTTTAGGAATTGGAAAAAAGAGGGAGTCAGTGCAGCAACTGAGGCATTATTAATTGATAAAGCACAACAATTGACTTTGACTGCACCAGAATTAACTGCATTGATTGGTGGTTTACGTGTACTAGGCACCAACTGGGATGGTTCGCAACATGGTGTATTTACCCAACAGGTTGGTGTACTCAGTACAGACTTCTTTACGAACTTACTCGACATGTCTACTGTATGGGCACCTGTCGATTCAACAAGCGAAGTATTTGAAGGCAAAGACCGCAAAACAGGTGCAGTAAAATTTACCGCAACGCGTAATGATTTAGTCTTCGGTTCAAACTCAATCTTACGTGCGTTGGCCGAAGTCTATGCTCAGGCAGATGGTAAAGAAAAATTTGTTCAAGACTTTGTCGCAGCATGGACTAAAGTGATGAACCTTGATCGTTTTGACTTAGCTTAATTAAAGTCAAAATAATAAAAGCCAGTTCAATTTGAACTGGCTTTTTAATATAAAGTAACCGAGTTTTAGACAGTCAATTTATGCCCTTCCCGAATGCAGTAAAAGGGATTAGCAAGCTTTGATGAAGCTTTAATTGCTTGAGCTAAAGCATGTTCTGGATCTTCTCGATCTTCATCAGTTAACTGAAAAGTTCGATAATGAATTGCAAGAGAACGATGAGCTTGTAAATCTAAATGAGCATGAACAGCATCTTGAGGATTCATATGAACATAGCTCATTAACTTACGAGGTTCATAAGCACCTATTGGAAGTAAGGCAACTCGCGGTGCGCCATAACGAGCATGTATTTGCTTAAAATGACCCGCATAACCGGTATCACCCGCAAAGAAACAATGACCTGTTTTAGCCACAACCGAAAAGCCGCCCCAAAGTGCCTTATTCTGGTCGCGTAAACCACGGCCTGAACCATGCTGTGCAGGTGTATAGATTATTCTTAATTCGTGATAGGGAATTTCTTGCCACCAATCCATCTCAATGACATGAAACTCTTTAGGTAGATAAAACCCATTCCCAAGTCCAGTGTAAATTGGCATTGCGAATTTTTTATGTAGCCATTCAAGTGTCGCCAAGTCCATATGGTCATAATGATTATGACTGAGCAAAACTCCATGAATCGTCGGTAATTGTTCTAGTGCAAAACCTGCTGGGCATACACGGCGTGGGCCACGCCCTTGTGAAGGACTTGCATAATCACACCACACTGGGTCGGTAATAAAGTTATAAGGACCAATCTGAACCAATACCGTTGCATGCCCAACGAACCAGACTTGCCAATCATCCAGATCTGCCTGAGGTCGATTTTGCGGCAAAGCTACAGCCGTATTTACACGAGTTTCATATTCATTTTGAATATCCACTTTCCATGTAAAAGACTCACGCGTAACTAACCAACGCAATAACTCTTTTGAGCCACGAGCAGGTGACTTAGGCTGTTGATTATAAAAACGTGTATCCGTTTCATGCCCAGACTCGGGATGACAAAAAGGAGGTTTTATCCATGTATGCGTCCAACAGGACTGAGTCGGCAATTGATATGTTAATGTCGGCTTGTCTTTCATGGGCTTTTCTATGTTTTAGCATCAGCAGAATGGATGTGATCAGGTTTCTATCTTAACGATTAAAACAAATTAAGCTATGGCACTTACACTTATTTATCATATAAATATCCATTTTATCGTGGTCATAGCCAACCTAAGTTAAATTAGAGTGCCATAAAAAGCACTTAGATGTGTTGAGTTTATGCGTCAGTAATTACCATTCTTACTAAGACTTCTTGTATAACATAACAATTAGAAGATGACGAAAAGCCGCCATAGAACCTGTCTATTTCATCTTTGTCGCCCGTAATTTTTAACTTAAGATTCTTCTGTGCAATGAAAACAATATATTTAGTAACAATTACATTTGGGTAGATCTTAGCGACCTCTAGGTTATAAATTTATTTTATTATTCTAGTTTTTGCATAATATGAGAATTTCTTAAATGAATATTTAAATCCTTTAAAAAATTCTTTGATTAATTAAAAATAATGTATTTATTATTTAATTATTAATATATTTTATGAATTATTTGAGCTTATATTCCCATATTAAATCTTTAATGAAAATTAAAATTCCATTTATTTTATAAATACCTAAATCACCTTCACGCTATATCTATTTATGCTTTATACTTCACTTAAATCATAGTAAGACATTTTTTGGATTAGTCTTATGGAACTACGCCATCTCCGATATTTCATTACCGTTGCTGAAGAATTAAATTTTAGTAAAGCCGCTCTTAAACTTTTTACTGCACAGCCCTCTCTTAGCCAACAAATTAAAGATTTAGAAGAAGACGTTGGTGTACGACTTTTAAACCGCACAAAACGCAAAGTTGAGTTAACAGAAGAAGGCGAAGTATTTTTAGAACATGCTCGACTCACCCTCGCTCAGGCTGAAAAAGCGGTCGCTATGGCACGACAAGTTTCTAAGGCTAAACAGCAATTGTTACGTATCGGTTTCGTTCCCATCGCAGAAATGAAAATTTTCCCTTATGTACTTCCTAATCTTCGACTACAACACCCCGACCTTACTATTGAACTATCTAATTTAAACAATACTGAACAGCTTAAAGCCTTAAAAAAAGGAGAGCTGGACATTACGTTTACCCGTGAAAATACAGATAGTGATGAAATACAAAGCCAATTTGTTTTAACTGAACCCCTGATTTTCTTACTTCCTAAAAATCATCCACTTGCTCAATATGATCGAATCCCAGTCCATGCTTTACAAGGTATTGACTTTATCATTCCGGCAGCCGAACAATCACAAACCTTACATAACACCATTTTAGATTTCGCTAAAACTCATAACATCGAACTGAATATTGTTCAAAAAGCAGATAGCATATTGTTCAACATTAACTCTCTTGGTTCTGGATTAGGCTGTACAATTTTACCTGCCTATGTTGCGCCTTTAGGCATCAAAAACACGATAGTTCGTCCACTTGATGTCGACTTACCAACACTTGATTTATTCGTAAACTATCGTAAAAACTCACAGTCTTTAGGCGTTCAAAAATTCATTGACCAGCTCACTAAAGTATTTCATTTAGATAAAAACTTAAACCACGCTTAATTATTACGAATAATTTTATTATTAAGCGCATGATTAATAAGATCATCTTTATAAAAAAGTATAAATAAATATTCCTTCTATTTATTTTATACTTTTTATAAACAGTTTAATCCGCGGTAATATCCTATTTTATCTAATAGGTAAAATTAAATATCTCATGAATATAAATGAAAAGAATTGAAATAAAATCTATATAAAACCATATATTATTTTCACCATTTAATAAAAAATAATATATTTCCCGTGTAATAAAGGAGACTAGGAAAATGGTTGGCGTATTTCAACATCTAGGACGTAGTGTACAAAACCGCCCACATTTCTTTATTGCTTTATTCATAGGTATTGTCACAGCCGGTATTTTGACATAGTTAACGTCATGGAAATGGTCAACTATTTTATTAGTCAGCTGGAATGCTTCCGTTAGCATATATTTACTACATGTTTGGCAACTCATGAAAAGTGCCGACCATTCACAAATGCAACAGCAAGCAAAAAAACAAGATGAAAGCAAATGGGTCATTATGCTGATTGTTTTATTGGCATTAATCATGTGTTTGGTTGCTATTCTAATTCAACTGTCACAGCTCCCTTCTGACAGTTCTGCAAAGTTAGGTCATGTGGCTTTAGCTTTGCTCACCATTGTGTCTGCATGGCTTTTTATGCATACCGTTTTTGCTCTACATTATGCCCATGATTTTTATATGGCTTTATCTAGAAATGAGGAAAATGGAGGGTTAGATTTCCCTGGCACAAAACAGCCAACTTATCCTGATTTTCTATATTTTAGTTATATTATTGGTACTTCTGCTCAAACTGCGGACGTGTCAATTACCACCAAGCATATGCGTCTTTTAAACTTATTCCACGCTGTGTTGTCTTTTGGATTTAATACCACCATTTTAGCGATCTGCATTAACGTTGCTGCTGGCTTTCTTACCAATTAAAACCTTTAGTTAAAAACAAAAAAGCCACCCTTTTGGGTGACTTTTAGGAATATTAAGTTTACAGCAGTTGCCCCATAGTACTTTGTTTTAAGCCTTCACGCTGTTTGATCGTTTCAACATAACGGGTAATAGCAGGATGTGATTCAATCGCATTCATTTTTAACTGCCATAAAAGCATTGCTCCAACACTTACATCTGCTGCGGTAAATTGCTCACCACATACATACGGATTCGCTTCACTCAATCCCTGAACTAAAGCTTGATAAGCATCGTTGTAATCGCCATAGCCAACAAACATTTTTTGCTCAGGTGATACTTCTATGCCTAAAGCTTTATCAACACCTGCAGCTTCCCAAGGGCCCGCCATCAAAAATAACCAACGATAGTACAAACCACGTTTCGGATCATCTAAAGCAGGAGCCAAACCTTTATCACTAAACTTATCAGCCAAATAAGCACAGATTGCACCCAACTCATAAATCACGACATCGCCATCTACCAATACCGGTACTTTTCCAAAAGGATTAAGTTTTAGATATTCAGGCGACTTCATCTCGGTCTTATATGCGACTTCAATTCGTTCACATTCAACACCCAACTCGACCAAAAGCCAGTCAATAACTACACCACGTGACTCTTTGTTAGTATAAAGTTTAAGGCTCATTCTTATTGCTCCTTGTTTATCGTAGTTCCTAGTTTACAAATAACTTTTGTCAGTTTTTGTCAGTAGTCCTTTGCATTTCTTGTTTCCACCATCTTTGAAACAGATGTTTTTTAAATTCAGGATATATTTCCTCACTCATTTGCAAGTCATGGATACGATCTATCCTAAAATGGCGAAATGCCTGCCGTAATTCACACCAAGCAGCAAGTACAACTTTGTCATGTAAATACCCTAAAGCAAAAGGCCAAAGTGAACGTTTACTTAACCGTTTTTGTTCATCGCAATAATCGACTTTTATTTTTACTTGTTTACGAATCGCTAAACGTACTTGTTCTACTAAAGCTTCATCAACCGGATGCCAGTAATGTGTAACGCCTAGCGTCATGTCATCGATCAAATATTTCCGGTGCTCAGGTAGAACTGCATAAAGTTTAGAATAGATTGAAACGGCTGCCGATTTCATTGCCTGATCTGGAACGTCTTTCAACCACTCTAAAGCTAAAAATAGAGCTTCGGCTTCATTCTCATTAAAAGTAACCGGTGGTAATAAGATGTCTTCTTTAAGCTGAAAACCCAAGCCTGCTGAGGCATCAATTCTTACACCTTGCTCACGTAAGCTATCAATATCTCGATAGACACTTCGAACACTAATGTTTAAGCTTTCAGCCAAGACTTGTGCTGTGATTGGGTAACGGGCTTCACGGAGCTGTTGTAAAAGATTTAATAGACGAATTGAACGGCTCATTTTTCTCTTCTTATTGTTTTGTTATTCAGCTTAAAGAAAGAGGGAACGTATTCCCTCTTTAATACTATTTTAATTTAAGCGACATCTACAGTAGGTAACTGAGCATATCCTCTCAAAAAGCTGTGAAGCTCTTGTACATCTTTAGCAATCGTTAAAGGTTGAAACTTTTGCAGAACTTCAACAGAATGTACGCCATAGCCTACTCCAATACGCGGCATCCCTAAACGCTGTGCCATCTCAAGATCATAGCTGCTGTCACCAATCATGACTGCTTGCTCAACACTCACTCCAGTGGCTGTTAAGATTTCTTGCAGCATGAGCGGATCTGGTTTTGAACGTGTTTCGTTGGCTGCCCGAGTCACATCAAAAAGATGAGTACTTTGTGTTTTTGCGATTACACGGTCTAACCCACGGCGATTTTTACCCGTCGCAACTGCAAGTTTTAAACCTTGGGCTTTTAAATCATGGAGTAGTTCAGAAATACCCTCAAACCATGCATCACTAGTCGAGTTCGCAATATAGTGATCGCCATATGCCTTTAAGATCGAGTCATGCAATTCTGGCGCTTCTGGAAATAAGGTCTGCATCACCTCAGGCAAGCCTAACCCAATAATACTTTTTGCGGCTTCATCGCTTAGAGACAATTCATGTTGCTCTGCTGCATGTTGTAGGCTCGCAACAATCTGGCCAACAGAGTTATATAAAGTTCCATCCCAGTCAAAAATTACTAATTCGGTTTTCAGACTCATTTTGCTACTCTCAAAGCCTTTAATAACTGGGTCATGTCTTCTGGCAACGGCGCTTCAATCGGTGGATAACCCGGAATATCTAAACGCATCGCGTGTAAACATAAACGTCGTGCCTGCGGACCTGCGTACTCAGTGATATGTCCATATTTATCATCACCCACTAACGGATGTCCAATACTTAAACCATGTACACGAATTTGATGGGTACGACCTGATAACGGCGATGCATGAACCAAAGTGGCATTTTTAAAACGCTCTGCAACAACCCATTCGGTTTTACTCGGTTTACCTTCTTTAGACACACGTACACGACGCTCGCCATTGGCTAACTCATAACGAAATAAAGGAGCATCAATGAGCTGTTTATCGAGACTCACCTGACCTTTTACAATTGCCGCATAAGTCTTACGAATTTTGTGCTCACGCAACATATCTTGTAGCAGCTTTAAAGTACTACGTTTCTTGCTAATCATGACCAGCCCAGAGGTGTCACGGTCGATGCGGTGAATCAGTTCTAAATATTTTTTACCTGTCGCAGCGCGTAAAGCCTCAATCAAACCATACGCCACACCACTACCACCATGTACAGCAATACCTGATGGTTTATTGATGACTAACAGACCTTCATCTTCATAGACCACACGGCTGAGTAGGCTCTGTGCTACACTGTCACTTACAGGAGCAGCGGTTTCATCCTTTTGTTCATAGCGAATAGGTGCAACACGAATCTGATCTCCAACCTCTAATTTGGTCTCAGCTTTAATACGTTTTTTGTTTACTCGAACCTGACCTTCACGAATCAAACGATAAATACGACTCTTAGGTACACCCTTTAAACGCGAAAACAGGAAATTATCAATTCGCTGTCCTGCTTGATGTTCATCCACCTCAAACCAAGTGACACTTTGCCATTGCTGTGTAGAATTCATACTAATATTTAAACCTGAAATTTTGCTAAATTTGATTAATAAATGACCGATTAGCTTAGTTTTTTCACAAGAAATCTAAGCTTAGCCCATAGGCAGATGCTGCAAGGTTTGATATAGTCAGCGCACGGATACCGCCGTAAGTGAACATCTAATAGGGAATTTCCCTGATTGAAACCTCAATCAAAATGATGCTTTCATCACCAGCTCGGATTGGTCCTAAAGAATTATGCCGACGCCGAAGGCTTATTATATCGGCAAAATGACAAACTGTTGCGTTTAATTCAGTTTGTTCAAAAAAATATGTTACCAACTCTAGTTGGTTATGGAACGTAAACTGATACACATCAGACAAATCGCTCCTTAATGTTGCCTTCAGGCTAAAGCGTTGATGCATTGGAACTGCCGAAAGCACCGATACGATGAGCATTCCGTATCAAACTTCCAAAAAGAAGTCACTTCGCGCCCAATGACAGTGAAAGTCATTAACCAATGCACCGCTCACCCGCCAGTGAAGCACTAAGGAAGTCCGATTTAAAGGTTGAAGCAGTATTGCCTACATCACAGACGAGAATCGAAGCTAAGGCTAAATGTAGCCGGTAACAGATGACTCAGACCACAAATATTTTGAGATCTGGGAAATGTTCCGTCATGTTCGATGTTCGTTCAGAACCTTTAAGTTTGTGCGATATGTTTGTGTGGGTCACTATTAGGTGTCACACCCATGAAACGTATGTTGATTAATGCAACTCACGCAGAAGAAGTCCGCGTTGCACTTATCACTGGTAATCGTCTTTACGATTTTGATTTAGAGAATCGTACCCGAGAACAGAAAAAATCCAATATCTATAAAGGCCATGTAACCCGCGTAGAACCATCTTTAGAAGCTGTTTTTGTTGAATACGGCGCAGGCCGTCAAGGCTTCTTGTCTATGCGCGAAATTGCTAACAGTTATTTCCAAGCAGACCCACGACAAACTTCAAACATTCGTGAACTTATCACTGAAGGTACTGAATTACTTGTTCAAGTCGAAAAAGAAGAACGTGGCAATAAAGGTGCAGCCCTTTCTACCTTTATTTCACTTGCAGGACGTTATTTGGTTCTTATGCCAAACAACCCGAAAGGCGGCGGTATTAGTCGTCAAATTTCAGGTTCTGTACGTGAAGAATTAAAAGAAATTTTAGCTTCTTTAAATTTACCACGTGGTATGAGCGTTATTGTACGTACCGCTGGTATTGGCCGTACCCAAGAAGAATTACAGTTAGACTTACAGCATTTGCTTGACCTTTGGGCTCAAATCCAAGGCACAGCAAGCTCTGGTCCTTCTCCAATGCTGGTTCATCAAGAAGCTGGTGTTGTTACTCGCGCTATCCGCGATTATTTACGTGATGATGTTGCAGAAATTTTAATTGATAGCGAACAGGCTTATAACGAAGCTTACAACTTTGTTAAAGCAGTGATGCCACGTCAATTAGACAAACTCAAAACTTATACTTTAAACGAGCCATTATTTGCTCATTTTGGTATTGAAAGCCAAATTCAAACTGCTTATGAGCGTGAAGTAAAACTTCCTTCTGGTGGTTCAATCGTAATTGACCAGACTGAAGCTTTAGTTTCAATCGACATTAACTCTGCGAAATCAACTCGTGGACATGACGTTGAAGAAACTGCGCTGAATACTAACTTAGAAGCAGCAGAAGAAATTGCTCGCCAACTTCGTCTTCGTGACATTGGTGGTTTAGTTGTAATCGACTTCATCGATATGACTAAAGAGCGCAACCAGCGTATGGTTGAAGCAAAACTTCGTGAAGCAACACAAAGCGATCGTGCCCGTATCCAGTTCGGTCAATTGTCTCGTTTTGGCTTAATGGAAATGAGCCGTCAACGTCTACGCCCATCTCTTGAAGAAGCAACGGGTTATGTCTGCCCTCGCTGTCATGGTACAGGCATGGTTCGTGACTTACGCTCACTTTCGCTTTCAATTATGCGCAAAGTAGAAGAAATCGCGCTTCGTGAACGTCATGGTGAAGTACAAGTAGAAGTACCTGTTGAAATTGCAGCATTCTTGCTCAATGAAAAACGTCATAGTCTTGTTTACTTAGAACAAACTTCTGGTGTTCGTGTGACTGTTTTACCTCACCCACACTTAGAAACACCTCACTACGAAATTCAGTACAATCCAGATGGTTTTGCACCTTCTAGCTATGAACGTACTGAAGCAACTCGTTCAAGTGAAAAAGAGTTAGGTTATGAATCTTCTGAATGGCATTTAGAAGAAGCCGATCATGGCCATACGCATGCTACCCCTGCTGCCAACAACGCAGCTAATCAAAAGAAAGCAAATCAAGCAGCTCAACCTGCTGCTCAGGCAAGCGCTCAAAAAGCAGCGAGTCCTTGTGCATGGTTAGAAAACCTGTTTGTTCAAAAACAAGCTCAAACAGTTGATCAATCTCGCTCAGCACAAAATGCTGCTGCCGCAATTGAACAAATGGTGAATACAGGCGCTGTTAGCCGTGGGCAGTTTGGACAAGTTGTAGCACCAGCAGTTGCTGAAGTTACTTCGGCTCCATCTAACAATGCTTATATTTCTCAATCTCCTGTTAAACAGGAAGCACGTGAGAATGTTGAAAAAGACGATAAAGTACAACAGCAACGTCCAAACAACAAAAAACGTAAGCACAAAGAGCAACGTGAACAACATCAACATCACCACAATCAAGAACCACAGCAACAACAGGTTCATGAAGAGGTTGTACAGTTATCACGCCAAGAGCAACGTGAATTAAAACGTCAACAAAAGCGTCAGCAACAAGATCAGCCGCATGCGCAACATCAAAATGATGGGCAACAAGCTGAACATGCTGTACCACGTCGTGATCGTAATAATCAACAACGTCCAAACCGCCCGAATCGCCACCGCGATCCAAGCGTATTAAATGAAAATCAAAATACGCCGGCACCAGCAGTTGTTGATGAAAAACAAATTAAGGTTGATTTGATTGATGCTCCACAGCATGAAGTCATGAATACAGCCTTGGTCATCAATGTTGATCAAGCACAAAGCGAAATTATTGCTTTAACGCCTGAGCAACCTGTTGAACGTACTGAAAAAGCACCTGTTGTTGAAGCTACTCAAGAACCAGCTCCAGCACCAGTTGTGGCAGTGGAAGAGACAGTAACTGTTGAAGCAGAAGCTCCTCAACCAAAGGCTGAAAAAACTCAACCGCAAATTCAGCGTGCAAGTAATGATCCTCGTATGCGTCGCCGTGAACAACGCAATGCAAAACGTGCTAAAGCTGCTGCACCATCAATTGCCCCATCGCAAATTCCAACGTTGGCGCAATATACAATTGGTAGCTTGATTCGTCATGTTTACGGTGAAGACTGCACAGTATTGATTGAACAGTTTGGTTTAGTTCCAACATTCAATCGTGCATTGCAGAAATTTGCAGAGCAATATGCAAGTACTCTAGTAACTGAAGTTCCAGCGGAAGCTGAAGACAAAAAGCCTGTTACTCGTGATGCTGAGCTTCCAAGCAACAAGCCTTCACAAGAAGCAGAACCTGCACCAGTACTTGCGTTGACGCCACCAAAAGAAGCGACACCACGTGTTGCTAATGATCCACGTGAACGTCGTCGTCTAGCGAAACTTGCTGCTGAACAAGCTTTTGAGCAAGTCAAACAACAACATTCTGCAACAGAAGAAGCTGCACCTGTAGCTGAGTCTGTAGAACAAACTGTTGTTGTTCCTACTGCTGAAGCACAAGTACCTGCCGAATCAAAACAGCAACCGCTTGAGCTTGATCAGGAAACTGATGTAGCAGCTAGCGTAGAAACACCAACTGAAACTGTAGTTGAAGCTCCAGTTGCAAAACAGCCAAAAGCAGCTGCAAAAGTCAAAGCAGCTACAGAACAAGCTGTAGAGCCAACTGAAGCTCCTGCCGAGAGTGAATCAGAAGATTCTAAAGCTGATAAGGACAAACCAAGTCGTCCTCGTCGCCCTCGCGGTCGCCCACCAAAGAAAGCAAATCCTGTAGCTGAGTAAATCATTTGCTCAATTGCAGCTAATTTAAACAAACCTAGTCATTTCGATGACTAGGTTTTTTTTGTTATTTTTAGCCAATTAGGTTGATTGCACTAGAAGAAAAGTTTTAAAAGCATGGTGAACCATGAAAATACTGTACTTTTGCCAACACAACCTTTTTGGATTGATCGAAAAATAAATAGGATTGATATGAGCCAGACAACACAGACCGATATCATTACGCTTGGGGATGTTGCCACCAGACTTCCTAGCTTCATTCCCAAAGTACCCCATATCCTGAATGGTCTTAAACAGGCTTATTTAAGAACAGCAAATACACCAACTGGATTAGGTGTAGCTTTTGAGAAAGCTGTTAAGCGAAATCCGAAAGGTATTGCTTTATTATTTGAAGATCAAAGTTACTCATACGAAGCTTTAAATGAATGGGCTAACCAGATTTCTCATTATTATTTATCTCTCGGCGCACGTAAAGGTGATGTGATTGCCGTAATGGTTGAGAACCGTTCTGAGCTTATTGCCACTATTGTAGGCTTAGCTAAAATTGGGGTAACTATTGCGCTTGTGAATACATCTCAAGTCGGTAAAGTTCTCGCTCATAGTATCAACCTTGTAAAACCAATTGCAGTCATTGCGGGTGAAGAAGTCCGTGCTGCAATCGATGAAATTCGTCAAGACTTAAATGTTCCTAAAGACCGTTTCCACTGGTTTGCAGATCAGGCTACTCGTCAAGATGCAGGAACGGCACCTCAAGGTTATGCCAATCTTGCAATAGAAATTGATCAATTCCCGAAATTCAATCCATCGACCACACACTCTGTTCATGGTAATGATGGTCTGTTTTATATTTATACTTCGGGAACAACAGGATTACCAAAAGCAGTTATTTTTAAACATAGTCGCTGGACACTCGCATATGGCACTTATGGCCACATTTTAAACCTTGGTCCAGATGATGTGATGTATGTAACTTTGCCGCTGTATCATGCAACAGGCGTGGTTGTTTGCTGGTGTGGTGTGATTGCAGGAAGCTCTACCCTTGCCATTCGACGTAAATATTCAACCAGTGCTTTCTGGAAAGATGTTCAGAAGTTTAATGCCTCTGCAATCGGCTATGTAGGTGAACTTTGCCGCTACTTGATGGATGCTCCGACTACAGAGCTTGACCGTGCTCACCGTGTAACCAAAATGATTGGTAACGGCATGCGTCCAAACATCTGGGATAAATTCAAACAACGTTTTGGCGTTCAAGAAGTTCTTGAGCTTTATGCCTCAAGTGAAGGTAACGTTGGCTTTAGTAATATTTTCAACTTTGACAACACAGTAGGCTTCTCCCCTACGCCATACGCAATTATTGAGTTTGATAAAGAGAAAAACGAACCAATACGCGATAAAAATGGCTGGTGTAAAAAAGTTAAAGCGGGTGAAGTCGGTTTATTGGTAGGTAAAATTACCAGTCGCTCTCCATTTGACGGCTATACCGACCCAGAAAAGAACAAATCTGTGATTATGCAAGATGTCTTCAAAAAGGGGGACTCATATTTCAACACAGGTGATCTTGTCCGCAATATTGGTTTCCGTCATGCCCAGTTTGTTGACCGCTTAGGCGATACCTTCCGCTGGAAAGGCGAAAATGTATCTACCACCGAAGTTGAAAACATGGTGTGTGAATATGACAAGATCGCTGAAGCTGTCGTTTATGGTGTAGAAATTCCAAATACCAATGGTCGTGCAGGTATGGCAGCAATCACACTTGCTGATGGTGCCGAGTTAAATGACGCTGATTTAACAGAAATGGTGACTGTATTTAAAAAATGCTTACCCGCTTATGCGGTACCAGTGTTTTTACGTATACAAGCTAAAGTTGAAACTACAGGTACTTTTAAGTACCAAAAGAATAAATTGAAGGAAGATGCGTTTAATCCAAGCAAAACTTCTGAACGTTTACTCGCTTTATTGCCTGGTGCAAGCAGTTACTGTGACATCACAACTGAAATTTTTGACAACATTCAGGCATATAAATACCGTTTTTAGTTCATTTTTTAGCTAAACAAGAGGAAATCGTGCTTTTTATAGGCAATCATGCAAATGTTTTTAAATTTCCTCTTGTGTTAGTTGAATAACTTGCTAAAATACGCGACATCAAAACAAAGGTGGTGTTAGAAAACTTTTAGTTATCTTGCACTTCACATTCAAATGATATTTGAATGTTTGTTCAGGGTCGTTAGCTCAGTTGGTAGAGCAGCGGACTTTTAATCCGTTGGTCCCGCGTTCGAGTCGCGGACGACCCACCACTTATCTGTTTTGAACCTATTTGGGTCGTTAGCTCAGTTGGTAGAGCAGCGGACTTTTAATCCGTTGGTCCCGCGTTCGAGTCGCGGACGACCCACCAAATTCTAAAAAGCCTCTCACTGCGAGAGGTTTTTTTTATTGTTAATGTATTTTAGTTTTATGACTAAAAGATGACGATGCACTTCTTATATAGAACATCCCTAGCCCATTCCATAAAGATTTCCAAACGTTTAGGAATATAACTTCTATTCGGATATAAAATATTAAGTGGAAGTGATTGAGCGGTATAGGCACTTAGTACTTCAACTAAAGTTCCCTGCTCGATTTTATCCTGAACATCGTAGTATGGAAGTTGAATAATTCCCAAACCTGCAATAGCCGCTGCAATATAGGCTTCCGTATTATTTACGCTTAAAGCACTATCCATCATCACAGTTCCATCTTGATATAAAAATACGCCCTGTTTTTCTCCTACGGCTCCCGCATAGTTAATGAGTTTGTGTTGAGATAGATCTTCTAATTGTTCAGGAATACCGTAGTGTTCTAAATAGTCAGCACTTGCACAGTTCACCATAATCAAGTTACCAACAAATTTCGCGATTAAACTACTATTATCTAGCTGCCCCACCCGAACAACACAATCGATTCCTTTCTCGATTAAGTCAGTGATGTCATCAGAGCTATGAAGTTGTAAATGGATATCTGGATAACGCCTATAGAAATCGGGAAGTTCAGGGATAATCACCTGATGTACTATTCGGCTGGGCATTGAAATTTTTAGCGTGCCACGATAATGCTGCTTTTGTGCCTGTATAAGCTGTTCAAGCTGTTCATAATCAAATAATAGATTTTGACACTCAGGTAATATTCGTTGTCCATCTTGGGTAAGGCTAACTTTACGCGTAGTTCGATGAAATAAGCGTACTCCATAGTGAGTTTCCAGCTGTTGAATTGCGCTCGTTACTGTCGAGCGAGGTAAATCAAGCTGATTTGCCACTTCACTAAAGCTTTGTCGCTTAGCGACTTCTGTAAAAATAAAAAATTGCTGCAACCGATCCATTTAATTGTTCGTATTTTTTGAATAGTTAAACCAAACTAGCATAATTGATCAAAAATTACCGCCAATCTAGACTAAAAACACATTAAAACAAGTCATCATAGGAACAACCATCATGGCAGCTCATACTCTTAAAGATAAAGTTGTATTGATTACAGGCGGTGCAAAAAACTTAGGTGGACTGATTAGCCGTAAATTTGCAGAACAAGGCGCAAAAATCGCGATTCACTACAATAGCGCTGAAACTCAAGCAGATGCTGAACAGACGCTCGCAGATGTAAGAGCATTCGGTGTAGATGCCGTTTTAATTCAGGCAGACCTAACGGATATTGATAATATCGAAAAGCTGTTCTTAGATACTAAACAGCATTTTGGTGGAATTGATATTGCGATCAATACAGTTGGAAAGGTTTTAAAGAAATCTTTTTTAGATACCACAGAACAAGAGTTTGATAGCATGAGCGATATCAACTCAAAAATTGCCTATTTCTTTATTCAATCGGCGGGTCGTCATTTAAATGATGGTGGAAAGATTTGTTCAATCGTGACTTCTCTTCTTGCAGCCTATACTGGACTCTATTCAACCTATGAAGGTTTAAAAGCACCTGTTGAGCATTACACACGTGCTTCATCAAAAGAATTTGGTGATCGCCAGATTTCCGTGACTGCGGTTGCACCAGGCCCAATGGATACACCTTTCTTTTATGGTCAGGAATCTGCCGAAGCAGTCGCTTATCATAAATCAGCTTCAGCTTTAGGTGGGCTTACTAAAATTGAAGATATTGAGCCATTAGTTCGCTTTTTGGTGACCGATGGTTGGTGGATTACCGGCCAAACAATTTTTGCAAATGGCGGCTATACCACTCGCTAAAATCAAAAAAGCCGCATCTCAATGTGCGGCTTTTTAATTTGCTTCTTTACAAGAACTCTTCTAGTACCGAATTTAAGAAAATATGCCCCTGCTCTGTACAAGCCAAACGAGCGTCATCCTCTACCAATAGCTTTCTAGCTCGTAGTGAAGTGAGTACCCCATTTAGGTGATCTAAGCTTAAGCCTGTACGCTGCTCATATAATTCAGCGTTTACACCATCATTTAGACGTAAAGCATTCATCATGAACTCAAAAGGTAGCTCTTCTGCCTCAATCTTTTTCATTTGCAAATGTTCGGCTGGAACCTTAGCCAAATAGTCTTTTGGCAAACGAGTTTTTTGGAAACGGTACACGCCATCAGGTTGTGTGACTTTGCCATGTGCGCCTGCACCAATTGCAAGGTAATCACCAAATTCCCAATAATTTAAATTATGAGCTGAGGGCTGCTCTTTACGCCAAGCCGACACTTCATAATTTATAAAACCATTGGCTTTTAGATAAGCCTCTCCCTGCTCTTGAATATCTTCTAGCACTTCATCTTGAGGTAAAACGGGTTGAGTACGGAAGAATACAGTGTTTGGCTCAATAGTAAGTTGATACCAACTGATATGTGTCGCGCCATGCTCTACAGCGACCTTTAAATCATAAAGCGCTTGTTCTAGGGTTTGCTCAGGTAGGCCATGCATTAAATCGACATTAACTCGCTTAAAGCCTGCTTGTCGTGCCTGCTCAATTGCATCCATAGCATTGTTGGCTGAATGAATACGCCCAAGCTTTTGCAAGTGCTCTGTATTAAAAGTCTGCACACCAATCGATAAACGATTAATACCTGCGTCTAAATAGCCTGCAAACGGGTCATGTTCTAGTGTTCCGGGATTTGCCTCTAGGGTGATTTCACAGCCATCTTCAAATTTGAGCAATGACTTAAGCTGTTCAAACAGCCATGCATAGCCTTTAGCAGAAATAAGTGAAGGCGTTCCACCACCAATAAATACACTATGAATTGAACGTCCCTGAGCCATCTCAACTTGAGTTTCAAAGTCGGCCACCAATGCTTTTAAATAGGTTTGCTCGAGTTCTGCCGAAAGCGCTCCATCTGGTACGGCATGCGAGTTAAAGTCACAATATGGACATTTACGCACGCACCAAGGCATATGAATATATAAAGATAAAGGAACAGAAGCAGGGTTTAATACGGCCAAGGAGCAGGTCCAATTTACACAATATTTCTATTTTAACATGACTGCATCAATGGGCTTATGAAAACATACCTTAATTGCTTTAGACTGTTTTTAAACATACTTAAATATTGATAAAAATGATGAAATTCTCTAGTCAACTTTTCCTGATCTTACCTCTAGCTATGGGAATCGGTGTTGCCATGGCTTTTCAGACTGCAATCAATGCTCAACTGCGCGAGCAACTACACTCACCCTTGCAGGCAGCTTTATTATCATTTTTCATAGGTACTATTGTTTTAGCCGTTATGGTTTTCTTTCAAAGTGCCGAGAAGCCCACTTTAAGTGAAATATCAAATATTCCATGGCTTCTTTGGACAGGAGGATTCCTTGGGGTTTATGCAATTAGCATGAGCATTTATACTGCACCTAAACTTGGTTTTTTAACCTTTACAGGGCTAGTCGTTTTTGGGCAATTGCTCATTTCAATGTTGCTTGACCATTTTGGCTGGTTAGGTACAGAAAAGACACCTGTTACATGGCAACGGTTCCTTGGTGGCGTGATCATCTTTGTCGGTGTGTTACTCACTTTGCAACGTTAGCTTCATTTTTATATTTAAAAAGAGTACCTTTTGTGTCGAATGTCACATCTTTTCGGTCTGAATTAAAACAACTCTTCCACTTAATGCTACCGATTTTAATTACCCAGTTTGCTCAAGCAGGATTTGGGTTAATTGACACTATTATGGCTGGGCATTTATCTGCAACTGATTTAGCAGCAATTGCGGTAGGTGTGGGCTTATGGATCCCAGTCATGCTCCTGTTCAGTGGCATCATGATTGCAACTACACCTTTGGTCGCTGAAGCAAAGGGCGCAAGAAATACAGAACAAATTCCTGTCATTGTTCGTCAATCCTTATGGGTCGCCATCATTTTAGGCGTAATGGCTATGCTCATTTTGCAGCTTATGCCGTTTTTCTTACATGTGTTTGGCGTACCAGAAAGCTTACAGCCTAAAGCAAGTTTGTTCTTACATGCGATTGGTTTAGGTATGCCAGCTGTGACCATGTACGCAGCCCTACGCGGTTATTCTGAGGCTTTAGGCCATCCACGTCCTGTAACGGTCATTAGCTTACTGGCCTTAGTGGTTTTAATCCCTCTAAACATGATCTTTATGTATGGCTTAGGACCAATTCCTGCTTTAGGTAGCGCAGGCTGTGGCTTTGCAACCTCCATTTTACAGTGGCTCATGCTAATTACATTAGCTGGCTATATTTATAAAGCTTCGGCTTATCGAAACACGTCTATTTTTAGCAGATTCGATAAAATTAACCTGACTTGGGTAAAAAGAATTTTACAGCTTGGCCTACCAATCGGTTTAGCCGTGTTCTTTGAGGTGAGTATTTTCAGTACAGGTGCCTTGGTCCTTAGCCCACTAGGTGAAGTCTTTATTGCCGCGCATCAAGTTGCAATTTCAGTCACCTCTGTGCTGTTTATGATTCCGCTTTCACTTGCGATTGCCTTAACTATTCGTGTGGGAACCTATTATGGTGAAAAGAACTGGGCTTCGATGTATCAAGTCCAAAAGATTGGTCTGAGCACAGCAATATTTTTTGCCTTATTGACCATGTCTTTTATTGCTCTAGGTCGTGAACAAATTGTCTCGGTTTATACTCAAGATATAGATGTAGTTCCTGTTGCCATGTATTTACTCTGGTTTGCAATGGGTTATCAGCTGATGGATGCATTGCAAGTGAGTGCCGCAGGCTGTTTAAGAGGGATGCAAGATACGCAAGCACCGATGTGGATTACGCTTATGGCATATTGGGTGATCGCGTTCCCTATCGGGCTTTATTTAGCACGTTATACCCATTGGGGCGTGGCTGGTGTGTGGCTAGGTTTGATTATTGGTTTAAGCATTGCTTGTGTTTTATTACTCTCACGGCTTTATTTAAATACCAAACGTTTAAGCCAGACCTAATAAAAAAGCCGATGAAACATCGGCTTTTTTATTTTATGCAGACTTGGCTCGCGGGCTTGCCCCAATTTGCCAGACAAAAGGTAAATCGGTACGGTTTACTTCCCAATCTCCAATCACCTTTTCTTTATAGATAAGTGGATTATGCGAAGATACCGTGCGTGCGTTACGCCAGAAACGGTCGAGTTGTTTGACCTGACTACTTGCCGATGCACCTAAAGCATTAAATAATTGGCTGGTTAAATCGAGTACTAAATTAGAAATCACCACCTGTCCTTGTGCCGACTCAAGCTCTGCATCTACGTTAAACTGATGTTCTTTCACCTCTAACTCACCAAAGTGGCTTTCATAAGCCTTTTGTAATGCTTCAGCTGTTTTAATCGTAATTGCTAGACTTCCATAAGCTTGAGCAGAGGCTTTACCCACCACCTGTAAAACTTGTGGATCGTGACGAACAAGGTCTCCATTACCATGACTAAAAATACGTTTTCTCTCACGAATCTCCTGACTAAAAGTTTCGACCGCGGCATGCGCAATCCCTGTTAGGGTTGCAAGGTGTACTACTTGATAGAAAGCAGTTTGATATTTAAAACGTTGGTCAAATGGAATAAGATGCGAAGCCGGCAAATGCACTTGATGTACTTTTAAAGTACCGCTACCCGTCGTCTTTTGACCAAAGCCATCCCAATCATCAATCACACTCACACCTGTTTCATGGCGATAAATAGCAGCAATCACGTGGCGGTCATTTACTTCATCGTAAGCAAATAAATCGATCCAGTCAGCAAAGATACTTCCTGTTGAATAGTATTTTTCACCATTCACTACCAAGTTACCCGAAGCATCTTTGGTTACTCGTGTAACGACATCACCGATTTGCACATTTCCAACTTCGGTCCATGCATTACCAACTAAATCACCCTGTACAAAACGCTGAAACCAAACCTCCTGCGAATGCTCTTTATGCGCAACTAAACGGTCTTCAACAAAAGCAAAGTGCCCACGCAACGCTTGCACAATATTCGAGTCCGCTTGCGCCAGTTCTGCTAAAAGCTGGAAAAGTTGTGGCAATGACACCCCATCTCCACCATATTTAACAGGTACACGTACCGCACCTAATTTGAGTTCTTTTAACCACTGAATCGGTTCAAAAGGCAAAATTCGTTCTTTTTCTCGCTGAATTGCACCTTGGGCAATTTTTTCAAAAACTGGGCGAAATCTACTTGCTACCTTTTCATAATCGGCGCCTACCGATAGCTCTTCTAATTCAATTTGGGTAATTGTCATCTTTATTCTCCTAATCTTATTTTTTATTCACTTTAGCTCCATGCATGACGAGGTGGATGGATGCCATTGAGGTAGTAATTACCGACAATGTGATATTTCCAACGCACTGGATCATGCAAGGTGTGAGTGCGAGCATTACGCCAATGACGGTCCAGATTAAGCTCAGACAAGGTTGACCGTGTTCCAGACAACTCAAAAAGTTTATTCGCTGCTAAAATCGCAACTTCTGTAGTGAGTACTTTTGCTTCAGCAACCAGTAATGTGGCTTGGTTTACATGCTCTTCGGTCGTATCGGCAATTGCTTGATCGATCGCATCTCCTGCTAAATCTAATACCGCTTCTGCCGCACGCAGTTTTATTTTTAAATCACCAATGTTTGCAATCGTATAGGGATCATCACTCGCTTTTTCTAAACCTGAATCGACCCATGCACGGCTATGATTTTTGACATAGTGGATTGTTTCTTCAATTGCGCCACGTGCAATACCAGCATCAACAGCAGCTTGAATAAATTGTGAAATTGCACCTGCTGGTGTAGGACGTTCAAAAGCCTGATAAATCGGAATTAGATATTCTTCACGTACTGGAACTTGATTAAGTTCAACGGTGCCACTGGCCGTGGTTCGTTGCCCAAAACCAGACCAATCATTAATAATATTAACTCCTGAAGTTTCCCGAGGAACTAGCGCTGCGTAAGGCTGTCCCTGTTCATTTACAGCGACAATTGGAATCCAATGCGCAAGCAATGCACCAGTTGCAAAAAACTTCTTGCCATTAATTTCATAACCGTGCTCGGTCTTTCGTAATGTGGTAGTGAGGTCAGCCACCGTTTTGCTATGCTTTTCTGAAAAGGCATTGCCAAAACGAATCCCCCTCAACACTAAGTTAAAGAAGAACTGTTGTTGTTCAGGTTTCGCATCTAATCTTAAATGCTCAATAAAAGCTAAGTGATTTTGAGGAAGCTGTGCAAGAGATGGATCAACACTCGCAATTGTTTTGATGACCTCAGCCAAGGTTCGATATTTGACTTGTGCGCCACCAAATTGCTTAGGAACCGTAATGGCCCATAAACCGCTTTGTGAGAACTGTTGAATTTCATTTAGGGGTAAACGGCGCTCTCTGTCTCGATCAGATGCTTCGTGTGCGAACTCTTGCGCAAGTTGTTTGGCAAGCTCAATTGCTTCTTCATCAGAACGAATAATATGCGCATCTTTTGACTGCTCAAACACAGATAAAGGAACCGCCTGAGACCGCCCATGGGCCGAACTTAAACTTGTCATAACTTTTGTTATCTCTATTTTTATTTAACCTGCCATTCACATTACCACCAAAAAAACAGGCACTTTATAGATATTAAAGCTTTGTTTATGAAATGGATTTTCACAAGCTTTTCATATTTTTTACTATAAAAATAACATTTTGTTTTTCGAAAATTTTCTTACAGGAGATAAACAATTTCATATAGGCTTTTTAAGCTTTGTCACCTATGATCAAACCTAGGCAATATTATGTTGTAGTCAATGAGGTATCGAAGATATGGCAAAGAATGCAAGTTCACCCGGCAAACGATTTATGAAACTTGCAGGAATGACCGCGAGCATTGCAACGAAAACCGTTTCTAACTCGATTCGAAACTTGACCGCAGACGAAGAACAAAAGCTGGCTTCAAAAACCAAGTTATTTCAGGATATTGGTTTGCAAATTGCCGACACCTTAGGCGAAATGAAAGGTGCCGTCATGAAAGTCGGCCAAATTGCATCACAATATAAAGATATCTTCCCACCCGAGGTCGCTAAAGCAATTTCTAAGTTACAACGCCAAGCTCCCCCTATGCCCTTTGCTGCTATTCAGCAACAAGTTGAACGTGAGCTTGGAAAGCCGCTGAATGTTGCCTTTAAATCTTTTGATAAAGAACCTTTTGCAGCTGCTTCAATTGGACAAGTTCACAAAGCTGTCCTGCCAAGTGGCGAACAAGTTGTTGTTAAAGTGCAATATCCGGGTGTTGATGAAGCCTGTGAAAGCGACTTAAAACAAGTACGTTTGGCACTTCGTTTAATGGGTGTGCTTAAAATTGATAAAAAGCTACAAGATCAGCTTTTTGCAGAGATTCAAGATAGTCTGTCAGCAGAGCTTAACTATGAAATCGAGGCTCAAAATCTTGAAGTTTTCAAAACATTTCATAGCCAATTAGATGACAAAATTATCATCCCGACTGTTTATAAAGATTATTCTTCAAGACGAATTTTGACTTTAAGCCTTGAACAAGGTGATAGCATTGAAACTGCTAGTTCTTGGCCTATCGAAATTCGCAATATAATTGGCCGTCGTTTAATCCGTGCTTTGGGTCAGGAAATGTTCTTTTTAAAACGTTTTCACTGTGACCCTCATCCAGGTAACTTTGCTTTCCGCCAAGATGGTAGTGTCATTATTTATGACTATGGCAGTGTTAAAACGCTTTCAAATGAAATCGTGCAGCACTTTAAACGCTTAGTAAATGCAGCTCGCCATGAAAATATCGATTTGATCGAAACAGAATTATTTGAACTACATTCGCTGGCTGAAAAAGGCAAATTCCCGAGTGATTTATATAAACTCTGGATTGAAGTATTATTACGCCCGCTTACCACAACTTATGATTTTGCAGAGAATTCATCACATCATGATGGCATGTTACTTGTGAAAAAATCTTTGAAGTATTGGGATGTCTTTAAACCATCACCAGACACTTTAATGGTCAACAGAACCATTTCAGGACATTACTGGAACCTAATTCACTTAAAAGTTCATGACAATCTAAACGATCTATTTGAAGAGCTTGTACCGCCTTCTAACTAACTTAATTTACTGATCAATGTAGCCTTTTAGAGGTTACATTGACTTTATAAACGTTATGTTATAACATTTCTTTAATCAAAAATAATTTAGGACAATCTCTCATGCGTAAAGATATTCATCCTGCTTATCAACAAGTGTTATTTCATGACACCAATGCAGACGTGTACTTCTTAATTGGTAGTACTCTTCAGTCTAAACAAACCAAAGAATATCAAGGGAAAGTTTATCCTTATGTAACTCTTGATATTTCAAGTGCCTCACACCCTTTCTACACAGGTGAAGTACGTCAAGCAAGTAACGAAGGCCGTGTAGCAAGCTTTAATAAACGCTTCGCTCGCTTTAATCGTAAGAGTTAATCTTGCGTTAAGATTTGACCAATACACTTAAATCATTGGAAGCCTAAGACTATCTCCTCCACTTAGGCTTCTTTTTTTATGTATGTTTTTCGGTCTTTTCTAAACTGTGTATAAAAGAAAACTTATCCACAAGTTGTCTAAAAACTCTTCTGATTTTTTTCAATAACTCCTCAATTTTTATAATTGCCAAGCTTTCAAAGCATGTATTCAATGCTATGCTTAAGCCCCATTTGATAGGAAGTTTAAGATTATGGCACAAGAGTTACTTGCCCAATTACAAGCAGGCACAGCAAAATTTTCAGACGTTTTAGCTCATATTGAAGCACGTTACCAACATACTCCAACGGCTTTTCAAAATGGTGCACAGCATAACGCTGCTACTGAAAATCAAGGCAGTGCAAAAGTTTTCTCTTTTGCCAAGTTACAAGGTTTAGACCAAGCACAAACTTTAAGTTTATTTGCAGAACACTACGCATCTGTATTGGCTACACCAGAAGGAACTGATCATCAAAATATTCGTCAATTTATGCAAAATGGTTGGGATGGTGTGAAGTTTGAAGGTCAGGCTTTAACTGAAAAATAATAAGATTTAAATAAATAATAGAAATGTCTTAAATTAGAAGATTGTCACAACAGAGTTTTTTCAGTGACGTTCTATATCTAGATTAGCCTTCGGCTCGACCTACTTTTCTTTTGGGAAAAGTAGGCAAAACCATTTTCATCAACAGAACCTGTTATCTGTTTGCACTTATCCCATATCTTGCAAAAACAATATATAGCTGATTTCAGTCAGGCTGTTGATGACTTTAACGCGTATCAAATCCCAAAATAAATCAGAAGTTTTTAATTCATCATTTACTATCGTGACAAGCAGCATGGATGCCGCAGTTTTGCTGTGCTACATGGATGTAGAATCAGCGAAACAAAAGATTTTTGCTTACTTTTGATCTTTCAAAAGTAAGGTATGCCTACACAAATGGTATGAGAGAACATCGTAAAACGGAGGCCGTGCAATATATTTCGGTGCTTACACACCTGAATAATCAGTTACCCGCCAGCCAATGATAAGCCGCCAACCCCAAACACGTAAAAATTAACGATCCAATTAAATGAATGGAGATCCCCAACATCGCCATTCCTAACTTACCACTTTGTAATAAAGTGATGATTTCAATCGAGAAGGTTGAAAATGTGGTTAAAGCACCACAAAAACCAGTAATTACAAAAAGCTTATAGTTAGGACTTAAATCACTTTGAGCAAAATAGGCAATTGCAAAACCAATAATAAAACCACCGACCAAATTAACAGTGACAGTACCGAGTGGAATTTGCGGGTAAATCGGGTTAAGTTTTAAACCTAAAAACCAGCGCAGCCATGCCCCTAGAACTGAGCCTAAAGCAATTGAAAATAGAGAGTAATACATACGACCACCCCTTTAGATAGACGCTAAAAGAGCAAAAAATAATGAAGGGAAATATGACACAGCGTACTCCAAAAATAAGCAAAGTACGCAATAACCTACGTACCCAGCGATATAAATACATGAGGGTAACGTAGGCATCATTAGCCAATACGGCGGTTTTTCAAGGGAGGAATGCCATCTCCCTGTTTAAAGTATATTAGATCATCTTGAATTTGATTTAAACATACTTTTTAAAATCATGGGCGTTCAGCAAATTGTGGTAAATCATCCTGAATACATTCCCATTCTGCCTTAGACGCAGCAAAAATATGCATTGTTGGCTTTTGGTCTAGTGGTGTATCAAGTGTCCCAATTCTTAAGCGATATAATTCAGGCTGCGCATCCCGAGAACTAATCAAAGGTGAACCACATTCGCTACAAAACCAGCGATACACCCCGTTCACAGCAAATTTTTTGACGAGATCTTCACCTTGGGTAATTTTAAAATCTGTACTTTTAACAGGAGCATTCGTGGCAAATGCTGTTCCATTGGATTTTCTGCAGCGTTGACAATGGCATTGAATAATATCTCCGATATCGCCTCTAATCTCATAGCGAATACCCTGACATAAACAACTTCCTTGATAAACTTGTGATGCTTGAGACATGTTCTCGTAAATCCTATTATTATTGATCGCTCAAAAATAACACTTTTCACATATCAAACATAGCACCAAATTATCCTGTTATTTCTCTAAGAATGAATGCACGCCTTCACCAGCCGCTCGCCCTGTAGCAAAGCATGCTGTAAGTAAATATCCACCTGTAGGAGCATCCCAATCCAGCATTTCACCACAGCAAAAAACACCTGAGGTTTGTTTAAGCTCTAAGCTTTCAGTTAGTGCATTCTGCTTAACGCCACCAGCACAGCTAATCGCTTCCTCAATGGGTCTAAAGCCCTTTAACTTAATTTGAAGTGTTTTAATTTGCTGAGCCATAGCCTCTGGTTGACTCCATAGTGCTTTATCAACCACTTCTCTAATTAAGTTAATTTTAGCTGTGTCTAAGCCTGCTTTACGCCAGATATTGGTGAGCGATTGTTTTTTGCTAGCCTGTAATTTTTTAACTAACTGTGATAACTCTACATCAGGCAATAAATCTAAAAACAAATTTAAGCTTTGCCCTTGTTTTTGCTGTTCTCGTAAAGCACGTCCAAGTTTATAAATAACACCACTTTCTAAACCATAGTGAGTAATCACAATATCGCCATGTGTAATCTGGCTAGGTTCAACCCATGCATTGATACGCTTTAAAGGTTCACCAAAACAGCCTTCCATAAAAGCTGACCAAGTGTGCAACACCCCTGCATTACTTGCTTGAAAAGGTTCAATACTGGATTGATCCATCCATTGCTGCCATGCACCATCACTACCTAATTGTGACCACGACACAGCTCCACAAGCCAATACAACCGCATCGTATCGCTGGGTAAAAGTTTCAGTGCTTTGATTATTTTGGCTTTCTAAAGTCACCGTTGTATCTTGTAAATTAATACAACGATGTCGATAAAAGAATTTAACTTGCTGTTCTGCCAAACGTTTTAGCCAAGCACGTAATAGAGGTGCTGCTTTCATTTCGACAGGGAAAATACGCCCTGAAGTACCAACGTAAGACTCAATTCCCAGACTTTTCATCCAATTTTGAATCCAGCCCGCATCCCATTTTTCAACCCACGGTTTGAGCCATTCTGCATGATCATAACGTTCAATGAATTGTGCTAAAGGTTCGGCGTGCGAGATGTTTAACCCAGTTTTACCTGCCATCAGAAACTTACGTGCCGCTGAAGGCTTTTGCTCGTATACATCAATCTCATAAGCATATTGGCTCAGTACCTCAGCTGCCATTAAACCAGCCGGCCCCGCACCAATAATGGCAACCCGCTTATTCGCCATGTTCTTGACCTTGTAATGGGGCAAACTCATCAAAACGTGTGCTGTAACCTTCAGGTTTAGTAATCACAAGCTGTTGGCAAAGTTCTCCACGTTCTAAATACTTAATTTCAAAGTGAGTACGTGCAGATGTTTGAGCAATTTTTTCTTTTTGGTAAGGCAGCTTCCAGACATTAATTAATTGTTGTTCAGCTTCTTCAATATATTCAGGAATATTACTTGCCAAAGTAATGGTTCCACCTGTTTGCAGGCGAGAGATTAAGAACTCAAAAAATGGCATATTCAACCAGCGCTGTGCTGGATTATGGGGTTCTGGGTTTGGATAGAGAATAAAGAAATGTTCAACTTGAGCAGGATGTAGTGCATGTACCACCCACGGTAAAGCATCTGCATGTACAGGGATTAAATTATCTCTTGGTTCCAGACCGTGCTGTTTTTGCATTGCCAAGAATTTTTCTCGGGTTCGTTCAATTGCATACAATGTGTGCTGCGTCTGTTGCCCGCTAAAAAGCAAAGCATGTTTACCCTTGCCCGCTCCAATTTCTACACAAATCGGGGTATTTTCAATTGGGGTAAAATCGCGAGGCGCTTGCATACGTTGTGCTTGAAATTGACGAATCTGCATAATCACATCAAACTAAATAAAAATCGGCATAAGTCTAACAAGTCACCTGACTTTTGCCTAATCTATTTCTCTTCACTTTGAGGATATCGCTTTATGCCACGTACATTCCCCTGCCCACGTTGTGGTGAACCAAGTGTTTGGGAAGGTAACGAATTTCGTCCATTTTGCTCTGAACGCTGTAAATTAATTGATTTAGGTGCGTGGGCAAATGATGAATATAGACTGCCTACCCAAGATGCGCCTCAGCATAACAAGGGTAGTCAAAATGAAGATGATTATGAAGATTAACCTGCTTTACCCGCGACAAACGGGTTAAATTGTTTTTCATAGCCAATGGTACTCATTGGACCATGTCCAGAAATAAACTGAGTATCATCTGGCAAACTAAAACACTCTCGTTTAATCGATTCAATCAACTGATCATGGTTTCCACGCGGAAAGTCTGTTCTTCCAATCGAACCTTTAAACAAGACATCACCAGTCCAAAGCAAGCCATGATTTTTATTATAGAAAATAACATGTCCGGGTGTATGACCCGGCGCAAAACGCACCTCAAACTCATCTTCACCCAGTTTTAGCACTTCACCGCCTTCAAGCCATTGATCGACTTTAACAGGCTGTGGAATTGGAAAACCATAACGTGCTGAGACTTCCTGAATCATATCTAGCCAAAACTGATCTTCTTTATGGGGACCAATAACTGGAACGCTCCATTCTTTAGCAAGTTCACCCACTGCTCCTGCATGATCTAAATGCCCATGAGTGAGCCAAAGAGCCTTTACCTTTAAACCCAAGGCTTCTACTTCTTTTTTCAAAACTGAAGCATCACCACCAGCATCAATCAAAACTGCTTCTTTTGTTTCACTATCCCAAACAAGAGAACAATTTTGGGCAAATGCAGTAACTGGAACAATTTTGACTTGCAGCATAAGAACCTCTGGCTAAAACGCAATTAACGGTGGGCTAAGGTATAAGTAAGGGCATCAAGATTAGCCTGAACTAACCCTGCAAGCAAATCAATATGAGCTTGATCGCTATTTAAAGCAGGAATATAAGCATAGCTACCACCGCCCGCTTGTTGAAACAACTCAGCATTTTGTATGGCTAACTCTTCAAGTGTTTCCAAGCAATCAGCAGAAAAAGCTGGGCTTAATACCTGTACTGACTTAACGCCTTGCTTCGCCCAATCTTGTAAAAGTTGGTCTGTATAAGGCTTAACCCACTCTTGTTTCCCAAAACGTGACTGGAAGCTAATCGCCCATTCATCATCTTTTAAATGTAAAGCTTCGGCCACCAGCTTTGCTGTGATGCGACAACGATCTGCATAAGGATCGCCTTTGTCTGCATAAGGCTGTGGAATACCATGAAAAGACATCAACAGTTTTTCAGGTTTCCCATGTTGCTCTTGGTAAGCTAAAACACTTTCTGCCAATGCCTGAATAAACATGGGATGCTGATAATAGTCTTTAATAATCGTTAGACCCGGCAAGTTTCGCTGGGCTGGAATCCACTTGGCAAACGCATCGTATAACGGTGCTGTAGAAGTGGCTGAATATTGAGGAAATAAAGGCAATAAAATGACATGCTCTTGCGGGTTAGCTGCCAGTTTTTCTAAAACTGCATCAATGCCCGGATTACCATAGGTCATCGCCGGTATCACGGTTAAATCAAACTGATTATTTTCACGCTGTAAATAAGCCTGAATACGTTGAGTTTGCTCAAACACAATTTCACGCATGGGCGAATCTTTTGACCATACCGAAGCATAGGCATGTGCTACCCTTTTTGGGCGAAAAGGTAAAACAAACAGATTCAAAATAATCCACCAAATGAATTTCGGTATTTCAATTACACGTGAATCAGATAAAAACTGCTTTAAAAAACGGCGAACCGCAGGAACAGTGGCCTCATCCGGTGTACCTAAATTCGCTAAAATGACTGTGACTTTCGGTTTTTGTTCAAACGACATGTGTAAATGCCTTTCAATTCATCTTATGTCACTAATGTAACAGCTTTTATTGTCATATATAAATTGAATCGCTCTAAGCTTTTAATCGAATGCCCCGATGGCTCCATTTATAGCTAAGTAATAACTTTTGAGCTTTAGCTGTGACTTTCCATAAGCTATAGGATTGTTCAGTCTGAGTTGGAACAATCCAACCCTGTGACTGCATTTGCTTTTTTATCCGAAACAATGCCTTATGGTTAATCTGAGCGCAGGCAACAGCATGAGCACGAGGTAACTCCTGACGAGCATCTTCTAGGCCAGCCTGATTCAAATATTCATTTAAACATGTCCCAAAATTCTCTTCTGGTGTAGCTGTTTCAAACTGCTTTGCCAATATACTTAACAACTGCGACCAAGTCATTTGTCGTTGTCGTTTCAGCTCTTTAAAATTGCCATCCTGAAATGCTTGAATTTGATATTCAAATGCAAAAACATCTTGAGGAGCAACTTCATTTACTTGAGCTGATGACTCTGTTAATTGCTGTTCTAACTGTAAAATTTTACTTTTTAATACCTTAATTTCATCTTCTAAGTGATGAGCCTGATGAGCAGGAACCCAACCTTGGCCCATATGTTGCTCAATCATTAAAGGCATATTTAAACGGACAGCCAACTCTAGTTCACGTGGAGTTTTAAAGTAAAAAATATGATTCACATCAAGTAATAACTTTTTTCTAAATGCGAAAAATTTATCTTTCAACTGTGGATGTGTTTCTTGTAAATGTATTTCACGGTTTTCGGGCTGCTCATGCATGAACACAATAATGGGTTTAGCCTGACTTAATGCATATTCATATTCTAAAGATAAATAACTCACACCAGAAATTGACTGCTCTCCATACTGACTGCCTAGCAGCAAAACGACATAATCACATTCATCAATCTGTCGACGTGCAAGTGTAGTTGTTAGGGGGGTTCGATGTTCTAATCCCCAAGCAAAAAAACCCATACTGACTAAAGTTTGAGAGAAAACTATACGTTCAGGTTGCATATCTCGACCTGACGTTGAAATAAAGATCTGATAGCGTGTATCGAGCATAACAATACCCTTATCGCCCCATAATCTTAATATGGCCTAAATAAGCCAAGATTATGAACCGCCCCAAATAAAAAAATAAATATAAAAAACGCTTTCTTGTGAATGCCTACAATAGAACTCAACTCAGATTATGTAATGTCCAAGTTAACTCGTGTGGAATCATATGTTGTAAAACAGGTTGCAGTGCCTCGGCATTATTCCCACTAACGTAGCATTCAATGCGTGCAACATTCTGACCTATTTGGTCACATAATAACTCATTTTTTATTAAAATACGGGCTGTTTGTCGGGCAACTGCCAATCCAGAATCAACTAGTGTGAATTGGTTAGCAAAAAGATGATGAATTGCTTGATTTAAGAAAGGATAATGCGTGCAACCGAGCACTAAATAGTCGGCACCTTGCTCAGCAGCTGGCTGTAAAACTTCTTTTAATGCCTTTAAACATGCCTCACCCATTTGCTGACCTGCTTCTACACAAGGAACAAGTTCAAGGCTGGTTAAAGTCATCACTTTAACACCTGCTGGAACAGCAAACTTCTCGACAACATCTTTAATGAGTTGGCCACGAAAAGTAGCAGGCGTCGCCAATACAGCAACCACTTTAGAACGTGTCTGTAATACAGCAGGCTTTAATGCTGGAACCAATCCAACAATTGGAAAGTGTTCTCCATAATGCTCGCGCAAATGATCAAGGCTAAATGCGGAAGCCGTATTGCAGGCTACGACTGCAATTTTACAGCCTTGACGATATAGCCAATCAACAGCACGTGCAGTCAGTTCTCTAATTTCTTCATCAGAACGTGGACCATAAGGCACGTAGGCAGTATCGGCATAATACACAATACGTTCATTAGGCAAATATTTGGCAATTTCTGCTGCAACTGACATTCCTCCAATTCCTGAATCAAAAATACCAATTGGGGCATCTGCTGATGCTTTAGGCATAGGTTCTAGTTCAGAAAATAAAGGTTGTATGGCGGTCATAGCTGTACTGAAGTGTCAGAAAATTTCACTCCCTAAAGCTTAAACCTCAAGTGCCTAATTGCAAGAGCAAATTACCACTTTTTAGCTCTAAAATAGTTTCACCTTTGTCGTTTTCAATCAGTGTTCCATAGTTCACCAAATGATAGAAAGCCTGACGTTGAATCAGCGCGTTAATTCCAAAACGGACATGCACATAAGGGCGTAATTCCCCAGCATATTCACGCATAAAAATTGGATGTTCTGCATCAACCAAAATTACATCTTGATTGGTCGTTGTCAGTTGTAAAAACTGCTCACCTGAAATTTCGACCTGATCTACCTGATTGACTAATAAAGGTTCATCTTCAACTTCGATTTCAATTTGTTCTACAGGGGTTTTCAGGTAGAATTTGCCTTCTTCTTTCCATAGGACTTTGGTAAACAGATCCAATAGAGCTTGGCGCTTAATTAATTGACCTTCGTGCCACCATTCTCCATTGGATTTCACCGTCAAATCCATTTTACCGCAATGCTTTGGATGCCACTGCTCTAAAGGTGGAATTGACCTTTTGTGACTTTGCTGTACATCTTTTAAGTATTGTGCAATGTTCATTAAGTTTTTATCATCAGATAACGGTATTTTTCCCATATCCGATGGTGAATTATTTTGATTTACCATAGTTTATGCCTTGCTGACGAAAAAATGTTACGACTCAGCCAATTGGCTAGATCATGGTTTAAAACTATACTAGCCCAAACGATAAAAGGCACAATAGCATATTTGCGCCTATGGATTAAAACACTCACGGCAGCACCGAATTTTCTAAATATGACGGTTGCCACCTTTAAGTATTGAGGAGTCCTACATGGAACACATCGAACGTGAATCGATGGAGTTTGACGTTGTCATCGTAGGTGCAGGACCTGCAGGTCTATCTGCTGCGATTAAGATCCGTCAATTAGCGATTGAAAAAAACTTACCCGATCTTTCTGTTTGTGTAGTTGAAAAAGGCTCTGAAGTAGGTGCGCATATCTTGTCTGGTGCTGTGCTTGAGCCACGTGCCATCAATGAACTTTTCCCGAACTGGAAAGAAGAAGGCGCGCCTCTTAATGTCCCTGTAACTGAAGACAAAACTTTCTTCTTACTTTCAGACACCACTTCTAAAGAAGTACCTCACTGGATGGTTCCTAAAACCATGCATAACGATGGTAACTATGTGATCTCTTTAGGTAATGTGGTTCGTTGGTTAGGTCAAAAAGCTGAAGAGTTAGAAGTTTCTATCTTCCCTGGCTTTGCTGCATCTGAAGTGCTTTATCATGAAGATGGTACTGTAAAAGGTATTCAAACAGGCGACATGGGTATTGGTAAAGATGGCGAACCAACGCATAACTTTACTCCAGGCTATGAACTTCACGCTAAATACACCCTCTTTGCTGAAGGTTGCCGTGGTCACCTAGGTAAACGTCTAATTGCGAAATATAACCTTGATAAAGATGCTGATCCACAGCACTACGGTATCGGGATTAAAGAGCTTTGGGAAATTGACCCAACAAAACATAAACCGGGCCTAGTCATGCACGGTGCAGGTTGGCCTTTAGCAGAAACTGCTTCTTCAGGTGGCTGGTGGTTATATCACGCTGAAAACAATCAAGTGACTTTGGGCATGATCGTGGACTTGTCTTATGAAAATCCACACATGTATCCATTTATGGAAATGCAGCGCTGGAAAACTCACCCACTGATTAAACAGTATTTAGAAGGTGGTAAACGTATTTCTTATGGCGCTCGTGCTGTAGTGAAAGGCGGTTTCAACTCATTGCCTAAATTGACTTTCCCGGGTGGTTGCTTGATTGGTGATGATGCAGGTTTCTTAAACTTTGCAAAAATCAAAGGCTCACACACTGCTATGAAATCTGGCATGTTATGTGGTGAAGCTGTATTTGAAGCCATTGCTGCAGGTGTAGAAAAAGGCGGTGATCTTGCCATTGCACGTGTTACTGAAGGCGAGGATTTATTCGTTAAAGAATTGACTTCATACACTGATAAATTTAACAACAGCTGGTTAAAAGAAGAGCTTTATAACTCTCGTAACTTTGGCCCAGCAATGCATAAATTTGGTCAATGGATGGGTGGTGCATTTAACTTTATCGACCAGAATGTCTTTAAAGTGCCATTCACTTTACATGACTTGAAGCAAGACTTTGCTGCATTGAAAACTGTTGATGCAACAAGCTTTAAACCAAACTATCCAAAACCAGATGGCAAGCTTACATTTGACCGTTTATCTTCAGTATTTATCTCAAACACTGTACATGAAGAAAACCAGCCAGCTCACTTGAAGCTTACTGACCCTTCAATTCCAGTGAATGTGAACTTACCAAAATGGGATGAGCCTGCACAGCGCTACTGCCCAGCTGGTGTTTACGAAATCATGGAAAATGATGATGGCTCTAAACGCTTCCAGATTAACGCAGCGAACTGTGTTCACTGTAAGACCTGTGATATTAAAGACCCATCTCAAAATATCACATGGGTAACGCCTGAAGGCGGTGGTGGTCCGAATTACCCTAATATGTAATAAAAAAGCCCCGATTATTCGGGGCTTTTTTATTAGTATCCGCTTATTGAAAAGGCGGTATTTTTGCTACGTTTAAATTAATATTCTTTTTATAAAAAATAAATGTGCCTAATAAAAATAAGCCAAGAAAACCAAAGTTTCGCGCTAAATCGAAGTACCAAACCGATTTACCAAGTAATAAATCAAGAATTAACATGAACCCTATAAATCTTATATGTAAGATCAAACTCATCTTTATCTTTGGTTCAGGAGCAAAAGATGTATTTCTATAACCGAGTAGAATAGAACCTAAAACGATGAGAATAGATATAATAATGATAGCGACAGTTTCAGATAACCAAGAGATCTCTAAATGTAATAACCCAGCAATTGAGAAAAACCAAAGAAAAATAAATAAACTTCGTTTCACAAAATAATCATTCATTTTCATACGTCATTTATATACTTAATTTTATAAATTATATAACGATTCTTATTTGTAAAAAATTATCATTTCAAATTAAAATTGAATTATTCATGGCTTCTAATCGTCGTTATTAGAAGCCTTATTATTCTATTAACCTTTCTTCACTAAGTAATGAAATTCTTTATGACCATTTTCATCTAAGCGTTCTTCTTGTAACAACAACTCATGGCCTAAATGCATACAAAATTTAGGAATATCCCAAGAGGTCGAATTATCTGTTGCAAAGACTTCAACCACATCGCCTGACTTAGATTTTCGGATGGCTTGATGCAACATCATCACAGGTTCCGGACAACGTAAACCACGCGTATTGAGTTGTACAGTAGGTGAAATGGGTTGCTCTGACATAACAAACTCGAACAAATAGAATTTTCACATTTTAGCATAAACAAATTACTGAGCTGTTAACTGTAACTGGCTTTTACATAACAATATACGTTTTGTCTTTTAGCTTGTTTTATAGATGCATAAGCATCTTTTCTTCGGTATGATCTGTGTATTCATTTGATACATTGAGTCTTTAGGAAAGATCATGCAAGAGGAACCAAGTCCGTCGTGGGGAATGCGAGGCTTACGAAAATGGTTAGGTACAGCGCCAGAAACCCGTGATGAATTATTAAAATTAGTCCAAAATTCACGCCGCTTTTTAGAACCAGATACTGTTGCTATGCTTGAAGGCGTTCTTGACCTTCCAGCTACAAAAATTCGTGAAGTCATGACGCCACGAACAGCAATGATCAGTTTACAAGAAGATGATCAATTACTTGATATTCTTGATGTACTGGTCGAGTCTGCTCACTCACGCTTTCCCGTCTTCTCTGCCGATCAGCCTGACAATGTTGTCGGGATTTTGCTCGCAAAAGATTTGTTGCCGTTTCTAACTGAACCGAATACCAAAGTTGATATTCGAGTTCTTATGCGCCAACCGTTATTTGTTCCTGAAAGTGCACGTTCCGATCAAGTACTACGCATGTTAAAACATACTCAGACTCACATTGCGATTGTGATTGATGAATATGGTTCAACAGCAGGTCTTGTTACGCTTGAAGATATTCTTGAAGAAATCGTTGGTGAAATTGAAGATGAGCACGACACTGTCGATGAAGATGCTCAGTACATTGTTCCTGACAATGACCATACGGTAGCAAATGCATGGATGGTGCAAGCACTTACACCAATCGAACATTTCAATACTGTTTTAGATGCTGATTTTTCTGACGATGAAGTAGAAACTGTCGGCGGTTTATTGCTTCAAGAGATTGGTCTAGTAAGTGATTTACAAGGTCAAACTGTTGAGCTTGGAAATTGGTTATTTACAATCGTTGAAGCAGATGCCCGCACTATTCATCTGATTCGAGCTGTACGTCAATGAGAGCATACTTTGAAAAGCTGTTAGATTCTTCGCAACAACAAAAACAGCTTCCTTTAATTTTCCCTTTACTCATTGCTTTATTTTCAGGTGCCGTATTCAGTTTTTCACTGGCACCTTATTATTGGTGGTGGTTGGCAATTTTATCTCCAGCCTTACTCTATGCAACATTACACAAGCGTTCAGCTAAACAAGCCTTTGCTATTGGTTGGAGCTATGGATTTGGCTTATGGTTTGTAGGCGCTTTCTGGCTCTATACTTCCATCCATGTATATGGCGATACCAATGCTTTTCTAAGCGTATGTATGATTGCTGTTATGGCCCTTGTGATGGGTCTATTTACGGCATTTCAGACATGGGTTTACCGACGATTCTTCCCTGAAACACCACTTACTTTTGCCCCACTTTGGATTGTTTTCGAATGGGCGAAAACTTGGGTATTTACAGGTTTCCCATGGTTATTTGTAGGTTACGCTTTTACTGAACGCTTACTCGATGATTATGCACCGCTATTTGGTATTTATGCAATTTCCTTCGTCGTCATTGTATTAGCGTGTGCTTTAGTCGAAGTCCTGCGTAAACGTATTTTCTGGGTTATCCCTTCTGCTCTGTTAGTTTTGGGTGCATGGGGAGCGTCATATATACAGTTTGTAAAACCTAAAGATGCCAAGCCGCTTAGCGTTTCGCTCATTCAAGGTAACATTCCACAAGATTTAAAATGGCTGACTGAATACCAAGTTAGAACATTAGAAATTTATGCTGGTTTGACACAATCTGAATGGGGCCGTGACCTCATTGTATGGCCTGAGTCTTCAATTCCGCTTTTCCAAACCGACATTGAACCGTTTTTGGATGCAATGGATGCACAAGCTAAAAAGAACCATACTGCATGGGTAACCGGCATTCCTTACTGGGATGTTGCAAAATCACATCAAGTCGGCAGTCCGCTTTATTACAACAGTATTATGGCTTCGGGGAGCGATTCAAGCGGTCTCTATAAAAAACAGCGTCTTGTTCCTTTTGGCGAATATATCCCGCTTGCTGGGTTACTTTCTTGGGTATTACCCGCTATGCAAAATGATGTGAGCATGAGCGGTTTTACACGTGGTGAGAGCGACCAGAAACCACTCTTAATTAAAGGGCATGCGCTTGCTGCTGCAATTTGTTATGAAGTGGCTTATCCAAACCTGACAAGACGTAATGCAGAAGACAGCGACTTCTTGGTGACTGTATCGAATGATGCTTGGTTTACGGGTACTGCTGGGCCTTGGCAACATTTACAAATGGTGCAGATGCGCGCGAAAGAAAATGGCCGCTGGTTTATTCGTGCAACCAACACAGGTGTAACAGCGTTTATTGATCAAAATGGTCATATCACTGAACAAGCACCAATCGATAAAGAGTTCGTCTTGAGAGGGGATTTACCTGCTATGCAAGGCCAAACTCTTTATAACCGTTTAGGCGATTATCCAATTTTAGGATTTGCGCTCTTATTGCTGATTTTAGGTTGGGTTTACCGTCCACGTAAAGTTGACGTTTCTTTTAAATCTCGTCGCTAAATCATAATAACTTTGTACCCAGAGGCACTTCAAACTCTGGGATACAAAGTGCTACATCACCATCTGCGTTATGAAATCCTGTCACCAAACATTCTGACTGAATAGGACCAATTTGTTTTTTGGGAAAATTCACTACAGCAACAACTAACTTACCAATCAAATCTTGTGGCTGATAAAGCTTTGTAATCTGTGCACTTGATTTACGTACACCCAATTCCTCACCAAAATCCACATGCAAAATATAAGCAGGTTTACGCGCTTTTTCAAAAACTTCAGCTTGAATAATTTTACCAACGCGAAACTCTACTTTTAAAAAATCATTCCACTCGATTTGTTCCATTTCATATTTCCCATGTTCTTAAGTTACTGATTTGAAGCATATAATATGTACAAATGAAGAAACACCCTGTTTTTAAGTCCAGTTAAAAAATAAAACGTAGATGTTTAGTCTACGTTTTATCTAAAAATTTGTTTTTAAAATATTATTAAAAAGCGATTGATAATTGCAAAGATAAATAAGCAACTAAACTCGATAAAAAGACCATAGGTACATAACGGTAAGCTTTAAAAAGAAATTGCTCATATTTAGTTGATATTTGTTTAGCTTTCCAGACACTCGCTTTTAATGCTGTAAAGAAGCTCACCATTAACCATGCGCTCACAATACTTAATGCGAAGAAACCAATCATAATTTGGCTACTTCCCTCTGTACTCAGCCATAACTTTAATGAAACTTCAGCAATCGGCAACAAACCCAAAATCAATAGGACAGACTTGAGCATTACCCAATGAAACTGCGTCATTTCATCTAATATGAGAAATGCTTTCATTTAATCTCTCCTTTTAATTGAATAAAGTGCTTTTTAATTATTATGCAAAGGTTTTATTTAAATATATAGCTTATTTTTCTCTACATTTTAACTTTCTTGTAACTATTAAATATGGGAATAATTCTTATTATAAATCTCAAACATCCACATTAACTTTAGTTTATATTTTTCAGTTAGTTATTATATTTTACTGATTGAGAGAGATTATCAATTCGTATTTATCATTTTATCTTTTAACTGAATTGATAATCTCCATTACATTTTAATTAAGGTTGATAATAAATATCTGCATCATTACCTTCACCGCCTTCTTTGCCATCTGCTCCAAATGAGTACAAGTCAAAAGCTCGACCATCTGCCCCAGGAATGACGTATTGAATATCGTTTTTCCAACTATCTTTAGGATAACCACCTTTTACATAGCCACCCGGCATCCAGTTTTTCGCCGTAGCTGGCTGGTTAACCAAAGCATCTAGCCCACCTTCTTGCATGGTTGGGAAATGCCCATTATCAAGCTTGTACTGATCTAAAGCACCCGCCACACCCTTTAATGCAATTTGAGTCGTATCAATTTTGGCTTTTTCACTACGCCCCATGACATTTGGTACGATTAAAGCTGCTAACACACCTAAAATTACAATCACGACCATGACTTCAATGAGAGTAAAGCCTGAGGCACGTTTCATTCGGACACCGCTCGAACGTGCCGCAAGTCCGAAAGCTACGCTTGAGGTTTTTTGAGCATCCTTAACGTGCTCTTTTTGTTTCATGACCATCTTCATCATTATCTCTAATATCAAAGTTATTAAATCATATTGTTCATATTTACGATTGGCAGCATAACCGCAATTACAATAACCAGTACAATGCTTGCCATTAAAACCAGCATAAGCGGTTCAAGTAATGCCAGTAAGGTTGAAATAAATGTCGTCACCTCACGGTCTTGCATAGTCGATGCTCGTTCTAACATCCTGTCGAGCTCGCCTGATGCCTCTCCACTTCGAATCATTTGTACCATCATTGGTGGGAAATAACCACTGCGCTCCAGTTGCGTACCTAAGTTACCCCCCTCTGTCACTCGCTCAGCCGCATGAGCAATTGAGTCGCGGATAACCCAGTTGTTGGTCACTGCTGCACCAATTTTTAAGGCATCCACCAAAGGCACACCTGAACGGGTCAAAATAGATAAGGTACTAGCAAATCGTGCAGCATTAATACCACGTGATAGTTTACCGAATAATGGCAATTTGAGTGTTAATCGATCAAAAGCATAATGTCCAGCAGTGGTTTTTAAAAACCGTACGAATGCAACAACACCCACCACTGCAAAAAGAATAATAAACACCCACGCGTGGCGAATAAAATCACTGGCTTTCATTAAAGCGACTGTAATCCACGGTAAAGCATCTTTATTTTGATCAAAAGTTTTTACAATCTCTGGCACAACATAAGTCATTAAACCCATCACAATACCAAACGACATCAGCATTAAAATGATTGGATAAATCATTGCGCCCTGAACTTTCTTTTGCATGGCAAAGCGGTTTTCGGTGTAATCCGAAAGCTGATCTAAAATGAGATCTAAATGCCCAGAGCGCTCGCCGGCAGCCACTGTTGCAATATAAAGGTCAGGGAAACGTCCAGACTGCTGCATACCTTGTGCGAGTGAATGCCCTTCTAAGACTCGAGAACGCACAGATAATAAAAGATTTTGCACATGTGTTTTTTCACTTTGCCTGCTCACGGCGCGCAAAGCTTCTTCAAGTGGAATAGCAGCAGCAACTAAAACCGAAAGTTGTCTAGTCATGAGTGCCAAATCGTAAGCACTGAACTTTTTTTGGAATAACCCCTGACTCTGATGTTTATCTTTTTGTTCAACAGGGTCAACACTAATTGGTGTCCATGCTTTATCGCGTAATTGTTGGCGAATCTGGCGCGCTGAGTCTCCCTCAAGCACTCCTTTTTGCTGCTTCCCTGAAGCATCAATGGCAGTAAATTGATATGCAGGCATGGTAATGTTCTAATTTTCCAAAAATAATAGTCGCTGCTGTTGCATCTATGCTACGCAATCATTCATATTCATTCTATAGCCTGTGTAGAATACCCAAGTCCTCTTCACGACGCTATGCCGTTTTTTAAAATTGACGAAATGAGCCTCTATGACCATAACGCCAAAACCTGATTCAGTTGTTTATCGTGTGCGTGTTGCCGTACCTGTGCATCTGTACGACACTTTTGACTATACACTCACCAAAGCACAATATGAACGGGCTCAGGTAGGTTCACGCGTCGCGATTTCATTTGGACGGCAAAACCTAATTGGTATCATTACTGAAAAAGTTGACCCAAGTGAATCATTTACAGGCACCTTTCAGCTTAAAGCCATTTCTGACCTTTTAGACGAACAGCCTATTTTAGATGAACAAGTTTTAAGTTTATTGACATGGTCTGCCCAGTATTACCAATTTCCAATTGGTGAGGTCATGCAAACCGCCCTACCTGCGTTATTGCGTCAGGGCAAACCGATGGATGTTTTGTTTCATCTTTGGAAAATCACACCATGTGATAATGTTGAAGCACTTCTTAAACGCTCTGTTAAGCAACAAGACGCGTATCAAATTTTAAAGTTACACCCTGCTGGAACTACAGAGAACATTCTTAATTTAAGTGGTGTAGAAACGGCTACACTTAAAGCACTTCAAAAGAAAGGACTGGTTGACTGTACGCTTGAACCACACGATTTTAGCCCATCTCCTGTTCAATTGGCACAAATGCCGCTCACTCTAAATGAAGATCAAAAGAAAGCAACTCAGCACGTCGTAAACGCACAGCATCAATACCAAGCTTTTTTATTAGATGGTTTAACAGGAAGTGGTAAAACTGAAGTTTATCTGCACATCATGCACGAAGTGCTAAAGCAAGGTAAGCAAGTACTGGTGTTAGTCCCAGAAATCGGTCTAACCCCTCAAACGATTTCTCGCTTTAAATCACGTTTTAACTGCGATATTGCCCTATTACACTCGGGCTTAAATGACTCCAAACGCTTGCAGGCATGGCAACAGGCCCAGACTGGCAAAGCATCTATTATTTTAGGAACGCGCTCTGCCATCTATACGCCACTGCCACGTTTGGGTCTCATCATCTTAGATGAAGAACATGATCTGTCTTATAAGCAACAAGAAGGCTTCCGCTACCATGCGCGTGATGTCGCTCTTTATCGAGGTCACTTACAAAGCTGCCCTGTTATTTTAGGTTCAGCAACTCCAAGCATAGATAGTTATTATTTAGTCGAAACTGGCAAATTAACTGCACTGCAACTCAACAAACGTGCTGGACATGCACTTTTGCCTAAAATGCATTTGATTGACCTTAAAATTGTCAAAAAACAGCATGGAATTAGCCAGCCCCTTATTGAACAAATCAAACATACATTAGCTAGAAAAGAACAGGTTTTAATCTTTTTAAACCGTCGTGGCTATGCACCTGTACTGGTTTGTGAAAGCTGTGGGTGGCAAGCAAATTGTCCACATTGTGATGCGCATTTTACATTGCACACTCAGCCTTATTCTTATTTACACTGCCACCACTGCGGTACTGTTCATCGCTTGCCCGATCACTGCCCTGAATGCCAGCAAAAAAGCCTAAAAACCTTAGGTGCTGGAACGGCTAAGGTTGAAGAGCACTTACAAGAACTATTTCCAGACTATGATGTGATTCGGGTTGACCGTGACAGTACCAGTCGTGTCGGTAGCTGGCAAAAAATTTATGACCGTATTCATCAAAACAAACCAACAATTTTGCTTGGCACTCAAATGCTGGCAAAAGGTCATCATTTCCCACACGTGACTTTGGTTGCCATTTTAGATATTGATGCGGGGTTACTTAGTGTCGACATTCGTGCGCCAGAACGTACTGCACAGTTAATTGTACAAGTCGCGGGTCGTGCAGGCCGTGGTGAACATAAAGGCCATGTTTATTTACAAACCCTAAGACCAGATCACCCTTTACTGACCACGCTCATCGAAAAAGATTATCGGGCGGTTGCCAAACAGACTCTTGCGGAACGTAAAGTTGCTTTGCTGCCACCTTACCGTTATGCAGTACTGATACGTGCGGAATCCAAAGATCGTGACTATACCTTGCAATTTTTAAATGAAGCGGCAGAACATTTACGCCAAATTGCGGGTGAAATTGTTGATATTTGGGGGCCAATTCCAGCCCCTATGGAGCGTAAAGCTGGACGCTACCGCGCCCACATGGTGATTTTATCTGCTGACCGTGCTCGCCTCCATTTTTACTTAAGACAATGGTGGTCACAATTGGTTCATGCACCTCGGCAGCATCAACTTCGACTCTCAATTGATGTTGATCCGCAAGAATTTAATTAGATGGCTTGAATATCATGGTGTGAAGAAGCCTTTTTGGCTTTACACTTAAAAGAGACTAATACATTCGAGGCAATGAATGTCATTCTTACTGCAAGCAACAATTTTTCTTGGAGCTTCTCTGATTTTAGTCCCTCTTGGCAAACGCCTAGGGATAGCAACAGTTTTAGGCTATTTATTTACAGGAATACTTCTAGGTCCTAGTGTTTTAAATATTGCACATGACCCTGAAGCGATTATGGAACTTGCCGAATTTGGCGTTATCTTATTAATGTTCCTGATTGGTTTAGAGTTGCGCCCACAACGTTTATGGGAAATGCGTAACTCTATTTTTGTAATGGGAAGTCTGCAAGTCCTCATTAGTGGGGCCATTCTTATGCTGATCGTACTGTTACTCTTTCAACAGCAGCTTTCTGTCAGCTTTGTGATTGGTTTTGCCCTTGCGCTGTCTTCCACCGCTTTTGTATTACAACTTCTGACTGAAAAGCAGCAACTCAATACGACTTATGGTCAGCAGTCTTTTTCCATTTTACTTTTCCAAGATATAGCGGCTATCCCCTTACTTGCCATTATTCCACTCTTGGCAGGAACAGAATCAACCCATCATGGGGTGGCTTATTTTGCGGCTATCATTGCAACCTTTACTGGTCTATTTCTGTTTAGTCGCTATGTGATGCGTCCATTCTTCCGCTTTGTTGCCAAAAGTGGAGCGACTGAACTTATTACAGCAGTAGGATTATTTATTATTCTTGCTGTTGTCTTGCTTATGGACACTTTAGGAATTAGCACTACATTAGGTGCATTCCTCACAGGTGTATTATTAGCAGATTCAGAATTTCGCCACGAAGTTGAAGCGAGTATTGCACCATTTAAAGGTTTATTGCTTGGCTTATTCTTTATGACCGTTGGCATGACCACACAGCTGTCACTGCTCATTGAAATGCCTTTGCTTATTATTGGTGGTGCAGTCTGTTTATTACTCATCAAAACGCTGATATTGACCGCTATTGCCCGCTATAAAAAATACAGTTGGAATAACAGCTTGCTTTTAGGTACTTGCTTGGCACAAGGCGGAGAATTTGCTTTTGTAATTTTGAGTCTTGCCAAAAGTGAGAAGGTTTTAACTCAAGCTATATTAGAACCCGTGACTCTGATCGTGACGTTGTCGATGGTACTTACTCCAGTAATTTACTGGATCATGGCAACTCAGGTCATTCCTCTGTTTAATAAAGAGCGTCCTCCCGAGTATGATGAAATTCCTCAGCAGGATAACCCGATTATCATTGCCGGCTTTGGTCGATTTGGACAAATCATCGCGCGTATTGCTCGCCTACAACATTTAGGCTTTACTGCAATCGACAACAATCTTCATCAAGTGGACTTTGTTCGTCGCTACGGCGGTAAGCTCTATTATGGCGATGTAACCCAGCCCGATTTACTGCGTTCTGCCGGTATTGAAAAAGCCAAAGTATTTATTTTAGCAATCGATGATGTTGAAGACTCTATGAATGTCGCACGTCATCTTAGATTAAATTATCCAAACTTAAAGCTGTTGGCTCGTGCTCGCGACCGTCACCATGTCCATCTTTTAAGAGATTTAGGTGTTGAATACATTTGGCGTGAAACGTATCTATCTTCATTAGGTATGGCTTACCGCGCTTTGCGAGAACTCGGTATCTCTGATGAACAAGCCTATAACAATATCGAAATCTTTCGGGATTATGATGAGAAATTGCTTATACAGCAGCAAAGTATTTATACAGACGAACAGAAGATCTTTGAAACACATCGTAATGCCTTAGCCGAGCTTGAACATTTGTTTGAAAGTGATGCGCAGCAACAGGCTACATCAAAACATGATGTAAATTTAAAGCGTCATTTACAACCAAATCGCATCGACATTACAAGAGATCATCTAGAATAACTTGAGATTTCAGAAAATGGCTATATTAAGGACTTATTCACATTGCCTAAATAATTGGACAATGGGCACAAAGCTGCCCCCTGTCCGGCTTGCGGCTTCGCTGCATTTCCTAAGCTTGATTAAAACGAAATAGTTATACTCTGCTTAGGGCCCTGGAGAATATTATGTCTGATTTACGCCAACGCTTTTATATAGAGAACTTTCCAGTACGTGGAGAAGTAGTTCATCTTGAAGAAGCCCTACAAACCATCTTAGCTCAACGTGACTATATGCCTGCTGTTAAAATTCTGCTAGGTGAAATGTTGAGTGCGACTGCATTACTTGCAAGTACACTAAAAATCAAAGGCCGTATCAGCTTGCAAATCCAGGCTAGCGGCACCTTCAAATGGGCGATGGCTGAATGTAATCATTTAGGAGAGGTTCGTGCTTTAGCGGACTATGAAACTGATCCTCGCTTTGTTGAAGCAACAGACAGCAGCACAGTTCTTGGCGCCCTAGTTAATCCTGTTTTATTTATTAATATTGAACCGGAATTTGGCGAACGTTATCAAGGGATCGTGCCGCTTGATCAAGTAAATTTAGCAGGCTGCTTGATGCAGTATTACGATTTGTCTGCACAAATTCCAACTCGTATTGTGTTGGCAAGTACAGATAAGCGTTCTGGCGGTTTACTGATTCAACTCTTGCCACGTCACGATGAAGAAGAGCAAAACTTGGTCGATGAAGATTTATGGCCACGTTTGACAATGTTGACCGAAACATTAAAAGCTGAAGAGCTTACCAATTTAGATGCAAATGAAATCCTGTATCGTTTATATAACGAAGAAGAAGTTCGTTTACCAGAAATTGAAGCTTTAAAATTTGGCTGTACATGTTCAAAAGAACGCTGTGCAAATGCCCTGATTCAAATTGGTGTAGACGCTGTTCATGAAACCCTAGAACATCAGAACCCGATTCGTATGGACTGTCAGTTCTGTAATACGCAATATACCTTTACCGCTGAAGAGGCTTTAGCGTTATTTGGTGAACATTTAAGTTAATCTTTTAACTTTATAAAAAGGCGGTTATACCGCCTTTTTTATTTACCTGCATTTTTTGATGATAATTTTCAAGATGTTAATTCAAATAGGATAATATAAGGCTACTTTATAGCCTAATAAATAAGATGCCTAAATACCATGAATTATTTTGATTATTTTCTCTTTATTTTTAGCGTAGTTATCATGATTGCGACCCCTGGCCCTGTCATGATTTTAGTTGCAAGCGCTGGACTTAAAGGGGGCTATAAAAAAGCACTGGAAACCATTTTTGGTACAAACCTAGCATCCCTTGTTTTAATTTTTATTTCAGTACTGGTTTTAAAAGGAGTACTGAGTGTTAATGATAGTTACCTCAATATCATTCGTATTTTAGGCTGCCTATATATTGGCTATCTGGGGTTGAGTATTCTTAAAGAAGTGATTCAGGCACCTCACCCAGAAGCGATACAAACAGTTTCAGCACAAAATGGTGGCTTTAAAAAAGGTTTTCTTGTCGGTATTTCAAACCCAAAAGATATTATCTTTTTCTCGGCTTTCTTTCCGCAATTTGTCTCTATTACCCCTCAGTTAAATTTAAGTTTAACCCTACTTACGCTGACATGGATTGTTTTAGACTTCCTCACCCTATCTTTGGTTTATATCTTTTTCCGCCGCCTTTCTAACAGTCATTTATATCCAAAAATATTAGGCCTCTGCGGTTTATTACTTTTACTGATTGCTCTTTACGGCTTGTATCAAAGTTTTATCTAACTTATTAGAGGTATAGTCTAATTTTGCTATACCTCCTTACGTTCCGCTGGATTTCGTAATAGAACAACTCTTATACAATCTAGCTTATTGAAAACTCTAAAAATCGTTTCATAATGAAATAAACAACACCATCGTGATAAAACATTATGGCAAAAAATTATTATGAAGAATTAGGGGTTACACGCAAAGCCTCTGCTGATGAAATTAAAAAAGCTTATCGAAAATTAGCCCGTAAATATCATCCCGACATCAGCAAAGAAAAAGATGCAGAAGAAAAAATGCAGGCCATTAATGTTGCCTATGACACGTTAAGCAATGCTGAAAAAAAAGCTGAATATGACCAGATGTTAGATCATCCTCAAGGTTTTAATAACTTTGGTCAGGGTGCTGCACAAGGGGGCTTTGATGGAGCACAGTTTTATCGCCAAGGTTTTACAGGCGGTGAACAAGCAGACTTTAGCGGTTTTGAAGATTTATTTGGTCGCTTTGGTGCAGGCTTTGGCGGTGGGCAACAACAATATCAAAGACAACAACGTAGTTATCGCGGTGAAGATCAACATGCCAGCATAGAGGTTGATCTTGATATTGCCTATCATGGTTCAACACAGCAAATTACTTTGCAAATTCCAACCATAAACGCTTATGGCGAACCTGAAGTTCAACGCAAAACCTTACAGGTGAAAATACCAAAAGGCATGAAAGAAGGTCAACAAATTCGCTTAAGTGGACAAGGCCAAAGCGGGATTAATGGCGGTGCCAACGGCGATCTTTATATTGAAATCCAGTATAAAGATACAGACCGTATTCATGTTGAAGGCAGTGACGTATATCTGACCGTAGATGTAGCTCCTTGGGAAGCGGCACTAGGTCAAGGTATTGAAGTAAAAACTCCAGCAGGATCCTTACATGTCAATTTACCTAAAAATGCCAAACAAGGACAACAGCTACGCTTAAAAGACAAAGGGATACCAAATAAAACGCCAGGCCATCTCTATTTAATTTTAAATATTGTATTCCCCCTAGCAAATTCTGAAAAAGAAAAAGAAGCGTATCAGCAACTGGCAGAAGCCTTTGCTTCATTCGAACCTCGTTCATCTCATTAGGGAGCAAGATCATGACAACCATTCACTATCGAGAAATTGTATATGACGGCCATACCTTTAGTGCAGAGGTCGTTGATGAACAATCGACATTTGATTTACAACAATTTGCCCAAGCTTGTGGCCAAAGTCCTGACTGGATTCTTCAGCTCATTGAATATGACATTTTATCAGTCGAGAACACACCTGAAGCACACCAGTTTATGGGTGAAGATGTCGCACGCGCACGTAAAGCGTATCGTTTACAACGTGACTTTGACGCAAGTTTGGCGGCAGTTGCTGTGATGTTAGATTTGATTGATGAAGTGCAACAACTTAGAAAACAGTTGAAGCATTTTCATTGAGATTTTTTCTTCTAAATAACCATTCAAGCAGGCATGAACTAAGGTGATGGGCGGCAGGGATGCCGCCTTTTGGACTGCGGTAACATGGATGTACCGTCAGTCCAATAAAGGGTTTTGTTACTTTTGCCCAGTCAAAAGTAAGGACAAGCCTATATAAAAAATATCTAATTAAACCCTATAGTCGAGGCAATGCTAACCAAACAATTTTGCCATTTTTGGAAGTCTTTATTACTTTAATCGAGTAATCTTTTCCACTTCCTTCAAAGTTTGTTTAATCGGTTCATATTCCAAAAACCAGAACAAATTCATCCGATCTTGACGATGCTGTTGAGCCAGTAAATCAATCACACTTTTTTCACCGCGCCCCACCAAATGTTGTCGATAAAAATAGTACAGTAACAAAACAGTACTTAGCAGCATGACTCCCAGCATAATCCAGAAACCTACCGGTGATTTAAGCCCTGGAATAAACTCAAAGTTCATTCCATAAATACCGGTTAAAAGCGTAAGCGGTGCAAATACAGCAGTAATAATGGCAAGAATACGCATATTCTCATTGGTCTGGTTGGCAATTGCTGAGAAGTGCAAATCAATCGCCGACTGAATGGCGCTACGTAAACGTAAAGTATGTTTTTGAATACGTTCGACATGACTCATTAAATCATTCAAACGAACTAATAAAAGATCTTGAGAACTATGCGTCTTCTCACCAATAACATGATGATAGTTTTCTACAATTTCATCTCGAAACTCTTGTAAGGTTTCGATTTGCTCTTCGCATAAATTTTCAACCTGCTGAAAGGCCATGTTTTCATGAAACAGTTGATGCCACTGTTTAAAACGACGATTACCTTGCAACAATTGTTGTTGCCAATGCTCAACCCTTCTAGTTAAAGGTGAACGGATATCAAGGTAGCCATCCACCATACTATTCAGCAGACGTAAACATAAATCTACAGGCGAATTAGGCAGCTTACGGGTTTTGTTTTGTTCTTCCAAAGTTTTACATAAAATATTTTCGAGACGTTGAATATAGTTTTCAATCGACTTATTGCCTTGCTCACGAACACTAATCAGAACTTTAGGGGTAAAAATAAAGCTAATCGGCGTGGTTGCTAGACCAAATACACTCTCATGGGATTCCCCATTTTTAATTTCATCATCAGGTGTAACGAGCTTTCTAAAAATAAGCAGGTCGTATTCTTCAAGCGTATCAAATGCACAAGGATGCTCAATATTCGCAATATCCCGCATATGAAATTCATTGATAACCACGTCTGAAAGCTGCTGAATCTTTTGTTGCCATTCTTCGTTATGGTTCACCACATCCGTTCTGACACTATCAATCCAGAAAAACTCCAGAATGTGTTCATTATGCTGCTCACGGCTTAAAAAGACATAGCCGTCAGCGTGATGGCGATAAAAGTAATAAACCTGCATACCACAATGATCTGTTTTTGTATTACTTGCATCATGCCATAAAAAAAGTCCGCATCAAGCGGACTTTTTCATGTCACCAGAACAATTATGCTTGTTCAATGTCTTTCATAGTCAATTTGATACGACCACGATTATCAACATCAGCAACTTGTACTTTCACTTCCTGACCTTCTTTAAGAACATCAGTTACGTTCGCAATACGTTCATTTGAAATTTGCGAAATGTGAAGAAGGCCATCAGTACCCGGCATGATGTTTACAAACGCACCGAATTCTACAATACGGATTACTTTACCGTCATAAATCTTACCTGGTTCAACTTCAGCAGTAATTGCTTGAATCTTAGCAATTGCAGCTTTAGCAGCAGCTTTAGTTTCACCAAATACGCGAACTGTACCATTGTCTTCGATATCAATTGCAGCTTTAGTTTCTTCAGTAATTTGACGAATAGTTGCGCCACCTTTACCAATAACATCACGGATCTTGTCTGGGTTGATGTTAATCACTTCAAATGTCGGTGCATGAGCACTGATTTCAGCACGAGCGCGTGAAATGACTTTATTCATTTCGTTTAGGATATGCATACGACCAGCAAATGCTTGATTTAATGCAACTTCCATAATTTCTTCAGTAATACCTTCAATCTTGATATCCATTTGAAGCGCAGTAATACCGTTTGCAGAACCTGCTACTTTAAAGTCCATATCACCAAGATGATCTTCATCACCCAAGATGTCAGAAAGTACTGCGAAACGCTCGCCTTCTTTCACCAAGCCCATTGCGATACCCGCAACTGGTGCTTTAAGCGGAACACCTGCATCCATAAGTGATAATGAAGCACCACATACAGAAGCCATTGAAGATGAACCGTTTGATTCAGTAATGTCAGATACAATACGAATTACATACGGGAAGCGGTCAGCCGCAGGAAGAACTGCTTGAACACCACGACGTGCTAAACGACCGTGACCAATTTCACGACGCTTAGGACCAGATTCACGGCCTGTTTCACCTACAGAGTATGCAGGGAAGTTGTAGTGCAACATGAAGTTGTCAGTCTTAGTACCAGCAAGGGTATCAACCATTAACGCATCACGAGTATTACCCAAAGTTGTTGTTACCAACGCTTGAGTTTCACCACGTGTAAATAATGCAGAACCGTGTGCACGATCTAATACGCCAACTTGAACGTCGATAGCACGAACAGTTTTAGTATCACGACCATCAATACGTGGCTTACCTGACAAGATGTTGTCACGTACTGTACGGTATTTAAGGTCTTCGAATAATTCGTTTACTTCATCAGCAATACCAGTTTCGTCATTTTCTGGAACAAACTGAGCTAAAGCTTCTGCATAAAGTGCATCAAGTGCTGCATAACGATCTTGTTTAACTGCAATTGTATATGCTTCTGAGATTTTCGCTTCGAAAGCTGCTTTTAATTGCTCAAGAAGAGTTTCGTTTTTAGCTGGAGCAACCCATGTTGATTCAACAGCGCCAGCAGCAGCCGCAAATTCTTTAATTGCTTGAATTGCAATTTGCATTTCGTCATGACCGAAAAGCACAGCACCAAGCATTTGGTCTTCTGAAAGTTCTTTCGCTTCAGATTCAACCATCAGTACAGCAGATTCTGTACCTGCAACCACAAGGTCAAGGTCACTTTCTTTCAACTGTTCAAAGTTCGGGTTAAGAACATATTCACCGTTGATTAAACCAACACGTGCTGCACCGATTGGGCCACGGAAAGGAGTACCAGCAATAGACAATGCTGCTGATGTACCAAGCATTGCTGCAATGTCAGCATCCATAGTTTTGTCAGAAGAAACAACAGTTGCTGTTACTTGAATTTCGTTGAAGTAACCTTCTGGGAACAACGGACGAATTGGACGGTCAATAAGACGTGAAATTAAAGTTTCAGCTTCAGAAGCACGACCTTCACGCTTACCGTAACCACCAGGGATACGACCAGCTGCATATTGTTTTTCTTGATAGTTAACTGTTAACGGGAAGAAGTCTTGGCCCGCTTTTGCTTTAGGTTGAGCAACAACTGCAACTAAAACAGTTACGCCACCCATAGTGATTAAAACTGTGTTTGCTTGACGTGCAACGCGACCCGTTTCTAAAACGACTTGATGTTGACCGAATTGGAATTCTTTACGAACGATATTAAACATTGACATGTATTGTATTTTCCTAATTTTATTCTAGTGAGACCCCTAAGGTTTGGCATTCAGACTACACCGATTGGTAGATAAATGACAAAGCTTAGAAGCCATCACACTAGATCAATTATTTAAAATAAGTTAAACGCAAAGAAGGAGCGCACAAGCGCCCCTTCTAAAAATCACTTAACCTAGCATTAAGTGAAACTCTCTTTTCAGCGATAAAGCATTGCGACATGCGAAATAGCGAAAACAAAGTGAAAATCGAATTAACGACGTAAACCTAAAGCACCGATCAAAGCAGTGTAACGACCGTGGTCTTTACCATTTAAGTAGTCGAGCAATTTACGACGTTGGTTAACCATACGGATCAAACCACGACGGCTGTGGTGGTCGTGTTTGTGAGCTTTGAAGTGACCTTGTAAATCATTGATTTGAGCAGTCAATAAAGCTACTTGTACTTCTGGTGAACCAGTGTCATTTTCAGCGCGAGCAAATTTAGCAATGATCTCTGCGCGGTCTGCATTAGTTAAAGCCATTCGATTTCTCCGAGATGCTTAAAAAAGTAAACGATATGAATCAGTTGAGGCAACTGACTGCCGTGCATCACTACAGCAAGTCGCCTATTTTAAGGTATCTATAGGTGGATTGCAAAATAGTTTTCAGTAACTTGTCATTTTAGACACTGACATCAAGACCTTAACCCTGCACACTAGCCTCGAATAAAAAGAAAGAAGCGCGAGGGACGTGTGAAAATTTTTTCAACTAACACCTGTCCAGTACCGGACAATATTGAGCAAGTCATTCGACAAAAAGATGAAGTTGCTGCTGAACAGGGTGGAATGAGCGATCACCAGATTCAAAAAATCTGGAAAAGTATAGAAGCACTGTATAGAACCGGAAACTATCCACTCATTACCTTTTGTTTACGTAGGCAAGGTAAAATTTTGCTGAACAGAAGTATTGGATATGCCCAAGGGAACTCTCCGGCAGGACTTCAAGAAAATGCTCTGATTGCAACACCAGATACACCTGTTTGCCTATTTTCAGCATCAAAGATGATTACAGCCATGTTGATTCATCTATTAGATGAAAAGGGTGAAATCAATTTACTTGATCCCGTGAGCTACTATGTTCCTGAATATGGGGTCAATGGTAAGCGCCGTGCAACGATCTTTCATTTATTAGCACATCGTGGCGGCATTCCCTATATTGATGGCGATGTCACACCAGAATTGTTATTTGATAAAGACGAAATTTTAAAACGTTTATATGCTGCCCGACCTGTGTCTCCTGCTGGAAATCACCTTGCCTATCATGCTGTTACGGCAGGTTATATTTTAGGAGAAGTCATTGAACGGGTGACTGGGCAGGATTTACGTGAATTTGTACATCAAACTATTGAAAAACCGATGGGAATGCCCTATTTCAACTATGGCTTAAAACCAGAATACCGTTCAGAAGTTGCCTTAAACTGTGCAACAGGTCTGCATCCTCGCCTTGGTACCGATCACTATCTGAATCATGTGTTAGGTGGCGGCTTACAACTTGCAGTTGATGTGACTAACGATAGTCGTTTTATGGACACCATTTGCCCAGCTGGAAACATCTATACCAGTGCAGAACAAGCTGGCCGCTTCTTTGAAATGCTTTTAAGTGGTGGAAGCTACGGCGGTCAGCAAATCTTTAGTGAGAAAACAATTTTCAGAGCAACACTACCAACCACAGGCGTTAACATTGATCGGACTTTATTAATTCCAATGCGCTATGCTTTAGGGCCAATGTTAGGCAGTAACCCGGTAGGCCTTTTTGGTCCAATGACAGGACAAGCATTTGGCCATTTAGGGTTCTCCAATATCTTATGCTGGGCCGATCCAGAAAGAGATATTAGTGTTTCCCTATTAACGACAGGTAAATCTGTAGTGGGTACTCACCTACCTGCTTTAGCTAAAGTGCTATATCAAATCTCCAGCCAATGCCCACGAATTCCTAGAGATCAACGCCGTTCTTTATTCGGCAGCGACTCTCATGAAACCAACTTAGTTTAAAAGCAAATAAAAAACCCAAGCATTTCTGCTTGGGTTTTTTGCGCTGTAGTTTTTGTTTATCGTGTTATTACTGTTTTTATTATCGTTGGTGAGATGCTAGTCACATCCTTCTTGTTGTTTTAACTCACTTCCAATGTTTTCGTTTTTATTTCCTTATGTGATGTATTGTGACACATCCAATTATGAAGAAAAGTAGTATTTTTCTTATCATCATGTAAGTAAAAACGTACAGGTCTGTATAATATTTGGTGTTTAGTCATTTTCAACATTTAACGTACAGTTCTGTATAACATATAACTTAACAATTCACAGGAAAAATGCTTATTTAAGAATCATACTACAGATAAATATATTGATATTATTGATATATTTTTCTCAACCGAAATATACTAGAGATAGGCTTAAAATTGATCTTTTCTGGTAGTTTTTTAGAAGCATTAGAAAAGTAAAATATAAAAAAGCCTTGTAGTCTCTCCCAAAACTACAAGGCTTAGCGGCTGTAAGTTTCCTCTTTATACACCTACTTCATTGTAAGTTCGCAGTCTCTCGACTTAAGTTATTATTATTGTGCGATTTTGCCCGACATTCCGTGCCAAGCTCGTTGTGCGTTTATAATCTCAAAAACACGGGGTGTACTCTAGCAGCAAATATCTCGAATCTATGTAAGCTTTTTCTTACAAGGGTGAAAATATTAAGTTTGGCTTAACGAACTAACCGATTAACTTTTTGAACTAAACCGCTTTTTCGTGTAGTACGAACTGTAAATGCTTGTAATAAAGCCTCTTGATGCACCAAAAGACTGACTACTTTCTTAGCTCGTGTAATGGCTGTATAGATTAACTCTTGGCTTAATAAGTTCTTGGCAGTCTGATCTAAAACGACAGCAGTATGAGTAAATTCAGACCCTTGTGATTTATGAATCGTTAAGGCAAATGCGCTCTGAATACTTTTAGGCAATCGATTTGCAGCGACCCATTTATTCAAACTTGGAAAATATACTTCGAACTGCTGTGGCTGAGTTCTGTGCTCAAAACACAAACCAATATCGCCATTTGAAATACCGAGCTGATAATCGTTATAAGTCATCATTACAGGACGACCCACGTACCATCCCCCTGCTGTCACTATTGAAAGTTGCTGCTGCAACCAACGCTGCGCATATTGGTTTAACTGCTGCAATCCAAACGGACCATGACGAACCGCGGTTAAAATCCGGTAGTCATCAAATGCTTTTACTACGTTTTGGACCTGTTCAATCGAGCGTTCTTCTTTTAAATAATTTTTTAGGCTTTTTACATATCCTTGGAAACCGAGCATGAGCTTCTGATAATAAATTTCGACTTCTGCGTGATTTCCTTCTGGTAAATATTCAAGCTGAACAACATCAGGCATATCTCTTTGTAAAAGTATGGGCTTTAATTCTGACACCTGAACAATATCAACTTCAAACCGCTGCAAAACTTCTACATGGTCTTGTTGATAGCTTTGTGCCTGAATAAATTTGGCCACTTGTCCAATCAACGCACCTTCAGTAAAACGACGACTGGTTTGTAATTGTACCCGGTTATCAGCCAACGCCTGTATTTGCTGCAAATCTGCAAGAACCGCCCCGACATCGACAGAAGCGAGCTGATTTGCATCTCCTAATAAAATAATTCGACAAGACTCTGGCACAGCTTCAAATAAAAGAGTAGCCAGATTTAAATCCAGCATAGAAGCCTCATCCACGACAATCACGTCATAAGGCAAAGGCTGTTTTTGATTAAACCGTGGTGTTTGGCTATGTCCCATCCCTAACAAACGGTGAATCGTTTGTGTTCCCTGATTTCTGAGTTCCTCACTCACTAATCCGGACTCAAGCAATTTAGGATCGTTAAATGAGTTCTGTAAAGCCTCTTGCATTCGCTGTGCTGCCTTACCTGTTGGAGCAGCCATCGCCACACGAATATGCGGAATTGCCTGACTCAGCACAGCAATAATACGTGCCAGCGTATAAGTCTTACCTGTACCCGGCCCACCGGTAATAATACTCAAGCCCTGCCGAGCAACCATTTGTAAAGCTGCCTGTTGATGAGCATCGGTAAGCAGGTCTAAATAGTCATCACAAGAGACAGGTTGAATTAATTGTTGCTTTAAACGACAAATTTGTTCTGCAAGTCGTTGCTCTAGGTGCCAATATCGGTATAATGCCAACCCCTGCTCATCGTAGACGCACGGCGCAACTTTTGAGGTTGCTTGATCGGCAGATATAGTAAGCTGACCAAGTGCTGCAATTTGCTCTGAACTGATATCAATACAACTATCGCCTTGTAAGCTCGCTTCAATAAGCTGCTGCAAGTAAGAAGTGGCTTCTGACACTTGCGATTGCTCAGTAAATGGAGCCTGATTTAAGAAGTTACTCCACGTTGTTAACCAGCTTAAATCGGCCTGTTCAGAGCTATTTAGATTGTCCACACACTTATCCACCTAGTTTTCCACACGCTTGTCCACATGGTTATAGACAGGCTTATCCACATGCCAAATATTTGTTAATCTTCAGATTACGCATTTTATCAGCATTTTTCATGCAATTTTATCCTCAGCAAAATACCCTAAAATGGCATCAAGACGCAGAATAAACTCGACGCTAGGTTCCCAATAATAGTACCCCTGCTCTGCTTCACCATTCATACCACGTAAATAAAGATAAGTTGCCCCACCCAAATGTTGCTCAATTTGGTAATCCTGCATTTTGACTTGCAAATAGCGATGTAACGCAACGAGATATAATCCTGCTTGTAACCAGTAACTTGCCAAAGACATGCTTTGAGCAATGCTATCGCTACGATAGTCTGCAAGATCATCACCTAAGTAATTACTTTTATAATCGGCAATGTGGTAACGCTGCCCATCAAAATAAACCAAATCGATAGAACCATTTAGGTAACGTGCTGAACGAGCCTCAAGTAACTCCGGCATATTCAATCCATACTCAGCGAAGAGTTGCTGAATACGAGTCATCGCTAGAACCCGATCTGACAATGCCAAATAAAAAGGAAACTCTGACAAATACTGCTCTTGTTGAAGCTGATTGAGCCGGAAACCTTGATCAAGCGGTGTTCGCAAAATATCTTTCAACCACTCTGCAACTGACTGGTAAAGCAGATTTTCTGCATCTTCCTCTTCTGGGAAACTCTCGTTATATTTATTAAGTAAATCTTGCCAAAGGCTACTATAGTCATTTTTAAAACGACGACGTATTTCTATGATCCACTCATCTGAATATTGAAAATCGATATGCTCAAATATTTCATGTAAGAAATTACCGGCAAGCGTTCCTCGCGGGAAGTTACTCTTGATCCAGTCAATCGGCTGAGCACCGATTGCTTCAGCAGTGTTGATTAAATCCAGCTCATCTTCTGCTAATACAGCATCATTGCTCTGACTCGCCAATAAATCTGTGCCAGCCTTATGTTTTAAATGCTGTGCCAAATAACTGAAACTGGTTTTACCTCTCGAATAAAAACGTTGTTCAGGAAACCGTTGTGCTTGTATTTCAATAATACTTGTTTGTTTGGCTAAATGAATTGCCTGTGGAATCTGCTCCAAAACCATTTCATCCGTACAGCAACGGTGTTGAAAAGGCTCAGTCCTATTTTTCCAAAACGCGAGGCCTGATACTGATTTACCATCCCCATCTTGTAAAAGCGCATAGACGCGGTGGCTTGCTCGCGTTAAAGCGACATACCAAAGTCGATTCTGTTCAGCGAGCGCTCGTTCTTCGTGCTGCTTAAGTTCTATTTCATTCAAATAAGTCTTGTCAGCAATCGCAACGACACGTTGAGTCAAAGTCTGGTTTGAGTCCGGTTTGACAATATCTTGGGTCGAAAAATTGAGTGTTTTATTATTTTCTCGAAAGGGCTTATCTGCACCTAATAAAAATACAATCTTAAATTCCAGCCCTTTTGACTGGTGAATTGTCATGAGCTGAACACCAGCTTCACTCGATAATTTACGTTCTAACTCCCAATCACGGTCAAGAGGAGAACGCAACTGTTTGAGATACCAGTGATAAAGGTTCTGAGCACCTGAGTATTTCTCACTGTGCTGACTCAGAATTTCAGTTAAATGACGCAAGTTCACCACAACCCGTTCATTATCTTTACTTTGGGCAGCGACCAAATTTTGCCATATATCAAACTGGATGAGGCATTGTTGCCATGCCACTAAAAAGCCTTGAGCGGACCACAACTCTCTAATCGTGTCAAAACCAGTCATAAACTGGCTTAACCCTTCGGCTGTCTGCTCAAGTTGCAAGAGTTGTTTTAAATCCATGGCAAATAGACGGCTAATTAAAGCTCGCTTCACTTTTGCCTCATCGTAAGGATGAAGTATGGCGGTCAACAAAGCACCCACATCTTGAGCAATCGTGCAGTCGAAAACACTTCGTTTTGATGGCCTATTAACCCGAATTCCTAAACGCTCTAGCTCAAATTGAACTTTATCCAACCCATCATGATTACGAGACAATACCGCAATATCATCTTCGTTTAAGACTTGAGTCTGAGCATCTTTTTGAAAATATAGCTGTCCAGCATGTGACTGGTTAAGTAGATCTCGAATCTTCCATGCAACTTGCTGAGCCTCTGTTTCTTTATCTTTGAGCATTAACCAGCGCAAAGGGTGAGGATTATGATTGTTCTGCTCAATCAGTACAGGATGAGGTCGAGTGCCCGCTCGAATTGGGTCATATTGAACCTCTTCACCAAAGTCGATTTGCCTTTGAAATAAGGCGTCGACCACTTCAACCAGATCTGCAACGGAACGATGGTTATGAATTAACTTATATTCGCGGCCATGTTTGGCTTGAATATCTTTATAGGCATTTAAAAAGGTAAGCATATCCCCACCACGGAAACCGTAAATTGCCTGTTTACGGTCACCCACCATAATCATACAACCTTTTTGGTAGCGCTCTGGATGGCGCCAAATGCTCGCTAGCATGTCGTCTTGATCTTGGTTAGTGTCCTGAAATTCATCAACCAAAATTAAGGGATAACGTGCCTGAACAAATACAGCAAAACGCTGCCCCTGCTCACCTTTTAAAGCTTCAGAAAGTGTACGAATTTGCTGAGAAAAAGTAGTTTCACCTTTATTTTGCAAAACCTGAGGTAAACGTTTTTTCACCTCTACACATAAATAGGCTTTTAAAAAAATATGAAGCTGGTCGAACTGCTCGGCGTAGTTTTTTAACACACCAAATAACTGCTGAATCTGTTGAATACAAGGATGCTGATAGAAACCATCTGAAATTTCAGCAGGACATTTCTTAAAAACTTTCTGATCGGCAAGTTGACCTAAAAACTTAAAAACAAGTTCTCGTTGTGCGGCTAATGACCCATCAAAAACCAAAATGCTGTCGCTTTGCTTTAGAACTTGTAGTAGCTGCGGTAAACATTCACTAAATAGTTTATTAAATGCCCCATTTCTAAATACTGTCCCGCTCACATGTTTATAGTGCTCGCCATCAAGCGAGTAATATGGTTCTAGAAGACTGATATCAATTTCTGCTGCCAGCTTTTTGAGCTGAGCAAGCTGTTCAAACTGAATGGTAGGCTTTTCGGGGAGTTTAAAGTGAGCCGAACTAAAATTCAGTGAGTCTTCGACCAGTTTGACAAAACTATCGACACTTTTTAATTCACCCGCCAGATACAACGCATCAATCACGGTCTGAGGTTGAGACTGTATCCATTCACGCAGTACATCATGGATCAGTTGCCGACTATAAGTTTTGGCATCATCGGTGATTTGAGCGCGTTCAATTTTGCCACTCTCAAAGGCAAACTCACGTAATAGTTTTTGGCTAAAGCTATCGAGTGTCCCGACAAATAACTCGTCTAACTGATCTATAACCAATTTCAAACGTTCACACGCATAGGCAATACGCGTCGCAAAATGCTTTAGAATATGCTGGAGTAATAAATCAGGTTCTTGCTCTGCCTGCGTAAGTAATTCTTGTTCTGTAAAACTACGCTTGGCATCTAAATAACGGTACGTTTCAACCAAACGGGCACGAATACGGCTTTTTAACTCGGCAGCGGCTGCACGGGTAAACGTGGTCGCAATGACTTGTCTAGGCAAGTACTTTTCAAGAAAGATACGGACCATCAAACTTGATAAGGTATAGGTTTTTCCTGTACCTGCCGAAGCTTCAATTAAGTGTAAGCCACTAAATTCAATATCAATAATAGGTTGATAAGACACCTGTACTCTTGAGTTCATGCCTTACTCCGAATGTTGAAATTGAAAAATCGGATGATACAGATCATACGCAAACTCATCACAAGCATGTTGAAGCAAAGCTTGCGCATCTTGTTCTTGTAAAATAAAGCTCCAGTCTCGATGCAACTTGCAAGCTTCATTTTGAGTCATATCCATTGTGGTAAATGACCCTGTTTCATTCCAGTATTTTAACAGCTCAGTGTAGCTCTTCTCATCCAGTTTTGCTTTTTCTGCCTGATTTGTTGTTTCCCACTGATATGCTTTGGCTTTTTCTAATGGTTTTAATAATAAGGCTGCTGGTAGAACCAATGGTTGTTGCTGTGCATGACGCCAGATTTTAAACCATGGCTGTAAATATTGCCGAGCTTGCTCAGAACTTACACCACTACAAATCACAGTTTGATCGCTAAAAACCACAATACGGCGTTTTTCAGCTCCTGCACTACCCTCATTCAAATAAGCTAACCAGAGCAGATATTCTAACCAAACTTTAGCACGTCTTTTTGCGCGAGCACTTGAAGGTTCCATGCTGACCCAGTCCCGAGTTTCAGACTTCGGAACGGTAATATTCATATGAAGCTGTTTAGCAATTCGCCAAATACGCTGAGTTGTTTGTGTCACTGCCGGTGCATAATGGTGAAGGCGTTCAAGCAAACATTCTTGCTCGAACACACCTTGTTGCCATGCGCTATATTTGACTTTACCTACAGGCAACTGATCAATTAATACTTCAGGTTGTGCTTGCTGTTCAGATTGTTGTAAAAAATGTCGAATCGCATAACGCCCTAAACCATCTAATAGCAAAGGTTCATTTTGGTCGAGCACTCCAACACTTCCTAAGTTTTCTACCCCTAAAGTCTTCAAATATAACCGTGCAGGGAATGTCACATCCTGTATCCACTGCTGACTTTCTAAAACCAACATATCCGGTGCTTGTAGCGGATAGGTCGTATTCGCCCAAGGTTGACGGCTTCCTGTGACTTGCTGAATTTGTGAAGCGACCTTAAACCAGTGATCTTGATAACGGATGACACTTTTTTCTAAAGTAAAACCTTTCGGGTCGAAGGGCTGTAAATTATGTAAGTGATAGAGTTGTTTTAATTGTGATGGAATTTCAATCCCTTCAATAACGACACTTTCAAGTACACCGTCTTCAGCTTTCACAATCAAGGCAAGATGTTCACGGAACTCTTGTAGAATACTAGAAGGTTCGCGCACCTCTCCATCGTTCACATCAAAGCCGTTATAAAATAGCCATAAATTTTCTTGGGCTAATAATAAAGCATCTAAAAACGCCCCTTGATCATCTTCAAGTCGAGAGCGATCGCCTAACTGTTGACGCAGTGCATCCATTAAATCAAATGGAACATGAGTATCGCGGTTTGGAAATTGCCCTGCATCAAGATTTAATAGGACCATTAAACGATAAGGTAACGGTCGAATGTGTCCAATTTGGGCAAAAGTAATTTGCCCAGTCGGCTCAGCTTGCGCACTTTGACTTTCTAAAGTCCGTTGAATTTCTTCAATAATATAAGGTAGTGGCAAGGTGATTTTGCGCAAAGTTCCTGTTTCTGTCTCGGCGTAATAACTTGCGAGGGTCAACATTCGCTCTTGTTTTTTAACAATTTCCCGCACAGCTTTTAGGGCAGCAACACCAACCTGCTCAAATTCAACAATATCTTTGCCCAGTACCTGAAGCCAATATTCAACGGTATAGACTTTCCCCTGCTCATGCAGAGTAAGCCAATCACGGCGCTCATTCAAATCCTGATAAATCTGAATGAGTGTACCCACCAACTCGAAATCGCTCGGTTGAACTTTGGCATAACTCAACACCTGATTAAATGTTGCATGCACAGGCACAGCAATGCCAAGGGCCAATCGCTCTAGGGCAAATTTAAAACTATATCGATAATCATCATCACCCTCACACAAACTGCGCTTGAGATGCTCTGCATCAAGCCCTCGTTTAAAGCCGGCATCGGCAAGTAAATTTAGAATTCGCTCAACCTGAACATATTCAAGTTCATAACGTTGTTGAGTCGCATACAAGCTTAACCAGTCAGCAAAATCATCAAAGCTAAAACGCCCCTGCATCAGTTGAATACGCCCAATTACTGCACGCCAAGCATTAAGTGCATCAAGTGATGCAACACCTGCAATCTTTACTGGCAAATGCACACCCTGCTCAGTGGCAGTAGCAGGAAATACACTTCGAATTAAAGGCTCTATGTCGGCCAAATTAGGAACTAAAACTAAAATATCGTTTGGTCGGCGCGGCTGTTCATGTGGTTTAGACAACCAACCAATCAATTGCTCTTTTAAAACTTCAAGCTGACGTAAAGTTGAATGACAAACATGAATCTGAATCGAGTCATCGTCTGGAGCGAGTTCATATTGCTTAGCTTGAGGTTCCACTAAATGCAAAATATCTGACTGAACTTTACCAAGCAGACTTTCAGGAAAATCATCCACAAAAGCATCAACCCACTTACCTTCTTCACCCGTAGATAAATTCGACAATAGTGAAAAGTGGTCACGGGCTTGTTTTCCTAATCTGGTTAAAAGCGGGTGTCTGGACTCACGCGCTTCAGCATTAAAGTTGAGTGTAAATTTATTAAAGAAATCAATAATTTCAGCATCTGTAGCCTTTGGATTTTTCGCAATAAAACGCTCTTTTACCCCTAAGTCATAACGCTGTTTCCAGAGTGGATCGACACTATCGGCCCAATATTCTTGTGAAGGGTTATAGTGCAAAATCAGTACATCAACGTATTGGCCTAAACGGCGCAAGAACTGTAACTGGCTTGGCGGCAAATCTAATAACGTAAAGATCACCACCTGATTAGGTAATCTTGAAATAGCACGCTTACTGCGGTCTGGATGATCTAACTCTTGCCAAAACAATGCATCAATTTGCTGCATCTGCAAAAAGTCATCATGAAAATGTTGTTGCCATAACCAACGCTGCCAACGTTCTAGCTCCTCAGTTTGATGTAATGCAAAAGCAGTCACTTCCTCATCTTTTTGCACAATATATTTTTCAATATCGAGTGCTCGGCCCTGCCCCCAAGCAGACAACCAGTTTTCCGGACAGGTACAACTATTTTCACAACCACGCTGACACTGCCCACGATAAATCATATAGTTACTAAATAGATCGGCAACCTGCTCAGCGACCCAGTACAGCATTTTTTGTTTTTTTAATTGTTTGTCTATGCCTTGTTCGAGTCGATCTGCGCTGTCATAAATACGCTGGACAATAGAATGTAAAGGATGCGACGAATCTATACTTATCGTGTCAGGTTGAATGAATTCGTGCAAAGCTTGATGCACCCGCCATTTAAAAATTAAACGTGGGATGTTCGCTTTACGAACCTGTTCTTTATGTGCAGTTAAAACTTGCTGGTAGGCGTACCACTGGAAGCCGCGTACCCGTTGGTGAAACTGGTAATTGGCACTCATGCCTTGCTGTTCTGCAAGTTTTTGTATCAGCCACTGCTCGACCGCAGGACTTGGAACAATAAAATGCTGGGTTTTCAAAACCTGTAATGGATGCGTTGAAGCTTGAGATGTAGACGTCAATACACCTTGCAACAACACATCAATACGTTGACTTTGAATAACATGAATCCCCATTTATTTCATATCCTGCTTGCATAATTTATGCACAAAATCATAAACATTCATTACTATACAACTGAATCTGACTATGTCACGTTGGTTTAAACACAGCATAATTTAACTTTAGGTGTCACTTACACTTGGTTTAAATGACGCCATCAAGAAACTTATACAGGTAGACATTATGAAAATTGACAAGATTCCTGACTATATTGATCCTAGCCTAAATCTGGAACAAATTCGCGATGAGTGTCATGATCTCATCAAAAAAAGAGCTTACGTCTCAGCAGGAGCGGCAATTGTACCGATTCCTTTTTTTGACGTGGCAGTCGATTTGGGAATTTTGTCGTACCTTATTCCAGATATCAATTCCCGTTTTGGCTTAGCACCTGAACACGTGAGTGTCTACGACCCGAAAACTAAAACAATTCATTGGGATGAACTACGTAAACGCGGTTTTGAATTTTCAGGCTTTGTAGTAGCGCGTACTACAGTTAAAAAAACATTTAATGGCTTTCTTGGCAAAATCGTAACGAAACAGGTGACTAAATTTATACCACTAGGTGGGCAAATTGTAGCAGCAAGTTTGGGCTATTTCATGATGAAAAAAATAGCAGAAACTCATCTGAATGATAGTTATAACCTTGCAAAACGTATTCAGCAAAAAAGCCGTAGCACTATTGTAAATTAATGTTTGCCTTGTAGCTGAGAGCTTAGTCTGCTCTCAGCTGTTTTAAAATGGCCTTCAACACTTCTAAACGTGCCGTATATTTATCATCGGTTGCGACAATATACCAAGGTGCATATTCAGTACTAGTTCGCTCAAACATATCTGCGGCCGCTTTTAAATAATCGTCCCACTTATCACGATTACGCCAATCCTCTGCGGTAATTTTAAAGCGTTTATGCGGTGTTTCTTCTCTGGCCTTAAAACGCTGCTCTTGCTCATCTTTACTAATCGCCAGCCAAATTTTTACTACAATCGTTTGACTATCAAATAAATCTTTTTCAAAGCGGTTTATTTCATCATAGGCACGCTGCCATTCTAAAGGTGAAGCAAAACCTTCGACACGTTCAACGAGTACACGTCCATACCATGTCCGATCAAAAATCGTGATTTTTTCGGCCTCATTAATGCGGTTCCAAAAGCGCCATAAGTAAGGATGACGTGCTTCAAAACGTTCAGGTGCTCCAATACAGTGAATATCATATTCACGCGGGTCTAGGTTTTTAACGATTCGCTTAATGGCCCCACCTTTACCAGCTGCGTCCATGCCTTCAAAAGCAATGACGACATTGCGTTGATCAAAACGCATGGCATCGGCAATTTTTTTACTCAGTTTATCGAGTTCTTTTTTATATTCTGCTTTTTCAAGTGGTTCGTTAGAAGGGTTTAATAAACTCTCTGGAATTTTAGCTTGCTGCCATTTTCCTTTAACTTCGGTTTCATGCTCTGGAAGTTGACGCATGTGTTGTAAAAGGTATTGCGCAAAAAACTGATCACGCTGCTTTTCATCTTCGCCATCAATAATGTACCAATCGTCGGTAAAACGACGACGTAACTTTTGCAAAGTGTCATATTGTTTTTTATTACGCCAGTCTAGGCCATGCAGCTTATGCCAGTGCTGTTCAGATGGATCTATCTTGTCTAAACGTTTTTGCAGTGATTTCCATGACAGATCGAACCAGACTTTGACCACATCGACATAGTTGTTTTTTAAATCTTGCTCAAATGCCCGCATATTTTCAACGTAAGCATCAAAGCGTGCTTCATCCAAAGGTTCAGACACGTGCGTTGCCGTGACGAGCAAATCGCTATACCAGTTGCCAAACATCACCACAATTTGCCCTTCAGTCGGAATGAACTCCGAGTAAGATTGCCAAAATGCTTCTGTATCTGTCAGCACACGTGGCGCGTCTGCTTTGACTCGTAAATATCGTGGATCTAGCCATTCACGAAGTTGCTTAACAGCCTCGCCTTTTCCAGCCAACTCAATACCACTCATTAATATTAGTGTGCTCTTAGCGTTGGGTTTGCCCCGACTTTCTTTTAACGCATATTGTGCTTCAATCAAATCGACTGAAAGCTGTTCTTCATCACGAATCTCAAATTTTGGTTGTTGTTCACTCATAGTCCACGGCTCTAATCTTTTATTGTTTAATTTCGATGATCTTTAACTTATGCGCTTAAATGATGAATTGCTATACAAATTATGTCATTGCGCCAAAATTCTGTTTAAAAATTGACGCATGAATCATTTTTTTTACATCTACTCGCCATAGTACAAGGTTACAATGCCTTTTATGATTTCTTGCAAATAGCCCAATATTAGAGCCTTAAATGTCTAAACTCGCTGCTTTTGATGATCTTTTACAACAATATAAAACATTTAATTATCACGATAATCCAGTACTTGCTCAGCGTTTGCAAGATGTACAAACATGGTTAAAAGAGCGGATGAAAGATACGCATCATGACTTTTTTAATCTGCCAGCGCACAAGCTCATGTCAGAGTACTTTTTAAATCGTTTATATGGTGGCCCAGAATTTGATGCTCTTGCAGCTCAAATCGAGCGTTTACTAAAATATGCCCATAAAGCAGAAAAAGTCTTACCTGAGAATGCAATTAAAACAGGTACTAAATCAGTAAGTTTGGCTGTACTTGCAACCCAACTTGATGAGCAAGTAGCAATGCAACTTCTTGATGACTATCCGGCAGATACAGTATTAACTGATGAGATTATGCGTTTAACCTTAATAAAGCTTGATCAGGCCGAAGCTCGTTATCAACAACTTGCTCTTCTTGACGATTTAGGTGCAGCACTCGATAAATACATGCGTTCATTTATGATGTTTACTGCTTTTAAAATGTGTAAAGGTATTGCCCAAAAATATCACTTCGAATTGATGTATGATTTCATTCAAGATGGTTTTAGTGCGATGAAACCGTTAAAATCAGCCGAGACCTTTATTAAGACTTTTACTGAAAAAGAACGCCAGATTATTGAAAATGTACATTCAGGGCATCCGAATCCGTTTAGAGTGTGATAAGGTCGGCACATAGAAAAACTCAACCTCGCGAAGTTGAGATTTTATTCATTATATTTGCATGATGATGCCTGTAAAAATAGACAAAATCTGTCATCATGCAGAACTTATTCCGTTTCACTTGAGTTTGAGTCTAGGAGAGACAATATGTCTAACGAAAACCAAAAGCCAACATCTCCAACTGAGCAGGCACAAAGTTCAGACAAAGTTAGCCCATTCCTAAGCTCACCTTTACCTCAAGGTACTCCTCAAGGGCAACAACAAACTTTACAGCAAACCTTAACAGACACACCTGTGAATGGCTCTGTACCTAAATACAATTTACCTCGTGGTGCTGGTAATACTGGCAACGTTGGTGAAACAACACATTTCGGTTACTCAACAGTTAGAACTGAAGATAAAGCACAAAAAGTTGCAGAAGTTTTCCACTCAGTTGCAAGCAAATATGACTTGATGAATGACTTGATGTCATTTGGTATTCACCGTTTGTGGAAGCGTTTTGCAATTAACATGTCTGGTGTCCGCCGTGGTCAACACGTGTTAGACATTGCTGGCGGTACAGGCGACTTAGCAAAAGTATTTAGCCGTGAAGTTGGTCCGCAAGGTCATGTTGTACTTTCAGACATTAACGAATCTATGCTCAATGTTGGCCGTGACCGTCTAATTGATGCTGGCTGTACCAATGTTGACTTCGTTCTTGCCAATGCTGAAACATTAGAACCTTTTGCAGACAACAGCTTTGACCTTGTAACCATTAGCTTTGGTTTACGTAACGTGACAGATAAAGACGCAGCACTTGCTTCTATGTTCCGTGTGTTAAAACCAGGTGGCCGTTTACTGATTCTTGAGTTTTCTAAACCTGTATTTGAGCCATTCTCAAAACTTTATGACCTCTATTCATTCACCGCTTTACCGATTATGGGTAAATTGGTTGCGAATGACTCAGAAAGCTATAAATATTTGGCTGAATCAATCCGTATGCACCCAGACCAACGCACCTTAAAAGGTATGATGGAAAATGCTGGCTTCCAGAACTGTGACTATCACAACCTTACTGCCGGTATCGTTGCCGTTCACCGTGGCTTCAAACTGTAAGGGATAACGATATGTGGTCGATTCTGGCACTCGGTGCAGTCGAACGTATCATTCATCATCTGATCGATCTGGATGCGGTTACTCGCATTCAGCTTAATCAGTTACAGGGCAAAATGTTGCGTGTTGTGATTGATAGTCCGCAGCTTTCTGTCGATGTGTTCTTTGACCAAGAAAAAGTACGTCTTGAACCTACCGTAACAGGTCATAGTGAAAAGCCTTCTATTTTTGAACAGCGTCCTTTTGATGCCCAATTCAAAATTTCTGAAGCAACCGCAACTTTGCATGTTAAAGATGTCGTTGAACTGATTAAATTATTGGTCAGCGATCCAGACCAGATTGGGAATATCCCGCTCCAAGGTGATTATCACCTATTACAGGATATTCAAAAAATTATGCAGCAAGCTGAACCTGATTTAGCTGCGCATTTATCAAGATGGGTGGGTCCTCAACTCGCTCATGAAATTGGCAAGATTCAACTTGCACCAAAACATTTAAAACGCTCGGTGCAAAGCCATCTGTTTTTTGCTGAAGATGCCTTAAAAGAAGATAGCGGCCTATTTGCCCCTCGCTGGGAAATGGACGACTTAACTCAAGCAACTCGCAAGCTTAATCAAGACATTGACCGTCTTGAAGCAAGATTGCAGCAACTCAATGCACAACTACAACCCTCTCAAGACTAGGTAAGACTTTATATGATTCCGCACGTTTCACGTTTACTCGAACTTTGGCGTATTGCAGCGCACTATAGACTCGATACGTTGTTCCCTGCGGATGAATTACCAGTTAAAGCTCAGCATGCATTAAATATTATTAAAATGCATCCAGCTGCATGGTCGAGTCGTGAACGTAAAAATCCTTTAAAGCTTAAAGAAGCTTTAGAAGATATGGGACCACTTGCAATCAAGCTTGGTCAATTACTGTCTACTCGCCGTGACCTAATTCCACCTGAGGTACTCGCTCAACTGGTTTTACTTCAAGATCAAGTAAAACCTTTTGATAGCAATGTTGCCAAACAACGTATTCAAGATTCTTTAAAAGCAGACGTAAATACTCTATTTGCCCGCTTTGATGACCAACCATTAGCTGCTGCTTCAATTGCACAAGTACATACAGCGGCACTGCATGATGGCCGTGAAGTTGTTGTTAAAGTTACTCGTCCGGACATTCGTAGCCAGATTTTACAAGACTTTGAAATTTTAGCTTGGCTAGGCAACACCTTAGAAAGTCGCCTAGAAGCTGCTCGTGCGTTGCATCTCACTGAAATTATTCAAGACTACCGTCAGATCATTTTAAATGAACTGGACTTGAGTATTGAGGCAGATAACACCCGTCGTATGCGCCATTACTTCACTGGTTCAACCATGATGTATGTGCCAGAAGTCTACATGGACACCAAAGATGTCATGGTGGCTGAGCGTATTACTGGTGTCCCTATTTCAGATACAGCAACCTTTGACCGTTTAGGCATGGATCGCGCACAACTTGCAGAAAAAGGGTTAACTATTTTCTTTACGCAAGTATTCCGCGATAACTTTTTCCATGCCGACATGCATCCCGGTAATGTCTTTGTAGAAACCATTAATCCAAGCAATCCACGCTTTATTGCACTGGACTGTGCGATTATGGGAGAGCTATCTAAACACGACCAGATGACAGTTGCCCGTATGTTGCTTGCTGTCATGAACAGCAACTTTATGCAGCTCATTCAAATTGTGCATCAAGCTGGCTGGATTCCACCGGGTACAGACCAAGATGCTCTCGCACGTGAAATGCGCCGTACTGTTGGGCCAATGGTATCTAAACCAATGGACCAGCTTGATTTTGCGGGTATCTTAATTCAAGTGATGGATATTGCTCGACGCTTCCATTTAGAAATTCCGCCACAGCTCATGCTGCTACTCAAAACTTTAGTGCATGTAGAAGGCCTAGGGACTGACCTTTACCCACAGCTCGACATCTGGAAATTGGCAAAACCAATTTTGACGGAATGGGTCAAATCCAACATGAACCCAGTCAAAAATGTAAAAGAACTCGGCCAGCAATTACCTGACCTGCTTTTAGGCGCTCAAGATTTCCCAAGCTTAATTATTGATAGCTTAAATGGTTTAAAAAATCAGTCAGCTTGGCAAGACCGCCAGTTACGCGAAATTCAGCAACTTCGTTTGCAAATGGAACATCAGCAACGCCGTAGTTGGATGTTCGGCAGTACTATGCTGATTTTGCTGACTATTGCAATTATTAGTCCTTGGTTTGTTTCGATTATTCTAATTGTGCTGAGTAGCTTATTAGCGCTTTGGCGTATATTGAAATAAGTTCAAAATCCCTTGCCAGTGCAAGGGATTTTTTTATGGAAAAAATTTAATTTTCAAAAAATTTATAGATCAGCTATTCGTTCATTGCTAAATTGAAGCTATAAATGCTTCAAAAGAACAAACAATGAAAACACCTCATTTTGCCATTATCGGTGCAGGTACAGCAGGTTTAGCCACTGCTATTTTGCTTGCCCGCCAAGGCAATAACGTTACTATTTTTGAACAAGTTGATGAGTTATCTCCGGTAGGTGCCGGTTTATTACTACAACCTGCGGGCTTAGCTGTATTTGAACACTTAGGTGTGCTCGAAAAAGCCTTAACATTAGGCGCAAGAGTAACAGGCCTAGAAGGACAACTTCCGGACAAGCGCCTTTTAGTTAATAGTCATTATCACGAAGCATCAGCAAACCTCTATGGTCTAGGTATACACCGAGCCACTTTGTGTCATGTACTCACTCAAAAGCTTAGCGAGTATTCAAGCCAGATCACTTGGCATATGAACCATTCTATTGAAAGTTTTGAAGAACATAATGATGAAGTTCGGATATTCGGCAGTCATCAAAACCAAAAGTTTGATGCTTGCTTTGATAGCCTACTCATTGCCAACGGTGCACGTAGCCAGTTACGCCCTAAAGCATGGGTAAAGGTTGACAAAGCTTATCCTTGGGGTGCGGCATGGAGTATCGTACCTGAGTGCCAAGTTCTTGATTCTGAAATTCTGCATCAATTTTATGATCGCTCGAAAATTATGATGGGAATTCTTCCTACAGGAGCGATTCCAACTGAACCTCAACAGCGCCTTTCAAGTGTTTTTTGGAGTCTACCTACACCACAACTACAAAGCTTTTTACAAGATGAGCAGGCTAAACAAGCTTGGTTAAAGCAAGTCTCAGAACGTTGGCCCAAAGTTGCAGAATGGCTGAAAGAAATTTTGTATAACAGTCAAACTCAGCCTAAATGGCTATCTGCAAACTACCGCGATGTGGTCCTGACTCAATTTGGTCAGGGTCGAATTGGTGTGATTGGAGATGCCGCTCATGCAATGAGCCCACAGTTGGGACAAGGCGCAAATATGGCATTATTGGATGCTTGGGCTTTTTCTCAGTCATTGCAACATGCCCAAAATAATCAAAAGATTGATTGGTCCCTGCTCTGGCAGCACTACCACCAGCTTCGCCGTTCATCCACCCAGTTTTATCAATTTCTTAGTCGCTTATTAACACCACTTTATCAATCTGATCATTGGTGGGCTGGAGGTTTAAGAGATCTAGTTTTTCCGTGGATGTATCAAATCCCTTATTTTCGAAAAGAAATGGCAATTACAATTTCAGGCTTAAAAACAGGGCCATTCCAACAACTGGCCTATGATCAGGTTGCTCAATTACCTAAAGAAAACAGTGCGTTTCATTTAGAAAGCGAATCTCTGTCTGACTATTAACCCAACCAAATAATGGTGAGTAACACATGAAAATTAGCCATCTTGATCATCTTGTTTTAACTGTCTCGAATATTGAAACCACCTGTCATTTCTATCAAACCGTATTAGGATTTGAGGTCATCATTTTTAAAGGTAATAGAAAGGCTCTAAAGTTTGGAAATCAAAAAATAAATTTACACCAGCAAGGTAACGAGTTTGAACCCAAGGCATTACAGCCGACTCCCGGATCTGCCGATTTGTGTTTTATTTCTGACACTCCCATTTCAGAAGTAGTTGCGCACCTTAATCAATTAAATATTCAAATTGAAGAAGGTCCGATTGAACGTACTGGTGCAATGTATCCTATTCTTTCAGTTTATATTCGTGATCCAGATCAAAATTTGATTGAGATTTCAAATATTCTAATGACTCAGCCATCTGAATAAGGCACTCATGAGTAAAAAGTACAAGCTACTCATTACGCTGACAAAGACAAAAAGGACAAAGAATTTTTCCGCAAAGCGACGTTGATGCCGTACACTATACAAGCTATTTTTAGCATCTAATTGAAATCAATTTATAGTTCATATTTCTTTGGTGATTCCTCATGAATAACACGCAATGGCTCGATGAAGTAAAATTTAACGAACAAGGTCTTATCCCTGCCATTGCTCAACATCATCAAACCGGACGTATTTTGATGGTGGCGTGGATGAACCGTGAATCACTTGCTCTCACAGCAGAAAAAAATCAGGCGGTGTATTTCTCTCGCTCTCGCCAAAAACTTTGGCACAAGGGTGAAGAATCAGGTCATTTCCAAACGGTTTATGAAATTCGTTTAGACTGCGACGGCGATGTAATCGTATTACAAGTTGAGCAACACGGCGGTATTGCATGCCATACAGGTCGTGAGTCTTGTTTCTACCGTAAACTTACCCCACAGGGCTGGGAAATTGTCGATGCACAATTAAAAGACCCTACTGCAATTTATGGCGATAAAGCCAAAACTGAAAGCCACGATCATGATCACACGACAGAACAAGTGGATGTACTTGCTCACTTAGGGCAATTAATGCAAGAGCGTAAACAAGCAGAAGCGGATACGTCATATGTTGCAAGCCTCTACAAAAAGGGCATCAATAAAATCTTGGAAAAAGTCGGTGAAGAAAGCGTAGAAACTATTATTGCTGCGAAAGACTACGCTGCTCAAAATACAGAAAGTAATTTAAATGACTTGATTTATGAAACTGCCGATTTGTGGTTCCATAGCATTGTCATGTTGGGTTATTTCGATCTTAATCCACAACTTATTATTGACGAATTAGCTCGTCGTCAGGGTTTATCTGGTTTAGTTGAAAAAGCTAACCGCAATAAGGTTTAAAATCACTCAGTGTCGAATATCGAAAAACCTAAAGCCACCTATGAGCAAGCAATTGCCATAGATAACGCACGTCTTGGGCAATCATTTAAAGTGATTGCCTATGCGGGTACAGGTAAAACTACTACCTTACAAATGATTAGTGATGCCATGCCTGAACGGCGCGGTATGTATCTAGCATTTAACAAGGCAATTGCAGGCGAAGCACAAAACAAATTTCATCGTAATGTAGATTGTCGTACTTTTCACTCCCTCGCTTTTCGCAGTGTGCCACGAGGTGTGACTGATAAATTACGCTTACCTCGCTTAAGCCCAAGTTTTATTGCAAAAGAATATCGACTACAACCTATAACTTTGCGACGCATGATGGGTGGACGTTATGAAAAATACGTCTTAATGCCAAGTCGCCTCGCAAGTCTTGTCGCCAATGCTGTCAGCTATTTTTGCTCGACCAGCTCGCAATACCCTGCTCCTCGACATATTCAGGCACCAAACTGGTTACATCCAGACGATATTACCGAGCTACAAACTCATCTTTACCCTGCTGTTGAACGCCGCTGGTTAGAGTCGATCGACCCAAATCATCAAGCAGGAATTGGTCACGATATTTACCTCAAACTTTGGGCATTGTCTGAACCGAACATTCCAGCCGATTATGTACTATTTGATGAAGCACAAGATGCTGATCCTTTAATGTTGGGCATTTTGCTTCGTCAAAAAAATACTCAGGTTATCTATGTTGGCGATGCACATCAGCAAATCTACGCGTGGCGTGGTGCAATTAATGCCATGCAACAATTGCCCTTACCAGAGTCTCGCCTCACCACTTCTTTTCGTTTTGGTGAAACGATTGCCGATGTTGCCAATGCATTGCTGGGCGGCTTAAATGAAACTGTTCCTCTGCTTGGTAATCCAAACCAGAAATCAAGTGTTGTAAATAAACCACACACTAAAATGCGTGATGCGATTTTGTGCCGTACCAATGCTCGTGCAATGGAACTTTTATTAGCTGGTTTAGTTCACGGCGATAAAGTAAGTTTGCAGGCTGACCATCAAAAACTAAACCGTTTTGTAGATGCCGCAAGCCTCTTAAAGCAAGGGAAACGGGTTACTGATGTACCTGAATTAGCATGGTTTAATTCATGGCATGATGTCCATGAATACTGTGAAACTAATGAAGGTAGTGATATTAAGCCATTGGTTAAACTTGTCGATGACCACGGCACCGACCCACTAAAAAAAGCGCTTGCAAAGATTACACCACTTGAGCAAGCTGACTACGTCATCTCTACAGCCCACAAAGCGAAAGGCTTAGAATGGAACCGCGTTCATATTGAAGATGACTATCAATTTAAAATTAATGGGTTAGAACACAAGATTACCGATGAAGAATTAAGATTACTGTACGTTGCCTGTACTCGTGCTAAAGTAAGTCTAAATATCCATCATCTTTATGATCTGATACAACAATTAAAACTAAGGGCGCCTTTAAGTCTTCGTCAGTCGGTTGGTTGAAGCGCTCATATTTAGGTGAGCCTATGAAACTTGAATCTGTCCAATTTAAACATATTGCTCTGTTTCACGACCTTAAAATACACTTTCACTATGAAAAACAGCCAATCACCTTAATTTTAGGTGAACAGGCAACTGGTAAAAGTATGTTACTCAAACATACTTACCATGCTTTAACTTGGCTCCCTGCTCGCCTTAAAGATTTGCGTAGTCCTGGTATTGTCATGCCTGATCAAGACATTACTCAGTCGCGTCTACAATCAAAAATTGAAGTGACCATTCAAGTTCCTTCTGAAATTGGCCATTTACCAGAAAGCACCTCTGCTCAGCAGGTAGATTCTTCGCTGTGTAGCTGGAAACTTTTTAAAACTTTAAATGCAAGTGGGATTGGAGTGAGCCAAGTTGAAACTCAGCAACTTGACCAAACCATGGCTCTTTATCAACAAGTCATAAAAAAAGATCCATTACAAGGACTTCCCTTAATCGCTTACTACCCAGCCGAGCGATTTGTAAATGATATTAATCTGCTTAATAAAAATTTACCTGGCATTACTCAAGCCATTTCAGCCTATGACATCAGCCCACTACCGTTTACAACTTTTACGCGCTTTTTTGAATGGCTACGAGAAATCAGTGATATTGAAAATGCTCAAGCTGCATATCTAGTACAACGGATTAGATCTAAACAGTCAGATCAGCAAGATCAAACAGAATTATTAAATGAGCTCCAAAAAGAGTTATCAGGGCAACCTAAACAGCTTACTTCACCCAATCTCTATGCCCTCAAGAATGCATTGAATATCGTTTTGCCTGAGCTTACAGATCTATATCTACAGTATCAGCCTCGACTACAACTCATGGTCGACTATGAAGATCAAACTTTACCTTTTCAGCAACTTTCAAATACAACAAAAACTTGGATTGCTTTAGTAGGCGATATAGCCCGCCGACTCTGTTTACTCAATCCTTTAAGCCTAAACCCTTGCCTTGAGGGGGATGGCGTTTTACTCATTGACCAGATTGATGCACAGCTCGACTCGACTCATTGCTCCGAGATCTTAAATCGACTTCATCAAGCCTTCCCACGCCTACAAATTATTGCAACAGGAAGTCGTGAAGAACTACTCGAACATGCCTCGACCTATCAATGTCTAAAATTAGAGCATGGTAAAATTAGCCATCTGGACCTAAATACGACCAAGCAACAGCTTGAACATATCTATACCTTACTTCAAAGAAGCGAACCTTTAACACCCTCTATAGAAGCACAGCCTCCGAGCTTAATAGACCCAACACCAGCACAGATTGAGGTTTTATTTCAGCAGATTCAGGGTTTGAATGAACAACAGAAAAATGAATTATTAAGAATGATTCATGCGGGAGACACACCGGAAGAGAGCCCCTCGGTTTGAGTTTTATAATCAAAAAACTGCACTCACAAAATATATGGTGGAATACGGTTTTTTAAGTACTCAAATAACTAGATGTTGTTACTACATGTAATAACATCAGATTTTCAATGCTTTTTTAGTGTACAATAAATTTCATTTTGCGTTTTTATTCTTCAAGTTGCGCAATACAACTTGTTTCTCGCTTTATTTTCTAATTTGGTTGGGTTTTCGGAATAATAAGCTTTGGAACTCTCTTTGAATTCCTATCTATTCTGAAATTAAAATTTCACCTTTAGGTTTCGGCCTAAATCATATATGGATACGAGTGTGCTACCGATAATTATCTTATTACCGTTAATATTAGGCACCACCCTTGTTTCATTGCTTCAACGGTTCTCGCGTGGAGTAACGGCTTTAGGGGCAATTGGAGTCAGTTTAACCAGTTTTGGTTTATTACTGACTCAAGCTAAAACTGTGCTTGGTGGTGCAAGCATTCAACAAAGTTGGGATTGGTTACCTCAATTAGGGATTAATCTAAGCTTTAGACTTGATGCTCTTGGTTTATTATTTTCTCTTCTTATTACCGGTATCGGTACACTCATTTATATATACGCCTATTATTATTTAGGCCCTAAAAATTCATTAAGTAAACTCTATACTTTACTCATGCTGTTTATGGCAGCAATGCTGGGGATTTCGCTCTCTAATAATCTTATTATTTTATTAGTCTTTTGGGAGCTCACCAGTATTTCATCTTTCTTGTTAGTGGGTTATTGGAGCCATTATGAAGCTGCTCAACGTGGCTCTCGGATGGCGCTCACTATTACAGGGATGGGTGGTTTAGCAATGCTAGGTGGATTTGTTCTATTAGGACAAATCACCGGAACCTATGAAATTAGCGAAATCATGGGCATGAAAGATGCAATCCAAGCTCACACTCTTTTTATTCCAATGTTATTGCTTATTTTGCTTGGCGCATTTACGAAGAGTGCTCAGTTTCCATTTCATTTTTGGTTACCTAACGCAATGGCGGCACCCACACCAGTGTCTGCTTACCTACACTCTGCGACCATGGTAAAAGCCGGGATTTTTCTACTTGCCCGCTTACTTCCAATCTTTATAGGCGCTGCGATCTATCACAATATCGTTACGTTTGTCGGCTTATTTACGCTCTGTATGGCAGCGTGTTTTGCCATTTTCAAAGAAGATTTAAAAGGACTGTTAGCCTATTCAACCATTAGTCATTTAGGGCTTATTGTTTGTTTACTCGGGATCGGTTCTCCTTTAGCGGTTGCCGCTGCTATTTTCCATATTATTAACCATGCAACATTTAAAGCAGCGCTGTTTATGCTTGCAGGGATTATTGATCATGAAACTGGCACACGTGATCTTCGAAAACTCAGTGGTATTTGGCAATTACTTCCTTTCACTGCCACACTCACTATGATCACCGCTGCCTCTATGGCAGGTGTACCACTTACCAACGGCTTCATTTCAAAAGAGATGTTCTTTACCGAGCTATTGGCGAATCTTTCAGGCTCAACGGTTATCCTTGCCAGTATTATTGCCACTCTGGCTGGTATCTTCGCAGTAAGTTATTCAATTCGCTTAGTGCATGGTGTGTTCTTTGACGGTCCAATCGGTAAACAAGTGCCAAATAAAGACGCACATGAACCACCAATCGGAATGCGTGCTCCAGCCATTCTTCTTGCTGTACTCTGTATCTTGGTCGGCATTCTGCCTTCGTTATTGGTAGAACCACTGGTCAATAGCGTAACTAGAGCAAGCTTAATGCAACCAGAATTTGCAGGTACACACCTTGCAATTTGGCATGGATTCAACGCTCCTCTTGTGATGAGTATTATTGCTTTAGTGGGCGGTACACTGTTCTACTTTGCTTTAGCAAAAGACGGCATGATTCGTAAAATTGACCTTGATCCGCGCCTAGGCAGATTACAAGGCCGTATCTTATTTGATTTATTTTTAAAACATCTGCTGCTTACAAGCCGAAAAATCAAACAAAAAACTGAAAATGGTTCATTGCAAAGTTATTTGTTCTGGATCATTGCTTTTAGCGTCATCATGGTCACTATGCCTTTACTCAATCAAGGGCTGAGTACAGGTACACGCGAACTCACCCATGCTCCATGGATTGCTGTAGTTCTTTGGCTAACGTTATTCTCAGGCTGTTGGATGATGCTCTGGTTCCATCATGAACGTATTAAGGCGGTACTTATTAGTGGTGCAATTGGTCTAGTTGTAACGATGGTATTCGTTACTATGTCAGCACCAGACTTAGCACTGACTCAAATTACAGTAGATGTAGTAACCACTGTTCTCTTACTAATGAGCTTATCGTTACTTCCACAGCTAACACCGTATGAGTCTCTTCGCTCTAGACGTTTAAGAGATGCAGCTTTAGCAATTATTGGAGGTTTAGGAATTGGTTGGATTACGTGGCTCATTTTAACCCGTGATCACAATTCGATTTCTTGGTTCTTTGCCCAACAGTCTCTACCACTTGGTGGTGGCTCAAATATTGTAAATGTCATTTTAGTTGACTTCCGTGGCTTCGATACCTTCGGTGAAATTACAGTATTAGGCATCGCTGCGATTGGCGCTCTATGTCTTATGGATGGTATGCGTGTACACGGCACAACAATGACGCAAGGTCTCACCTACCGTTTTAATCCTTCACCGCTTATGTTCCGTATTACAGCCTCTTGGGTATTACCACTAGCGCTTGTGGTCAGTGTTTATATCTTTTTGCGAGGACATAACTATCCAGGCGGTGGCTTTATTGCAGGTCTAATCACCTCAATGGCGCTAATCATTCAATATATTGCACTAGGTCAAGATCAAGCAGAACAGCTGTTAAAAGCGAAGTCTGGCCGCCTTTACGAAGTCTGGATTGGCATAGGATTAACGATTGCAGGTCTGACTGGTATAGCAGCATGGTTCTGGTTACGTCCGTTCCTCACCAGTGCTCATGTCTATGTTGAATTACCAATTCTAGGAAAACTACATCTAGCTTCAGCTGCAAGTTTTGACTTGGGTGTCTATATCACCGTTGTAGGCGCGACAATGTTGCTCATCTCTGTATTAGGCGACTCTCGTCATTCGAGTATGTCTGGTCCTGTACCACATCGGGAGGAATCATCATGATCAGTTTAGAATTCTTATTGGCTTCTGCTATTGGTTTACTTGTTGCCACAGGTATTTATCTGATTTTACGTGCTCGTACTTTCCCTGTTGTGCTTGGATTGGCTGTAATCGGCTATGCAGTAAACCTATTTTTATTTGCTATGGGTCGATTACAAATCAGCTCACCGGCAATTTTAACTGAAACAACAAAAATAACCGATCCACTTCCTCAAGCGCTGGTGTTAACTGCTATCGTGATCGGTTTTGCAACTACAGCGTTTATTGTGCAACTAGCGCTACGTAGCCGTTATGAGTCAGGTAGTGATCATGTTGATGCTAAAGAAGATATATCCCCGACATACGACCCACGTGAGGATGAGCCGTGATGTTTGATTTTTTATCTTTTTGGCAACAACACACGCCTATTTTTAGTATTCTCATCCCAGCGTTTACTGCTTTTATCTTATTACTGTTAGGTAACCCTGGGGCAGGTGCTTTAAAAGATGACTGGCGCCAGCCTTGGCGTCGTGGCATTAGTCTTGTCTCAGCAATTGCCGGATTAATTACAGCTATTGTTTATCTTAGTTACGCCAGCACGGGTCAAATTACTGTTTACCAACTAAGTGAATGGTCAGCGCCATTTGGTATTGTGCTTGTACTCGATCGTCTTTCTGCTTTTATGCTGGCACTGACCTATGCATTAGCGGTACCAGTTTTATGGTATGCAAGTGATAACTGGGATACGCGTGGTCGCTATTTCCATGCCATGGTACATTTTCTATTAATGGGGATCTGTGGAGCATTTCTAACAGGCGACTTATTTAACCTTTTCGTCTTTTTTGAAATCCTGTTGATGGCTTCGTATGTGTTGCTCTTACATGGACAAGGCAAACCTCGTTTTCAGCTTGGTGTTCACTATGTCATTATCAATCTTTTAGCCTCTGCCCTCTTCTTGATTGGGCTTGGCATGATTTATGGCAGCGTGGGTAGCCTCAACATGGCGGATGTCTCACGCCTTATACCGACACTCGAAGCAGATCAACACAAATTAGCAGTCGCTGGTTCGCTACTTCTCTTTGTTGTTTTCGGTATTAAAGCAGCAATGCTTCCTGTCGGTTTTTGGCTACCAAAAACCTATGCTGTTGCAAGTACGCCTGTAGCTGCAATTTTCACCATCATGACTAAAGTCGGGATCTATTCTATTTTACGTGTAAATGGAACAGTATTTGACGATACACTTAGTCAAGAAATCTTAAAAAGCTGGTTACTTCCTATTGGCTTAATTACTTCACTCTATGGTGTGATTGCCGCAATTGGGGCAGATCGTTTACGTCGCTTTGTCGGCTTTATGGTCCTTTCTTCAATTGGCACCTTACTTACAGCAATTGCCATGTCTAATACACAGGCATGGTCTGGCGCTTTATATTACTTAGTGCACAGTACCTTAATTGGCGCAGCTTTTTATCTATTTTGTGGATGGATCACTTCACAACGTGGAGATTTTAAAGATCATTTAAAAGTTGCACCAAGAATTAAACAAGAAAAAGCGGCTATGCTGACTTATTTCTTGATTGCGATGATGCTTGCAGGTTTACCACCTTTTAGTGGTTTTCTTGGAAAAGTATTCATTTTACAAGCGACAGTTGAAGCTAGCTATCAAGGCTGGATTATTGGTGTTGTGCTTGTTGTGAGCCTATTAAGTATTATTGCACTCACACGTGTTGGTTTTATCTTATTTTGGCGCGCATCTCCTCCAGAAGAAGATCCAATCCAGCCAGCTTATATCCTTTATCGTGCTTTACCGGAACGCGCACCGCCACGTAACGATCAAGTCATTTATCTATTACTAGCTGGTTTAATCGCTTATGTTGTTTTTGCTGCACCAATTCAGCATTACACATTAAGCACCGCACAACAGATCCAAGACCATGCGCTTTACCAACACTCTATTCTTAAAGTAGATCAAAACGGTGAAGTCATCAGTGTACAGCCATATGACCCAAGTTACTTACCGGAAACGAAGTATGGCGGTGAGGTTGAAGATCATAATGCTTATCTTGTTCCGGATATTATTTCGAAAGATACGCTCAATGGCGAACATATTTCTGAATATAAACAACGACAAATTCAGCAACAGGACAAACTCCAAACGCCTACCATTGTTGATGAAAGTCAATTGAAACCTATGGAGCCATAACAATGCAGTTATCTCATTTGCTTGAACGCTGGTTTCCACATCCATTTGTTTCGGTTCTCATCATTTTATTTTGGTTGATGCTGGCGCATAGTCTGGATGCGAGTGATCTTTTGACTGCTATGCTTTTGGGCTTAATTATCCCTCGCTTAGTCAAACCGTTTATTACCCGCACACCGCATATTCACTGGAAACCTGCGGTTAAACTATGTTTTGTGGTTCTTTGGGATATTATTATTTCTAACTTTAAGGTCGCAAAACTTGTTTTGGGACCTACTAAAAAATTACATCCTAAATGGTATCGCGTACCTTTAGAAACAGAACATGAGCAGGTTAATACCTTACTGGCAATGATCATTACCACAACACCAGGTACAGTTTCTGCAGGTATCGATCAAGAACGTGGGGATATTCTGGTTCATGCTTTAAGCACGGATAATACTGAATCTGATATTCAAGACATCAAACAACGCTATGAAATTCCTCTTATGGAAATTTTTGATGTGAAAAGTAAAACGGAGGCAAGTGCATGACAATCCTACCCTATGCTCTAGGTATTAGCTTGATTGCCATTACAATCTCGATGCTACTTTGCCTTTTTAGACTGGTTATGGGCCCTTCAATTGTAGACCGCCTTTTAGCACTCGATACGCTTTTCCTCAATGCAACTTGCCTGATTGTTGTGTTAGGCATTTATTGGATGACGACTTCTCTATTTGAAGGAGCACTGCTGGTTGCGATGCTAGGTTTCGTATCTACAGCTGCCTTAGCACGCTACTTCACAACCGGTCATGTTATCGATTAAGGAGAGGTCAAATGCAATTTACAATGGAAATTATTGTTTCGGTCTTTCTGGTTTTTGGTGCCTTCTTCATGTTAGTTGGCTCAATCGGTATGGTCCGTTTACCCGACTTATTCATGCGCTTACACGCACCAACTAAATCGAGTACGCTTGGCTTAGGAAGCTTTCTGATCGCTTCAATGATCTTTTTTGCTTTCCAAGGGCGGTTCGGTTTTGCTGAGCTACTCATTACCCTTTTAGCTTTCATTACCGCGCCGGTTTCAGCTAATTTAATTGCTCAAGCTGCGCTACATTTACGTTTACGCTCACTGAGTGGTGAAGTACCTGAAGCTATTGAACGTCCTCTACCTTGGGATCGTTATAAAATTGGCCAGCGCTTTTCACAAAACAAACCGCCAATGGAACCTCCTAAAGAATAAAAAATTGAATCAATAAAAAAAGCCACCCGAAGGTGGCTTTTTTTATTTTGAGTTTTAATTACTCTTCATCATCTGACTTACGTTCTGGTAAATCTTGTACCGCTTTTTCGATTAGACCAAACATATAGTTACCATATGCATTCGTCTTATCGTAATGGAAACGTAAGCGAGGCGTAATACGAGTCTTAATGCGACGGCTCAATTCATGACGCAAGAAACCAGAAGCTTTATTTAATACATCTAAAGTTTCTTTATTTGCTGCTTCACTTTGCTCATCACCTAGTTCACGTCCCATAACAGTGACATAAACTTCAGCATAACCCATATCCGCACTGACTTTCACCGCAGAGATGGTCACTAGACCACCTAAGCGAGGATCTTTAAGCTCTTGACGGATTAGATCAGACAACTCACGTTGTACTGAATCCGCCATGCGCTTTAAGCGTTGGCTACCCGCCATTAAAGACTCCGTTTAATCAATTGAACATCATACACTTCGATCTTATCTTGTGGTTTGATGTCTTTATAACCTTTCACTGCAAGGCCACATTCCATACCAGCACGAACTTCATCAACAACGTCTTTATAACGACGAAGAGATTCAAGCTCACCTTGGAAAATTACAACATCATCACGTAATACGCGAATCGGTTTATTACGATGTAATGTGCCTTCAAGTACCATACAGCCTGCTGCTGCACCAAACTTACTTGAGTGGAATACTTCACGTACTTCCGCAACACCCAAGATTGTTTCACGATGTTCAGGAGCAAGCTTACCGCTCATGGCATCTTTCACATCATCAATCAATTCATAGATGATGCTGTAGTAACGAATATCGATACCATCTTGGTCACTTCTCTGACGAGCAGTAGTATCTGCACGAACGTTAAAGCCTAATAATACAGCTTCTGAAGATTCAGCAAGAATCACATCAGACTCGGTAATCGCACCAACACCTGAGCTAATTACACGAACTTTTACTTCATCAGTAGATAATTCATGTAGAGCTGCATTCAATGCTTCTAAAGTACCACGTACGTCTGTTTTCAAAACAACGTTCACTGTAGGAACATCTTTTTTGCCCATTGACGACATGATATTTTCAAGGCGCATTGCACTTTGACGATCAATACGTTTTTGACGCTCACGGTCAGCACGAGCATCGGCAACTTCACGCGCTTTCTTCTCGTCATTTACAACAAGAACTTCATCACCAGCCATCGGAGCATCTGGAAGACCCAGAATTTCTACTGGAATAGATGGTCCTGCTGATTTAATTGGCTTACCATTTTCATCAGACATTGCACGGACACGACCATATGATGAACCTGCAAGAACAAGGTCACCAATGTTTAATGTACCGTTTTGAACAAGAATCGAAGTTACTGCACCACGGCCTTTGTCAACACGTGCTTCAATAACAACACCTTGCGCAGCACCTTCAGCAGATGCTTTTAATTCCATCAATTCTGATTGAATAAGAATTAAATCAAGGAGTTCATCAATACCTTGTCCACTGTGTGCAGAAACTTTAGCAACTGGAACATCACCACCCCATTCTTCTGGAACGATTTGTTTAGTTGTTAATTCATTTAACACACGGTCTGGATCAGCAGATTCTTTATCCATTTTGTTGATTGCAACAATAATTGGAGTACCTGCCGCACGTGCATGGTCAATTGCTTCTGCAGTTTGCGGCATTACACCGTCATCTGCTGCAACAACTAAGACAACGATATCCGTTGCTTTAGCACCACGTGCACGCATTGAAGTAAATGCTGCATGTCCCGGTGTATCAAGGAATGTAATAATTCCTTTATCTGTTTCAACGTGATATGCACCAATATGCTGGGTAATACCACCTGCTTCTCCAGCCGCCACTTTCGAACGACGGATACGGTCAAGCAATGATGTTTTACCATGGTCGACGTGACCCATAATGGTAACAACTGGCGGACGAGTTGTTTGCTCACCACGAGCTTCTTCAGCCGCTTCAAGCAAGTTATCTTCCGCTTGTGTATCAGAAACTAAAACAGGGTTGTGGCCCATTTCTTCTACAACAAGTGCCGCTGTGTCTTGATCAATAGCTTGATCTTGATTAACCAATTCACCCATTTTCATAAGTGTTTTGATAACTTCACGTACTTTAATCGCCATTTTTTGAGCAAGATCGGCAACAACAATGCTTGAACCGATTTCTACATCATAAACTTGCTTTTTAACTGGCTTTTCAAATCCATGCTTATTCGCTTGGCTTGATTTTAAACCACGTTTGTTATGGTTAACAAAGCTTTGCTCTTCTTGACCACGACGACCACCTTTCTTCCCAGCACGTGGGTTAGTGGTTGCGCCACCGCGTTTAATTTCACGGTCTTCTTGCTTAAATGAATCTTCATAAGCTTGGCCAACCAGACCTGAAGCAAGTGGAGAATCATCAATCACACGAATTGTCGTAGTAGCATCGTCATTTGAATACTTAGACGCCATTTTGCGCATTTGTTCAAGTGTACGTTGCTGAGCTTCTTCAGCCGCTTTACGACGTGCAGCTTCTTCAGTTGCTTTTAACTGAGCTGACTGCTCTTCACGAGCTCGTTTCTGTTCTGGAGTTTCAGCTGGTTTTGGTGCAGGTTTTACTGTACCACCACCACGCTTTTTCACTACAACAGCAGCTTTTGGAGCTGTCTGTGCAGCACTATCTTGTTGATGAGCAGCACGCATAGCATCTAAAGTTGCTTTAGCTTTTTGCTCTGTTTGAAGACGCGCTTTTTGCTCGGCAGTTTCACGCGTTTGCTGTTCTACACGTGCTTTCGCTTCGGCTTCTGCACGTGCTTTAGCTTCAGCTGCAATTTGTTCAGGGTTTGGTTTAGCAAAAACCTGTTTTTTACGTACTTCTACGTTAATTGTTTTTGCTTTGCCTGAAGTACTTGCAACTTTAGCGGTACTGGTTGTTTTACGTTTCAACGCAATTTTTCCTGTGTTACCACTTTCCTGACCATGAACTTTTTTCAAGTGATTGACCAAAGTATCCTGTTGTTCAGTGGTAATAATGTCGTCTGCTGTACGTTGAGGCAAACCTGCTTCACGAGCCTGTTCTAGGAGCTTCTCAACAGGACGTCCTACACTGAGAGCTAACTCTTTAATCGACTTGTCCGTCATATTTCATCTCCTAGTTAAACCATGATTCGCGAGCTTTCATGATCAATTGACCTGCTTTTTCATGACCAAGTCCTTCAATATCAGAGATATCATCAGTAGCCTGATCTGCCAAATCGTCGACAGTAATAATACCGCGAGCGGCAAGCGAGTAAGCGATCTCAGAAGTCATGCCTTCCATAGTAAGAAGGTCTGCGCTCGGTTCTTGAATATTTTCTTGCTGTTTCAAAGCATCAGTAAGGGCTGCTTCTTTTGCACGACTTTGCAATAACTCAACCAACTCAGCATCAAGCTCAATTTCGTCAAAAGTTTCAGCAGGAACATAAGCAATCTCTTCTAAAGAAGTGAAGCCCATTTCCACCAATGCCATTGCTAAATCTTCTTCAATATCGAGACGTGATACAAACATATCAAGATATTGCTGAGCTTCATTTTGCTGACGAGCACGATACTCTTCTTCAAGCATCATGTCGAGTTTGTAGCCAGTTAAATCAGAAGCTAAACGAACGTTTTGACCTTGAGAGCCAATCGCACGAGCTAATTGATCGCTGGTTGCAAAAATAATGTCGGCACTTCTTGCATCTTCATCAAGCACGATGCCTGAAACATCAGCTGGTTCTAATGCACTAGCAATGTATTGAGCCGGATCATCAGACCAGACCACTACATCAATACGTTCACCATTTAACTCTTGTTGTACAGCTTGAATACGCGTACCACGCATACCAATACATGCACCTACAGGGTCAATACGGTGATCATTTGTTTTCACTGCAATTTTAGCACGAACGCCCGGTTGACGTGCCGCTGCTTTAATTTCAATGATTTCTTCAGAAATTTCTGGAATTTCTTTTTTCATTAAAGCAATTAACATTTCAGGCTTAGCGCGTGATAACAACAACTGAGCGCCACGACCTTCACGGTTAACATTATATAAAATAGCGTTTACACGTTGTTTTGGACGAAGAATTTCTTTTGGAATCATCTCTTCGCGTGCAAGATAAGCTTCTGCATTGTCGCCTAAGTCGATAATGAAGCCATCTTTGGTTTGTTTTTTCACTTCACCGTAAATTAACTCACCAACTTTAGACTCGTATGCATCAGCAACTAAAGCACGCTCAGCTTCACGAATTTTTTGTACGATAACTTGTTTTGCAATTTGTGCAGCAATACGACCAAACTCAATAGATTCTACTTCGAGTTCACGCACGTCACCAATTGACCATTTAGCTGGATCAACGTCAGAAATTGCATCTTGGCAAGCCGGCATTTCATGATCTTCATCTGCCACAACAGTCCATTGACGGAACGTACGGTAATCACCAGTTTTACGATCAATTTCTACACGAAGTTGAGCTTCTTCAGCATGCGTACCTTCGTAAAATCTTTTCTTCGTTGCAGCAACTAGAGCTTGTTCTAAAGCTTCGAAGATCGCTTCACGACTAACACCTTTTTCATTACTAACCGTTTCAACAACGGTAAGAATTTCGCGGCCCATAAGTCACCTACCGATTTCTTATAAAATTTAAATAAATTTAATCTTGATAGATCAAGTTTGCTTTATCGATATTGTTGCTGTCGATCACAAGCACATGCTTCCCATCAACTTCAACCTGAATTTCTTCATTTTCAAGGTCTACTGCGATAAGTTTTGCTTGAAATTTACGACGGTTTTCTACTGCTGCAATTAAACGCAAAGCAATTTGTTGTCCGATGTAGCCTTGCAACTGTTCTAGCTGAAAAAATGGACGGTCCCAACCCGGTGAAGAAACTTCTAATGAATACTCACCTGAAATTGGATCATGAACATCCAACATTGCGCCAACTTGTTGTGTTACACGCACACAATCTTGTACACCAATACCACGGCCTAGTTCTACTTCGCCATCTTCATTAATTACAGGCTCAGCATCTTCACTTACCGCTTTATCGATATAAATACGCAATAATGAACGTTTACCTTGTGGGAGAAACTCGATTCCCCAAAGGTCGACACCACATGCTTCCACTGCAGGAACAATTAAGTCATGCAATGCTTGGGATTTATTTGATAATTTCATTTACTCTCGTCATTCTCGTGCGATTCAATCGGTTGTTTTAACCGACACAGACCTACTATAGTGAAGCATGACTATTTGACCAATTGATGTCGACACTACACGATAGCGATACGATAACCAATAAAAAAGGGCGTTAATCGCCCCTATTTAGCACAGAAAACAATAGTCCACTGTGCAAAAAGGCCCACCTGTCTGTGAGCCTCTTTTAAGAAACTTGGTAGCGGGAGCTGGATTTGAACCAACGACCTTCGGGTTATGAGCCCGACGAGCTACCAGACTGCTCCATCCCGCATCAACGTGCAAAAATTATATACAAATATCGAAAAAAGTCAATGTAAACTTATCCAATATTCGCTTGATTAAGTTGCACCTTAATCAAATTGGTAGCGGGAGCTGGATTTGAACCAACGACCTTCGGGTTATGAGCCCGACGAGCTACCAGACTGCTCCATCCCGC
>NZ_JAHPVG010000005.1:0-274187 GCF_025514755.1 Acinetobacter sp. WU_MDCI_Abxc222
GAATAAGGGAAGAAGTTATAAAATTCTTAGTTAACATTTTATAGACAGAATTGTACGTATAATCACACTATTTTACACAACTACAATATATATCTCAATATTTTATAAAAATAAAAAAGCTAGGCATCCACCTAGCTTTAATATAAAAACAACTATAATCGACTTAAATATAATCAACCTTTTGTGCTTTTAAAATATCAAGCTGCAACATCTTTTTCTTTTTATATTTATAGGCAATAAACAAACCAATAAACCAGATTGGTGAACACTCAAGTGCAATTAAAGTATCATGGTCTAAAGCCAAAATTACGATAGTAAACACTAAAAATAACATGGTCAGCCATGCCATAAATAAACCACCTGGCATTTTATATTGAGATTGAATGTGTAGTTCAGGACTTTTTTTACGATAATAAATATAAGAAAGCACAATCAACATAAACGTAAAAATACATAAAATTGAAGTCAGCGCTGAGATAATCGTAAATGCTGTCATGACATTTGGAACAATAAACAGAATTGATGTTCCAAGCGTTACACAAGCCATTGAAAATACAAGACCTCTAATTGGAACCTTTCTTTTAGATAACTTACTAAAGCTTTTAGGTGCATCGTTGTCTAAAGCTAAACCGTATAACATACGGCTGGTCGCAAAGATTCCACTGTTTGCCGAAGATAGTGCCGAAGTGGCAACAACAAAGTTGATTAAACCTGCCGCGATTGGTAACCCAACTAAAGTAAACATTTCTACAAATGGGCTTTTTTCTGGTGAAACCTTAGCCCAAGAAGTGACTGCAATAATACAAACCAATGCGCCCACATAAAACAATAAAATACGTAAAGGAATAGAGTTAATTGCTTTTGGAAGTGAAGTGTGCGGGTCTTTTGTTTCAGCAGCAGTTGTACCGACCAGCTCAATGCCCACAAACGCAAATATGGCAATTTGGAAACCAGCTAAGAAACCTGTTACACCATAAGGAAACATAGATTGTGTTTCAAACAAATGGCTCATTGAGGCCTTAACCCCATTTGGAGAAGTAAATCCGGTACTAATTAAATAAATACCAGCCAGAATAAACAGAATAATTGCAGTAATTTTGATGAGTGAGAACCAAAACTCAAGTTCACCAAACAATCGCACAGCCACAAAGTTGAGTATGGTTAAGATCGCTAATGATGTAAATGCTGGAATCCAGACAGGTAAATCAGGATACCAAAACTGCATGTACCCTCCGATTACAATCACGTCTGCAATCGCAGTAATAATCCAGTTACACCAGTAGGACCAACCAAGGAAAAACCCTGCCCACGGGCCAAGATAAGCCGTTGCAAAATCTGCGAAGGTTTTAAAATTGGTATTCGCAAGCAACAATTCACCCATTGCCCGCATCACGAAGAAAAAGAAGAAACCAATAATTAAATAGGTTAAAACAATTGAAGTACCCGAAACACTTAATGTTTTCCCGGAACCCATAAATAATCCAGTACCAATTGCACCACCAATTGCGATCATCTGAATATGACGATTGGTTAATGAGCGCTGCAATTTCTCTTCTTCTTGTTCAGTCATATGTTGACTACCAAGAAGATCTCCTTCCAGGAACTGCTTTCCGTTATTCTTACTCATGTAATATTTACTCCAATTTATAGCAACCGTCGTAAATGCTTTAATAATAAATAAATTATATGATTATTAATTTAGTCCATTAAATCATGTTAATAATATTATTAAACCACTTAAAACCTTATAAATTCCTTTTTAAAAGCTATTACCTATAACAATAAAAATTAATCATCAATCCTTTCCTTCATTATTATATTAGCCCGTTTTTCTCAATATAATTTCAATAAACATTTAAAATATATAGATTAATTAAATATTTTATTGATTTACCTTTTATATAGAAAAACAGGCTAATTAATTCCAGCTCAGCGAGCAAGATTGTATTTATCCATATACCTATCTTGCGCTAGCGATAATATAGTATTCCTTCTTAAATTTGGTGAAATGTATAGTAATTTTTGCTTAATTAACAGCCACTCGAGAATGTTCAGTCGCTTTGAGTTTATTGACCACTTCTGGACTCGAAACTTGTTTAACTTGAACACTTAGCACCCGAACTAAAGAGCCATTTTCAACATTCAATTGTTTTGCTTGTTCTTTTGTTAACTGCAATATGTTTTGATGAGGTTCGCTATACACAAGAATGGCGCGATAATTTTCATAATCATCATTAGCCACAATGTAAGCTTCATCCCCTACAGCGATATTTTCAGGTTGTTCAATTTGAACCGTTACAGACTGACTTTCTTTAATTGCCCGTAAATTTTCGATATCTGCTTGCAGCGTTGCGCCACCATCAAAAATATCGACATAGCCTTTGTAGCGCAGTCCTTCTTCAAGCAAGAGGTTGTAGGCTGGTCGGGTATTTGGGTGAACAATTCCAATCGCAGCTTTAGCATCGTCAGGCAGCATATCGACATAGAGCGGATGTCTTGGCATCAGCTCAGCAATAAAAGCCTTTTGCCCGACTCCACTTAAATAATCAGCCTTGGTAAATTCGATATTAAAAAACTTATGACCTACCGCATTCCAAAATGGTGACTGCCCATTGGCGTCAGAATATCCGCGCATTTCGGCAACAATCGTTTCTTCAAAATATTGACGGAATGCTGAGAGAAACAAGAAACGGACTTTAGATAAAAATTTGCCATTTTTATTTAAGCGATAGTCAGGGTCTAAAAATAAAGTACAAAGCTCACTACAGTTGGTATGGTCATTACTCAAATATAAAGTAGGTAAAGCGTTATAAACACTTAAGGGTTCAGATGCATGAACTTGAGTTCCTACATGAAAGTTATACCAAGGTTCTTTTAAACCAAGTGCAACTTCAATTCCGCAAACACCGACAACTTTGTTGAGTTCAGTATCTTCTAAAACAAATAAGTAAACCTGATCTGCCTTTGGAAGTTCGCCTGCGACTGTCTTACACGCCCGTTCAATACGAGCAGCAAGTTTTTCCATATTTGGCTGCAAAGATGTCAATCCAAAACCTGCTTTTTGCGCCAACAGATAAAGGTCATTAACATCTTTAGGTTCAATGTAACGAATAATCATCATGCTGCTTGTACATCCTTTTGCATTTCTACAAAGCGAGCAAGCGCACGTTCAAAGCGTTTTAGACCTTCATCAATATCAGCAAATGGAATAATTAAAGACGGTGTAAAACGTACAACGTTTGGACCAGCAATCAAACTCAATAAACCTTCTTCACCCGCAAGATTATTAATATCTTTTGCTTTACCAGCGAATTCATCTTTTAATGCACAACCAATCAATAAGCCTTCACCGCGAATCGTTTTAAAGACTTCATATTTTTCATTTAATTGATTTAAAGCGTTTTTATAGTAATCATGACGCTCTTTAACGCCATTCAGCACTTCAGGTGTATTAATAAACTCAAATACTGCACCAGCAACCGCACTCGCTAACGGGTTACCACCATAAGTCGTACCATGTGTACCGACAGAAAAATGCGGTGCAAATTTATCAGTTGTTAGCATTGCACCGACTGGAAAACCACCACCTAGTGCTTTTGCAGTCGTTAATATATCTGGAATAACACCAGAGTTCATGTAGGCATACAGTGCACCTGTACGGCCAACACCGGTTTGTACTTCATCAAAAATCAGCAATGCACCAAACTCATCACACAGTGCACGTAAACCTTTTAAAAATTCAATATCAGCAGGAATAACGCCGCCTTCACCTTGGATCGGCTCAACAATCACGGCACAAGTTTGTTCACTAATGACCGCTTTTGCAGCTTCTAAATCATTAAAGGCAACATGGTTGATACCGTTTGGAAGTGGTGCAAAGTCTTGTGAATATTTAGGTTGACCACCTGCTGAAACGGTAAATAAGGTACGGCCGTGGAACGCATTGTTAAATGCCACAATGCCACTTTTGCCAGCAACGCCGCTGTCGAGTCCAACTTTACGAGCTAGCTTGAGTGCCGCTTCATTCGCTTCTGCACCAGAGTTACAGAAGAACACTTTATCGGCAAATGTATTTTCGGTGAGTTGTTTTGCAAGGCGTAGAACGGGTTCATTTGTATAACCGTTGCCTACATGCCAAAGTTTTGTTGCTTGTTCTGTTAAAGCATTCACTGCCACTGGATGCGCATGACCTAATGCGTTTACTGCAATCCCACCTGCAAAATCGATATATTCTTTATTTTCTTGATCCCAAATACGTGAACCTTCTCCACGTACCGGAATGAAATTTGCCGGCGCAAAAACTGGAACCATCCACTCGTTAAAGTCATTACGAGAAACTGCAAAATTATTCATCTTATCTAGTCCATTAAATTGAATTATTAGGCTTAACTGATGACCCTATTATTCAAAATCAAATTGATTCACAAAATTTGTAATTCAGTCAAAAATGAATTATTTTTTACCAATTTGATAATTGACAATTACAATATGGATAACATTGATCAAATTATTTTAGGTTTACTTAAAGATAACGCACGGATGTCTGTTACAGAGTTAGCCGAAAAAGTTCACGTTTCAAGAGCAACTATCAAGAAGAGAATGGAGTATCTTGAGTCTTCGGGCATTATTACCGGATATACGGTTCGTTTTAAACCGAATGCTGAACGCAACGTCATCCGTGCATGGATGAGCATTATGGTCGAAGGCACTAAAGCACAGTCTGTAATTAAAGAATTACGCTTAGAAAGTGCCGTGGAATGTTTGCATAAAACCAATGGCAAATGGGATATTTTGGTTGAGCTACGCTCTGACACTTTAGAAAACTTCGATAAAGTATTAGAAAGAATTAGAAATATTTCAGGTATTTATAATAGTGAAACCAGCATTCTGCTTGCGAGTCATAAGACCTAATCATTCACTTTAATTTCAAATCATAAGATCAAAAAATTGATGAGCTAAGCACAATGTTTGGCTCATCAAGCTGCTCTCGATTAGAAAAATTATTCTATTATTTTTTATCAAATCTATTGAACTATTACGACAATGAATCTTTCCTAAAAATCTTCAATAAATTTTTAATATTTTTTAAACAATCAAATCAAAAACTTAAAATCCAATTTGATTTAAATTCCAACTTTTTTCACTTACTCCCCTCATCAAAGCATTTGACAGAAAATTTAAAACATAATACATATAGTATTATATGTTATATGTTAAAACCTAAGGACAAGGTATAAAAAATGGCTAAAACTCAACTACAACACTTTATTAACGGCGAATATGTTGCTAGCAAAGGAAATGATTATTTCGACTTGGTAAGCCCAGTCACTGGTGAAGTCTATGCACAATCGCCGAATGCAACCGAGGCAGAAGTTGATGCAGCTTATGCTGCTGCAAAAGAAGCATTTAAAATTTGGGGACGCAGTACACCATCGACTCGTCAAAAAGCATTACTTAACTTGGCAGATGCTATTGAAGCAAATGCTGATCGTTTAATTGAGGCACAAAGTCGTAATACGGGTCAGTTAAAACACTTAATTGCATCTGAAGAAGTGGGTGCATCAGCAGATCAGGTTCGTTTCTTTGCAGGTGCTGCTCGCCTACTCAATGGCACTGCTTCAGGTGAATATTTAGAAGGTTTAACCTCTTCTATTCGCCGTGAACCTGTCGGTGTAGTTGGGCAAGTTACACCTTGGAACTATCCACTCATGATGGCTGTTTGGAAAATTGCTCCAGCTTTAGCCGCAGGTAACACAGTAGTGCTTAAACCAAGTGATACTACGCCTGAAAGTACGCTTTTACTGGCAGAAATTGCTGCACCATTTTTTTCTAAAGGTGCATTTAACGTGGTGTTAGGCCAAGCTCAGGTCGGTTCAAAAGTTGTATCACATAAAACCCCTGCTCTCGTTTCGATTACAGGTTCAGTTCGCGCCGGATTACAAGTTGCTGCTTCTGCTGCGGCAAATTTAGCAAAAGCTCATCTTGAGCTTGGTGGTAAAGCACCTGTAGTGGTTTTTGAAGATGCCGACCTCGATAAAGCAGTTGAAATGATTGCATTAACGGGCTATTTCAACGCAGGCCAAGACTGTACTGCGGCAACACGTGTAATTGTGTCTGAAGCAGTTCATGATGAGTTTTTAGCTAAACTTGTTGAAGCTGCAAAAAATACCCGTTTTGGTGATCCAGATGATCAAGACGCACTTTATGGCCCACTTAACAATGCCAACCAATTGAAAAATGTTAAAGCCTTTATCGACAACTTACCTGCTCACGCTAAAGTTGAAACGGGCGGGAAACAGGCAGACCGTCCAGGCTTCTATTTTGAACCGACGGTTATTAGTGGCTTAAAACAACACGACGAAGCAATTCAAAATGAAATTTTTGGACCAGTGATTACCGTTCAAAAATTTACAGATGAAAATGATGCGATTGAAAAAGCCAACGATGTTGAATATGGCTTAGCTTCAAGTGTTTGGACCAAAGACCATGCCCGCGCAACTCGTCTGTCTCGTGAACTCGATTTCGGTACAGTTTGGATTAACACCCATATTCCTTTAACCGCAGAAATGCCACACGGCGGCTTCAAAAAGTCAGGTTATGGTAAAGATTTATCAGGCTACGGTTTTGAAGAATATACTCGCGTTAAACATGTGATGAGTTCAAACGAATAATAACAATGAGTTTTGAAAGGAGATCAAAATGAATAAACAAGAAATGAAAGACTTGGTGACTAAAGCCCATCACGAGCTTTTTAATTTGCACGACACCACTGCTCTGGATCGTTATTTTTCTGAAGACTTTATAGAGCACTCACCACTCGTTGCAAATGGCATTTCAGGCCTTCGCCAATTGGTAGAAGACTGCCCCGACATGCAACATGAAGCTGTGCGTGTATTGGCAGATGGTGACTTGGTTGCAATTCATGGCCGCTTTCAAGGATTAGATGAAAACCCGTTAGTTGGCTTTGATATTTACCGAGTGAAAGACGGCAAAATTGTGGAACATTGGGATGGACTGGTAGCAGAAGCAGCTCCGAATGTGAGTGGTAGAACCCAACTAGATGGTCCGACTGAAATCGTCACTCACCATGATCCAGAGAAAAACCGCGAGATTGTGACCTCGTTCTTTAAGAAGTCATTAATTGATGGCAACTACGAAGCATTTAAAGAATACACCCACGACGATCAGTTCATTCAACATAGTCCAGATATTGGCGATGGTGTTAAGGCAGTGATTGATTTTTTGAACAATATCCGTAATGAAGGACAAGGTTTGGTATACTCCAAAACTCATCGCTCCATTGCTGATGGTCAATTTGTCTTGACACATTCTGAGGGAAGCATTGCTGGAAATCGACATGCCTATTTTGAATTATGGCGTGTAGATAATGGCAAAATTGTTGAACTTTGGGATGCAATACCAGCTGTGCCTGAAGATGAACAGGCAGTCCATCAATATGGCGTGTTTTAACCATTTATCCGTTTCATTAAGCTAAGTCTCTGACTTAGCTTTTAGAGAATTCGCCATGTCAGCATATACGATAATTTTTGCACCTATCGCTCAGGCAACTCGATCGGAACAAGTTGTAGAACGCTTGGAAAATGCAATTATCTCTGGATTGCTCAAAAGCAATGAACAGCTTCCTAACGAAGCGGATCTAGCTCGCTTAATGGGAGTGTCACCCATTACAGTTCGTGAAGCTTTAAATACTTTACGTGTAAAAGGTTTGATTGATACACGACGTGGACGAAACGGCGGAAGCTTTGTTTGCGAGTTACCTTCCGATTTACTCTTAAATAAGCATCCTCTGCGTCAAGCTTCCAATGAATATCTAGCTGATTTAGGCGAGTTTCATAGTGCAATTTTAAGTCATGCTGCATATTTGGCAGCACAAAGAACCACTGAATATGAACTGGGCAAAATCAAAGAACTTATCGATCAATTTGAACAGGCCGTTGAAGCAGACACTCGTGCCCAACTTGATTTACGTTGCTTGCTCACACTCACCTCTTTTGCTCAATCAGCTCGCTTGGCAAATCAAGAGTTAACTATACAAGCCGAATGGGCGCCGCTCATCGCAGTGCTTTATCAAGATGATCAATTTCATCAACTGGTCGTCGCTCAACACCACCAACTTTTATCATCTTTTGTTCAAGGCAATGAAGATGATGCTGTTATTCAAGCGCGAAAAATCATTTCGATGCTAACAGACCAAATGCTTCGATATAAGTTATCTATTGAATAAAAACAATAATGTAGAGCACTTATAAAATATCGAGTGAGAAATACGGAATTTTAGGAGTTATAGGAATGACCCAACATTTAGATATAGAAGAGCTTCAAAATTTGTTAAAGACGGTGGTTGAAGAAACGACAGCCATTACAGAAAAGCTAGCAACTAAAGCGAGCAAAATTCTTTCGAAACATGAACCTGAAAAAACAAAAGACGTTAAGCTTTCAGGTTCAGAACGCACAGCTTTGCAAAAGGAAATTAAAAAGGCATTACAGGAAAGCCATTACAGTCAAGGCATTGGTTTTGCAAGTTATAGCCCTGCAACGCAAGAAGAACAGGATTATTGGACACTCGAATGGTGGTATAAAAAAGAAGATCAGTTACAGCAAGCCAAACTTGAAAACTATCAAAATGCTCAGCGATTTTTAGATTTTCGCTCTTTCGAATGGTTTCATAAGCCTGCTCAAAACAAAAGTCCGTGCATCCATGGACCCTATGTCGACTATATTTGCAATGGTGCATACACCATCACCCTTGCCCATCCGGTCATGATTCGTGATCAATTTATCGGTGTAATTGCTACCGATATTTTAGTTTCCGCACTCGAAAAACTTCTTATGCCGAAGCTCAAGAATATTAAGCAAAAAGCAATTGTGATTAACGACTCTTCTCGAGTGATTACTTCAAATGACATCACCATCAGAACAGGCACATTATTTAAAGACCAAAGCCATGAGCAGGTTTTCTCACGACCGTGTCAATCTTTTCAACTGGTCGTGATCTAGAGTGAAGCCGAAAATATAAATATCTGATCTTGCTTTAGGGCATCACTAAAGCGAAACAGCCCCTAGCTTTTGTTCAAAGTTTCTCCAAACAGACTTGTTTATTCAGGTCTAGGGGAAGTTTTGGCTCAAAAATAGCATCGCTTTTCCGGATGAAAAGCAAAACAACGAATTTGAGGTTGAAATGACATGGAAAATAAAACGTCTTCCTTAAAAAAACTGTCTCTTTGGCAAGTCACGATTATTGGTATTGCCTACATGACCCCTATGACGGTATTTGATACCTTCGGTATTGTCTCCGGAATTACCAATGGACACGTACCACTGGCATATTTACTCGCACTTGGCGCCATGCTACTCACCGCTTGGAGCTATGCAAGATTTAGTCAAAATTCAGAAAAATCAGGTTCAGCATATAGCTATACCGCTGAAAGTTTAGGGCCTAAAAGTGGTTTTTTTGTCGGTTGGTGTTCGCTACTCGACTATTTGTTATTACCCCTCATTAATGTTTTGCTAGCTGCAATTTATCTCACAGCCCTTATCCCAAGTCTGCCTTACTGGTTCTGGGTGCTTGTATCGGCAAGCCTAGTCACTTTAGTGAATTGTTTCCGCATTCGATTACTCGCCAATTTAAGCCTGTTGTTTGTATTTGCCCCCATCATACTTATGGTCATTTTTGTTTATTTAGTGATTAAAGGTATTGGCTCGACTCAAGGTTATGAGCATGTGCTTACTTTGGCGCCACTCTGGCATGAGCACCAATCTTTACTCCCCCTCGTTGCGGGTGCCTCAGTTTTGTGCTTTTCATTTTTAGGTTTTGATGCGGTTACCACGCTTTCTAATGAAACCAAACAACCCACCAAAAATATTCCCCGCGCAGTCATGTTAACAACTCTTGCGGGTGGACTTATTTTCTTCACAGCAGCTTGGTTTATTCAACTTTATTTTCCAAACAATCTACGCTTTCAGCATCCATCTGAAGCGTTGCCTGAAATTGTGCTTTACGTGGGTGGTGCTTTTTTCCAATCTGTATTCTTATGCGGACAAATTATGAACACTGTCGCTTCTGGCCTTGCCTCTCATGCCAGTGCTTCACGTTTACTGTATATAATGGGTACCGATAATATTTTCCCTAAAAAGTATTTTGGGACAATTCATATTTCATTAGGTACACCGTTTTTCTCGGTTTTGTTTGTTGGTCTTATTTCAATGTCTGCGGTTTTTCTAGATTTAGCCCAAGTCGTAAGCCTCATCAGCTTTGGTGCGCTAGTCGCTTTTACAGCCGTAAATTTCTCAGTTTTTATGAAGTTTTATATTAAAGATAAACAGCGCGCAGGTTTTAAAAACAAATTTCTAAACCTATTTTTACCGCTTATTTCTGTGTTCAGCATTATTTGCCTCTGGCTTAATCTTGACTCATCTTCACTGATTTTTGGATGTTTCTGGTTAGCTTTGGGCATTCTCCTATTTATCTATAAAACGATTAAAAAACAAAGTATTGCTATCAGTAATGCTTATTAATTTTTAAGGAACTTCGTCATGAAAATTATTTCTAAACCTCAACTTTTAAAAGACGTGGAATATAAACCAAGTAAATCTCTACAAGTGGGCAAAGAGTGGAGTTGGTTAAATCCAAAGCATGCAAAATTTGACGCAACAACTGTAGAAGGTGCATCGGCAGATAATCCAGCAAACTACTATGAAAGCTCACTTTCTGATTGGCATACTTTTGACAGTTTAAAAGCTGATATTGAATGTGATGTCGTGGTTATTGGCGGTGGTTTATTAGGTTCATCGAGTGCATTACATTTAGCTGAACAAGGCGTAGAGACTGTTTTATTAGAAAAAAATCGCATTGGTAGTGCAGCTTCTGGTCGAAATGGCGGACAACTTACCCCCGGTTTAGCTCGCTGGGAAGCTCAAGAAATGGCCGATCGCTTAGGCTATGAAGATGCCAAAAAACTCTGGCATTTTACCTCTACAGAAGCGATGCAACTCATTGATGATATCTCAGAAAAATACCAACTTAACTTTGACCGAAAATATGGTCACATTACTGCCGCCGTTCATGAAGGACATTTAGTTGGCTTAACACAAGGCGCCGACGCACGAAAATATTTAGGTGAAGACCATACCCGCATTGTGGGTAAACATGAACTCATGGACTATATTAAGTCGGATTACTATACAGGTGGCTTAATTGATGAGTTGGGAGGACAAATCCATCCTTTAGCTTTGAACCGTGGCTTAATTTATGGCTTTTGCCAAAACGGCGGTTCTGTCTATGAACAAACAGAAGTCATTTCAATAGAAGAAAAACCAGATGGTATTTATGTTCAAACTGCAAATGCTGTCGTGAAAGCTAAAAAGTCTGTAGTTTTAGCAGTGCACCATGCTTCGTTTAAACTTTTATCAGAACAAAACAATACCACTATTCCGTTTTATACCTATGTTGCAACGACTGCCCCGCTAGAGCTTGATACAAAAGAGCTTTTACCATTTGGACATCCTGTCTATGACACTCAGTTTCAAATTGATTACTACCGTCCTGTATTTAATAACCGCTTATTGTTTGGTGGCCAAGGTACAGGAACCTGCTGGGGACCAGAGAAAACATTAAATTATTTAGAACATCGAATTCATACGGTTTTCCCTCAAATTAAAAATCTAGAGATGGATTTTGTCTGGAGTGGCACGACCGATTTAACCGTAAATGGTGCAGTCGATAGCCGTAAGTTTGGCAATAAATTCCCAATTTATGCTGTTCATGGTTGGAGTGGTCACGGCGTTGCTCAGACAGTACGTATTGGTAAAGCCATCGCGAATGACTTTGTTGGGCAATCTAACGACTTCGAAATGCTATCTAAAATTGATCATCAAAATATTATTTTTGGTCGTACCCTTGCACCCGTGGTTATTCCACTCGCAAAAAGTATGTATGGCATTGGCGCAATGATTAATCCGGGCAAAATGGTATCTTTCTAATTTATTAAAATAACTGATTTCAAAAAGGGATCCGTATAGCTTTGTACGGATCCTTTTTATTTAGCTGAGTAAAATCCTTTTCAAACTAGGTTATCCCTACCCAATCTATTACAATAGCGCCAGCTTTTTTATTCAGCGCATATATTTTGAGCAATTCATCTTCCCAATTAAAACGCGGACTTAAAAATCGCCATATCCAGTTGATCGCTATGGGTGGTGCTGTCGGGACAGGTTTATTTTTAGGCTCTGCACAAGTCATCCAGTCTGCTGGTCCTTCTATTATTTTAGGTTATGCCATTGTCGGTTTGGTCGCATTTTTAATTATGCGCCAAATGGGTGAAATGATCGTAGAAGAACCTGTGGTTGGTTCCTTTAGTTACTTTGCACAAAAATATTGGGGGAAATTCCCCGGTTTTTTATCGGGCTGGAACTATTGGGTGGTCTATATTCTGGTCGCGATGACTGAGTTAACAGCAGTTGCTAAATATGTGCATTACTGGTGGCCCCACATTCCTGCTTGGATATCAGCCTTATTTTTCTTTGTTTTGGTCACATGTTTGAACTTAGGCAACGTTAAATTTTACGGTGAATCTGAGTTTTGGTTAGCCATTATTAAAGTCGCAGCAGTCATTGCCATGATCGTGTTTGGCTTATATTTATTGCTTACCGCAGGTAGTGACTCTATCGCTAGCTTTGCAAACTTATGGCAGCATGGCGGATTTTTTCCGCATGGGTTCTCGGGCCTATTTTATATGCTCGCCTTTTTAATGTTTGCTTTTGGCGGAATTGAACTGATTGGAATGACTGCTGCTGAAGCTGAAAATCCAGAAAAAAGCATTCCACAAGCCATTAACCAAGTCATCTTTCGAATCTTGATTTTCTATGTGGCTTCGCTTGCTATCATCATGTCGCTTATTCCGTGGAATCAGCTTGACCTTGGTGGTTTAGATAAAAGCCCATTTGTCATGATTTTTAGTCAGCTTGGCATTGGTTGGGCAGCGCATTTGCTTAACTTTATTATTTTAACAGCCGCACTGTCTGTTTATAACAGCGGTATGTATGCAAACAGTCGTATGTTATATGGTCTAGCAGTACAAGGCCATGCATCCAAAATTTTTACAAAAGTCAGCAAACAAGGGGTTCCAACACCTGCTGTTATCTTTTCTTCTATTCTGATTTTCGGTTGTGTATTGCTGAACTACTTTATTCCAGAAGAAGCTTTAAGCTATCTCATGTACATGGCTGTGGCTGCGCTGGTTTTAAACTGGGCAATTATTAGCTTTACACATTTGAAGTTTAAACGCGCCATGAAACTTGAAAATAAAGTTGCCAAGTTCCCTGCTCTATTTTCACCTTTAAGTAACTATATCGTTTTGATTTTTATTGGTATGATTTTATATATCATGTGGACCCAAGAGTTTGAAAAATCTGTTATTTTAATTCCAATCTGGATTACATTCATGTTTGGACTATATAAATTTCTGAGTTGGAAAAAATCACTCTAATCTTTAAAGAAGGCTTATTCAAACTGGATAAGCCTTTTATCATTTACCAGCTTGTCACCCTAAGTAACTTCAGAAAAACCATTCACATTCTATTCATCATTATTGAATTGCTCTCTGCTAGACACATGAATATGTAAACCTTAGTCATTCTAAACATTGGTATTTAATGAGATAATTATTAAAGTACAAGTGTTTACATGATCTATAAATATTTGTGTCAATGTTCAGCTAAAATCAAAGCAGACCAGTTTATCGTTACAATCACTCAATAGGCAAAAGATACTGCATCGCAAGACAGGCTCTTTACCCACTTTACTGATTTAGCCCTCAACTGTGTCACTCAATGATGAAAGACAGGAAATTTTATGGAAAAAGCTCTGCAATGTCCTAAGTGTGGTTCTACAGAAATTGAAGCACGTGACCATGACAAATTACTTAGAACAACTGGCGGTGTTTTACTCACAGCTGCCGGCACAACGGCAGGCACTGTAGGTGGTGCTGCGACTGGTGCTACTGTTGGAGCAGCTATTGGTACTGTTGCTGGCCCTTTAGGTGTAATTGTTGGCGGAACTGTAGGGACTTTTGTTGGTGCCATTAGTGCAGGAATTACTGGTGGTGTAGTTGGTAATATTTTTGGTAAGAAAGCTGGCGTAATAATCGACAAGAATATTTTTCAAGATTATCGCTGTCTAAAATGTAAATACCGTTTTAAGCAAAAGAAGTAATATTTATATAAATTAAGTTCAGGTTTAATTTATTTTTAAAGTAAGGAAAGTAAGCAGATTTGATTGCTTTCCTTCCCATTCGCCTTTTTTCCTAGTGCAAAGAAATAAAAAATAATCTAATAATATTTTTGATCGTCACTATTTTTATATACAGATAATCTAGCTCAATAACAGATATGGAGATTAATTTAATTTTTACTGAACTGTAAAAGCATAGGTTTTATTAATTTCATTACCTCCACCAGCATAAAATCCTACCCAAATATGAATTGTAAATGTACCTTTATACTTTGGAGTGCCTTTGACCTCAATAACATTATAACCTTCTAGATCATTAGTAGGTTGAACTGTTATTCCTAATTCTTTAGGAATATTTGTTTCTAATTTAGCATAATGATCGACAACTTTTCCTCCTGATATTTCTATAGTTTGTTTGTATTCTTGATTAACGTGAGCTATTGGTAAACTATCAGGTGTAATCGTATATTTCTTACCACAACCTGTAAGTATCAATAATATTGAGAAAATAGCGATAAGTTTAATTTTCATTAAAATTTCTCCTTTTTAACAATTGAAGCAGAAAATACTTTTTTCGTAATTAACTACCACGACTAAGAAGACTTTCAAATATTAAAATTTATTGTTAAATTTTCATTTATAAAAACTATAAATAAAAAATAGTCCATAAATAATAGACTATTTTTTATTTAGAAAGGATTAAAAGTTTAATTTTACAAAGTCTTAAAATGTAAGATATTTATTTCTCAACTTTAAGAGTATATGTTTTCTTGATTTCCTTGCCGCCACCTGCATAAAAACCAGCCCAAATATGAATTGTAAATATACCTTCGTACTTTGGAATACCCTTGACCTCAATAATATTATAGCCATCTCGATCATTAGCAGGTTGAATTGTTATTCCTAAATTTTCAGGTATATCTGTTTTTAAAGGCGAACTTGTATCACTAACTTTACCTCCAGAAATCTGAATAAGTTGTCTATACTCCTGATTAACATGAGCTATAGGCAAACTATCAGGAGTAATCGTATATTTCTTACCACAACCTGTAAGTATCAATAATATTGAGAAAATAGCAATAAGTTTAATTTTCATTAAAATTTCTCCTTTTTAACAATTGAAGCAAAAAATACTTTTTTTCGGAATTAACTACCGCGACTAAGCAAGCTTTCAAATATTAAAATTTATTGTTAAATTTCCATTTATAAAAAGTGTAAATAAAAAATAGCCTATAAGTAATAGACTATTTTTTATTTAGAAAGAAGTAAAAGTTTAATTCTACAAATTCTTAAAATGTAAAATATTTATTCCTCAACTTTAAGAGTATAGGTTTTATTTATTTCAGCATCACCACCAGCATAGAATCCCGTCGAAATATAAATAGTAAATACGCCTGTATATTTTGGAATACCTTTGATCGTAATTTGATTATAGCCACTACTTTCATCTGGACTAACCGATATACCTAAATCATCAGGAATATTATTTTTAAAATCCACATATTTATCCACTGTTTTACCACCTGAAATATTAATAATTTGTTGATAATTTTGATTAACATGAGCTATAGGCAGACTATCAGGTGTTATTGTATATTTCTTACCACAACCAGTAAGCATCAATAGGACTGAAAAAATGAAGATTAGTCTATTTTTCATTAGAAATTTTCCTTTTTTATTACAAGTGCAAAAAAAACCTTTCGATCAAAGCTATATAAAGATAATTCTTTCTTCAATCTTGTTCTATTCTCACCCCAAGTAAACATTTTGAGTGTTACTTTTGTATCAAATGTATTTGAAGATTCATTAATGGGTTGACCATTTAAGTTCCTTAACTTATCGGTCCAAACAATCCAGTGATCAGGAACCAGTTTAGTTCCTGAACTAATACCACTATCCAATAGACTTGCTGAAATTAAAGTCACAATATAATAATCAGGTCCAGCATATTTACTGTTAATGTCAGAAATAAAATATCGATCATACCCTCCCATTTTGATTGGGTATGAGGCAGCTATGTGAAAACCTGATTTTCTAAACCATCGTTCTAACTCCTTAGGCGTCGTAATCCCTGCTACCTCATGTCCGGGATCATCTAATTTTAATTTAAAATTTTCTGACTCACGTAAACTTGCAAGTGTAATCCAGTCAATTGGAGGAACTTTAGGTATACCATTAGGACGATAGAAATTTTTTACTCGTCTACATCCATCCTGTGAAGGTTGAATTGAGAGTTCACCAATTTTAGTTTGACCAGTTTCCCATAGTTGTTTTACTGCTAATTTATATTTAGAGGGACTTAAGTTTATTAGACAAAAAAAGTAAGCAGCTGCACCACACAATGATGAAAAATCCTGATCAGGAAAAGGCTCATTTAATCGGGATTGTAAACCAGCTTCAATTTGGGCCTTAGAAAAAGGATCTTTTGCCTCTCCTGGTTTACATCCTGGATCAATGCACTGAAAAATTCGATTTCGATTTAAAGCAAGTTCAAAATTATTTTTAGAAACATCACCTTTAACAACTTTAGTGAAAGCGGTAGACTCAACGTATTTTGTTACTGGAATATTTTTATTCTTTTCATGATTTGGGTAAGGATAAGATTCAATTTTATCTGGAATGATATAGCGACTCATTACTAAACTTTCTTGCCCAGAAGTACTTAGTCGATATAAATTAAGAATAATCACACAATCTCTTAGTCGTTCTAACCCTATTTTTGAACTATCAATTTCAATCGATTTAGTTTGATAGAGCTCATTACCTATTTTCTTAAAAGCAGTATCTTTAAAAAGAATAGCTGTCTCAGCTTGGTTAAGTACCGTGTTGTATATATAAATATTATATTTTAACAACTTAGGGCTAACATTTGTTTTTAAGACAACGTATGGATAGAATTTTGTCATGGCTAATCTATATTAATTTCTTCATTGTTATACAAGTGGAGAGATATTTCTTCTGGACGTACTGTTTTAATTAACTGAGTATATCCATTCTCATCAGTGATACCTTCCAGCTTTTTCCCATTTGGCATAAAAGCAATATATTTATGATGAGCAAACGGAATACCTTCTTTATCTTTCAAAAGATACCGCAAATTATGCTGATTTAGCTCTCCCAACACAGGTAACTGTGGAGTATTTGCACTCACACTTGCTCCAGAAGTAAATACATGCTGCCCAGCTTTCACCTCAAACTTCCCACCTGTGACGGGGAAAATTCCCGAACTATTGATCTTAATTTGGGAACCGCCAGATGTGATTACAACTTCTTTAGAGGCAGTAATTTCAATTCGATCTTCTGTAGAAATAATCTGAACGCCTTTACGTGCAATTAAGTCTGCTCCGTCAGCTTGAGCTTGTATCTCAACTTTCCCTTTACCTGCATAGAGCCTAGCTCCCTGTTGGGCTGCAAAAAGACTGATCTTATTTTGTGCGTGTGCAATTATGTTCTTTTGAGTGCTTAAATTAATACTATCTCCAGCACTTTGGCTTAATTGGCCATCTGCACTTAGATGTATGTCTTCGTTACTCACTATAGCCATGCTATTTGGTGCACTTAACACCATAATAGCTTGCTTAAATACAGCTGCTTTATCTTTATCTTGCTGTTCAATTTGTTCTAAAAAAGTTTTTAGATTTTCAAGCACTTCTAGTGGATCGGTTTGCTGATTTTTAGCAACTTCACTAAGTGCTTTGGCATTGTTGAGGCTATCCTCTATTTGTTGTTCGGCATTATTTGCATCAAGGTGTACACCTTGGGCTTGGTCTTGTTTATGAGTAGTAATGAGTAAACCACTACCAGCTCGAACAGCCCCCCATTGATCCGTTCTGAGTTCAAACCCCTCACCACGACCTTCACTTGTCGCACTTTCTTTAGGATGGCTCAAATTACCAAGGTTTAACTGACTAGTAGCATGGCTACTTTGTAACTGTGCACTAATTTGCCCAGTCGTATCATCAAGTCGTAACTGGTTAAAGCCTTTTCCACCCACCTCTTCTGAACGAATCCCACTTAGTTTTTTGGTATCGGGTAACTGTCCTTTCTGGTCAAATCGGGTTGGATGACGTTCGGCCTCGTGAATGCGTCCAACTACAAATGGGCGATCAACATTACCATCAAAGAAATTAATAGCAACGATTTCTCCAACACGTGGCAAGAAACGTACACCATAACCCTTTCCAGCCCAAGGCGTTAAAACATCGACCCAAGCCGAATCAGTATCATTGTCATTACATCCCGCTCCACCATCGTGGTTATGGTCATCACTTCGGGTAAACAAGAAACGAACTTTAATGCGTCCCCATTGATCAACATAAATCTCTTCACCCGCTGGACCAACGACACGCGCACGTTGAGGAGAAGCTTTAGGCCGATTTTGTAATGGTTGATATTCAGGCACAATTTTAATATTGCGGCGTTGTAAAATCAGCTCATTACCCTGACGTTCTTCTGTGTTACCCAACTGCCAATCGCTTTGTTGAACCAAAGCTTGAATTTGCTGATTTAAATCTTTGGGTAAATTGTTTTGATTGTAGTAACTCTTACCAATAATTAAGAACTCTTTGTCTGCTCCACTATGTAGATCAATTTCCGGATGCTCATTAAGTTCAAACCAATAGCCGACTTGTGTATCCCGTATAGTAGTTTGAGCAACAAACTGCTTAGATTGAGCATCATGATAAGCACTTAAGTTTTGATTGAACTTTTCTAGCTGCTGACCACTTGCTGGTGTTGCACCATCTTCACCTTTCAAATCTTGTATCCATGCTGGGCTAAAATGCCAAGCATCTTCAAGACTTAAACTCTGATTGTCATAATTACTGCTATGTTGATGTTTGCTTTGTACATTACCAGCCCCATCTGTTTGTTGTAATACATCTGACTGCCAACGCTGCACATACACAGAAGTCGGCTGTAAACTACGACCAGCGATTAGACTAGTCATGCTATCAAACTGTTCAGTTGCATGACTTCGATGGTAACGAACCGTTCTTCTTGTCAGCGCTTGAAATTGGTTATTATCATCAATGAGACGTAATTTTTGTGCCTGAATATGATCTGTATTATTCGGTACAATCAGTTCCGCTTCATCAATCAGCCAATTAATACCTTCACTTCGCCATAAACGAGTTAGAAAGTCATAGTCAGTTTCGTTCAACTGCATAACGAAAGGACGAGTATCATATTGCTGTTTTAACCCACTCAAATCTAGTGTGAGGCTAGCAGCAAATAATGGGCTTTTACCTTGCCATTCTTGAAAAAGAATTTCACTAATTTCTTTCACACTCTTATTCATAAACACACGGCTATTTCTGCGTTTATGCCAAAGATAAGTTGAATCACTTATTGTGAGTTTATATAAAGTTAGAGCACCATCACTTTGCCCCTGTGATGCTCCAGTAATAATACCTGTAGTACGAAATAATTGTCCTTGATCTGTCACCTGATCAACAGAAACCTGTACACCTATAAATTTTTTAAGTGGAAGATGAGCATTGGTTGATAAACAAATCAAATCTGCAGTTATGCCCTGATTAAGATAATGTTGCCCATCTATACGTTGTAAAAAAACTTGACTATTCAGGGATGCATCTGAAAATTGAAGGTATACCGAACGATGTTTTGAAAGAAAACCAAAATTCTCTAAAATTTGAAAGATATTATTAAACATCACTTTTTTTATAAATCTGAGTTATAAACTACTATATTTTATAAAAAATAGACAGATTTGTCTATTTTCAAATCTAGCCTTTTACAAATAATAACTTTCTAGAGCCTATATAATAAGATTAAAAAATCAACACCTTATAAAACACCATCTCATAAAATGAATCACTACAATTACAAGAGCTTAAGTAAAAATTAATAAAAAGTTAGATAATATAATTACTGATATAGAATATATTATTAATATAACTAATATACTTTTTTATACTCTTAATCATACAGTTACCAAACTTCTTTCCAAAACATTTAAAAAATAATCCAACAATTGCTCCCTTTCACTAGCTTTATTTGGATCTAAAAGTTGGATGATTGCGCCATCAATCATAAATAAAATCATGTTTGCATCAGCTTTTAAGCCACGACTTTCTAAACTAAATATCAAATCAAAAAGTTCTTTAAGTAGCCATTTTCTATATTCAATCGCCATGCGGTAAGCTCGAGGATAAAGCAGCTTGATTTCAAAAATGGCTTTAAACAAAAGATGGTAAAGGCTATTTACATCGACATGTAAGCGGACAATTTCTTTGAGTTTATCGGCTGCGTTTGGATAGCGATGTGAATAGACAATTGCCAGTACTTCTTCTTTGAGTCGGCTTTTTTGAAAGATTAGGCACATTTCAACAAGGCGTTCTTTCGAGTGAAAGTAGTTATAAAACGTCGCTTTTTGAATTTTGGATTTTTTGATAATCAGGTCTACGCCTGCATTATGAAATCCATGCGTGGTAAAAAGTTGGATGGCAGTTTGAATAACCTGTAATTTTTTGGAAGATATTTCTAAAGTTGGCATCGTTTTACCGTTATAAATTCTTGTTGTTTCTAAATGAGATAAAAAGCCTGTGCCCTTTCTGGGAGAAAAAAGGCACAGCAAAGCCGTAAGACGGTGCTTGGCACATCTCAAGTTTTGTAGTTGCTAAGTTTTAAGTAAAAATGACTTAAAGCCTGAAAACCTTATGGCGTTCAAGCTGCTTTAAATTTTTAAGTTGTGTCGACATAGACTTTGGCAGCCACTGCCAAGAAATAATGAATGTGCAAAGCCAACTCCTTTTTATTGGGAGTTCTGCCAAATCATTAAAATTATGGTGGCAGAACGAAAGGGGGTTCGCAGACTGGTCATAGATCCAGCACACCCGTGGGTGTCCCCCTCCCGTTCCACCGTAGAGGGGGCACGAGGGGCTAGACACTAAAGGTATAAAACCTTTAATGCTTCTATGAGACGGTCTGCGACAACCGACTGGCAATGTGGCCAGCATGCGAAGAATAGTATTCAACTCTCTTACAGTCAAGCACACAAAATGACATTTGTTTTAAATTAGATCATTAAAAAGTAAGGATAAATAATGAATGAGTTATTGTTAAAGTGGGGTTTATAAAGTCACAATAATTTAGCGATTTATAGGCTTATTGATTTGGGTTTGTGCCCGTATTTCGTATAAGGGGTACTATATTAATTATTGAAAATTTTATAATATTAATAACAATCTATAAGACTAAAAATTTAATGCTAACGAACACTCATCAAGACTATATAAATAAGGTAAGTAAAATACTTGAAAATTTGGAAGAAAAAGGAGAAATAATGATTCTTTCACAATCTTCAGAAATAATATCGAAACTGATAATCCACTCAATTGCAGAAGAAACACTAGAAAAGAGATTAGAAAGTGATTTTATTATTGAATGTAATATTCCTCACTTACTCGATGCTATATCATCTCAGTTAAGTTCAATATTTAAAGAAGATAAAGAAAATTCAGATAAAATAGTGAATAAGTTTTATCATAATTTATTACGTAGATTGACTATGCAGCAAGTTGCAGAGCTTTTACACCATGAAGGCGCTTTTGAAATAGCCTTGCGATCATACTATTCCATAAAATTGGGGAATGAAGATTATTTAGATTTAAACTATCTTGATTGGCGAAAACAATATTATTCTCAACTAAAATAACAAGAAGCTTTATATAAAATAAAAGATTTTTTCTCCCGTTTCGCCACAGAAAGACACGAGTGGTATTGCTGTTTGCTTTTCATTCTATTTATTTCAATTTATAAAAAACATATAATATTCTCAATAGTTTTCTAATTATCTATTACATTCAATCAAGATCATATATTTTCAATAAAGAGAATAAAATGCAAGACCAAGCTTTAACCTCTCTTCCTCAAGATGTAAATGAGGATCAAAATATTACAACTCCACCAATTTCACACTCAGGAATTCATCATTTTAAGTTTCATGGGAATGCCTCAGAATATTTTGGAATCTGGATCGTTAATATTCTTTTGACTATTATTACTTTAAGCTTATATGCACCTTGGGCTAAAGTTCGTCGCTTACGCTATTTCTATGGCAATACAGAATTTTTTGAACGCCGCTTTGATTTTACAGGGATTCCAACCAAGATTTTGATTGGACGTTTAATTGCATTAGGAATTTACGTCGTATTTGCAATTTCATCACAGTATTCAATGATTGCGACTGTGGTTGGACTAATTGCATTATATGCAGCAGTACCTTGGCTAATTCGCGCTACTTTGCGTTTTACTGCAAGAAATAGTAAGTTCGGCAACGCACGTTTTTATTTTGGTGGAACGATAAAAGAATCTTATAAAGTCTTTCTTTTGAGTATATTGGTATATATTTTCACTTTAGGAATCTTTACACCTGTAGCTATTTGGCTATATAAAAAATATTATCTTAACAACTTATATGCTGGACAATTAAATTTTAAATTAAACGCGAAATGGTCTGCATATATGGCTGCAGTTTATATACCAGTTTTTATTGCAATTGGTATAATTGCTATTTTTTCAATCATTTACTTTGCTATGGCAGGAACAATTTCTGGGTTCTCACCAAACGCTATATTCTTCGGAATATTTACGGTATATGCATTTATTGGATTATTTATTTATCCATTAATCGCTGCACGTATTTTTATTACGACATGGAACAATACTACAGTTGGAAACAGTCAATTTAAAACAGACTGTAATCAATGGCGTTTTGCATGGATTGTAGCATCAAACTGGATTGTAAAAATCTTATCCATAGGTTTAATGTCTGCTTGGGCTGCAGTTCGTATTCATAAATACCAGATTGAATCGATGAGTTTAATTTTATTAGATGATCCAGATCAAATGATGAATCTAGCCCAACAAGAGCAAAGTGCTTTAGCTGAAGAAATCAGTGATATTTTTGATATCGACATCTCTTTATAATAATCTGAGTTTAATAATTTATGTCCCACGCAGTAGATATCACTTTCTATGATGGCCTAGTGTCTAAACCATACCCTGCTCAGATTTCAGCTCAATCTGAATCTGAAGTTCTAATTCGGTATGGTGAGCAATTAGAACTTCAGCGTCATTATCAATATACTGATATGAAATTGATTGGTGCGCTGGGACAGTTACACCCAGTAATTGAATTATCTGATGATGCACGAATTGAATTTCATAGTGCATTACCTGAATGGTTTAATTACACAACTAAAAAGGTTCAACATTCGATCTGGAAATTTGAACGCTCTCCGGGTCTTATTCTTTTTAGTGTAATTTTTGTGATTACTTTTGCGATCAGTCTAGTCAAATGGGGGGTTCCAGCAACGTCCCATTATCTTGCTTTTCAGTTACCTGAGAATACTTTAAAGAAATTAGGTGATGAAGCCGAGAATTATGTATTAAATAATTGGACTGCACCCAGCCAATTAGCACAAACTCAAAAAGATCAAATTACTAAACAATATTTGAATACTGTTGCTGAAAACAAACCAGCCAAATTAGTCTTCCGTAAAGGCGACCAGTTAGGGGCTAATGCTGTAGCGCTACCCAATAATACGATTATTATCACAGATGAACTGATCAAATTGGCACATACGAATCAGGAAATCTTAGGCGTATTAGCCCATGAACAAGGCCATTTGGTTTATCGCCATAGTTTGCAACAAGGGTTAACCAGTTTAGGCCTAAGTATATTATACATTGCAATGACAGGAGATAATTCAGACTTATTTACGTCCTTACCTGCCGCTATGATTGGTGCAAATTACTCACGTAAATTTGAGTCCGAAGCCGATCTATATGCTTTACAGTTGATGGATAGGAAGCATATAGAAGTCTCGCACTTTGCAAATTTCTTACAACGTTTAAGCGATACAACAGAAGAAGGTATCGATAAAAAAAATCAGTCCAACCCACCAACTTCTCAGGAAGAATCTTCAGCTAATAAATTATCTTCAGTTGTTCTTGATACTTTATCCTCTCATCCTGCAACCGAAGAGCGTATTCGAATGGTTCATGATTTTGAGAAAAAACAGAAAGGCGAACAAAATAATTTATAGGTACACAAAGTCTATCTAGAAAATTTATGGTCTTTAGGAAGTGGAGCATCACATGGTTGATCCGTCTTTACATTGACCATTTTCACAGGCCCATCGTTGTAGATTGTTACCTTGCAGCCTTTTACGACATATTCCTGTTGAATGCCACCGTACATTTCATCCTCAGAAACAGCAGATGCAACATCACAAGCCTCGTCAGCACGACATGCAGTCTCCCCTCCATCAGCCTCTACAGCTTCTGCTCCAGCAGCTTCCATTGCATCTACAGCACTCTCCTGTACTTCCGCATCTACAGCCTCCATCTTTGCTGCATATGTATTTGAAAGATTCATCATAAGAAAAATTGCAAGAAATAACTTACTACAGTGATTTATTAAATTCATGAACTATCCATATCTATTAATTTAAATTCGGTACATATCAGGCGATTTTACTTTGCAAGATAGTTACGCCAAAAAGTAGTCTGATAATGAAAACAAGAAAATAAGCTATTCTTAACATTTATAAATAGTCTATTTAGGGTTGAGTTCGCATGCAATTTTAGCGTCGCTATTCTCAAACCCCAACTTTCTAACTAAATCACTATTACATAAGCATTAATTAATACTTAACAACACAATTCGTCAAGTGAATAAGAGAATTACTTTCAATAACCAGATCTAATATCTTTATATATTCATACTCCAACTGAATCATTAGACATTATTGCCCAAGTTCATCATAATATTTTTCAATTAGGCCAATACCTCATCTTCCGTCCGAGGTTTTATACGTCATGTCACACATTACCCTCACTGATTTGGTTCCGCCTAGAGATGTCGATAGCGTACCTCGACCTGTTGTAGCTTTGAGCGCCACCTCAGTAACCAAAGGCTGGGAAAATGCGAGACATCAACATCACAAGGCTCAACTCATTTACTCCGTTCGCGGCATCCTTAACTGTGAAATCGAAAATGGTATTTGGATCGTACCGCCGCAGTGTGCAATATGGATACCTGGAGACTTACCACACTCCGCAAGAGGAGTCGGTAATACCGAATGTTATTGCTTATTCATCAAACCTGATGCAGCAGCAGAGCTTCCAACAACTTGTTGCACAATTTCGGTATCACCATTGCTACGTGAGTTACTGCTGAAAGCTGTAGGCTTTCCTGAGTTGTACGCTTTGGGCGGACCAGAGGAAAGACTAATTGCCACATTGCTCGACGAGTTAGTGGCAGCCCCAGTAGAAGACTTACATTTGCCTATGCCACGCGATCAGCGATTGCGCCAACTCACGAAAATGCTATTGGCAAACCCGACTGATAAAACCACAAAAGCGGATTGGGCCGTCTACATTGGTATGAGTGAACGAAGTATGAGTCGACGTTTCCTGAATGAAACTGGAATGAGCTTCGGACGCTGGCGTCGGCAGCTGCACGTGATCCTTGCACTTCAACGTATGACCAAAGGTGAAAGCGTGCAAACAGTGGCATTAGAGCTGGGATATGAAAACGCCAGTGGGTTCATCACCATGTTCCGCAAGGCGGTAGGCAAGCCTCCAGCCCGCTACCTATCTGATCGCATGAGTAGTGAAGAGTTTTCGCAAGTGCCCAACACTATTCTTCCTGATGAAATCTCAATCTGATGAGAGCATCTTGTCTTGGGAATGACATAGAGTACATATCTCCTGCATGGGTAATCATTCATAAACATCACACACCTGTCCGAGAACAATAGCAGCATCCGCTCATCATAATTGGCCTAATCAAACAATAATTTGGCTCAATTTCGCCATCAAGAAGAACAAGTCTATTGTTAAATAAAGCACACAGATGATAATGAGTATTATTTAATGTGCTATTCCAAAGAGGCTGAAAACAGCGAATGGAAAATCGGTATGAATACTGCCTATTCTGAGCTGGATAGCCCCATCAAAGATGCCCCACGCCACGCACTCGGTTCGGCATTTGCCGTAGCTATTCTTATGAGTGGACAAGGAGTATTTGCCAATGAACCCGTTCAAATGCAAAACAAATCTGAGGGAAAAACTTCTCTAGATACAATAACTTTGCCGACCATCGCTGTAACAGCTCAAGCGAATGTGACAAAGACCGACGGTACAGGCTCCTATACAACAGGCGAGACAGCAGCAGCGGTACATTTACCTCTATCTCTTCGGGAAACACCACAGTCAACGACGGTGATTACTTGTCAACGCATGGATGACCAGCAACTTAATTCGGTGCAAGGCGTACTAGAAAACACCGTCGGTATTGCACCCTATCAATCAGACAGTGAACGAACAAGCTTCTATTCTCGTGGTTTTTTAATCAACAATATTCAGTATGACAACATCCCCACGATCATTGGTAACACCATCAACGGGAGTGGCATCAGCGTCCTTGATACCGCATTCTACGACCGTGTCGAAATCGTACGTGGAGCCTCAGGCTTACTCACTGGTACTGGCAATCCATCGGCTGCCATCAATCTGATTCGCAAACGACCAACTCGTGTCTTTTCGGTAGCTGCCTCATTTGGCGCTGGGAGTTGGGATACTTACAGGGGTATGGGTGACATCTCAACACCATTAAACAAGGATGGTAGCATCCGCGCACGCATGGTGGGTACATATCAGGATGGACACTCTTACATCGACGGCTACAAACCAGATAAGCAAGGCATCTATGGCATTATCGAAACGGATTTAACTCCAGATACAACGGTAAGCCTAGGCTATGATTACCAAGACATCAAGCCCAAAGGCTCAACCTGGGGAGGCTTGCCGCTTTGGTTCAGCGACGGCACACAAGCAGAATATTCGCGCTCCCAAAACTATGCGCAAGACTGGAGCCATTGGGATAATACACTTAAAACAGCATTCGCCGAGATTGAACACCACTTCGACAACGGCTGGAAACTTCAGGCAATTGCCAATCAATATCGCACGAACTACGACGCAGAGCTGCTCGGTCTAATCGGCCAACCTGATCACATCACTGGATTAGGTACTTATCCCTATGGGGCTTATCCGGCAGCACTGGCATCTCAAGGGCAAAGTCGTCAGAACAGCTTCGACGTGATGGCAAGTGGCCCATTCAATTTGCTGGGTCGCCAACATGACCTTGTGGTTGGAGCGACAAGTTCACGCCACACCGCGACTCAAGCGGACATCGCACCGTTCTATGCAGGCCTTGCACCCATCAATATCTATGACTTGAATTCAGTCTTTCCCCGCCCCGACTTCCAAGCCATGACATGGATACCGACCCACACCCAAATCAAACAAAGCGGTGTTTATAGCGCTGCCCGATTTTCGCTGTCTGAACCTCTAAAACTCATCATCGGTGGTCGCTTTAGCAACTACGAAATTGATGACAGCTTCAACGGCGCTTCGTTACATTACAAAAAGAATGGTGAGTTTAGCCCATATGCTGGCTTGATCTACGACATCAACAAAACCTATTCAACCTACATCAGCTACACAGGTATCTTCAACCCGCAAACTGACTATCGGGACAACAATGGCAACGTACTCACGCCGTCCAAAGGCAAAACCAAAGAAATCGGTCTGAAAAGCGAATACTTCGACAAACGTTTGAATGCATCAGTGGCCTTGTTCGAAACCGAACTTGATAACGCGGCACATATGGTTGCAGGAACCTATACACCAAGTGGTGCTCAAGCCTATAAAAGCACGGATGGGACGAAATCACGCGGAGTCGAATTAGATTTGCAGGGAGAATTAGCACGAAACTGGAATATCTACGCAGGTATCGCCCACTTTACAGCGAAAGACGGCACTGGTATCCGCTTGAACTCGCAAATACCACGCACCACAGCTCAACTTTTTACCACCTACCAATTATCTGGAGAGTTGAGCAAGTTGACATTGGGAGGCGGCGTTAAATGGCAAAGCCGCTTCTACAAGGCACCGAATACTGGCACCAGTTCGCTCGGTGGAGAGCAACGTTCTTATGCCTTGGCATCATTGATGGGACGTTACTCCATCACGAAGCAGGCCAACGTGACTATTAACCTCAACAATGTGTTCGACAAAAAATACGCTCTACAAAAAGGTGATTTCGACACAGTGAGCTATGGCGCACCGCGCAACATGATGGTCACTTTGAATTACAAGTATTAATTTTCGAGTGAACAAATACCTCACCCAATTTCGGTTTCTATGAATATCCAACAATTGATTCTTGAGAAATTTTTATGTCACTTCCTACTTCAACCCCACCCAAAGGCTTACCCATGAATAACGCAAATAAAATCACTCTTTACTGGTTAACGACAACCGTTGGGGCTGTATTTTTTGTCACGTTCCAGTTGTTCTTTTACATAAATGACTTTGTGAAAATTCATGGAGCGACACCGGTAATTACATTTGAGACCAATGTATTGTGGATGTTTTCCGCATTCTATGGCTCTTGGATCATCACAGTACTTCTCGCACTAATTGGCACACGAACAGCACAGTGGATTGTTCTAACTCTCGGCAGCCTGCTTGTTGTTCTGACGACTCTAGGAGGAATCTCAGACGGATCACGTGACGGTTGGCACATAGCCTTTACAGCAATACTCTTCGTTACATTATCTGGTCTATTCGCAATTTCAGCCACTTGGCGAAATATCAAAAATACAGGAGACAACCATGTCAATGAATAGCTCTGACTTCCCTTTGGTTTGGATGAATCTTTCACAAGAACCTGGGCATGATCACCAAAAAGACTTCGATGAATTTGAAGCCAATTTAAAGCGTGATAAACCGTTCATACTCTTGAGTGATACCGTGCCAACCAACGACCATGAGCACTCTCCAGAAGAGAAGAAACGTACTGCCCTGTGGATGAAAAAACACAAACTTGAATTGCGAAGGCTTGTTTTAGCAATGATCTTGATTGAACCTAATTCAACGAAACGTTTTGGCTACAAAGCTTTTTCAACCGTTTTTGCCAAGTTCTGGGGTTACCCCCTACTTCTAGCCTCTTCACACAAGCAAGCAATAGAGATGGCAAGAGAACTATTGTCTGAAGCAGAGAAATCATCCGATTAATGGCCCACTCCCAAATTCTTCTATAAAAGTCAGCCCGCTGTACTTTGTCACAGCGAGCTGTTGCATTCGCATTTCAAGGTATAACGAATACCACACCTAACCCGAATCAAAAAGTAGGGATACTAGACTAATCTAAAATCCCCAAAAATGACTAAGCAAAATGATCTCAATAAAGAAGATCATCATGACCAAGGACAATAAGAACAGGTCAAAAACTAGGTGTACAGTAAATTTACATCTAAATTTAGTTTGCAAGAGACAACTTAAACTCAATTTATCGATTATCCAACGCCATCTGAATTATTCTTATTTTAACTATTCTAATCCAAGTTTTAATATGGGGTAGGTTTAGGGGGGTAAAATAACAGATAAAAAAACAAGCCCTTATAAAAAGGACTTAATAACAATTTAAGCAGAAACAACGAGAAGTAAACTACAAAAAATACATCCTTTGATACTTTCTTATTTGTGCCAAATTTTTAGATTTTTTTAACTATTACTTTATTACACAAAATAATACCCACTATAATTAAAGCCCCCCCAATTAAAGTTGAAAAAGATAATTTCTCGTGAAGTACTAAAGCCCCTAACAAAACGGCAGTTAAAGGATTTAAAGCTATAAAAACACTGGCTCTAGTTGCGCCAATCTTTTGTATGCCATCATAGTACCAAATAAAACCCAAAGCCGACCCTAAGGCTCCAAGATAAAAAAGACTAATTACAGAACTAAAAGTAAGTTGTGATAAAATATTAAAATTTATTTGTTTCATTAAAAGAGCTGTTATAAAAAGCATAACAGTACCAGCATAAATTGAATACGTAACTGTATATAATGGGCCAATTTCATTTACAATTTTTTTGCAGAAAATACTATAAGCGGCCCAGCTTAATACACAACCAAAAATTAAGATATCTCCTAACCAAAAAAGTTGACGTTGATTTAATAACAAGTCAGGAGATTTACCGAAAATTACTATAGAAGCTCCTAAGACACATAAAATTATACCTATAAATTTTAACCATGAAATTTTTTCTTTGTAAAAAAGGTATCCTAATAAAGCCATCACAGGTGGATTAGAAGCAACAATCAGAGATGCTCTAGATGCATCTATATAATTTAATCCATAAAAGAAAAGAGCATTATATGTATATACACCACAAAAACCTAAAGCAGTGATGGTTAATAATTGTCTAATATCTATTTTTTTAAAACCATCAGTAAAGAATATTAAAAAAAAAGTTAAAATAACACTAGCTATTAAAAATCTAAAACTAGCTGACATAAGTGGAGGTATAGAACTTGAGATATATCTTCCTGCAACAAAAGTTCCTCCCCAGATCATAGAGACTAAAGATAATTTTATATAAATTAATCTTTGAGACTTTTTTAATAAATTATTTTCCAAAAACGAATACTCTAACTTTAAAAATTAAAAATAAACAGGACCTTAGAAATCATTATAAAATAAACCAAGGTCATATAAACGTCATATTCAATTCGACAACACTGTTTTATTGCTTTTAAGCTTACTAATAGATTTAAAAATCCTATAAGCTGCAGAATCAGAATTCTCAGAAGAAATCATAGAATATGATAAACGAAGAGAGTTTCTCTCTGGATTATGCGCAAAGAAGACTTCACCAGGAACAAAAATTACATTTTCATTAATACTCTCTTCTAATAATATTTTTGCATTAATATTACTTCTTAAATGACACCACAAAAACATACCTCCTTGAGGAACATTAAAAGATAGTTCATCTCCTACATATTTATTTAATGAGTTAATTAATAAATCTCTTCGCTTTTTATAAGTGTTTTTAAGCAGATCTAGTCTAGTATTCAATTTTCCTGATTCAATATAATGTGCAGCAATATTTTGATTTAAAGTAGAAGTGTGTAGATCTAGAGCTTGTTTAGCTACTACCACGGCTTGAATAAATTTAGAAGGGATTGCTGTCCATCCTAAACGTAATCCAGGTGAAAATATCTTAGAAAAACTAGACATATAGCATACATTGTGATTTTCACCATAGATTTCTTGCGCAATAGTAAAAAGTGATTTTATAAATTCACCACTAAATCTAAGAAAGCCATATGGATCATCCTCAATTATTACCACATTATGTCTATGGGTTAATTTAATTATTCCAACCCGTGTTTCATAATCAATAGTTTTACCACTTGGATTAGCAAAGTTTGGTGTTAAATATAACATCTTTACCCCCCCTTTCTTTAAAACTATCTCTAATGAATTAAGATCCAATTTATCATTTGTGTAGTCGAGCTCCACTACTTCGACATCTGAATAACCAAAAAGTTGTAAAGCAGCCAAATACGTAGGTCTTTCTACTAAGACTTTATCACCTTTATCTAAAAATACTCTATTTAATAAGTCTATCGCTTGTTGTGAACCATTTGTAATAAGGATATTTTCTGGATTTATTTTAAAATTAAAATCTTTAATCCAATTTGCTATTTGGTAGCGAAAATTTTCCTCACCTTCAGTAACACTATATTGAAAAAGGTTGCGATGCTCTTTAGCTAAAATTTCTCGAATAGTAATATCTATTCCATCAACGTCAATTAGATCAGTTGCAGGAATTCCTCCAGCTAAAGAAATAATTCCAGGAACCTTACTATATTTTAGTAATTCTCTAACTGCAGAGGACTTTATACTGGCTGATTTTTGTGAGAGCATTGCAAACCTCATTTTAATAATTTATTTCATAATAATTAGTTATACACAATGTTAACTAAAGATTTAAGAACGAAACTAAACCTTATTAATAAAAATTAGATTTTTCGATGTTAAAAATTTTTCATAAATTTTCAATTTATCTTTAGGTAAATCAGAATAGTTTTCAATAGTTGTTTCTTCAGTTATGTGAGTTAAGATTCCATTAATTCCTAAAAAAATATCATCCCATCTTTCCTCATTTAAAGAAATAATGATTTTTTTGCAACTTTCAACAGCTATATCAATATTCTCATACTCTTTTTTAAATACTAATTCTTCGCAATCTAAGGGTAAGTATTTTTTTACATAACTAATATCACTCAAATTAACATCATTAATTTTATTTAAATTATCTTTATTGTCTACAATTATAAGCGCATTCATTAAAAAGTTACTCCTAAGTACTTTTGTTTATTGTCATGAAAATGATGTCTTGTCATATCAGTAGTACCATATAACCTTACCATCCAACGATCCAAACCATTGTAACGCGCAATAAACTTTTGACGTGAATGTAATGTTCTTTGATTTTTAAAAATTAGCATATCACCTGGTGGAAGTTGAAGGCGATTATAATTTTTTACCGTTTTTGTTGCTTCCATGAAATTATTTAAACTTACTAAGGCTTCATAATCTATTGGAATCACTGTATCCATATCAGTTCTATTATAATAAATACCATCTTTTACGCCTAAAATAGCTAAGGGACCTTTTAATTCATCACCATTAAATGAAGAAGGCATACGGAAATAATATTTTTTTTCACATAATTTATTAATTGTTTCTTGGTCTAGTTGATCCAAAACTTCATCAAGTTCAACGACTTCAGTAAAAACATTAGGATCAGGTCGTAGTCCATAAAAAGATAATATTTCTGGTGAACCCGAAACATTATTTGTTTTTTCAGGAATAATTGGAAGAATCGGGTTAGAAACGTGCATATCCAAGGTAAGAGCACTACCATGGGAACTCACCCTATTAGCTCTTTTCTTTGTAGGAACAACATGTCTAAAAAGTAGCCCTTTGTTCTCTCTTAAATAAGAAATAGGATAAATATTGCATGCTGCAAAAATTGCAAATTGCATAACACTTGCTATGGGTAAGGCAGCATTATCAACATAACCATCATATGGTGTTTCACCAATATCATAATCAAAAGGAAGTCCATTGATTCTAATAATATTAGTATCACTTGTTATAAATGATTGTAACTGCTTTAGAGTATCTTCTGAAAGTATTTCTTTCAGTTGAATTTTTAAAAAATCAAGTGAACTGAATAACTTATCATCGGTGAAATCATTAAAATTGTTTAAGATTTTTTTTAACTTCTGCTGTTCTTCCCAAGAAAGCCAAATCGTTTTAATCATTTTAGATCCTTTATAAGTAAATTTTATTTAGAGGTCTTTTCCACAGGTCCAACCACCATCAACTACAAAGTTTGAACCATTAATAAAAAGTGAATCCTTATTCGCCAATAATAATGTAACATTTGCAATATCTTTAGGTTCACCTACTCTTGTTGAATATATGCCATTCTTTATTTTTTCTAATATTTTTTCATCTTGAAAATAAGCCTCTGTCATGCTAGTTCTTGTAATTGCAGGTGATATCGAATTACATCTGATTCCTTTTCTACCAAACTCAATTGCAAATTGTTTAGTAAGCCCAATTAATCCATGCTTAGATGAAACATAAGCAGTTCTATCAGGCTCACCCATCATTCCACTTACAGAAGCAATATTAACGATAGAACCTTTTTTATCTTCTGCAACTAATTTTCTACAAAAATTTTTGGATAAGATAAAGGGAGCTGTTAGATTTATTGAAATAACCTCTTCCCACTGAGTTAAATCTAAATCTAACAATGGTAAAATCTCTCTAATACCAGCAGCATTTATTAAAACGTTATAATCTCCAAAATTAAAATTTTCGAAATCAAATTGGTACAATTTTTTACTATCACCAATATCTATTTTATAAAACTCAAAGTTATCTAAAAAAATATTATTATTTAAATCGAGACCAATTACTTTATAATCATTATCCAGTAATTGGTATACAATTTCTTTTCCTATACCACCATCACTACCAACTACTACTGCCAACTTATCCATTTAATTATCCTTTTCTCTTCTTTGAAAAGTAACCAAAATAATATCTCTATGTAAAAATTTATTTTTATCATAATGATCCGGTATCCCCATAGGGGTCACAGCATGATAACAATTATGATTTACAACCAAAGTATCAAAAATTTTTTTTAACTTGAAAACATACTCAATTTTCTTTGGATTCTTTGCAATTATATTATCACCACCAATTAACTCACTAGACACATCAATCAAATGTAAAAAAACTATATCTTCATCATCTTTGTGTAACCAAGATGGTGAACTATATGCTGGATTTACTCCAGCTTTATATCTAAAAAGATGTATACCTATCATTAAATCAGTAATTGGATTCATCTCTTCAATACTTTCAATTATTTCAATATCTTTTTTAATAATTTGATTAAACAGATCCAGTTCTAATATTTTATTACTAATACTTTCATAATCTCTTACAATACCACCTGTAATTGGATTATATTTTTTGGTCTGTTGATAAGGTTCAAATTTACCATATTTTATCTCACCATCATTTAACGAAACTTGAATATAGTTACGTAGTCTATTACCATTCGAATATTTATCTAAAGGCATTAATGAAAAATGAGACTTCAAAATATCAATATCTAACTCATCCACTTTAAAATCTTTAAAATCCTCAAGACTAAAGCGGCTATAACCTTCATTTTTTAAACTTTGTATAATATTATTAATAGTCATTTTCATAACTCCCTGTTATGTCCAATAAACTATCTTGTTATTAAAATATCCTAAAAAACGGCCAGAGCTAATTCTTTCATTAGCTACAGAACTAGTAACACCATGTAGGTAAGATGCGTTCAAAAAATATAAATCCCCAGGTGCCAAATGCACTGTAAAGTTTTCAAATTTCTCAGAAAACTCTAATGGATAAGGATATCCAGTATTTAATATACCGAATTCATTACGAATTTTATCATCTGGTTTACAATTCCAAACCTTTAACTCTCCTCCACTTGATGCATCACAGATACATAGATTTGATGAAATTACATTTTTTATTTCATGTATTTCATATTTATCTTTTTCGGCAAATCTAAGTTGAGCACTATCATCATGTGGCCATAATGACATATTTCCATTATCTAACCATCGTCTTGTCGTAGCAAAATTTGCTGAATTTCCCTTATATACAGAAGCTCTATAAATAATCCCTTTTTTTAGAAAAAAATCTTCAAGCTTCTCATCAAGATATAAGCTCCTTACAATATCGCTAGAGATTCCAGTATATAAATTAAATACATCTATATTAGATTGTAGCGTTGACTCTATATACTCTTCCCCAGTCTTATGAAATTGTGATGAACCTATTTGTTCTGTTTTAACAAAGCCATCATCAGGCCGATGATTTCCTTTATTACTCATAATTTCATAAAAGTTTTTCTCGATTTTCTGACATATTTTAATATCCACCGCATTTCTTATAATATATAAAACACGCCCTTCTGAATCACCTTTCGTCAATAAATTATAAATTTTATTTACATCTAAATTTATAAAATCATCTTCATAATATTCAAAAGACATACTTACTCCACATTTAAATTTTAGTTTATTAAAAGTATTAAATTTATTTGAGTGGATGTTTTTTATCACGCAAAAAATATATCGTCAATATTTTTATAATTATTTTTTTACCAAAAGTTAAAAATGCACCAAAATAAAGCATAAATTTATTATTTATAAAATTTATATAAAAAATTAGAAAAAATCAAAAGTAGAATAATCTGTCTACTTAAGTAAGATAATTTGAGAAACTTATTATTAAATTTCAACAACTTTTATTTAAAAATTTTTTTAAAAAATTACTGCATTCTTGTACTCAAAAGATATTAGTTATCTTTCTTTTTAAATTTATTTATTATTTAATAATAAAACTATCCTATGAAAAAATTCTTGATTTTAATTCAATATTTATTTAATTTGAATATGTAATAAGGAAAACTAATATGCTTCAACGCTTGGTTCGAAAAATTTTACAATCAACTGTTTATGATGTCGCTATTGAAAGCCCTCTTGAACCAGCACCTAAAATTAGCCAAAAATTTAAAAACAATATTCATTTTAAGCGAGAAGACTTACAGCCTGTTTTTTCTTTTAAACTACGTGGTGCTTACAATTGCATTAGTCAATTAAGCAGAAATCAATTAAACAATGGCATTATTACTGCCTCAGCTGGAAATCATGCGCAAGGTGTAGCTTTATCAGGATGCAAACTAGGTATACGCACTATTATTGTAATGCCAAAACCTACACCAGATATTAAAGTTCAAGCAGTTAAACGATTAGGTGGTGAGGTAATTCTATATGGTGATAATTTTGATATAGCGAATAAATATGCTATTCAACGATCAAAAGATGAAGGTTTAACATTTATTCCGCCCTATGATGATGAACTAGTAATAGCAGGACAAGGTACTATTGCTAACGAAATTTTGCGCCAATTCAATGATGTTGAATACGTTTTTGTTGCTGTAGGAGGTGGAGGATTAATAGCTGGAATTGCTGCTTATTTTGGAGAAATTGCCCCCCACGTTAAAGTAATTCCTATTGAATATAATGAATCGGCTTGTTTAAAGGCAGCTTTTGATAAAAATGAACGTGTTGTTTTGTCACAAGTAGGCCTATTCGCAGATAGCATTGCAGTATCGCAAATTGGTGACTTGCCATTCAAAATCATTCAGTTAAATAAATCCGATAATTCAGGTCCAATAGTTGATAGAGAAGTAGTAACTGTTAATACTGATGAGATTTGTGCTGCTATTAAAGATATTTATGATGAAAATAGGTGTATTGTTGAGCCAGCAGGTGCATTAGCATTAGCAGGAATAAAAAAATATATAGAAAAATATGCTTTGAAAAACAAAAATATTGTCTCGATAGTGTGCGGAGCTAATATGAATTTTGACCGCCTCCGCTATATTGCAGAACGTACAGAAATTGGTGAGAAAAAAGAGGCCATTTATGCAGTCAAGATTCCAGAGGAAAAAGGTGCATTTTTAAAATTTTGTAAAGCTTTAGAGGGCCGAAATATTACTGAATTTAATTATCGTCTAAATGAGAATTCTAGTGCTCATGTCTTTGTTGGTATAAGCTTAAAATCAGGCGAAAAAGAACGTTACGAGATTTATAATCTACTTAAAAATAATTATGATTTAGATGATTTATCTGACGATGAAATTGCGAAATTACATATTCGATATCTAATCGGAGGAAATTCAAATAAAATTAATGAACGTCTATTTCGGATTGAGTTTCCAGAACGACCTGGTGCCCTTCTAAGATTCTTAAATTCACTAGGGCCATCATATAACTTTACATTATTTCACTATCGGAATCATGGCGCTGCTGAAGGCAGGGTACTTGTTGGATTAGAAGATTCAAACTTGCCAAGTAATCCAGAGATACTGATAAATACCTTAAATAATATCAACTATCCTTACGTTGAAGTTTCTGAAAACTTAGGATATAAACGTTTTTTAAAATAATCATCCATTCTATGAAAAATTATTAGCAGTAAATGAGTAAGAAAAAACCTTACTCATTTACTATTTTTATTAATAATAATTTTAATGTCCAGATAAAATTAAAAGAAATATTCATCACTTTATAAATTATTTTAAAAGCTACCTTATACATATTACCCCCAATAAGGGAAAACTACCTACAGATCAGCCAATAACTGATCAAAATAACCCCAACAATAAGAATCCCCATGATCCTGAGCAATAAGAACAGAGGTAAAAGTAGATAGACAAAACATTCATATATGAGTCTATTCTGTAAGAGACAAATTAAACTCAATTTATCGATTATCCAACGCCATCTGAATTGTTCTTATTTTGACTATTCTAATCCAAGTTTTAATGTGGGGTAGGATGAGGGGTAAAATTACAGATAAAAAATAAGCCCTTGTAAAAACAAGGGCTTATTTTGAATTTGGCGGAAGCGGTGAGATTCGAACTCACGGAGGACTCACACCCTCGTCGGTTTTCAAGACCGGTGCATTAAACCGCTCTGCCACGCTTCCATGTGCGTAAGAATACAAAGCTTATTCATTTTATTCAAGAAAAATATCATCGCTTTGTGTTCAAGTGCATATTGTTTCATCAATTTTACAGTTGCGCAGCCAATTCTGCTCCTTCTTTGATCGCACGCTTCGCATCTAGCTCTGCTGCGAGCTTTGCACCACCAATAATATGGTAATTCGCTATAGTCGACTCACCTTCTTTTGGCATCAAGTCTTTTACCGACTCTTGACCTGCACACACTACAACTGTGTCTACACGTAAAAGCTGGTCTTGACCATTGTGCTCAATCCAAAGTCCTTCATCAGTGACTGCTTTATATTGCACACCACGAAGCATACGTACGCCATGCTTTTTAAGCTGTGCACGGTGTACCCAACCCGAAGTCTTACCAAGGCCAATACCGAGTGGTGTGGTTTTACGTTGTAGTAAATAAATTTCACGGATTGCTGGTTCAACTTCTGGCGGCTGCATACCACCTTCAGAAACATAGTTCGGATCTGGGTCTACACCCCATTCACGTTGCCAATCTGCCAAAGGTTGAGGCTGTGGTTGATGTGGCGGTTTAAGTAAAAATTCTGACACGTCAAAACCAATACCACCCGCACCAATCACTGCAACTTTTTGCCCGACTTCTGCCCCTTTCAAAACTTGAGCATACGAAAGGACTTGTGGTGCGTCACTTCCTTCAATTTTTAATGCGCGAGGGATTACACCAGTTGCAACAATTACTTCATCAAAACCTTCACGTTCAAGTTGTTCACGATTTACGCGAGTATTTAAACGTACGTCCACCCCTGTTTTTTCGAGTTGGACTTTAAAGTAGCGGATCGTCTCGTGAAATTCTTCTTTGCCTGGTACAACTTTGGCAAAGTTAAATTGACCACCTACATCCGAAGTTGCCTCAAACAGCGTCACTGCATGGCCACGGCTTGCCGCAACAGTTGCCGCCGACATACCCGCTACTCCACCGCCAACAACTGCAATTCGCTTAGGCTGTTTAGTCTTTAAATAGACCAGTTCAGTTTCATGTCCTGCACGTGGGTTAACCAAACAAGACACACGCTTATTTTTAAAAGCATGATCTAAACAGGCTTGGTTACACGCAATACAGGTATTAATTTCATCAACACGGTTAGTCGCAGTTTTATTTACCCAAAACGCATCGGCCAATAAAGGGCGTGCCATTTGAACCATATCTGCTTTGCCAGTTGCCAAAATTTTTTCGGCAGTTTCAGGCATGTTGATGCGGTTTGACGCAATAATCGGAATAGAAATATGTTGTTTTACATGAGCAGTGTAGTCGACAAAAGCGGCACGAGGCACAGATGTTACAATGGTCGGCACACGAGCTTCATGCCAGCCAATGCCGGTATTTAATAAAGTCACCCCTGCTTTTTCTAAAGCTTTGGCTACAGTCACCACCTCTTGCATGGTGTTACCGTCATGGACTAAATCGAGTAAAGACAAGCGGAAACAAATAATAAATTTCTCACCAACTTTGGCACGGATCGCTTTAACAATCTCGACTGGAAAGCGCATACGGTTTTCAATTTCACCACCCCAACGGTCAGTACGCTGGTTCACGTGGCGACTTAAAAACTGGTTAATTAAATAACCTTCCGAACCCATAATTTCGACACCGTCATAACCTGCTTTTTTGGCAATATCGGCGCACTGTGCGTAATCTTCTATTGTGCTCAGAATATTTTTTTCAGAAAGCTGGCGTGGTTTAAAAGGTGAAATTGGAGATTTAATTGCAGTTGAAGACACAACAAACGGCTGGTAACCATAGCGACCTGCATGCAAAATTTGCATTAAGATTTTAGAACCATGTTTATGCACAGCATGTGTAACCAGACGATGCTGTGGAATATCAAATAAGCTATTCATGGTTCCGCCAGCAGGTGCTAACCATCCTTGACGGTTCGGTGAGATACCACCTGTCACAATCAGGCCAACCCCACCTTTCGCACGCTCTTCAAAATAAGCTGCCAGTTTTGGATAATTGTAAAAACGGTCTTCAAGCCCCGTATGCATGGAACCCATCACCACACGGTTTTTAATGGTAGTAAAGCCCAAATGTAATGGTTTTAATAAATTGGCGTAACTTGTCATGCTGCGTCCCAATAATTTTTTGCAACTTGTTGCATAGTACTTTAATACTTTTTTGATAATTTTGGATGACCATGCAAAGAAATTTATCGGAGCTTATGGTCAATCCATTTATTTAAGAACAATACTTCATTCACTTCTTCTTATTCTATAAATAGCCTTATATTTTTTATCAAATTAAAACTTCGAATCAGAACAAGTGAATTAATGCTTTTTTTGCGAAAAAAAGCACCATGAATAGTGCTACAATAGCCGCCATTCAGAATTCTCAAGACCGCCTATATGGGGTCTTTTTCATAAATGTTAGGATTAGCAATGACTGATAATGCAACTATCTTGCAGCATGTACCAGTAGGCAAAAAAGTTGGGATTGCCTTCTCCGGAGGCCTAGACACTTCAGCTGCCTTATTGTGGATGAAACAAAAAGGCGCAGAACCTTATGCATATACTGCAAACTTAGGTCAGCCTGATGAAGATGACTACGATGCAATTCCAAAGAAAGCAGAACAATACGGCGCTGTAAAAGCTCGCTTAATTGACTGCCGCTTACAACTTGCGCTTGAAGGTATTGCTGCGATTCAGTGTGGTGCATTCCATATCAGTACAGGTGGTGTTCCTTATTTCAATACGACTCCATTAGGTCGTGCAGTAACAGGTACAATGTTAGTTACTGCAATGAAAGAAGATGACGTAAACATCTGGGGTGACGGTTCAACTTATAAAGGTAACGATATTGAACGTTTCTATCGTTATGGTTTGTTGACTAATCCGAATCTTAAAATTTATAAGCCTTGGTTAGATCAAAACTTCATCGATGAGCTTGGCGGCCGTGCAGAAATGTCACAGTTCCTGATCGACAACGGTTTTGACTACAAAATGTCAAAAGAAAAAGCGTACTCAACTGACTCAAATATGTTGGGCGCAACTCACGAAGCAAAAGATCTTGAATACTTAAATGCTGGTATCAAAATCGTTGACCCAATTATGGGCGTTGCTTTCTGGAAAGATGAAGTTGAAATTACTCCAGAAGAAGTGACTGTACGTTTTGAAGAAGGTGTACCTGTTGCATTAAACGGTCAAACTTTTGACAATCCGGTTGAGCTTATTCTTGAAGCAAACCGTATTGGTGGCCGTCATGGTTTAGGTATGTCTGACCAAATCGAAAACCGTATTATCGAAGCGAAATCTCGTGGTATTTATGAAGCACCGGGGATGGCCCTTCTTCATATTGCTTATGAGCGTTTGGTTACTGGTATTCATAACGAAGATACGATCGAACAATACCGCATTAACGGTTTACGTTTAGGTCGTTTACTTTACCAAGGCCGCTGGTTCGACTCTCAAGCACTTATGTTGCGTGAAACTGCACAGCGTTGGGTTGCTAAAGCGATTACTGGTGAAGTAACTCTTGAACTTCGTCGTGGTAATGACTACACCATCATGAACACTGAATCTCCAAACTTAACGTACGAAGCTGAACGTTTAACAATGGAAAAAGGCGATTCAATGTTTACGCCAATGGACCGTATTGGTCAATTGACTATGCGTAACCTCGACATTACCGATACACGTGCAAAACTTGGTATCTATACAGATGCTGGTTTGCTTTCAATCGGCCAAGGTTCTGCTGTACCACAACTTGATAGCAAGAAAAAATAATTTTCTTACTTAATAAAAAAGCCACCGACAACGGTGGCTTTTTTATTTCAAATATTTGTGCTCAAACAAGTTCTGCTACTTCCAAAGGTTGATAATAAATCTGGTTACGTCCAAGCTGCTTAGCTCGGTACAAAGCTTGATCCGCAGCGTGAATTAATTTTTCCTGATTTACTTTAAAACCTTCTGTATAAACAGTAAAACCTAAACTAATCGTGACATGCTTAGAGACTAAAGATGCTGCATGAGGAATCGCTTGTCGCTCAATCGCTTTATAAATATTTGCAGCGACGGCATAGGCGCCTTGAGCAGGTGTTTTCGGTAACAGCACGACAAACTCTTCTCCACCATAACGGGCAACAAAATCAACATGCCGAATCGAATTTTTAATTGCAGCGGCAATAGATGAGATGACTTTATCCCCCATTTGGTGCCCATAAAAATCGTTATAATTTTTAAAAAAATCGATATCAATAAATAAAACAGCCAATGGGCGCTTTTCTTGCTTTGCACGATAGTAAAAAAAGTCGAACATCTCATCAAAAGTACGTCGATTTGAGATATTCGTCAGTGCATCCTGCTGGCTTAAATGAAGCAATTCAGATGCTTCAATACGTAAAATCTGTTCGTTAAGCTCAGCAAGCTGATTATTTAAAAAAAGGCTTCTTTCTCTTGAGGTAAGCATCGTACTAATTGAAAAACCTAAAATACAACTTCCAAACAGCGCTCTTCCCAAAGCAATAAAATCACAATTCGCTTGCCATAAAATCAGTAGGGAAAAAACACAAAAGGCTGCTGTTAAACCTACATAAAGCATATGTAGAGGCTTTATTCCGCTTAAAATAAAACCCAGCATATATAAGAAGGAAAGTAATAACATCGACTGGTTTTTAAGAGCGACATTTTCTACGCTAAGGAGCAACATTGCATTGATAATAATAGTCAAAAATACAATGCCACATGCGGCGATATAAAAATATTCAGTGAGTTTTTTAAACTTTGCAAAAACCCAAAATAACAGCAGTGCACAAGCAATATTAATTGCGCTAAGTAAACAGTAAATAAAATCCCAAGTAATATAAGGCACCCCTATGACCAAATAGTCTGTAGGTAGAGCCAGCAATATGAAAATGAGATAGGTTAAAACGCCACTTGCTAAAAATTTTGAGATATTCTGTTTAGTTCGCTCAAGATTTAAACACCAGAATTTTTTTTCTAATTGATGTGGCAGAGGTATATTGGCATAACGATGGGTATGTAGAGTTACTAAATATTCTATTTCTTCTTTTGCTTTGAGTAATTCATGTACATTTCCCCTATTCACCACTACTTGATTCCTGCCCATTACACATTAACAAAATATAACATTATTTTTTAAGGCCTCTGCCGCTTTATTTTGCCATTTGTCCGTAATTCTCGTTACCATTTTCACACTTTATCGATTATCATTTGTTTTATTTCGAAGTTTGAACTGCCTTGGATTCTATTACCCTGCTCCAGCCAGATGACTGGCATGCACATTTACGTGATGGTTTAGCATTAAAACGTACTGTACCTGATTTGGCCAAGCAATTTGCTCGTGCGATCTGTATGCCAAACCTTGTTCCACCTGTAAAAACTGTGGAAGAAGCATTGGCTTACCGTGAACGTATTCTTGCTCATGTTCCAGAGGGTCTTAACTTTGACCCACGTATGGTGCTTTATTTTACTGATTTCACCTCACCAGACGAAGTTCGTAAAATTAAAGAATCTGGACATGTAAATGCCATTAAACTTTATCCAGCAGGCGCGACCACTAACTCTGATAACGGTGTAAGTGACATTCGTAAAGTTTATGCAGTCATTGAGCAACTAGAAGAGCATCAAGTTCCGTTATTGCTTCATGGTGAAGTGACTCATAACCACGTTGATATTTTTGACCGTGAAAAACGCTTCTTAGACGAAGTTTTATCACCGTTATTAAAACAGTTTCCAAAACTTAAAGTGGTACTTGAACACATCACAACAAGCGATGCTGCGCACTTTGTTTTAGAACAAGATCGCAATGTGGCTGCAACCATTACGCCTCAACATTTATTATTTAACCGTAATGATATGTTGGTTGGTGGTATTAAACCGCATTTCTATTGCTTACCAATTTTAAAGCGTCAAACTCACCAGACCACTTTGCTTGAAGTTGCAACGAGCGGTAACCCTAAATTTTTCTTGGGTACAGATAGTGCTCCTCACTCGCAAAATGCAAAAGAAAATGCGTGTGGCTGTGCGGGCTGTTATAGTGCGCCTAATGCAATTGAACTTTATGCTCAAGCATTTGACCAAGTGGGTAAATTAGAGCGTTTAGAAGGTTTTGCAAGCCACTTTGGTGCAGACTTCTACGGGCTACCACGTAATACTTCTACCATTACCTTGGTAAAAGAAGATAACCTCGTTCCAGAATCTTTTGATTATTTAGATGATCAAAAAATTATCCCGCTGCATGCCGGGAAAACGCTGCAATGGAGAAAAGTGTGACACAAGAAACCTCTGTCCCGGTCATTGGCCAACGTTTTCGTGGCTTCTTACCTGTTGTTGTTGACGTTGAAACGGCAGGTTTTAATGCCCAGACAGATGCATTGCTAGAAATTGCGTGCATTCCAATTGTGTATGATGCTCAGGGACAATTTGTCCCTGGTCCAGCATTTCATGCACATATTAACCCGTTTGAAGGGGCTAATCTCGATCGCCGTTCGTTAGATTTTATTGGTATTGATCCATTCAATCCAATGCGTATTGCAATGGCTGAAGATGAACGCACTGCATTACGCCGTATTTTTAAATCGGTAAATGAAGTCCGTAAACAGCAACATTGTACACATGCTGTCTTAGTGGGCCACAATGCGCATTTTGACCTTGGTTTTGTACAAGCAGCAATTGCGCGTACAAGCACAAAAAACCAAAACCCATTTCATAGCTTTTCAGTGATGGATACGGTTACTTTAAGTGCTGTTATGTTTGGACAAACTGTGCTTGCGAAAGCTTGTATTCAAGCTGGAATTGAGTTCGATGGTAAAGAAGCACACTCTGCTTTGTACGATACTCAGAAGACTGCTGAACTGTTTTGCTATATTTTGAACAAACTGTCACCTTACCTCCTTGACAGTTTGGTGGCGGCTTCTTAAGATACCGCCATCCTCAACGTCCCTATCGTCTAGAGGCCTAGGACATCGCCCTTTCACGGCGGTAACCGGGGTTCGAATCCCCGTAGGGACGCCATATTCTTTTCTTATAGAATTCCTTTCTATTCCATTTTTAAACTTTTTTATATTTCTAGTTCTCTGTATTTCCAAATAAAATACACTTGTACATATATATCACCGATCCAATATTTCCTTTACATAGATTTACAATATAATAATTCTTATTTTTATACTGATATTTATTATCAACAAGGTTTTAAATGGATCTTAAACTTCGCCTCCTCTCCCTGAGCATCGCTCAACTCTGCTGTATCTCAAGTACTTTCGCAGAAACCAATAATTCCTCAACAACGCTCGCTACCATTAAGATTAAAGCCCAACAAGCTGCCAACCAAACTTATAAAGTCGATAGTTCAAGTAGCGCAACACGTAGTGAAATCGCATTAAAAGATACGCCACAATCTGTCAGTGTAGTGACTCAAAAAGTAATCGAAGATATTGGCGCGACACGTTTGATTGAAGCGCTTGATTTAGCTGGCGGTGTGACCCGTGCTAATAATTTTGGCGGTCAAGGTTTAACAGGCTTTAATCTTCGTGGTTTCACTAGCGGTGAATTTTATCGTAATGGATTCCCGATTAACCGTGGTTATCCAAATGCTCCAGATAGCAACACTATTGAACGTGTAGACGTTTTACGTGGACCCTCTTCTAGCTTATATGGTCGTGGTGACCCAGGTGGTACGTTTAACTTAATTTCTAAAACACCAAAGTCTGAACAACAAACCACTTTAGGTGCTCAGCTCAGTAGTGAAGGTTTATATCGCACTACGGTAGATACCACAGGTATTATCCCTAATACAGAAAATATAGGTTATCGCCTAAATGTGATTGCAGAAGGCGGTGATAGTTATCGCGATCATGTCGAGTCCAAACGATATGGAATTGCACCAGTCATTCAATGGCAAGCTTCTGACGCAACAAAAGTTACCTTTGAAGCCGATATTTTAAGAAATCAGCATCCACTTGATCGTGGTCAAACACGCTATGCAGGTCAGAAGTCTTTTAATAGTTCACCCGAAACCTATTTATGGGAAACAGGTAAATACAACAACCGACTCTACAATGATAACAATATGACTCAATTAAGAGTCGAGCACGACCTTGGTAATGACTGGAAGCTAAATGCTGGTGTGCAATATTTAAATGGTAAATTGCATGGCTATGCGGTAGAGGCAAATGGCATTCAAGATGACGGCGAAACTTTAAACCGAAATTACAACTATCGCGAATTAAAATGGCAAGATACCGATGCCCAAATTAATCTAACAGGTAATTTCCAACTTTTAGGTCTAGCTCATACTTTAGTGACTGGGCTTGAATACGAAAACTATGATTATAAGTCATATATTATTCGTTCAGATGCTAAGTCAAATAACTACCCGATCAATATCTATGATCCAGTTTTAGGCCAACCTCTACCCGAGCTTAAAAACATTACGACCCATGACCGTGAAAATTTAAAAACAACTGCCCTTTTTGTACAAGACCAAATCGATTTAAATGAGCGTTTAAGTGCACTAGTGGGTTTACGTTTTGAGCACTACGAACATGATTACAAAAATCTTTTACCGAATACTGCAAACTGGAATACCAGTCATGACGCATTTATTCCGCGTTTAGGTTTAGTTTTTAAAGCGCGTGATGACCTTTCAATCTATAGCAATGCTGCAAAATCTTTTAAACCTAACACTGGTGCTAGCCGTAATGGAGAGGGATTTGACCCAGAGGAAGGCATGGCTTACGAGTTAGGCTTTAAATGGCAAGCACTCGACAATATGCTATCGGTTGACTCTGCGATTTTTTATGCAAAAAAAGAAAATGTCTTAACTCTCGATCCTGTAGATTCAGCCTATAAAGTTGCTGCTGGTGAAGTTCGTAGTCAAGGTATTGAGCTAAATGTTGCAGGGCAAATCACTCCAGCTTGGAAAATTATTGGTGGATATGCCTATACAGATGCAGAAGTCAGCAAAGATAATACTTTGAAAAAAGGAACCACTTTAGCCAATATTCCAAAGAATAGTTTTAATCTTTTAAATATCTATGAATTTCAGGATGGCACTTTACAAGGCCTAGGTCTGGGCATTAATCAAAAATATATTGATAAACGTGCAGGTCAAACAGCCAATAGTACTTACACAATGAAAGGTTATGCTGTTACAGATTTAGTTTCTTACTATCAGGCAACACCGAAACTTCGTATTAACTTAGATCTGAAAAATCTTTTTGACAAAGTTTATGATGAAAGCGCTTTCAATCTATATGCATATCCGGGTGAATCACGTACTGTTCAATTAGGTATGAGCTATACGTTCTAAAACAAATGCGCCATTTCAGTTATTGAAATGGCGCATTTGTTTTACGCAGACTTACGCGAATTCACTTGTCCTTGAATTACCGCTTTAATATTACCTTTGGCATAATTCAAAAACACCACCAGTGGTGAAAGTTTTGGATTTGGTTTTTTACCCTTGCCAATCGTTTTAAATTGAGCGGCATACCAAATGATTTCCATAATTGCCATTTTATCGACAAAAGGTAAACCTGTTTTAATCGGTTTTACAGCATAGCGAACATCTTGCCCTGCAATTAAACGTTCTGTTAAATCGGTTTCTACTGCAAATGGGCGAGCAATTCCAATAAAGTCACATGCACCACTTGCGAGTGCAGCATTCATGCCTTCGACCGTACGGAAGCCACCTGTCACCATAAGTTTACACTTAACATGCTGGCGGATTTTTTCAGCAAAATCTAAAAAGTATGCTTCACGCGCAATCGTACTTGCTTTACGTTTGTCGGCCTTAGCTCCAGCCATTGCTGGTGCCTCATAAGTACCGCCTGAAATTTCAATTAAATCAATACCAGCTTCATCCACTGCTTTAAATACTGAAATTACATCTTCTTCGCTAATACCACCACGCTGGAAGTCAGCTGAGTTAAGTTTCACTGAAATGATAAAATTATCTGAAGTCGCTTCACGCACCGCTTTATAAACCTCTAGTAAAAAACGACTACGATTTTCAACTGAACCCCCCCACTGATCTGTACGCTTATTGGTTAATGGCGATAAAAACTGACTAATTAAATAGCCATGTGCACCATGTAATTGCACCCCTTCAAAGCCTGCTTTTTCACAAATGTGAGCTGCTGTCGCAAAACGTTTAATAATATCTAGAATTTCATCATGAGTAAGTTCACGTGGCGTTCCAAACATGGTTGCTAAAGCTGGGCTAAAAGGTACGGCTGAAGGCGCTACGGTTTCTTTATTTAAACCTTTTGGACACTGACGACCTGGGTGCGACAATTGAATCAACTGCACCATGCCATATTTTTTACCTAATGCCGCCCATTCTTTTAAGCGCTCTAGGTCACGTTCATTTTCGATAACAACAACACCTGGTTCATTTTTTGCGCCGGCATTTACCATGACATTACCAGTAATCGCACAGCCAAGCTCACCTTTTGCCCATGCACCATATAAACCCAAATGTAAGTCATTTGGTTGGCCTTCATAATTTGCAAGTGCCTCACTCATTGCACCTTTAATAATTCGGTTTTTAAAGGTGGTATTGCGAATTGTGATGGGTTGAGCAATCTGGTTCATGGTTAACCTCTGTTCTTTGAGTTTTAGAGCAATTACTCTAATTTAAATGAGTTATTGGTCATGTCAAGTCATAATCGATAACTGACAATAGCACATGTCAATTTTAAAAAAAATAAAAATATGCAACTTTTTGCATTAGAAGTTAACTAAAATTTATTTATATAAAACAATAAATTATAAAAATATCTTTAAAAGGATGCTTTAATTAACTGTTTCGTATATTCACTCTGAGGCTTAGAAAATAAGAGTTCAGTTTCCTGATATTCAACAACTTTGGCATGACGTAACACCATTACTTTATGGCACAGTGCTTTTACTATATTGAGATCATGACTGATAAAAATATAACTTAACTGCTCAGTTTGCTGTAATTGTCTCAACAACTTGATCATGGTTTTTTGCGTGGTCCGATCTAAGGCCGACGTAGGTTCATCCAGAATTAAAAGTTTAGGCTGAACCACCAAAGCTCTGGCTAAGGCGACACGTTGACGTTGACCGCCTGAAAGCTCATGAGGATAACGATGTTGAAAATCTTCAGCCAATTCAACTTTTACCAAAGCAGATTCAACTTGCTGCTTTATCTCGTTTTCATTCACAGCTTTTAATTTTAACCCTTCCGCGATAATCTGCCCTACTGTCATACGCGGGTTTAAACTGCCAAATGGATCTTGGAATACGAGTTGAAAATCTGATCTCATCAAACGCAAGGCTTTTGGCTGTAACTGATTTAAATATTGACCTAAGAAAACAATCTGTCCTTTGCTCTGAATAAGCTGAACCAAAGCCAGAGCTAAAGATGACTTACCCGCACCACTTTCACCAACTACCCCAAGTGATTCACCTTGAGCAAGATCGAAACTCAAATCTTCTATTGCGGTGAAATATCCTTGAATGCGATTTAAAATTCCTTTTCTTATAGGAAACTGCACGCTGAGTTGTCGAACTGATAAAACATTCTGTTGAGCAGGTCTAGACTCTACTTTTCCAAAATCATGATCTAACAACTGTGCTGTATAACTTGTTTTAGGATTTGCAAAGATTTGGCTCAGTTCACCTTGCTCTACTACACGCCCACTTTGCAATACAATCAGTTTCTCAGCATAGCGATGTACTAAATTGAGGTCATGGCTAATTAAAATAAGTGCCATTCCATATTTTGCTTGTAAAGATTTTAATAGCTCTAAAATCTGTATCTGTAAGACCACATCCAACGCAGTAGTAGGTTCATCAGCAATCAGAATTTTAGGCCGAAGTGCCAATGTCATCGCAATCATGACACGTTGTCTTTGTCCACCAGAAAGCTCATGCGGATAACGTTTTAAAATTTGTTCTGGTTCAACAATTCCAACATCTTTTAACAGTTCAAATATTTGCTGTCGAACTTCAAGTTTTGAAAACCCAGATAAAAGAAGGTTTTCCCCTATAATTTTTTCAACCCGATGGAGCGGATTTAATGCAGTAGCAGGCTCTTGAAAAATCATAGCGATTTTTCGACCACGTAAATTTGATTGAGCTCTTTCATCTAGCTCAAGCATATTTTGTGAACCAATCCAGACCTGACCCGTTATTTCTAATTTTTGTTGTAGCAAGCCCATTATTGCTAAGCAGCTCATCGATTTACCTGAACCACTTTCCCCCACAATAGCCAGTGTTTCCCCTTCATTTAAGTAAAAATTTAGATCTTCTAATAAAATCTTTTGGTCTTTGGTTTGAACTGAAAGATGTTCTACCTTCAATAACGTTGAAGCAGTATTTAAACTATTTTCTTGGGTCAAACGCATCACGGGCCGCCTCCCCAATATAAATTAAAAGTGAAAGAACAATGGCCAGACTAAAAAAGCCTGAAATTGCTAGCCATGGCGCATCTAAATTATTTTTACCTTGCAACAATAACTCGCCTAATGAAGCTGCATCGGGTGGCAGGCCATACCCTAAAAAATCAAGAGCGGTTAACGCACTAATATTAGTCGTTAAAATAAAAGGTAACTGAGACAAACTCGAACTGATCGCATTGGGCAAAATATGCCTAAAAATAATCGCGCGATCGGTCACTCCCAAAACTTGGGCTGCACGAACATAATCTAGCTGGCGAGCTTTCAAAAATTCTGCTCTAACGATGCCCACCAAAACAGTCCAGCCGAAAAACAACATAATGAAAAATAGCCAATATACATTTGGAACAAACATACTGACTAAAATCATGACCATAAAAAGCATGGGTAAGCCATTCCAGACCTCAACCAAACGTTGCCCCAATAAATCTACCCAACCGCCATAATAACCTTGAATGGCGCCTACAGTAATTCCAAATAAAGAGGAACAAAAGGTTAAAGCTAAACCAAAAAGTAACGATACTCTTAAGCCATAAAGAATGCGGGCAAAAACATCCCTTCCCTGATCATCTGTTCCCAACCAGTTTTGCTTGGAAGGTGGTGATGGCACAGGAACGGCCAAATCTAAATTGGGCGTTTGATATGAAAATTGAATGAGGGGCCAAACTGCCCATCCCTTAGTATTAATAAGCGCTTGTATAGCAGGATCTTTATAATCAGCTTCTGTTTCAAACACCCCACCAAACGTGGCTTCTGGATATGTTTTAAACACAGGAAAATAGTAAGAATTTTCATACTTCACTAACAACGGTTTATCGTTAGCAATCAACTCCGCGGCTAAGGACAAAACCAAAATCAGACTAAATAAAATAAAGCTGACCCAGCCCAATTTATGCTGTCTAAAACGCTGTAATCGTGTCCACACAATTAAAGACATTATTTGCCTCCTTGTGCGTCAAAGTGAATTCGCGGATCAATCCATTGGTACAACACATCGCAAATGAGACGTAAAATTAGGCTAAATAAAGTAAAGAAAAATAAAACCCCAAAAATAACAGGATAATCACGCTGAACAATTGCTTCAAAGCCCAACAACCCCACCCCATCTAAATGAAAAATAATTTCTACAAATAGGTTACCTACAAAGAAAATGCCCGCTAACGCTTCTGGCAACCCTGCGAGCACAACTAAAATAGCATTACGAAAGACATGCTTATATAAGACCTGTTGGCTGTTCAAACCTTTTGCATATGCAGCCAAAACGTAGGGCTTATTGAGTTCTTCTAAAAATGAGTATTTAGTTAAATAGGTTAAACTGGCAAAACCGCCTAATACCATGGTAATTAGTGGCAAAGTCATATGCCATAAATAATCGGTAACTTTGCCCCAGACACTAAGTTGATGGAAGTTATCTGATACTAAGTTTTGTAGTGGAAACCATTGAAAATAAGATCCACCTGCAAAAAAAACAACTAACAAAATAGCAAATACAAAACTTGGTACAGCGTACCCCACCACAAGCACTAAAGAAGTGGATCGATCAAACCAAGAGCCCTGCTGCTTTGCCTTTTTAATTCCCAGCGGAATAGAAATGAGGTAAATGAGCAAAGTACTCACCAGCCCAAGTGAAATGGAAACAGGCATTTTTTCCCACAACAATTGCACAACGGGTTTATCTTTAAAGAAACTTTGTCCAAAATCTAAAGTTAAATAGCCTTTTAACATTAAGAAAAAACGTTCAGGTGCAGAACGATCAAAGCCATACTGCGCCTTAATTTGTTCAACCATTTCAGGGCTTAAACCTTGAGCACCTTGATAATAAGTTTCTGCACTTAATGCACGACCAATTCCCAAATCGCTTTGTGCCTGATGTATTGCTTGCTCAACTGGTCCACCCGGTGCAATCTGCACAACCACAAAGTTAATCAATAGAATGACAAACAATGTGGGAATCATTAAAAGAAGTCGCTTGAGAATATATGAACCCATATAGCAGGATTTCCTTTATGGCAAGTGCTTTTTATTGTTGATGTAGATATTTGGCAACTTTTTTGGCTTTGTTTGTATCACTCCACCAATATTCTATCCCAGAAGAAAGTGCTGGTTTAACTTTAGGTTGTTGATACATATTCCAATAAGCATACCAGTTTTCACCTTTACCATAAGTTGGGATTTGATAATAACCAGCTCTAAGCAATCGATCGAGAATGCGAGTATAAATAATCTGTTGTTCACGACTTTTACTCGCAACGAGTTTTGAAATCACTTGATCAATCACTGGATTGCGAATTCCCGCATAATTGTAATTTCCATCCTGAGCTGCGGCTACACTCCCCCAAAACTGAGTTTGTTCATTTCCCGGATTTAGAGATTGCGGCAAATTCATTGTGGTCATATCAAAATCGTAACGGCGAGTCCGTTCTAAATATTGCGGAGCATCAACCTGACGCAAATTAACTGCAATACCTAATTTTTTTAAGCTACGAATAAAAGGTAGAAGTGTTCGTTGTTTACCATCTTGCTGAATTAAAAATTCGAGCTGAACTTTCTTTCCCTCAGGCGTAAATAGCTGCCCTTCTTGAACTTTATAACCAGCTTGTATCAGTAATTGCCGTGCAGTTAACAAATTCTGACGGTTAAATCCACTCGCATCTGACACTGGGTATTTCCAGTTTGCTAAAACACCTTGCTGCATGAGTGGAGATAACTTAGGCAATAACGGCTTTAACAACTCTAATTCAGCTTTTGAAGGTCGGCCTGTTGCTGCTAATTCACTATTTTCAAAATAACTTTGTAGGCGCTCATATTGTCCATAAAACAAAGCTTTATTTTGCCATTCAAAGTCATACGCATAGGTTAAAGCTTGTCTAAAACGAATATCATTTAAAGGTTTTCGTCGTGTGTTAAACACATAGCTTTCAGTGGCAATCGGGTTATGGTGACGAAACTTATATTGAGTAACCAACCCTGCTTTTACGGCTGGAAATCGATAATCTGTTACCCATTTTTTAGGATTAGTTTCTTCATGCAAAGTGTATTGCCCAGATTTAAATCCTTCAAAAGCAATATCCCAATTTCGATAATAAACATATCTCAAGCGGTCAAAGTTATAACGCCCCTTATTAATAGGCAAATCTTTTGCCCAATAATTTGGGTTCCGTTTATAACTAATGCTTCTGCCCGGATCAACTCGTTCAACTACATATGGCCCCGAACCAATAATCGGTTGTAAGGTAATTCGGCTAAAATCTCTTTTTTGCCAATCTGCTTTTGAATAAATGGGTAAGGTTGCCAAAATGAATGGCATTTTAGGGTTATGGATAGACTTAAAACTAAACTTTACTTGATAGGCGTTTATTATTTCTGTTTTTGCTAAATCAGCAAGGTACATTTGCAAACCTAAATTAGATTTAGTCTGATAAGCATCAAAACTAAATTTAACATCTGCCGCAGTGACTGGCTGCCCATTACTAAAACGCGCTTTAGGGTTTAAATAGAAAGTCACTGATTGCGTTTTTTCTGGGTCATAACTCACTTTCTGAGCCAAAAGCGGATATAAAACTCCAACCTCATCAAGTGAGTGAGTCATTAAAGTATCAAAAAGATAATTCACGCCTTCTGTAGCATTCCCTTTCCCATTCATACTATTGAGGTTATCAAAAGTTCCTTGAGCTGCCTGACTTAATAGGCCACCCTTAGGTGCATTAGGATTTGCATATGGCATAGCCATCATTTCTAAATACTTAGGCTTAGAATGAATCGCTATATATGAAGTGGTTTGCTGTGCAGAAAAAACACTATGGGAAATGACACTGAGCCCGACTAGCAGGCTCAGTTGAAAATTTAATTTATGCATAAATGACTAATTATTTTACAAATTAGGCACTTTAATCACATCACCAATGCGAAGCTGAGTAGAAGGCGTTAAATTATTCAGCTCAGCCAAGAAATTGGTTTCTAAACCATATTTACTCGCAAGGCCGATCAAGGTATCGCCACGCTTCACCTTGTATTCCACCACAGTTTTTGGAATCACAATATTTTGACCGCGCTGTAAATTAGCATTTGCTTTTAATGCATTCATTTCAGCCAGTTCACGCACTGAAATACCTGCACGGCTCGCAATACTATTTAAAGACTCACCAGATTTAACCGTATATCTTTCAGTGTTTTTTCCAGCCACAACTGTTTTAGTTGAAGACTTAGTATCTGCTTTAGCCGTTTCAATTGTAGGGACATCACCCGTTAGCTTTAAGCGCTGCCCTACACGAACGCTACTGGTGCGTGAAAGGCCATTTAGTGAAGCAAGGTAGTCCAACTGTAAATGGTAGCGATTAGCGATATTTCCTAAGCTATCACCAGATTTAACTGTATAAGTTTCTGGTGTTTCTTCTTTAGTATTTTTAGAAGATTTAGTTGGTGCTTCTTCAACATCACCTGTCAATTTTAGACGTTGACCAGCACGCAAACCAGCAGTACGAGACAAACCGTTCAGGTCAGCCAAATAGCTTGTTTGCAAATTATATTTATTCGCAATCGCATTTAAACTATCGCCCGACTGTACAACGTATTGATCTGGAACACTTAAACCCGCTGGTACCTTTAAAGTTTGACCAAGCTGTACATAGCTATTTGCTTTTAAGTTATTTAATTCGGCTAACTCAGCTAGGCTAATTTTTGATTTAGTTGCAATACTAGATAAAGTATCACCACGTTGTACTTTATAGCCTTCTGTTTTATAAGAAACGCTTGCCGATGCTTTCTCAGATTTACTAGAAGCCTTAATTTCAGCAACTTCATCTACAGAAATATCTTGGGTAGGCACATTAATTTTTTGGCCTACCATTAAGTTACTGCCCGCAGTTAACCCTGGAGTTAATTCAGCAAGTTCCTGATTCGAGAGCGCATAACGATCTGCAATTAATTTAAGGTATTCACCGCGCTTCACAGTATAGCTTTTAGTTGCTATACGTTTTGCACTTGCCTGAACTGCTTTCGGTTCTGCTTTAGCACTTGCGCGACTATTTTTTGGTTCTTTTAACTGAAGTTTTTGCCCAACAAATAAGCCATCAGTCACTGACAAATCGTTATATTCAGCCAATTGTCTTACTGACAAATTAAACTGGTTTGCCACACCGCTTAAGCTATCGTTAGCCTGAACGACATATACATCTGGTTTAGCTGTGCTTTTTGAAGTCGTTTGAGTTTCTTGTGGCTTAGCGTCATAAAGATAAAGCGTTGAACCAACATATAACGTCTTTTCAGGATCAATCTGGTTCCACTTAGCAACATCGCGCCAGTTTACGCCGTTTTTCATCGCAATAACGGCTAAAGTATCACCCGGTAAAACTGTATAGGTACTGCGTTTGCCTTTTGGCTGCACAACCACTACATCTGTATCTGTTTTAATATAAGGTTTGTCTTTATTGCGACGCCCATCTTCAGAGTTAGCAACAGTCACGTCTTCAGCTAAAGTTTTTGGATATGCAAAACCTTTACTTACTTCTTTACCTTGTTGCTCTGCAACTGACTGGCTTGTTTGAATCGCAGTTAACTTAATTTTGCCATCATAAGGATCAACAATTTCTGTTCCTTGTGGTGCAATAGCTTTTAACTCGGCAACTACTTGATCTTTTTCAGCCTGCGTTGGTTGTGGCTCTAGAGCTTGCTGAACTGTTTCTTTCTCACCTTCAGCTCGAACTGCCGCTAAAATCTTTTCACGTTCTGCAGCCGAGATTGGTGGCTCTGTCTTCACTTGCTTAATATTTGCCGCAGGTGTCACAGCAACAGGAATACGTGGAGCACTTGGTACATCAGCCGAAGCTGCAAACGCAGCTAAAGCATCAGACCCACGAGGAGTTGAAGTTTTTACCGTGGTAGAGCTACTCGTTGTTCTAGTAGGTGTTGACGGTTTAACTGGTTGAACCTGATTTGCAGGCGTGGTTTTAATTGTCACAGATGTTGAAGCACTTACATCTGGCTTAGATGGTGAAGTCACATTTGCCCACCAACCTGAACCACCGCCTGACTTCATACCTTTTAATTTATTATCAATTGAAGGACTTAAATCTGCTGGAATCAAGATACGCATTGGACTTGCAGGATCCACCATCTCACCACGATATCCCGGGTTTAATGCATAGAGTTCCGAACGGCTTAATCCAGCTACAGAAGCAATTTCATTTAAAGATAAAGGTGCAGATAAAGTTACTTCACGGAAATGGGGTCTATTTGCAATTGGTGGTAAAGAAATACCGTAAGCTTTTGGATTTTTAATAATTTGGGCAACAGCCAAGAAACGCGGAACATAGTTCATGGTTTCTTGAGGTAATTTTAAAGACCAATAATCAGTTGGCAAACCTGCTGCCTGATTTCGGTTAATCGCTTGTTGAATACGTCCCGGTCCAGCGTTGTAGGCTGCTAAAGCAAGCTCCCAAGAACCGAATTGATTATATAAGCTTCCTAAAAACTCATAGGCAGCACGAGTCGACTCAACAACATCTCGACGGCCATCATACATACCAGTTTGCTTTAAGCCATAAATACGGCCAGTACTCGGAATAAACTGCCATAAACCTGCTGCTGCGGCACTACTAGTTGCAGCTGGGTCATATGAACTTTCAATTACAGGTAAGAGTGCAAGTTCTGTCGGCAAACCACGGCGTTCAGCTTCTTTAACTGTATGGTACAAATAACGACTTGCACGGGCACTTAAACGATCAAGATAAGGCTGACGAGAAATAAACCAACTACGCTGAGCTTCAATACGTGAATCCCAATGGTTCAAATCCATTTTGAAACCAACAGACATACGTTTCCAAACATCACCATGCTTTAAAATAAGCAGACGGTCGCCCTCTACAGCACGCATATCAGTTGCTGAAAGTAAGTCTTCTAATGAATCAAGACTACTCGCATCTAAATAACCTGCACCACTGACCTGTTTCGATTTTGAGGTTTTTGCAGATTGCGGAGTCGATGAACAGCCTGTTGTAATACCCAACGCAGCTAACGCAGAGCTAAGTACGGTAATTTTAAACAATGATGCTGCAGATGGCTGCCACACAAATGTGGTTGGTTTATACATAAAAACTTCCAAACAACTCGCGTAATATTTTTTTGGGGTCTGCCCACAAACCCTAGGTCTTCGATGCCATTGTAGTAAAGCATGCAAGATAGACAAGGCAATAATTTAATGTCATTTGCATGGAAATGTTACAAGAAATTAAAAAAACCTTGCTTTGATACGATGGAACCGAACTTTTTGCGTATACAATACACCATATTCAGTTCTTTTTCTTTTAGTTTAGGTTTCGATTTATGTCTCAAACAATCACACTGTATGTTGATGGTGCATGTCGTGGCAATCCAGGTTTAGGTGGTTGGGGCGCATATGTCATTACCGAGCAGGGTGAACATAAATTATTTGGCGGTGAGCCTGATACAACCAATAACCGTATGGAACTCACTGCTGCCATTGAAGGTGTTTCATTTTGCCCAGCCGATGCACATTTGATTATCTGGACAGATTCAAATTATGTGAAGCAAGGTATTACTGAGTGGATTCATGGTTGGAAAAAGAAAAACTGGAAAGATGTAAAAAATCCTGACCTTTGGCAAAAATTAGATGCTGTCTGTGCAGGTAGAAATATTGAGTGGAACTGGATTAAAGGCCATGCAGGACATCCAGGCAATGAAATGGCAGACCAGCTTGCTAATTTAGGTGCAGACAAAACTGCGAAAGAACTCAAGCAACCACAGTCTGCCACTGTATCGCAAGATATAAAAAAGCCTGAACAGGACTGGTTACTAGATGACCCTTTCGGGTTTGACCTAGCTGACGCAACTGAAGAAGAAAATATTCATCTTGAAGCAACTGAAGAAGTTGAGAGGATTATTGTGGAAGAAGAAATTATTGAAGTTGAAACTGCCGAACAAGAAATTAAGCAGCCAACCAATAATATTCATCCTCAAATCGTTGTGACCGAAGCCAAATTAAAATTACAAGGTCCTCGACAACTCATTCTCGATACGGAAACTACTGGTTTTTATTTCCAAGATGGCGACCGCATTATTGAGGTGGGCGCGATTGAGATGATTAACCGTAAACTTACGGGTAGCTCGATTCATATTTATATTAACCCACAAAAACCAGTGGGAGACTCAGAAAACATCCACGGTATCAGTGATGATTTCTTAAAAGATAAACCGCTCTATGCAGACATTGCTGACACCTTATTTGATTATCTCAAAGGTGCAGAGATTATTGCCCATAACGCAACCTTCGATATGAACTTCCTTGATATGGAGTTTAAACGCGTAGGGCTTCCTGCACTTTCTGAAGTATGTGAGGTAACGGATACTTTAGCTTTAGCGAAAAACAAACATCCGGGACAAAAAAACTCCCTTGATGCGCTTGTAAGACGTTATGAAATTCCAGCACGTGACCGTACTTTCCACGGCGCATTACTCGATGCTGAAATTCTTGCTGATGTTTACTTGGCAATGACTGGTGGTCAGGTTTCTTTTGATATAGATGCCTTATCTCAGAGTGAAAATAGCCAGCAAACAACCAATAGAAGCAGAGTTCAAATTGATCTCCCTGTAATTTACCCTTCAGATGAAGAGTTAAATACACATGAGACTTGGGTCAAAGAATATGAGGAAAAACACGGAGAACCTTGCCTTTTTGCAAAATAAATTTTTGATTCTTTAGTGTTTTTAGCTTTTCCCCTTTGCAAGTTAAGTTATATTAGTCACATAGATTTTTAGCTCAAATTATTGAGCACTATGAATATAACAATTGATTTTTTTGCAAAGGGGAACGTTTATGTCTGAGCATACGTCGATTCATTTCGATCCAACAGCTTTACTCATCATTAAACATGAAATTGATCGTTCAATAAAACTGGTTGAAGGTGCAGTAAGTACCTTAATTGAAGAACAAACTCTCCCTTTTGGTATTGATGATGCATTAGAACAGTTTAAGCAATGCACTCAAGTTCTACGCTTAATTGATGTTCCTTATCTTGCAAAAATCACTCAATATTCGACTGAGTTGATGCAAAAAATTATTGCGAATCCAGCCCAAATCAATACGGATGATGTCGTTGCCCTAAGCGAAGGCACGACCATGGTAAAGCGTTATATTGAATTTATCTGTTTGCGTGAAATACAAGTTCCACAATTTCTTCTTACGACTTTAAATAATTTAGAATTAGCTTTAAATAAGCCACTGACTACATCAGGACAAGCTATTGTTCCTTTACTTGCAAATACTTCGCTTCAACTACCCTTGCCTGAAATATTAATTAGTGAAAAAACTCAGTTCATTCATCAACTATACAAACTATCTCTACACCAATTTTTAAAAAAGACAGCATCAGCTCAGAATTTTCAAGCCTTTAAACTTATTGCAACCTATTTGGTCAGCATGGCGAACACTCAGCCAAGCCAAAAGTATTGGCAGCTCGTCAATTATGCTTTTAACCATATTGATAACCTACTTTTAAATGATTCACGCCTACGTGTACTGATTAATATTGAAAGTCATATTGCTCTATTTTTGGCAGCACCCGAAAGTTTTGAACCTAATTTAGCGGCATTCGCAGATATTTTAAGTATTGTCATCGCTCAAGAAGATGAGATTTCTCACCATATTCGTAGCCAACTTCATATTGGTGATGAAACTCCAACTGACACTCAATTACTCGTTTTAAGTCGTCATCTTTTTGGTCCTGACTTTGACACGATGCACACTGTCAGCCAATTAATCTTGGATGAAATGAATAAGGTGCGGAACGATATTGAATACAACTACCAAAATATGTCGCCTGAAAAAGCACAGCAGCTACAAACAAGCCTTTTACAACTAGCTCATACCTTTAAACTTCTAAACCTTGATGAAGCCGCATCTGCTCTTTCTCAACAAGCCAGTAGTTTAAGTCAACTTAACATTTTAAGTGACGAAAACTATGCTCAGCAGCTGATGAATAGCATTTTATCTGCCATGAACTCAATTGGTATTTTGGTACGCAATTACACGTCAAATCGTCTACAACTTAGCGTGAATAATACGGCTATTTCTTTAGATCGTCTTGATGAAGCTCACCAAGCTTTACTTACCGAGACAAAAAATTTAATTGATTTTATCTGTCAGAGTCTTACTTTGTATGCCAATGATCAGACACAAAATATTGAAGCCATTGCAGGTTCATTAAAAGAGTTAGCGGGTGCAGCCGAATTTTTAGGAAGTACGACTCAACAACATGCTTTACTCCAAACTGCCCAATTTGTTCAAGAGCAACTTGAACAAAACCAGCCTTTTAATACAAACCAAATTCACTGTATTTTTAACGTATTAGCTGGCATTGATATGTTAGTTGACAATTTAAAAAATAAACAACCTGTTCTACAATCCATGTTTAATGTAGCATTGTCGAGTAGTCAACAACTTCAAAAAAAGGCAGCTTAATGTCTGAATTATCACTTGCTTATATTTTCCATCATCAACAATTACTGGTTGACCAGAATCTCCAACTACCCAAAGTCGAAAAGTTAGCAAGTGATTTACTTTTCACTCATGATGAGCAGGTCATTGCACGTGACTTGCTTGCTGAGGAACCTATCCCCGAAGGCTTACAACTTGTTCCAATTCGCCAGCTTATTACCAGCTGGTCAAAAGAACAGTTTTTGCAAGCGAGCCGTGCTGTTCAATTACTTGAATGGCGACGTAACCATAAGTTTTGTAGCCATTGTGGACATCCAACAGAAGTTCATCCCACTGAATATGCGATGGTATGCCCTTCTTGTCGCTACCATCAATATCCTCGTGTAAACCCTTGCATTATTACCGTCATTACTCGTGGTGATGATGAAATTTTACTGGCTAAGTCAGTCCATAACAAAACCAATATGTATGGTTTGATTGCTGGCTTTGTTGAGGTTGGCGAAACACTTGAGGAGGCTGTACAACGTGAAGCCTTTGAAGAAGTAGGCTTAAAACTCAAAAATATTCAATATATGTCAAGTCAGCCTTGGCCATTCCCAAGTAACCTTATGGTTGCATTTCGGGCAGAATATGAGTCGGGTGAAATTAAGCTTCAAGAAGAAGAAATTGCAGATGCCCAATTCTTCAAAATTGATCAATTACCTGAGATTCCATTTAAAGGAAGTATTGCTCATTCAATGATTATGCAGATTACCCAAGCTGGATAATCTGCTGTGTTTTAAACGAGAGTCTCGTTTAAAACACTTCTTCAAGAAAATGTAAGATCGTTCTTTTCGTTCTGAAATAGTGACTAATAAAACTAGAAAGACTGGCCAAAATTGTAATATGTCCAGTTTTAGGAATCACAGCGATATGGCTGTGATTTCCACTCTGTCTTAAAGCCCGATCCAAATCCAACGTATTTTCTTTACCGACAAGCTGATCATTTTCAGCCATGAGCAAGTAATGTTTAATACTATTTTGATTGACGAAATAGTATGGCATCACCTCTTGATAAGAAATACTTTGATCAAAAGCATCTTCAGCTAGTGGGTCACCCTTATAATCAAAATGATAAGGTCCAGCTAAACCAAAAATCGCCTTAATATTTCCTAAACATTGAATAGGATTTGGCGTTGGGTGATAAACAGCAGACATTACATTAAATGCCCCTGCCGAATGTCCCATAAGCACAACATTTTCTGTAGAAATTTCTAGTTTGTCTTGGTTTTGATGTAAATAATTCAGTGCCTGTGTCAAGTCATCAACAAAACTCGGAAAAATATTTTTAGGAGCTAATTGATAGTTGATAACTGCAACGTCATAGCCTTCTTTAGCAAACGTTTCACCAATAAAAAGATAATCTCGCTTATTACCATGCTGCCAAGCACCGCCATGTACAAAAACAATAAGGGGCTGATGTGCTAGTTTTTTAACAGATCGATAAATATCCAAACGGTGACGCGGTTTTAGCCCATAACGAACATTTGGAACCTGTTCAAAACCATCTTTTGGCGTAAAACGGTTTAAAGCAAAACTCCCCAAATCATACAGGCGGAACTCTTTATAAAGAGTTCGCGCCTGTTCAATTTTGCTTTGTAGTTGTTCAATCAGATTCATATATTACTGTGCATTCGAAGCTGGATCTGTTTGGTCAGGATCAATTGCAACAGGAGTTTGAACTGTTGGTTGAGCAATGACGTTATTAATAATTGGTGTAGTTGTTGCACTAGCAGTATTTGCTGCTGGTGCAGGTGCTAAATCAACGTTATCAATGAGCGTCACTATTTTGGTCACGTTACCTACTTTTTGTAGCACATCATTCAAATCATTAATTTCTGCAGTGTTCAATCGACCCATTACATAAAGTACGCCGTCTTCCGTATGTACCAGCACTTTACTATCAGACACTACAGGTGCTTTCATTAATAGAGCACGTGTATTTGCAGTTACACCAGCATCTTGCATGATCGTGTTATAGCTGACCTTATTACCCACAGTAATGTAATTATGTACAGCTTTTACATCACTCATGGCTTTAAGATTGTCTTCTGCCAATTGTTTCAAGTATGGGTCTGGCACTTGTCCTGTTAATAAAACAGTACTATGGAAACTTTCGATATTAATACGTGATTGTTTAAAACGCTGATCAAGCTTATAGAGGTTAATATTCGCTGTACGTTTAATTGAAGAATCAATGAATACCTGACCTAAGCTACGTACACCACTATCTGTTCCGACTGGAGCTGTACCTGTTCCACCAGAAATAAAACTTGCGCAACCTGACAAACTTGCGACACAAAGCGCTGTTACAGCAATACGTTTCAACACTCCACCAGACTCCTATCAATCTCTTCTTGGCTTGATCATAAAACATCGGTTTTAATTTGCTCAAAAGAGTAATGAACTCTTAATCCAAAGTAAATGCATTTTCGATCCATTGCAGATCATAATGGAAATTTGAAAAGTCTTGCTGTACTGTTTTTGCAATTTTCTGTGGAAAATCAAAACAAATCACATCAAAACGACAATAAAAATCCTGATAAGATGGGTAGCGCTGTAAAAAATGCATCGCGGTTTTAATAATTTTCTTCTGCTTTGTTCTCGTTACCATTTCGCAAGCTTGTCCATAATTTCCTATAGTACGCGCCTTTACCTCAACAAAAACCAGTTCTTGTCCTCTTTTAACAATCAAATCCACTTCACCACGGCGTGAATGATAATTACTGGTTACCCATACATAGTTTTGCTTTTGCAACAGGTTTAAAGCCGTTTGCTCTGCCCATTTACCCAACTGCTGCGCTAATAGCATTCTTATCTTCCCCAAATTAAAAGTAGCACCACATATTTTGATGCTTAAATTATTTCGTTAAAACCAACTGCACTTTCCGATTTAAATTGAACAAATGAAAATCAGATCATTTTGGAAAAGCAAAGGTTGGTAGACATTGTTCACGCCCAAATCATAATTTCGGGTAAACTACCCCATTAAAATTGTTTATCTGTACGGAGTAAAACCAAATGAGTGCTCAGTTATTCGTTGTAGCCACCCCAATCGGGCACTTAGATGATATGACTTTCCGTGCAATTGATATTTTAAAATCAGTTTCTATTGTAGCTGCCGAAGATACACGTCAATCAGCACAATTATTTAAGCACTATAATATATCGACTCAACTTACTGCATGTCATGATCACAATGAAAGTAATAAAATTGAGCAGTTAGTTCAAAAATTACTTGCAGGCGATGACATTGCTTTAATTAGTGATGCCGGTACACCGCTTATTAGTGACCCTGGTTTTAAGTTAGTTCGAGCTGCTCAAGAACATGGTATTAGGGTTGTTCCAGTGCCTGGCGCATGTGCTGCAATTGCCGCTCTAAGTGCAGTAGGCCTACCGAGTGATCGTTTTAGTTTTGAAGGATTTTTGCCATCAAAAGCCTCTCAACGTATTTCTCAATTAGAAAAACTCAAAAATGAAACTCAGACCTTAATTTTTTATGAAGCGCCCCACCGTATTTTAGAGTGTGTAAAAAATATGGCTGAGGTATTTGGTGAAGACCGACCTGTAGGTTTCGCACGTGAAATTACCAAAACTTTTGAAACCATCAAAAAAATGACTTTAAAAGATTTGGTCAGTTTTATTGAAAATGATCACAACCAAGAAAAAGGCGAAATTGTTCTTGTAGTTGGGGGTGCACCAGAAAAGACAGATCTGGAACAAGAAAAACTAGATGAGCTTTTAAAGCGTTTACTTCAAGATTTATCTGTTAAAGCGGCATCTCAACTGGCTGCCGATTTAACAGGTATTAAGAAAAAAGTTGCTTATCAACGTGCGCTTGAGTTAACCCAATCTTAATCTTTTGATTATGCACAGTGATGAACAATAAATAGTCTTCATCATCACTGTGCATAAATTTTGCATAATAATATTAAAGATAAAAATAAGAGTATTTACATGACTGTACAGCTTGGAAAACTTGGGCCGCATGAAGAGTGTGAACTAGAATTATTACTTTTAGGCGAGAAACCTATCGCTTTATTTTATGATCTATTACCTACCGAGTTTTTAGAGCATCTCGAGCAAGGCACTTTATCTATGCTGAGTAAAGATATTGAAACCTCTTTACCTTTACCATTTTCAATTATGCTGATCCATAAAAATGCACCTTTAGCAGATTTAGATGAACTTGTGTTATGTATTGAAAAATCACTAAAGGAAACTGAACTCGAAGATCGCTTAGAGCTTGACCGTAGAATCGGACAACTTTTAGGTTACTCAACACAAGATATAGAGTTTTATATTCAGCATGTTTCAAATTTTTATGCCCGCTCACGGACTTAAATTTATCTCAAGATATGTTTTGCTGACCGAACAATCGTCTCGGTTAATACATCAAGTTGCTGCGACTGTCTTTTCCAGTGGTGCCAATATAAAGGAACATCAAGTTCGGCTTCAGGCATAATATCAACAAGTGTTCCATTTTCGAGTAGTGGCTGAACCTGCAATTCGGGCACCATGCCATAGCCTAAACCTAATTGAATTGCTTTGACGAAAGCATCTGTTGCTGGAATAAAACTATAAGGATAACTTTGCATCGGTAAACCGTATCCTTTTAATAGAACCTCTGAATGCATTAAATCTTTATGATTAAAAATAACTGCTGGTGATTTTCTTAATGCGTCTCTATTCACTCCAGCACTGAACCATTTATTTACAAATTCAGCAGAGGCCAACATTTTATAACGCATTTTTCCTAGTGGTTGAGCTAAACAACCTGACATGACCTGCTCTTCTGCCGAAATACAGGCATTGACTTGTCCTGTCTCCAATAAAGTGTGCGTGTGAGATTGATCATCAATTTTTAGTTCTAATACTATTTTTTCTTTAAAAAGCGTTTGCTGAATATTTGGTAAAAGCCAAGTAGCTAATGAATCTGCATTTGAAGCTAGAGCAATTTTATAAAATTCAGATTCTGATAATTTTCCCATCAAACCTTGTAATAAATTTTGCTCCATTAACCTCGTATGCCGTAAATGTTGTAATAAAGTTTGCCCTGCTTGAGTGAGCACACAAGGGCGGCCCCGTATAATGAGTATTTGTCCTAAATACTTTTCTAAAGCTTGTACGCGTAAGGACACTGCTGATGGCGTAATATATAAATGCTCCCCTGCCGCATCAAAACTTCCCAATTCTGCTACTGCAAGAAAGGCTTCACACTGTTTGCTATCTAACATATCAAGCCTAAATTTTTTTTAGCCAAACCTAAATATTCTTAATTTTACTTATTTCTTAATAAAAAGTCAGATAATTCCCACATCTGATTTTTTCACCTTATTGTTATGTTATCTCTTAGTATATTTTTTAAAGGTTTCGGTATTGGCAGTGGGCTTATCGTAGCAATTGGAGCTCAAAATGCTTTTGTCCTAAAACAAGGACTTAAACAGCAATATGTATTTTGGTTGTGCTTAATCTGCGCTCTGTCCGACTCAATTTTAATTGCCTGTGGTGTATTAGGTTTTGCCGAAATCATGACGGCATCACCTATCTTAATTACCGTAGCTAAATATTTAGGAGCAACGTTTTTATTAGTTTACGGTGCCAAAGCATTTTATGCTGCATTTAAGACTACCCAAAGTATGGACCTTGATAGCAGTCAAAAACAAACATTAACTCAAGCATTAGTGACCTGTCTTGCCTTTACTTGGCTTAATCCTCATGTCTATTTAGACACTATTGTTCTGATTGGTTCAGTTGCAACTCAGCTTGAAGATAAAGTGAGTTTTGCTTTGGGCAGCATTCTTGCCTCTTGGGTTTTCTTTTTTAGTCTAGGCTATGGTGCAAGATTATTAAAGCCACTATTTACCAATCCCAAAGCTTGGAAAATTTTAGATTTCATTATTGGTTGCGTTATGTGGAGTATCGCTATAACCCTCTTGTTTTAACGGCTTAAAATTAAAAAAAGGATCATAAAAAGATCCTTTTTTATTACTCTTTAGTATTAAGCTTCACTGGCAACTATAACTCTTGCCTGTTTTCTTTCTTGTTGTGACTGTTTTATAACAGCATAGCCGGAGGATACACCCAAGTATGCAATGACAAAGGCAACCAATAAATCAGGAAATACACTGCCTGTTCCAAATACCCCAACCGCCGCTAAAATTACCGCAATATTGGCAATTGAGTCATTTCTACTGCACAACCAAACAGAGCGCATGTTGGCATCACCATCACGGAATGCATAAAGCATAAGCGCGACAGAAACGTTAGCAATTAGAGCCATTACACCAATTGCCCCCATCACCATTGGTTCGGGTGAAACGCCATAAAAATACGACCAGACCACTTTCGCAATAACAAAAATGCCGAAAGCAGCCATCGTTATGCCTTTAAGTAATGCCGCAGTTGCACGCCAATATAAACTCATCGAAAGAACGACTAAAGATAGTGCATAGTTTGCTGCATCTCCGGCGAAGTCCAATGCATCTGCCCAAAGTGAAACAGATTGGGCCTTATAACCTCCCAATATTTCCACCACAAACATTAAGGCATTGATCACAAGTGCAATCCATAATGCTTTTCTAAAACGTGGACTCACCTTCTTTGAAGGAGAACATGTTGAAGCACAACCACATCCAGCCATTTTATTTCCTCAAAAACTCTTTTATAGTGATTAAAAACCCTTGAGTAGCTCCAGAGTCAAGTCTTATGAGTCTTTCTATTGGTCAATTATCAAAAAAAACGGATATTCCAATTGATACGATCCGTTATTACGAAAAAGTAGGTGTACTTGATCGCATCCAACGTTCAGAAAATAATTATCGTGTTTACACCGAACAAACACTTGCAGACCTTTTATTTATTAAACATTGCCGCGAATTAGATATTTCACTGAGTGATATTAAAACGTTAAAAGAAATGAAAACTCAGCCTAAACAGGCCTGCACAGAAATTGATAATTTAGTTGATAAATACTTAAAAGAAGTATCAGAAAAAATCGAACGATTATTACTTTTAAAAGAATCTTTGATTGATTTAAAACAGCACTGCTCTACCAACCGAACAGTAGATGAATGCGGGATTTTGAAAGAACTTCAAAACTCTCTTTAAAAATAAAAAAAGCATCACTCATGTGATGCTTTTTAGGATTAATGGTCGCTATGTTCATCTGGAGGAACTTCAGTAATTCTCCCCCCTCGAGCTAAAAATGCGGCAACTTCATCTTCTAGCGCTTGGCGCTGTTTTTGCTTAGCAGTCACAGTCAGTGTTTCTGCCTCAGCAATATCAGTATCATTAATACTGCTTGCTTCTTCATCAGCTGCACCGCTTTCAGCTGCCTTCGCTTCATCTTCATCTACAGCAGAATCTTCTGCATCTTCATAATCATTGATATCTGACATTTTTCACTCCCCAGAATGATTTCTATTGCATCATCGCTATGGTCCTAAGACCTCAGAAATTTAGCAATCTCTTTGCATTTAGCAAAGAGCCAAATTGGTCAAATGTGTATCTTTTTCAACCCAATTGGTAATGATATATAAATGATTGTTTAAAAAATATCTACTGATATTTATTTAGACCAGTAGAGCATAAACTTCGTAATTATTTTAACGACTATACTGGGTGTTTTGTAAAGACCCTAAACCGTTTGCTTGTTGCATAAAACGCTCTTTTAAGAAGGAAATTTGTTCAACTTGCTTGAGTCCCACATTCCGAGCCCAGATAAATGGAAATAGCTCACTACTTTCCAACCAGCCAATTGCTGACATGCTATGCATCATTGCGTCATTTTCGCCTTTACGACGATGCTCATAACGTAGTAGTGTCTGTTCATTTGCCCATGCACCACGCCCTAAGTCATGTAGTAATGCATCACAGAGTACGGCTGCATCTAAACAACCAATATTTACGCCTTGTCCAGCAAGTGGATGGATAACATGTGCTGCATCCCCAATTAAAGCTAAACCAGCTTTCACATACTGTTTTGCGGCGCGCGCTTTGAGCGGGAATTGTGCTCTTGAACGTACATCTAATACTTCACCCAACATATGTTGGCTTTCTCGGGTTAAAAGCTGCATAAACTCATGATCGGTTAAAGCAGAATATTCATCGGCATAATCATCAGGTAGTGTCCAGACAATTGACTGCCAGTAGCCATTTTCACTTTCTTCAAGACTAGCCATCGGTAAATAGGCTAAAGGCCCTGTAGGTAAGAAAATTTGACGAGCAACATGATTGTGGGGTTTTGATGTTTTAATGGCACAACTAATCGCTGCTTGCTTGTAATCTAAGGCATCTAGGTCAATAAAGGCTTGTTCACGTACAAATGAATTGGCACCATCTGCACCAATCAGCAGTTTTGTTTTAAGTGTCGTACCATCTGCCAATTGAATATGCCAACACCCAACTCCCTGCTCAATCCGAGTCACACGAACTTGAGTGCGATAGTCTGTTAACTGTTCAAGCATTTTTTGCTGAATGGCAACATTCAATACACTTGGCTCAACCATAGAACCTAAGGACTGTTCTGGCATTGGTCTTTGTACAGACTCATGGCCGAAATTAATTTCACCATAGCCATTCAGATTCCACACTTGCATGCCTGTATATGGCATTTGACGTGCTAGATCATCCCAAACATTGACAGTTTTAAGTAAATGAATGGTCGCTTGGCTCAGTGCTAAAACACGCGGGTTCATCACACTTAGTGTTTTTTCAACATCCAGTATAGGAGCAGCATCAAGCACAGTAGGCTGTACACCACCTTGCGCAAGTAATAAAGCTGTTAAACCACCAACCAGTCCACCACCAACAATGACAACATCTAACACTTCACTCATGCTTTTAGCCCCATTGCATAGTTCGCTACCAGTGGTTTAACACCTGGAATGACATCAAATGCAATTAATCCCGTATTACGTATTAATTTTAATAATGGATTTTGGTTACTAAAACCACGAACCACGGTGTCACAGAACTTAATCACTCGTTGTTGATCTGACAAACGAGCTTGTTCATAAGCCAGTAAATTATCTGGGTTACCGATATCGTCAGAAGCGGTTAGCTGGTTTACTAAATAACGCACTAAAACATCCGCATCACGTAGACATAGGTTAAAACCTTGTCCTGCAACAGGATGGATTGTATGCGCTGCATTACCCATCAAAATAACACGACCTACAGCTTGTTTATGTGCGAGCACTTGTGAAAGCGAATAACTAAAGCGTTTGCCGGTTTTTTCAAATTTACCAGCTCGGTCACCGTAAGTTTGTTGTAAAGCACTTAAGAAATGCTGATCATTTTCATCGCCTAACCACTCACTTTCAGTGCCTTTTTTAACAGGCCATACAACCGAACGGCGATATTCACCCGGTAAAGGCAACAACGCTAAAGGACCTAATGCACTAAAACGCTCAAAACCTACTTGCTCATGGGGTTTTGAAGTCTGGACGGTAGTGACAATTGCAACCTGATCATAATCATGAACATCAACACCGACGCCAATTGCCTGACGACAGAAAGAGTCACGTCCATCTGCGGCGATTAATAGTTTTGATTCAAGTTTTAAAACCTCATCACTACGCTTGGCCTCAATATGTACTTGCTCAGCATCTTGAGTTAAAGCAGTCACTTGAACACCATCAATCAGCTCAATCAAAGGTTGCTGACGTACTTGAGTCAATAAAACACGACCCAGCCAAGCATTTTCAATCACCTGCCCAAAGCTTTCTACTTTTTCTTGTTCTGCAATTAATCTTGCCTTACCAAAACTGCCTTGTTCAGTAATGTGAACTTGTAAAATTGGAGTCGCGTGCTGCTGTAATGCATCCCATAACCCTAGCTTCTGATAGATCTGGACGCTACGACGTGATAAAGCCGTATTACGCGCATCAAAACTGGAATGATAAGGGGCAACATTTTGATCATCATAGTTTGGGTATTTCACAGCTTCTAACAGCTTTACTGCAATATTAGCCTTCGCCAGCATGAGTGAAAGGCTAAGTCCAACCATTCCCCCACCTACAATAATCACTTGTTGTTGCATCGAGTTGTGCTCCTTTGGCGAATACGTTTAATTATGATTTAGCTTGCGCCATTAAATGTTCAATATCTGCAATATTTTTAACTACATCAGCAGTTAAAACTCGTGGTCCTTTCGAGGTTGCGACCACATCATCTTCAATACGAATACCAATACCACGCCATTTTTTATCTACAGTTTCATCGTCTGGTGCAATGTATAGGCCGGGTTCAACGGTAACGACCATACCTTCTTCATATTGACGCCAATCTTCACCTTTTTTGTAAGACCCGACATCATGTACATCCATTCCTAACCAATGGCCTGTACCATGCATATAAAATTGACGGTATGCTTCGTTTTCGATAAGTTCGTTAACATCACCTTTGAGTAAGCCTAAAGCAACTAAGCCTTCAGTTAAAATTTTAACAGCTACTTCGTGAGGCTCACGGTACGAATTGCCAATGCGTACTGCATCAATCGCTGCATATTGAGAAGCCAATACAACTTCATATAATGCTTTTTGTTCAGCACTAAACTTACCATTGACCGGAAAAGTACGGGTAATATCTGAGGCATAGAACTCATATTCACATGCAGCATCAATTAAGACTAAATCACCGTCTTTAAGAAGTTGGTTATTTTCAACATAGTGCAAAATGCAGGCATTAGCCCCACCACCAACAATACTGTTATAAGACGGGACACAGCCGTTTTGCCCAAATATATAATTGAGCTCGGCTTCAAGCGCATATTCCATCATACCTGGACGCACCATTTGCATCGCGCGGGTATGTGCCTGAGCACTAATTTTTGAAGCGGTTTGCATCAGCTCAAGTTCTTGTGGTGACTTGATTAAACGCATTTCATCAATAATGCGATCAAGTTGAACTAATTGGGCTGGAGCACCTTGATGTCGATGCTCAGCATCTGCTTTTTTAATCCACTGGCTCACTCGTGCATCAAACGCAGCATTTTGCCCAATCCGATAATAAAGGCGTTCTTTATTTAATAACTTTTCAATAATTTCTTCATCAAGCAGATCAATTGCATAGGCTTCATCTGCATCATAGTCTTCGATTGCACCGTCAATTCCGGCACGGTAACCGTTCCAGATTTCCATCTCGCGGTTACGCTCACGGCAAAAAAGACTATAGCTATAGTCAGTTACATCCTCAAAAGTTTCAATAACTGCAACTGCCTCAGGCTCAGCAAAGCCCGTCAAATAGAAAAAACTACTATCGGCACGGAATTTATAATCCGCATCACGATTACGGTACATCTCCTCACGCGTTGCAATAATTGCAATACTGTTAGGACCCATTTTTTCTGCTAAACGGTCTCTACGATGTTGAAAATCAGCTTGAGGCAATTTCATAATGATCTACTTGATTTAGAATTTTAAAGTAAAAAAATAAAATACAACCAATAACACATCGCCTCAATTAGCTTGGACGATGTGGTGTGAACATTTCTACAATATTCTGATCTGTACCTAGAGCAGCATTTTTACTTTTTGCATGAAAGTTTTTCAATAAAGAACTTTCAGCTACAGTGATTTTTTTTCTACCAATCGACAAGCTTACAGGGATCAAGCGTACAAATTCATACAATTCTTCGTAGCTGCTTTCGCCTTCCTCATCATTGTCAGAATCTTCAAATTCTACTGCAGCAACATCTTGAAGGTGTTCAATCAATTCGCGCTCATCACCACGAACATGACCCGATGCCAAACCGAAACCTAATACAACACCCGCACACCAATCAGATAGTGCTTGCACACGCTCTTGAAGTAGATGTTCATCATCTGGAAGCATTGGTAAATAATCTAATTCATCTTCAGATAAAGCATGAACCACATCTTCTGCTTCGTCAGTCAAAAGCGCTAAAGCATCTTCACTTAACTCTGGCACATTAAGGGTTGTTAAAATTTGTGACCATTCTTCACGCGTAGGCGCTTCTGTCACACAAACAATACCTGTTAATAGACCATGTAACTCACTAGGGCTTGAAATTTCTTCAATTCCTTCAAAATGAGCGTTCCAATCTGTCCAGCCTGAAATATCGTCTTGCATTCGTTTATCCAATCTCTATACTTTGTATATATTACCTTTGATTGCAATTCTGTGCGACCTCGTTATGTTAGAACAATTACAGCGGCTACAAGCGCATATTAGCGTTTTAAAAACACGCTTACATCATTTAGAGAGTGAACATGCGGCACTCTCAGAAGCTAAAGAACTGGCTGAAACAGAGCATCACGCACAAGTTGTGCAAAAAAATAGTATTATCACTAAAAAACAAGAGGAAATTGAGTCGGTAACTGAGCAACTTTCTCAGTTAAAAGGCCAATTTCAACAATTGAATCAAGATGCTAACACACTTGCCGAACGTTATAGCCGATTAGAAAAAAGTACGACTGATTTAAAAAATCGTTTTCAAGAAATTCTTGCAGAACGAAATGAATTACGTGTTGCAAAAGAAAAGTTACAAGCCCATCAGCGTCAAACCCAACAAGAGCTGCATGATTTACAACAAGATCGTGACCGTTTGTTACAAAAAAATGAGCTTGCCAAATCAAAAGTTGAAGCCATTATTCAGCGTTTAGGAATTTTGGGCACTGCTCAAGACCAACACGCTCAAGAAATCCAGCAACTTGCCCATCCTAATGCTGAAACTGGTGAGGAGATCCAATCATGAGTGAACAAGTCATGGTAGAGCTTAGGCTGATTGAGCAGACTTTTAGACTTGCCACTACCTCAGATAAAAAAGATGAACTTGAACGCGCAGCACAACTTCTCAATGAGAAATTTAATGACATGCGCCGTAGTGCCCCACGTGTTGAGCACAACAAACTAGTCATTATGGTCGCTCTACAGTTAACTCAAGAAGTGCTGAGTCTTAATAAATCTTTGCAGGAATACACTCACTGTGAACGCCTACTACAAACAATTTTAGAAGATGTGGAACAGGTTATTTAACAAGCTTTGATTACCACAAAATGCCTTGCTCTATAAATCATAGGTGCAAGGCTTTTTTATTTTTGACTATTCATTACGGTTGAATATCGTTTTATCCACGTTCAATGTACAAAGCTTCATCAAACGCAAACTAAGTTTACAGTTCCATAGACTCAAGTGATTGCCAACATAGTCAGATCGGTTATACTTAAGCTATCTCTGGGATGTTCGCCAGCGGGTCTATTCCCCTGCCGATACTTAAACTTATGGATTGCGTTCTGTATATTTAGAGTGTATGCCTACCTTCGAGTAGGAAACCCAGCAAGTATACGTCGCGTCCACCTTGAACTCGTCGGGTTCAGGGTAACGACACATGCAGCGGCATCTTCGGAGCATTTATTTTTAGTTAAATAATAAAATTCAGAACACTCATCCTTTCATACAGACCTGTCAGTACGATACTTCTCTCAAGCATTCAATAATTCATAACATTATTATTTTAGAGATCAATGAATCTCTGCCGTCAAAGTTACTTTTCTTTTCTACTCAGGCATTCTTGATACCAAGCTGTTTGAAAATCTTCTATCGCTTTTCTTTTAAAGAAGCTGGTCTTGAATACTTTGGTTGAGTAAGCAGAAGTAATTAAATCTTGATAAAGTTCTTTTGCCTTTGGATCTTCAAGGCTGTTCGCTATATGCTGCAAGTCTTCAGATGGGACTTTTTGTTGACGCGCTTCCATGACAGTATAAGAAACTTTCTTTACCACATTACAAATTTCGGGATCACTTACACTTTCATCGGCATAACAACCCAAAGCTAAAAAACCAAGAAAAAATAATTTAAACTTCATATACCTACCTTATTTTTATAGCTTTAAATTAATTACAGAATTTTATCTTTAACAAAGAAATAGGAAATTGATCCCTATTTCTTTTAAAGGTGTTTATGCTGGATTAATCACATAAAAATAAATAATTAGACCTACTAAAACGGTTGAAGCGATCGTTAAGTATGTACCAACCGTATTAAAACTCTGTAAGAACTTTAAGATTTCCATATCTAAATCCCCTAAACTTTCACTTATAAAGACAGAAGAAAATTTATCACAATACAATAACGCCAATCAATTCACACTTATCTTATTTTTTGAGATTAAATTCAATACAAAATTATTGAGTGCATCTAATCGCAAAAGCATCCTTATAATAGTCAGTCGCACTTTTCAAATCCGCTAATAATTTCTCTTCGGTATAAGGTTTAGGCGAAATTTTTATTAAGGCAGGCATATATTGGGTCTTATAAACTTCTGGATAGTCATGACATAAGATTTTGACTCTAACTTCTTGAGGCGTATTCGGGTTATCTAGTTGATCTAAAAACTCTCCTATTTTACGATCCGATTCTTCAAATTGAGCTTTATAATCAACTTCCGCCGCTTCAGGTTCGGCTTGTTTCGTACATCCACCAAGTAGCAGACCAGCACTTATTGTAATGGTTAAAATTTTCAACTTCATAGGCTTAACAATTCTGCATTAATCTTTTAAATATACTTAACCTTATTAAATGTAAAGAAATACTGACAATACGTAAAGAAATAGAATTTTTAATAGTTAAACACAATAGATCAGAACAATTTATGACTACTCCTCTAACGAATTTAAGTTATTTTCGAATTACCCTTCTATTTCCATAAAACAGTGGAAAAATAGGTATAATTTTGCACGACTGATCTTTAATCTTAGTTAGATTTATACATGAATGAACTCAGCTTTATTAGAAAAAATTTAAGATCTAAAAGACGTTCTTTAAGCTCATTTGAGCAAAAACAGGCTCAGCTTAATGTTCTTCATCATCTAAACATCCTCCCTATTTTTCATTCTTCCAAAAAAATTGGTTTATATTTGCATGCCTTTGGAGAAGTTCACACAGAGCTTCTCATAGAGTTATGTTTTAAAAAGAATAAACAAGTTTATTTACCTATGATTTGTTCTATGAACCAACGTTTAGTCTGGGTAAGAATATCTAAAAACCAATATGTAAATCGACGTTTTTCTCATCATCCATTGGGTATGAAAGAACCCATGGCAACAAGAGGAAAACATGTATCAAAACTTGATTTACTGTTAATGCCACTTTTAGCTTGTGATCAATACGGTACGCGTATTGGTATGGGAGGCGGCTATTATGACCGTACATTGGCTAGTGCAAAACATAAGCCTTATCGTTTAGGGTTAGCTCATCAATTTCAATTTATTGAACATACTTTAAAACGTCAAAGTTGGGATCAACCCTTAGATGCTTTACTCACCCCTCAACATATTTATTATTTTAAAAGATAATATTTATAGAAAATTAAAATTAGTCTTAAGTTTTTAATGCCCCTAAAATCATAAAAGTAACCACCCTAAGGATGGTTACTTCTACGTGACAGACCGATTTACCAACTTATATTAACATGGCTATTTAACGTTCAATATTAAATAAGTTTTGCATTATTGTTATTATACAATGCCGACAAATGACATAAGAAAATGGTTGTTTTCCATCCAAACGTCTTTTTTACTATATGAATATTTCATAATTATTAAGCTAAATTACCTATCCTTTCTACAAAATTTTATTCTTCTTAAGAATTAATCTGTTGATTCATAATATTTTAATAAAAAAGTTGACTAAATTAGTCATTTTTTCCACATTTTCTATAGAGAGGCCCTTGTAATTTTTGAAATACACATCACTATAAAAAACATGGCAACCTCGTTGTCACTCATTAGGAGTGCCCATGTCTGAACTTATTATGAATGAAAAAACTGACTTAGAGCCTCAGGTTCCAAGTGTATTACCACTTTTAGCGTTACGTGATGTAGTGGTCTACCCACACATGCAAATTGCGTTATTCGTGGGTCGTGAAAAATCGATCAATGCAGTTGATGTGGCTCGTAACAGTGACAATTTAGTATTTGTAGTTGCGCAAAAAGATTCGCTTACAGAAGAAATTGATCACGATAACCTTTATCAGTACGGAACTGTCGCTAAGATTGTTCAAGTCGTAAATCATGAAAATGATGAAAACTGCATTAAAGTACTTATTGAAGGTTTACATCGCTCTAAACTTGAAAAGATTATCGATGAAGATAGCCATTTGACTGCTGAACACAGCTTAAGTCCAATGACAATTAACGTAGATAAAGCTACTCAAGAAACTCGTTTGCAAGAGTTGCGTACTTTATTTGCTCAATATGCTGAAGCAAAATTACGTAATGCACGCGAACTCGTTGCTGCGGCTAATAAAATTGAAGACTTGCTACAACTCATGTTCTTCGTAGCAACACGTGTGCCTCTAAATATTGAAATTAAACAGAAGTTTTTAGAGCACGATGAGTTTGAAGCACATTTGCAAGAGCTTATGAGCTACTTGGTAAATCAATCTGCTGAACAGCAAATTGAACAAACTTTGCATGACAGCGTAAAACGCCAAATGGAAAAAAATCAACGTGAATACTTTCTAAATGAAAAAATGAAAGTCATTCAACGTGAACTTTCTGACATGAATGGCGGTGCTGAAGATGACGTTGCTGAAATAGAGAAACGTCTTGCTGAAGCTGATTTACCTGAACACGTACGTAAAAAAGCTGAAGCTGAGTTCCGTAAGCTTAAAGCAATGCAACCAGCGTCTAGTGAAGCAGCTGTTGTACGTAACTATCTAGAAGTAATTTTAGATACACCGTGGAATAAAGCGAGCAAAGTGAGTATTAACCTCGCGAAAGCACAGGAAATTCTCGATACAGATCACTACGGCTTAGATGACGTAAAAGACCGTATTGTTGAATACTTAGCTGTTCAGTCGCGTGTGAAAAAACTCAAAGGCCCGATTCTTTGTTTAGTAGGCCCTCCTGGTGTAGGTAAAACTTCACTTGGTGAGTCGGTCGCGAAAGCAACTGGTCGTGAATTTGTTCGTATGGCACTCGGTGGTGTACGTGACGAAGCAGAAATTCGTGGTCACCGTCGTACTTATATTGGTGCGATGCCAGGTAAAATTGTGCAATCTTTAACAAAAGTTGGCGTGAAGAACCCATTGTTCTTACTCGACGAAATTGACAAGATGGCGCAAGACTACCGCGGCGATCCTGCTTCTGCATTGCTTGAAGTATTAGATCCATCACAAAACAGTAAGTTCAACGATCACTATTTAGATCTTGATCTTGATCTATCTGAAGTGATGTTCATCTGTACTGCAAACAGTATGAATATTCCAGAAGCCTTGCTTGACCGTATGGAAGTTATTCGTCTACCGGGTTATACCGAAGATGAGAAAGTTAACATTGCTGAACGTTACCTTGTTCCAAAAGCAATTAAGAACAATGGACTACGTCCAAAAGAGTTAACAATTCATGAAGAAGCGATTCGTGACATTGTTCAACGTTATACACGTGAAGCTGGTGTACGTAGTTTAGAACGTGAAGTATCTAAAATTGCGCGTAAAGTGGTAAAAGAAGCAGTAAGTAAAAAGTCTAAAAACTTACAACTTGATGTGACTTCTGCCAATCTTCCAGAATACTTAGGTCCACACAAGTTTGACTTCGGTATCGCAGAAGATGAAGCACAAGTAGGACGCGTTAATGGTCTAGCTTGGACATCTGTAGGTGGTGAGTTACTTACCATTGAAGTTGCAGCTGTTAAAGGTAAAGGTAAATTCATTACGACTGGTTCACTCGGTGACGTAATGAAAGAATCTATTACTACAGCAATGACTTTAGTGCGTACACGTGCCGATGAATTAGGTATTGAAGCTTCTCGTTTTGAAGAAACTGATGTACACGTTCACTTACCTGAAGGTGCAACACCAAAAGATGGTCCATCTGCTGGTTTAGCATTAACAACTGCGCTTGTATCGGCATTTACAGGTATTGCAATTCGTCCAGATATTGCAATGACTGGTGAAACAAGCTTAGGTGGTCGTGCAATGCGTATTGGTGGCTTAAAAGAAAAACTTCTTGCAGCACACCGCGGTGGAATCAAGCTTGTCTTTATTCCTCAAGATAACGTTCGTGACTTAGCAGAAATTCCTGCGAATGTTAAAGAAGGTTTAGAAATCAAAGCTGTGAAAAGTATTGATGACATCTTACCTTTAGCATTAGTTTCGATGCCAAAGCCTTTACCTAAAACACCGATTGTAAAACCGGTGGAAGGCTCAAAAGCAGCACGTCACTAATTAAAAATATAAAAAAGAGAGCTTCGGCTCTCTTTTTTTTGTTACACAATTTGATTGAAAAATATCCAACCATCCTCATAATAGGTAATAAGAGTATTTAAATAAATGAGTACTCTTAACTATCTAATTCTTAGATAGCCTTGTTTTTATTCTCTATGATCATCTGAACTCCAGACAGATGATCATTTGATCGCAGTCCAACACTGTTTTTTTGGACTGCGTTTTTTATACCAGCTTTTTAGATCGTCAGATACTTTCATTCATCAGGTATAATGCGCCAGCTGTATTTGAATGAATAGATAACATGAAAATTCGTATTCTGACCATTGGTCAAAAAATGCCTGCTTGGGTTCTTACTGGTTTTGAAGATTATTTCAAACGCATCCAACCTTTTGTTCAAACCCAAGTTATTGAACTACCTATGGCCAAACGTGGTAAGAATGATTCAGAAGCGGATATTTTAAAGTATTGCCAAATTGAAGGCGAAAGTATTTTAAATGCTTTAAAACCCAATGAAACCTTAATTGCTCTTGAAGTTGGTGGTCGGGAACTAAGTACAGAAAAATTAGCTGATACAATGAAACAATGGATGCTTGAGGGTAATGATGTAGCACTTGCGATTGGCGGTCCAGATGGTTTGTCAGATCAGGTACGTAAAGTTGCCGCTTGGCATTGGTCACTCTCAAAACTTACCATGCCCCATCCTTTAGTACGTGTTTTATTAATCGAGCAGCTTTACCGAGCGATGAGCATTAATCATAATCATCCTTATCACCGTGCATAAAAAGAACAAACGTTTCATTTTAAGAACAATCCGTTGAAATCAGGATACTTTTAACATGTCCTGATTTTGGCATAATGACTATTATTCTGCTTTTCAACTCAGGTGTAATGAAATGGAACTACAAACCCTTCCTGGACTGTTTATTTCCCATGGCTCGCCCATGCTTGCACTTGATCCAGAACAAGTGGGACCTGCTCTACACCGTTTAGGCACAAATCTTCCTATACCTAAGGCAATCATTGTGATGTCTGCGCACTGGGAAAGTAAAGCACTTGAAGTGAGCATTTCGACTCGTCCTGAAACGTGGCATGATTTCCGTGGATTTCCTAAAGAATTATATGAAATTCGCTACAGTGCGCCTGGCGAACCAGCATTAGCAGAAGAAATCTTAAAATTATTGGCCGATGCTCACTTTGTTGCACATGCCAATAGTACCCGTCCTCGTGATCATGGCGTATGGATGCCTTTATTGCATATGTACCCAGATGCAGACATTCCTGTAGTCGAAATTTCTTTGCCATCAAATTTAAGTGCACAAGAAATTTATCGTATAGGACAAACGCTTGCCCCTTTACGTGATAAACAAATCTTACTCATTGGTTCGGGAAGTATTACTCATAATCTTGCAGAGTTATCTTGGCAAGGAGACAACTCTAAAGTTCCTGAATGGGCTTCAACTTTTAGAAATACTGTCGTTAATAAGCTTTCCCATCAAGATTATGATGGAGTTTTAGACTGGCAATCACTGCCGTTTGTGAAACGTAACCACCCTACGCTTGAACATTTTGCACCTTTGTTTTTTGCTATGGGTACAGGCAATCGCTTTACGATTGTTCATAGTAGCTTCACAATGGGCTCATTAGGAATGGATATCTATCGTTTTGATTAATTATTAAGAAATACCCCGTTTTGCGGGGTATACCATTATTTTTGTTGAAAATTAGAATAATTTACAAACTTATACATTTTAAAAACCGAAACAATCAAATGTTTACATTTTCTTTTTTTAAGAATGTTTTAAGCTTATTACTGTTGTTTTTTTACTTGAAGTTTTTAAATGAAAATTAAATATTTAATTCTTGCGTTATTACCTTTTTCTTTGATGGCGTGTCAAACAGTTACTAATACTCCTGCTCCAATTGTTTCTGAGCAACAACAAAACCTTGCAACCACTTTAGGTGAATATGCATGGACTTATCAAAATGTAAAAGCTTCTAAACCACTTATTCTTAACTTTAATGCAGATGGTAAATTAGCCATTAATACGGGCTGTAATGGCCAAGGCGGTACTTGGAAAGTTGAAGGCAACCAACTTGTTACTTCTAATCTTGTTTCAACGATGATGGCTTGCCAAGATGATTTAATGAAACAAGAACAACTTTCTACTAGCATCTTTAATGAAGCAAAATTACCAATTGAAATTAGCAACACTAATGGTCAGGTGATTTTAACGGTGACAGATAAAGCTGGTCAAAAACACATTTTCCAAGGTCAAAAAGCAGTTAATACTCAAGCTTTAACAGATTACTCTTGGTCATATCAGCCTGAAAATACTAAAAAGCCAATCGTTCTTAACTTTACAAATGACCGTTTATCTATCGCAACAGGTTGTAACCGCCAAGGAACAACTTGGAAAGTTGAAAATAATACGATTGTAACAGCTGACGTAATGTCGACGATGATGGCGTGTGAACCTGCTTTAATGAAACAGGAACAGTTCTCTAGTAGCCTCTTCCAAAAACGTGCAATTCCATTTGAACTCAATACTACAAATGTTGATCAACCAACATTGACAGTGTCTGATGCTCAAGGCCAGAAATATACTTTCACAGGTAAAATGACACCTGAAGCAAAATATCAATCTGAAGGAAAAACTGTTTTCCTAGAAGTAGCTCCAGAAACTAAATCTTGTACTGGTGTTGCGCCACAAACTTGTATGCAAGTTCGTGAAATTAAATATGATGACAAAGGCGTTAAAACTTACGCAGACAAAAACTGGTCATTATATTACGGTCAAATCGAAGGTTTTGAACACAAACCAGACCAACGCGTAATTTTGCGTGTAAAACGTTTTGAAGTGAAAAATCCGGCTGCAGACCAATCTAGTCAAGCAGATGTATTAGATATGGTTGTAGAACAAGAGTTAGTTAAAAAACCTAAAAAATAAGTTTTTAGACTAAAAAAATCCGATGCTTATGCATCGGATTTTTTATTTCTATCTTAGAAAATACCTTGAGCAAGCATTGCATCAGCAACTTTTACAAAACCTGCAATATTGGCACCGTCTACATAGTTCACAGTACCGTCTTCTTTAGTACCATATCTTACACAGTTGGCATGAATATCTTTCATGATTGCATGTAAGCGTTCATCGACCTCAGCATGGGTCCAGCCTAAACGAATTGCATTTTGAGACATTTCTAAACCAGAAGTTGCCACACCACCCGCATTAGATGCTTTACCTGGCGCATACAAAATTTTAGCTTCAATAAAATGTTTAACTGCTTCAAGTGTAGATGGCATATTAGCGCCTTCAGCTACACAAATGACACCGTTAGAAATAAGTGTTTTAGCGTCTTCACCTGTTAATTCATTTTGTGTAGCACACGGCAAAGCGATATCAACAGGAATATGCCAAGGCGTTTTTCCTTCAAAATATTCAAAACCATGTTTAGAAGCAAACTCGGAAATACGACCACGTTTAACGTTTTTCAGTTCCATTACTTCAGTAAGCAACTCATCTGTAAAACCATTTTTTAAATAAACTGTGCCGTTTGAGTCCGACAAAGTAACAACTTTTGCCCCTAAGAACATCGCCTTTTCTGCCGCATATTGTGCGACGTTACCAGAGCCTGAAACGGAAACAGTTTTACCAGCAAAAGATTGTCCACGGGCTTTTAGCATTTCTTCTGCAAAATAAACCGTACCATAACCAGTTGCTTCAGGACGCATTAAGCTACCACCAAATGAAATTCCCTTCCCGGTAAAGACACAAGCGGTGTCATTACTCAGCTTTTTCATCATACCTGCCATATAACCAACTTCACGTGCACCCACGCCAATATCACCCGCAGGAATATCCGTATTGGGTCCTAAATGGCGATAAAGCTCAATCATTAATGCCTGACAGAATCGCATAATTTCAGCATCAGATTTACCTTTAGGATCAAAATCTGAACCACCTTTCCCGCCACCCATTGGTAAAGTAGTAAGTGAGTTTTTAAAGGTTTGCTCAAAACCTAAAAATTTTAAAATTGATAGATTGACCGATGGATGGAAACGCATTCCACCTTTGAATGGACCAATTGCTGAATTGTATTGAACGCGGAAAGCACGGTTAACTTGAGTCTGGCCTTGATCATCCATCCATGAAACACGGAATTGAATCACACGCTCTGGTTCAACCAAACGTTCTAGTAATCCCTGCTCTGCATATTCCGGATTTTTTTCAATAAATGGCCACAAACTCGTCATGACTTCTTCGACAGCTTGTAAGAACTCAGGTTGATGCGGATCACGCGCTTGCACGTAATTCAGGAATTCATTCAGGTTGTTGTATTTCAATGCACGGTCCTCAGCATAGTAATGAATTAAATTGGTGCAATACATTTTTAAATGCATCATTTAGCAGCAAAATATTAAATCCCTTTCCATCAATTTTAACAATACTTATTTTAAATTATTTTATTTATCTTAATTATCAAAAACTTATTTTTAGAAAAACTACTTACAAATAAGAAATAGTCATTTATCTTTTCATTTTTATTGATCTATTATTGTGCAATATTAGCTACATTTTAGGTCAATCAAAAAGCCAATAAATTCGTTAAAATCCATTGACCTTACTTAGGTTTTTCTTCATTATCGCATCGTTTTAACCAAGCTATTTGCCCACTATGAATTCATCTATTTCTCTCATACGCGAGATTGATGCGTTATTACCACAAACACAATGTGGTTTATGTGGACATCGTGATGGATGTCTACCCTACGCAAAGTCGATTGCTGAAGGTGAAGAAGCAAATAAATGCGTTCCAGGTGGTCAGCCTGTAGCCGATGCACTCGCAAATCTATTAAATCGTCCTGTGTTAACCGCTGAAACTAGCGTATGGCCTGTACAGGCCGATGGGCGCCCTCAGCGAATGAAAGCGATTATTCGAGAAGATGAATGTATTGGTTGCACCAAATGTATTAGTGCTTGCCCTGTAGATGCTATTATTGGAAGTGGTAAGCTCATGCATACCATCTTGACTGACTTATGTACAGGTTGTGAGTTATGTATTCCACCTTGTCCGGTAGATTGCATTGATTTGGTCGAAGACACGCAAGTATTACCAAATGAGCAACAGCGTATCGCTGAACAAAATGATTTAAGACAACGTTATTACGCTCACATTCAGCGCGAAGAAAAACGTCGTACTCACCGTAAAGGGCCTGTAGTACGTGCTGAAATTGATACCCAACTGTTTGCCCAGTTCTCTCAGGCACTTGATGAAGTACCTTCAATCGAGCTCATCGAGAAACCCAAAGAAGTTGTGTCAACTGATGCAAAAACTACAATTGAGTTAGCGAAAATTCGTACGCAAATTAAGAAACTGGAAAAACAACTCAGTGTACATGAAGATGCTAAAAAACGTCTTCAACTTGAAGAACTTCAACAGCAACTCATACAATTACAGGAGGTCTGAATGGCCGTCAAGAATATGACGAAAAAGCAGATTCAAATTTTCTTTGAACGCCTTCGCGAACAACGACCTTCACCTCAAACCGAGTTAAAATATTCATCTCCATTTGAGCTACTGATTGCAGTTATGTTGTCAGCTCAAGCGACCGACGTAAGTGTTAATAAAGCAACTGATAAGCTCTACCCTGTGGCGAATACAGCAGAGAAAATCTATAACTTGGGCGTAGATGGGTTAAAGGAATATATCAAGACAATTGGCCTTTACAACGCTAAAGCAGAAAATGTCATTAAGACCTGTAAGATTTTAATGGAACAATTTAACGGCGAAGTTCCAAGCAATAGAAAAGACTTGGAAGCTTTACCGGGTGTCGGACGTAAAACCGCAAATGTTGTTTTAAATACAGCTTTTGGACAACCGACTATGGCTGTCGATACCCATATTTTCCGAGTGGGAAATCGAACTGGTTTAGCAATAGGTAAAAATGTACTTGAAGTTGAGCACCGCTTAATTAAGGTTATTCCTAAAGAATTTATTTTAGATTCGCATCACTGGCTCATATTGCACGGTCGTTATTGTTGTATCGCCCGTAAACCTAAATGTGCAGAATGTGTTGTTGCTGATGTCTGTAACTGGCCTGATCGTTTTGAATTTGGCGCACAAAAGCAAATTGCCATTAAAAATATTGAAGCTTAAAAATAGGTTGGGTATAGGGATCATACCCAATCAAACTTACTTTAGACGCTTTTTTTCATTACGCTCTTCTTTTGCTTGTCTTTGAACCTGTCTTAGCATTTTGTAGCTTTGAAAAGCCAAAAATATTAATAGTGCCAGACTCAGCAATACCACCAAAATCAATATGATTTTCATATTGTTCTCCTGCACCTAATGAAAGAAAAGAGCCCTCACAAAGAGGGCTCATTATCACAAACAATATTAAATTATTTGTCTAAGATGTTGAACAAATCTTTTTGTACATCTTCAATTGTACGCAAGCCATCAAGCTTGTCATAAGTTGGCGCATTTTCACCAGAAGCAGCACGGCCTTGGTAGAAACCAACCAATTGCTCTGTTTCAGTGTGATAAGACGCTAAACGTTTACGGATTGTTTCCTCTTGGTCATCTGGACGTTGAACAAGATCTTCACCAGTTTCATCATCTTTACCTTCCACTTTAGGTGGATTGTATACAGTGTGATAAACACGACCAGAAGCTGGATGCTGACGACGGCCAGAAAGACGTTTTACGATTTCTTCATCAGGGACATCAATTTCAATCACGTGATCGATGCTAATCCCTTCTTTTTCCAAAGCTTCAGCTTGTGGAATAGTACGTGGGAAACCATCGAAAATGCAGCCATTTGCACAGTCAGGTTGAGCAATACGTTCTTTTACTAAACCGATAATAAGTTCATCTGAAACCAAACCACCAGATTCCATTACACTTTTAGCTTTTAGACCTAATTCAGTACCTTCACGAATCGCAGCACGGAGCATATCACCGGTTGAAATTTGTGGGACATTGTAGCGCTTACAGATCAACTGAGCCTGAGTCCCTTTGCCTGCTCCAGGTGGTCCGAGTAAAATAATGCGCATAAAAAACATCCTCATTTAAAACAATGAATATGAAGTCCGGCAGAAAAAGTCTCGTTAATCTTCAATAGATCCTGCCTGACATCGAATTATAAGAAAGCCACAAACAAATGTATTGTACCAGCAATAAATCCGGTTACCCCACCTAGTACAATAAGAATCCACTCATCCTCCTGAAATGCAGGACGTAATAAATTCTGAAATTCTTTTGGTGTTAGTTCACGAATACGCTCTTTAAACATTTGAAAAATCTTCTGTGCCCGGCTTGCGTTCAGTGCTGGGTCACATACGGGTCCCATCGTAATTTCAATTGAACGATCAATCAAGTCCGTCTTTAATCTTGCGTACTCTCTTGGCCCTAAAGAAAGCTGTAAAGAGGTGCGAACTAACGGTGTTTCCATGATTTCGTTAATATGACGCTTAACAATGCGGCGCGTTTTATCTTTACGCGGCCCGTACATCATTTCGGTCATAATCGATTTTAAAGTGATCAGATCTTCTGTGACTACGCTCGAAAACACATCAGAGACTTCCTCTTGACGCTTCATAAAAGCGCCTTGGACATTATAGGTCCCAATTCGAAGAACTGGTACAATCCATGGAAACTTACGATCTTTTGTTAATCTAAAAATCTGTGGATAACGAATATAATGCGGCTCAATTGGGTTAAACACCATCCAGATTGCGATCCAGTTAGTTAAAAAGCCCCAAATTGCAGCCCAAAATGGTACTGTCCAGTGCCATGGTACTACAAACCAAACCACCATTTGGAAAATACCAAAGAACATCCCAATTAGTGCACTAATATGCCAAATAAAATTAATTTCTTTTTGACCAACCTTTAAGAACATACGTACCATTAAACGGCGATCACCTTCCATCTGGCTCACGACCATTTCACGCATGTTAACCAGTGACTCTACATTCATGGTCAGCTCAGTCACTAATTCTTTTAACACACCTGGCAATTGCTTATGTGCTTGAGCATAAATACGGCGTTTAATTGAATAAGGTAAATTTTCCCAAAGTACGGCATTACGATCGATCATGACTTCATCAATAAGATGTTCAAGTTCAAAACCGACTTGTTCACCAATAATACGCGCCATATCTTCAGGATCCATTGCTTCTAAAAATTCACGCAATGAACCTAATTTAGATAAAGTGTTATCGGTAATAATCCCAGAGATACGTCCTGCTTTACGTGGCACGATACCTTGCCAACCTACCGGCAATGGTCCTAAATGGAATCCCCAAAATTTAATTGGGTAAAATACCATTTTTAAAGCCATCCACACATGTGCCCATGTGACAAAAGCCGTTACGGGAATAATACTCAAAACGGCCCAAAAATCAGGTCTGTGTAAAAAGGTCTGCCACAATCCACTGACGTACTCTAACATGTAAGACTCTCGTATTTATTTGTGCTCTGCTTATGGCGAGTTAACGATAAACTGCTTTGTTTTATAAACCAAAACTTAGAGAATAAGAAAATTGAATTTGTGGTTTAGTATCTGCAGCAACATTTCCGTTCTGGTCAGTTAATTTTTCAGCCGCACCGATACCCACACTAAAAGTGCTAATTCTTTCTGAATTTAACCACACATAGGCCAAATCAACACCCGCACCTAAACGGGATTTAAAATCACCATCAACCTCTTTACTATCAAGATGACCAGCATAGAAACCGATATAGTAACCATTTTTGTCTGTGCCAGTAAGATAATAAGGATATCGGAAGCCAACTTGACCACCAACGGTTTTGTCACCATTCAAAAATGCACCGGCTTTCGCATAGGCAATACCATACGGATTTACCCACTCACCGTTAAGATGTAATAATTTTTGAGTAACGCCTGCACCCACATTCCAAGTAGATGCATTATGTCCTGCTAATTTTGCTTCCGGAAGAAACGAGTAGTCTTGAGCATGGGCCCAACTACTTACTGTCAAAACTGCAAGTAAGGGATAAATTTTTCTCATTATTTTCTCCATTTTCCCTAATCGTATGGTGAGAACAACCCTATTCTATTGAATGAGAGACTTTAACAGAATTATTTTGCTTCTTATATACAAGTATCTACAATTTTGTTGTCTACAAAGTCAAAAAGTATCTTATTAAAATGCAATGAAACTTTGAAAATTATGCAATATTTTAAGTGCTCTTGCGTTAGAATAAGCAGCTATTTTTCTACCCTATGTCATTAAGTCGATCCTTATGAAACAGCACTTTCCTTTAAAAGATATCCAGCAAGAAAAGCGCATTTATCGAGGTCGTATCTTTTTTGCCGTAGGGATCGTGACCATCTGCTTATTAGTCTTAATTAGCCGATACGCTTACCTGCAAATTTTTCACTACGACGAATTCTCGACTGCATCTGACAAAAACCGAATTCGCTTACAACCACTTCCGCCTGCTCGTGGTTATATCTATGACCGAAACGGTGTATTACTAGCAGATAACTATCCTGTTTTTACAGCAACTTTAAGTAAAACAGATGTAGAAGATGTTGATAGTGTCATTGAGCAATTACAGCCTATTTTAGATTTAACACAAGAAGATATTGACCGTTTTAAAAGCCGTATAAAAACTGCCCGTAAAACTGAACGCGTCGCGATTAAACTTAATCTAACTGAAGCCAATATTGCTAAATTTAGTGAAGCCAAATATAAGTTTCCGGGTGTAAGAATCGAGACACAAATGACTCGTTATTATCCACACGGTGAGTTATTTGCCCATGTGATTGGCTATGTTGGCCGTATTAACGACAAAGAATTAAAAAGTATTGATAAAGACTTATATGCTGGGACCAACCTAATTGGAAAAATTGGCGTTGAAAAAAGCTATGAAGATCTACTGCATGGAACACCGGGTTATGAATCTGTTGAAGCAGATGCGCATAGCAATGTATTACGTCATTTAGGCCGCAAAGACCCTACTCGCGGTAATGACCTCTATTTATCTTTAGATTATGGTTTACAAGTTATCGCTTCTCAACAGCTTGCAGGTCGTCGTGGAGCTATTGTCGCCATTGATCCTCGTACGGGTGAAATTCTAGCGTTAGTGTCTAGCCCAAGTTTTAATCCTAATTTGTTTGTGACTGGCATTAGTCATACTGACTACAGTTCACTACGCGATAATTTAGATCAACCACTCTATAACCGCGCTGTGCAAGGTGTATATCCACCCGGTTCTACCATCAAGCCAATGGAAGCAATGGGTGGTTTACACTACAGTATTGTAGACTGGTCAACAGCGATTTCTGACCCTGGTTATTTCCATCTACCTGGTGACTCACATAAATTCCGTGACTGGAAAAAATCTGGTCATGGCGTCGTGAATATGCATAAAGCCATTGTGCAATCCTGTGATACCTATTTTTATATTCTTGCCCATCAAATGGGCATTGATCAAATGAACCAATGGATGCGTCAATTTGGATTTGGTCAAAAAACAGGGGTCGATTTACCAAGTGAAAGTGAAGGCCTTTATCCAAGTCCTGAATGGAAAATGCGTACGCGTAAAACGAAATGGATGAAGGGCGAAACTATTTCTGTCAGTATTGGTCAAGGTGCGTTTACAGCCACGCCATTACAGCTTGCAATGGCAACAGCAATTACTGCGAATCATGGTTCTCATGTAACACCTCATGTTTTACGCGCAACTCATGGTGCAAAACCTTTTACAGTACGTAATGCACCTGATGGCAAAATCAACTTTAACGGAACAGATGAAGACTGGATTCAAATGCGTGATGCCATGATTGATGTAATTCAATCAGGTACCGGTCGGGGTATTCGCACTCCCCTCTACCAAATTGCAGGGAAAACAGGTACAGCACAGGTTAAGAGTATTGCACAGGGTAAACGCTATAACGAAGCAGCCTTGACTGAGCGTCAACTTGACCATGGTTTATTCGTTGGATTTGCCCCTGCTGACAAACCTGAAATTGCAATTGCAGTCATTTGGGAAAATGGTCGTCATGGTGGTTCTGCTGCTCAACTTGCAAGACCTGTGTTCGATTACTGGTTATTAACTCGTAAGAAAAACCCGATTCGTCCCGCAAATCATCAAGTCAATGGCGGGCTAATGACAGCAGGGATTAAACCAGGTGAACTTCCAAGCGGAGGTGAAAGTTCTGGCCCAGCAGCGGCTATAGCTACCACCAACAAACCAGCAGCATCAACACCACAGGCTGCTCCTGCTCGCCCTGCTACCAATGAGGCAGATGAATAATGAAAAATCAATTACGTATAATTGGTGGCGAATGGAAAAGACGACTACTTCCCTTTGCTAGCATTGAAGGTCTACGTCCAACCCCAGATAGAGTACGCGAAACTCTATTTAACTGGCTCATGTGGGATATTCAAAATGCTCAAGTTCTCGACATCTGTACAGGTTCTGGTGCATTAGGTTTTGAGGCTCTGTCACGTGGTGCTGCATCTGTTTATATGATTGAGCCAGATAAGACTCAGGCACGATTTTTAAAAGATAATATTGAACTATTAAAAGCCAAAAATTGTCATCTAATTAACGCAACGGCTCAACAAGCTCTTCCCCGCTTAAAAGAACAGTTCGATGTGGTTTTTTTAGATCCACCTTATAGTCTTGATTTATGGCATGAACTCTCGAACTTGGCCGAGCCTCATATTAAAAAAAATGGATATATTTATGTTGAAGCTGACCGAGATTTATCTCAGCTTCATCTTCCAGCCACATGGCAACAAGTTAAAACCACTAAAGCTGGTACAGTTCACGCAGGGCTTTACCAAAAAGTAAGCGAATAAAAAAGGTAGCTTAAAGCTACCTTTTTCTTTGCAATTTTTTAGTTAGCTTAAGCCAATGACTGCAACAACTGCTGCACAGGCGCCAACAATTTTTTTGCCATATGGCACATATCGGGTAAGCACAGCACCCAACACTAATCCACCAAAATAGATGAGCGCCATACCAGCAACCATACCAGTTACTAATGCAACAATATGGCCTGCATGTGCTAACTCAACACCATGAGCCATACCATGGAAACTTGCAAGCAAAGCCGCAGCAATTGGTAAAACTTTATTTGACTTTGTCCATAGGGCAATTGCTGTAATAACTAAAGAAGCAACAATTCCGTATTCAGCTATATTAACTGGTACCAAACCTTGAGCACCTATTAAAAAGCCTATAATTAAGGTAATACTTAAGGCAATGACCCCAGCAATTTTCCACTGTTTAGCCGCTGACCACAACAAGACACCAAAACCTAAAGCCATGACTAAATGATCTAAGCCTGTAAAAGGGTGAATAAAACCTGCCATAAAACCAGAATGTGCATGGTCATGTCCTGGATGGGCCATTGCAAGAGCCGGCAATAATGAAAGGAGTGCCACACTCCATTTTTTCATGAAGTCCATAATCTCTCCTTAAGCTTTAAACAGCCCTTGTTTCTCAATAAATTGAATAATTTCTTCAAGCCCATCTTGTGTTTTCATGTTTGAAAATAAGAAGGGTTTTTCTCCGCGCATACGTTTTGCGTCTTGGTCCATGACATCAAGGTTTGCACCTACCATTGGCGCAAGATCAGTTTTATTAATAATGAGTAAATCTGACTTAGTGATGCCCGGCCCACCTTTACGAGGAATCTTTTCACCGCCTGCCACATCAATAACATATAAAGTTAAATCAGAAAGCTCTGGACTAAATGTTGCCGCCAAATTATCACCACCACTTTCAATGATAATGAGTTCTAAACCTTCAAATTTTTCACACAAATCATCAATTGCAGCCAAGTTAATTGAAGCATCTTCACGAATTGCTGTATGCGGACAACCACCTGTTTCAACACCTACAATACGATCTGGCGACATCGCTTCATTACGGGTTAAAAAGTTTGAATCTTCTTTGGTGTAAATATCATTTGTCACCACAGCCATATTGTATTTATTACGCAAGGCTAAACATAAATTAAGAGTAAGTGCTGTTTTACCCGAACCTACCGGTCCACCAATTCCAACTCGTAATGGACTACGTTCTGTCATGATTTTTATCCTTTTTCCTAAACTTAAGATCTGAATAACCGTGAATATTGTGTTTCGTGTTTCATGCTCAGCATGGCATAACGAGGTAAAGAGCTGCTCAATTGTTCATCATTAAGCTTCAAAGCTTTCTCTACCGCTTGTGGTACTAAACCATGCAAGTGCCATAAAATTCTTTGCCCAGCCATCTGTCCTAAAGGAACAGTTTTTACTGCAGCTAAAACCTGATTTTCTAAAACAGTGAAGGAATAAGCCGTAAGTACATCCATGTCGTTGAGTTCGAGTCGGCCACAAAGCTGTGCATAGACTGGTACGAAACCAAACTGCTTTTTAACCTCAACTGTTTTTTTTAAAACATCTTTAATCCACGCATTTAAAGAAAAAGCCAGCTGTTGAGATTCTGCCAAGAGTTCTTTACTTTCTCTGCTGGCCTTATACAAATTTGCCCAAACCAGAAACTGTTCTGAGTCATCATGATATTGCATAAGACGCTTTAATACGGGTAGCTCAAACCTCACCAATAACATCTCAAGTACTTCTTCAAAGTAAGCAATTGCCGAGATTTCGTCATGTATTAGGCCAATATCAATTGCCGTTTCTACACCTTGCGAATAACAATACGCCCCAACTGGCAATGCCGTAGAGGACAGTGTCAGTAATTGCAATAATTGCGCGGCGCTATGAATGGACATGGTGCAAAGCTTTAATCGGGCTTAAACGATGGTCATGACTATGCTGCGCATAAGCCCCACTTTCAGGTTCAAACGGATGATCGGTTTCTGTCACCGTAAGTCCCAAACCTTCTACCATTTCTGCAAGCACATGATCAGGCTCAAAATACAAAGCTGTAGGTGTCAGCATTAATGGCACATGTCTATTCCCTAAGTGATAGGCAGCTTTAAGCAAATCAAAATCGGTTTGAGCAGTGACTTGCATTAACCGTTCAGGCTTGGCATCCACACGTAATACCTCCCCCTCTTGCGTTGCAATATATGAGCCACTACGCAAAATGCCAGTACGTGGTAAATCAGCACCAATATCGATACCACTTGCCAAAGCCGCTCGAAATCGTGATTTTTGACGGGTATCAAAAGTCAATTCAACTGTTTCAAATGCCTGATCAGGAGAAATATCTTCAAGACGTTGTGTATAGATTTTCATTTAGCTTTTCTCTCCTTATTTCTTTCATTCATATCTAAAGTAATGAGGCAAATCACCTCAATAAAACTCATCAAAATAAGAAATAGCGCTGAGCCATAGGTAATACGTCAGCAGGTTCACACGTTAATAACTCACCATCTGCTCGTACCTCATAAGTTTCAGGATGAACCTGCATGACAGGACAATACGTGTTGTGTTTCATATCGTTCTTGCTAATTTGACGTGTGTTTTTACAGGGACTAATTAACTTTTTGAGGTTTAATTTCTCAACCACTTTTTCATCAATTGCTGCTTGAGATAAAAAGGTAATACAGGTGTTATGTACACCACGCGGATAGGCACCAAACATTGGACGGTAGTGCACGGGTTGTGGGGTTGGAATTGAAGCATTTATATCACCCATCGGTGCCGCTGCAATCATGCCACCTTTAATAATCATGGAAGGCTTTACACCAAAAAACGCAGGCTTCCATAACACCAGATCAGCAAGTTTTCCAGCCTCAATCGAACCCACTTCATGGCTTAAACCATGGGTAATGGCTGGGTTAATTGTATATTTGGCAATGTAGCGTTTAACGCGATTGTTATCATGAAACTCATTATCACCCTCTAGAGGACCACGTTGAACTTTCATTTTATGAGCAGTTTGCCAAGTACGTAAAATCACTTCGCCTACGCGGCCCATTGCCTGAGAGTCAGAAGACATCATCGAAATTGCGCCCAAATCTTGCAAAATATCTTCGGCGGCAATGGTTTCACGGCGAATACGGCTTTCAGCAAAAGCGATATCTTCAGCAATTGCCGGATCTAAATGATGGCAAACCATGAGCATATCTAAATGCTCATCAATAGTATTGATCGTATAAGGACGTGTTGGATTAGTTGAAGACGGCAAGACATTACTTTGTCCAATTGCTTTTAAAATGTCTGGTGCATGCCCACCACCCGCACCTTCGGTATGGTACGTATGAATCGTGCGATCTTTAAACGCAGCCAGTGTTTCTTCTAAAAAACCACCTTCATTTAAGGTATCTGTATGAATAGCGACCTGCACATCAAACTCGTCTGCCACACTCAAGCAGTTATCAATGGCTGCTGGTGTTGAGCCCCAGTCTTCATGTAGTTTTAACCCAATTACCCCAGCTTTAATTTGCTCTCGAATTGGGTCTGGCAAACTCAAATTACCTTTGCCTAACAGGCCAATATTCATAGGCAAATCATCAATCGCCTGCAACATGGTGGCAATATGCCAAGGTCCCGGAGTCACTGTCGTTGCCGAAGTACCTGCCGCAGGTCCTGTACCGCCACCTACCATTGTTGTTGTACCCGACATGAGCGCAGTTTCAACTTGTTGAGGACAAATCCAGTGAATGTGAGTATCAATACCACCTGCCGTTAAAATTTGCCCTTCACCCGCAATCACTTCTGTTGCAGCACCTAAAGGAATGGTAATGTTAGGTTGAATATCAGGATTTCCTGCTTTCCCTATTTTCCAGATTCGACCATTTTTTAAGCCAACATCAGCTTTTACAATCCCCCACCAATCGACAATCAAAGCATTGGTAATTACAGTGTCAGCAACTTCATCAGCTAAAAGTTGGGATTGCCCCATTCCATCACGAATGACTTTGCCACCGCCAAACTTAACTTCTTCACCATAAGTCGTTAGATCTTGCTCAACCTCAATAAAAAGCTCTGTATCAGCCAAGCGGATACGATCACCAACCGTTGGACCAAACATCTCAGCATATGCACGACGTGACATTTTCATAACTTATTACTCATCTCTTTCATTATCGTTGTTATTTTTAATCCAACGTGCCCATGACTCGGCCTGCAAAACCATATACTTCTCGCTTACCTGCTAAAGCAACAAGCTCTACTTCTCGACTTTGTCCCGGTTCAAAACGTATTGCTGTACCAGCTGCAATATTTAGTCGAAAACCCTTTGCCATTTCGCGATCAAACTGTAATGCATCATTTGCTTCATAAAAATGAAAATGAGAACCCACCTGAATAGGCCGATCGCCAATGTTGGCAACTACAACTTTTAAAGTTTGCCGTCCAACATTCAGCTCAATATCAGCATCTGGAGTAATGATTTCACCGGGGATCATAAGGGTTCCTTTTATACGATTGGCTGATGAACAGTGACTAACTTTGAGCCATCTGGAAAAGTTGCTTCGACCTGAACCTCAGCAATCATTTCTGGCACACCATCCATCACATCTTCGCGCTTTAACAAGGTAGTACCGTAATGCATCAAGTCACTGACCGTCATACCGTCTCGTGCACCTTCAAGTAAAGCTGCTGAAATAAAAGCAATAGCTTCTGGATAATTCAGTTTCAATCCACGCGCTTTACGACGCTCAGCGACTAGCCCTGCGGTAAAAATAAGTAATTTATCTTTTTCTGTTGGATTGAGTTCCATATCTCTTTCCTAAATAACATCTAATTTTCTTTAAGCAAAATACGTGCTCAAAAGCAGCATACTTGTTTTAATCGTTTTTTAAATACGCAATTTAACGTAACTTAAGTTCTCCAGATTCTTGGGAATTCTTCATCTAAATCAAACCAATAACGTCTTAATCTTGCTCTTATTGCTGCAAAAGCATCATGGCAATGTCGGACATCATTTCCCAAGAAACGCGCACAAACTACATCATCTAATAATGTTAAAGTTACAGGTGCTTGCATACGCATCATCAATTCACGAATGAGTTCTAACTGCTGTTCTAAATAAAAAGCTGAGCGATACTTTTCGGGAGCGACTGCCCAAAAGCTTCCCATTACGGCCTGATTATTCATACCTAAACATGAATGAAGCCAACGATCTCCACCTTCAAAAAACAATGTATCTGCAACCAATAATTTTTGTTCTCGCCACAACTTAAACTGGTTGTGGTAGCTTCCTTGCACAAAACGCTCAGCGCGTGCCTGTCGCCCGAATACCAACATATCCCAGCCAATAAAACTGGCAGCATGGTCAAGATGAATATGAGTTTCTGAGTGTGCTAGAGCTCCGTCAAATAACATAGATTCCTGCGGAACCCACTCCAAAATAGACTGATCTCGCACATGAAGATGCATATGCTGAAAGGCCTGCTTTCCATTGGTTTTGTACCACTTCCCTGCACCAGGAGTCGTTACAACTGCATGAGCTTGATCTTTGGTTTCAATTTGAAAAGTAAGATGATCCCCTCCTGCGATTCCTGCGGGGGGATGTACAATAATGGCGTGACATACACCTGTTTTTTCAGGCCAGAGCATTTTTTGCACCCTTACAGGGCCATGATGCTTTCTGTGACTCATTATGGTGCGCGAATTTTGAAAACAAAATCCGACCTCTAATCGCGCATACCAAAATGGTGCTAAAGATTTTTTTGAAAACGTTTGTACCTGATTCATTCTGGTTCATATGTTCAAAATAAGTGCTTAAAGTTATAAGCAAAATACGCACCAAATATAAAAATAAGCAAAATGATAAAATTAGATACAATTTTTCGATTTTAATGAGTTAAAAAATCATCAATGTCTAACATAAAAGCACAGTAACTCTTGGAATTATTTATACAATAGCGCCCACCGTTGCTTCCATACTTACTCTCCATGAAACTTTTTTTCGTGTTAACACCACTTGTCTTTTTAACTGGGTGTATTTTTGGCCAATCTAGTGAGGTCAAACGTGCAGAAAAAATTCTCCATAATTTTGAATGTAAAAATGTTGAGACAAGTCAGATTGCAACAAGCTCAATTAATACTTACTACCAACAATCTTTAGCGGTAAGCAAAGAAAAAGCGACTTCATATGTAGAGAGTTACAAGAATGGTGAAGAGTTATTCGACATGCCGCTAGATGAAGTTTTAAAGCAACAATATCAACTTTATAAATCAGCTTGTGATTCTTTAGGTGGAGTTTCTTCTCAACCTTGATAAATAAAGGTATTCATTAATTTTAGTGGATACCTTAATTTTCTTTTTAATTATTATTTCTTTCTTTTTTGATTGAATTTTACTCACTTTACCTTTTGTTAAAATTAAATTACATACTTAAACTTTTATTAGGCTCTTATATTTCATAGCCTGTTTACTTGTTTTTTATTTATTTTCCGAGGTTTAGATCATCATGAAAAAAACATTATTATCAGTAGCACTCTTAAGTATCCTTCTTGCCGCTTGTAGCAAAAATGAAAATAAAGCCGACACGACGACTCAAGCATCTGCTCCAGCGCAAACGACTGAAGCAAATAACAATACTGTAGATAGCGCGCACACAGCTGAAAACTCACTCGATTGGGATGGCACATATAAAGGCACTCTCCCATGCGCAGACTGTGAAGGTATTAAAACTGAATTAGAACTTAAAGATGATAAAACCTACGAGCTAACCGAAACTTATCTTGGTAAAGGTGACACCAACCCATTTGAAACCCATGGTACCTTTACTTTCGACAAAGATAATACTTCAGTTATTACCTTAGATGATAAAGGCCAAAACCGTAAATTCTTTATTGGTGAAAATACTGCAACTGCTTTAGATATGGAAGGTAAAAAAGTTGAAGGCTCTTTAGCTGAACACTATGTTTTGAAAAAATAATTTTTAATAATTAAAAAACCCGCTCATTTGAGCGGGTTTTTTTATGAATCAATTCTTAGTGAGCTGCGAATTGGTTCATTGTGTTTTTAGCATCGTCATGTGCTTTAAGAGCGTTATCACCAGAGAAGATTTCTTTGTGATCATCACCGATGTCAGAACCCGCCATTGCTTGGTGTTTAACACAAGCGATACCGCCGCGGATTTCTTTACGTTGTACGCCAGCAACATAAGCCAACATACCTTCAGAACCGAAGTAACCTTGTGCAAGCTCATGAGTAGAAAGAGCAGCAGTGTGGTAAGTCGGAAGTGTGATCAAGTGATGGAACACACCCGCTTCACGAGAAGCATCTGCTTGGAAAGTACGGATCTTGTCATCAGCATCAGCAGCTAATTCAGTGTTGTCATATTCAGCACTCATTAATTTAGCGCGGTCATATGCAGAAACGTCTTTACCTTCAGCAACCCAACGATCGTAAGCTTGTTGACGGAAGTTTAAAGTCCAGTTGAATGATGGGCTGTTGTTATAAACAAGCTTAGCATTTGGAACAACTTCTTTAACACGGTTAACCATGTGTGCGATTTCTTCTACGTTTGGAGTCGCAGTTTCGATCCAAAGAAGGTCAGCACCATTTTGTAAGCTAGACACACAGTCAAGTACAACACGGTCAATTTGAGTGTCAGCACGGAACTGATATAAGCCAGAAGGTAAACGCTTAGGACGGTGTAATTTACCATCACGCTTGATTAAGATTTCATCTTCTTGAGCATCAGCAATGTCAATTTCTTGAGTATCTAAGTAGCTGATGTATTGAGAAGCGATGTCACCTGGCTCTTTAACCACTGGGATTTTTTGAGTCAAGTCAGCGCCTTCAGAGTCAGTACGCGCAACAATGATACCTTCTTCAAGACCCATTTCTAAGAATGCATAACGTAATGCATGGATCTTAGCGATGAAGTCTTCGTGTGGAACAGTTACTTTACCAGCTTGGTGACCACATTGTTTAGCATCAGATACTTGGTTTTCAATTTGAAGCGCACAAGCACCAGCTTCGATCATTTTCTTAGCAAGTAAGTAAGTTGCTTCTTCGTTACCGAAACCAGCATCGATGTCCGCAATAATTGGCACAACGTGAGTTTCAAAGTTGTCGATTTGAGCTGTGATTTCAGCTGCTTTAGCAGTATCACCAGCTTCTTGTGCTTTTTTAAGCGCACGGAATAAATCGTTTAATTCTTTTGCGTCAGCTTGACGTAAGAAAGTATAGATTTCTTCGATCAATGCAGGAACAGAAGTTTTTTCGTGCATAGATTGGTCAGGAAGTGGACCAAATTCAGAACGAAGAGCAGCAACCATCCAACCAGAAAGGTAGATATAACGTTTGCTTGTAGTACCGAAATATTTTTTGTTCGCAATCATTTTTTGTTGTGCGATGAAACCATGCCAGCAACCTAATGATTGAGTGTATTTGCTTGAGTCAGCATCGTATTCAGCCATATCACGACGCATAATCGCAGCTGTATACTTAGCAATATCTAAACCAGTTTTGAAACGGTTTTGAAGTTGCATACGAGCAGCATCTTCTGGGCTAATGTCTGCCCAAGTATTGCCGAATTTTGCTTTTAATTGACGTACTGCATCAATCGCTGTTTGATATGTAGTCATGATATTGTCCTGTATTCATTTTAGGATTTCATCGATTGAAGCCTAGAGTCACGTTACTTAAATTTCTTATGACACCAGCTGCTTCCTCATGAACACAGCTTAGACTTAGCCAATCAATTAATCCAATATCCTTTGTTAATCTTCAGTATTTATTTAAAAAATATACCAATAAATCGATATTATAGATAAAACCAAAAACTTTAACACTTTGTTTATAAAAATAAAATTATCCTAAAGGAGTATAGAGTTTTATTCTAAAAACTCACTAAGTCTTATTTTTATACAATTTTTGGAGATTTTCCACTCATTTTTAAATCTAAAAGTCAATTGTAAATTAGGCTATTTTTGCCAATGCAAAAAGTCAATTGATATGCTAGAAATTGAGAAGTTATTCATAAATATATTCTATTTAGATTTCTTTCATTCAAAACTAAGCAAAGACAGTAAAAACGTGCCTTTGAAACGTCTTTCCACCCTACTTAATTCCTACAAAAAATGTCGCTTTTCTCATCATTTTTTCACACAATGATCATTAAATATGGCATAATTTGAAACAATTTCAGGGTTTTATTTTCGGTATTTTTTTTATGAATCTGGAGCGAGTAGATCTTAATCTATTAATATATCTTGATGTACTTCTTCGTGAAAAAAATGTTACGCGCGCAGCCGAACAGCTTGGGGTAACTCAGCCTGCAATGAGTAATATTTTACGTCGCTTACGTAATTTATTTAATGATCCGCTTCTTATCCGTTCTTCCGAAGGGATGACCCCGACAGAACGTGCACTTGAATTACAACCTCGTATTCGTGATGCCCTTTCTGATCTTTCCATGATTTTGGAACCCCGTACCGAATTCCGCCCTTATACAAGTAATCGCGTTTTCCGCATTATGACATCTGACTATGCCGAGGCAACTTTAGTCCCTCGTCTTGTCAAAGCTCTACGCTCTGAAGCTCCAAATGTTGTACTCGACTTTCTTACACCAAGTGATGTGTCTTATAGAGACATGGAACAAGGTAAAGTCGATCTTGCGATTAATAGATTTAATGAAATACCGCAAAGTTTCCACCAAGTTTTAGTTTGGCGTGATAGTTTTAGCTGTATTCTTAATGACAAACACCCTGCTGTAACCCATTTGAATCTTAAAAGTTATCTAGATGCACAGCATATCTGGGTTTCTAAAACAGGTATGGGTGTAGGCTTTGGGGTAAATCCAGATAAACAAGGCGGTTTAGGCTGGATCGATCAGGCACTAGAACGTATTGGTCAACGTCGTAAAATTTCTGTTTTTACCCGCCACTACCAAATGCCAGCATTACTTGCTCAAAATGTTGACCTGATTGCTACCCTTCCAACTCGGATGGCGCGCCTACAAACTCAAAATCCAAAACTGGTTATAAAGGATCCTCCTTTTTACATTCCAGAATTTGAACTTAAAATGGCTTGGTGCCCGTTATTACATCATCACCCAGCTCATCGCTGGTTGCGCCAGCTTATTTTATTTGTTGCTCGTCAAATGATTGAAGAAGAAAACCGTGAATTTCTAACAAATAATTCGCAATTTTCTCACTATTAAGTAAATTTTGATTTAATTGTCGATTTTAGACATTATCTTCAAGCGCTGAGCAATCAATCTGATTACCTCGGCGCTTTTTTGTGTTAAAACATAGTCATAATAATGATGAACCTCGGGTGATTTGTGAGTCTCTTTCAAAATATCATTATCATCGTACTGCTCATCATCGCAGCAGGCTTTTTATCTTTAACTGAAATTGCATTGGCTGGCGCCAGAAAAGTAAAGTTAAAAATTTTAGCCGAAGCTGGCGAAGAACGTGCCCAACAAGTACTTGATCTACAAGAACAATCTGCCGACTTTTTTGCAGCTTCTCAAATTGGCCTAAATGCAGTTGCAATTTTAGGCGGTATTTTGGGTGAAGCTGCTTTTCGTCCCTTTTTCGTCACTTTAGTTGATCGCTTTTATGAAGGTCCCTGGACACAAACTATAGGTTTTGCCCTCTCCTTCACTTTAGTAACTTCCTTATTTATTTTATTCGCCGATCTCATGCCAAAACGTTTGGCAATGATTGCACCTGAAAAAATTGCAATTAGCGTTATTAACCCGATTCAAGTTTTTATTAAGGTATGTAAACCCTTAGCCTGGGGAATTAATGCTATTGCGAACCTGTTATTTCGATTGTTTAAAGTCAATACAACACGCGAAGATAACATTACTTTTGATGATATTTCAGCTGTCATGGATGCAGGTGCTCAAGCTGGCGTACTTCAAAAACAAGAGCATCACTTTATTGAAAATGTTTTTGAATTAGAAGAACGCACAGTACCCTCAAGCATGACGACACGCGAGAACGTCGTTTATTTCACCTTAAATGAACATGAAGATAGTATTCGACAAAAATTAGCAGAATATCCTTATTCAAAATTTTTGGTGTGTAATGAAAATATTGATCAAGTCATTGGCTATGTTGATGCCAAAGACTTCCTAGTTCGTATTTTAAACAATCAGTCACCAACACAGTTAAATGAATCAACTATTCGTAATGTTCTAATTATTCCTGATACCCTCACACTCTCTGAACTACTTGACCGCTTTCGTTCTACAAAAGAGAAATTTGCTGTCGTTATCAATGAATATGCACTTGTTGTAGGAGTGATTACGTTAAGCGATATCATGATTACAGTTATGGGTGATTGGGTTACCCCTATTGAAGAAGAACAGCAAATCATTAAACGTGATAATAACTCATGGTTAATTGATGGCAGTACACCAATTGATGATCTAAGACATGCTCTTGAAATTGATGAAATGCCTGATGAAGAAAACTATGAGACGCTCGCAGGTTTCATGATGTACCGTTTACGCAAAATTCCACGTCCAGCAGATTTTGTAGAATTTGGTGGATATAAATTTGAAGTTGTCGATGTCGACCATTTTAAAATTGACCAACTTCTTGTAACTCGAATTTTAGAACAAACCGAAACACACTCATCAATTGATGAAAATTAATCGCTATTAATTTAAATACCCCACAAATTTAGCTGGGGTATTTTTTAATACTAAATAATTTTTTTAAATATATGTAATAATTATTTTAGATTCATTTATTCAATTTGCTCTTTCAATCTAAAAGTATTATTATTTTATTTAGCGCCCCATTAAACCTTAAATACTGAAAATTAATAAAATAATCCATATCTCTTAACCGCCTATAAAATGATTAAGTCCCATTTACATTGTAAACAAACTTCTGTAACTTAACCCAAAGCCAATCTTTAAATGGTTCTTCTTCTCATTTCAATCATCAAAATATACATAATTTAAAAAAATGCCATATAATTTTTATTTTTATAATACCTTTATATTGTTTTATAATGATATGCATTTATTATAAACCACTATAACCTTAATATATATGTTCAGTATTTCACCTAAATATACCCTTCCAGACGAATATATATTAACCAAATAAACTAAATATATTATTTGTCTTTTTAATAAAAATTAATAAGAATAACCAAGGTCAGAGTTTTGAATAAACTTGTTCAGTAAAACTATAGGCAAAGGATTGATTGTATGCTGACATTACTTGGTGTTGGCATGATTTTGTGCTTCATGTACTTAATCATGTCCAAACGTTTAAGCCCTATTATTGCTTTAATTCTCATCCCGTTTATTTTTTCTCTCATTGCTTGGGGCCTAGGTCATTACTTTGAAAGTTTAAGTCACATTGAACTTAAAGGTCTCAGTGAGATGATGCTGGATGGCATCAAAAAATTAGCGCCAACTGGCGTAATGCTTTTATTCGCAATTTTGTATTTTGCCTTAATGATCGATGCAGGTCTTTTCGACCCACCGGTTAAATGGATTTTGAAAAAAGTTAAAGGCGATCCTTTAAAAATTACTCTAGGAACTGTCTTTTTAACCACTCTCGTTTCTTTAGATGGTGATGGTTCAACCACTTATATGATCTGTGTGGCTGCAATGTTGCCACTTTATCAACGTCTAGGAATGAACACACTTATCATGACTGCGCTTATGCTGTTATGTAGTGGTGTAATGAACCTAACGCCATGGGGTGGTCCTACTGCTCGTGCTGCAAGTGCATTACAAGTTGATCCAAGCCATATTTTCGTACCAATGATCCTTCCAATGATCATTAGTATTGGTTGGTTATTCTTCTTGGCATATTTATATGGCCGTTATGAGCAAAAACGTTTAGGCGTGATTGAGCTTGAAACTCACCATGGCGACAATATTACTGTATCGAAAGATCCTGAAGCGACCCGCCCACATTTACGCAAAGTAAATATGGTACTTACTATTATTCTCATGATTGCATTAATCAAAGGCATTTTGCCAATGTCAGTATTATTCATGCTAGCGTTCTGTATTGCAATGCTCATTAACTATCCTGATGTTGATATGCAGAAAAAGCGTATCGCAATGCATGCAGATAGTATTTTAGCTGTTGTAGGTTTGATTTTCGCAGCAGGTATTTTCACAGGTATTCTATCTGGTACAGGTATGGTTGAGGCGATGTCTAAAGAATTCGTCGCAATGATTCCTCCAAGCATGGGCCCATATCTTGCACCGATTACCGCTTTAGTCAGTATGCCTTTAACATTCTTTATGTCAAATGATGCATTCTTCTATGGTGTACTACCAATTCTTGCTGAAGCGGCTTCTCATTACGGTATTAGCCCAGAAGCTATTGCTCGTGCATCAATTGTAGGCCAACCAGTACACTTACTATCGCCTCTTGTTCCATCAACTTACTTGTTATGCGGTCTTGCTAAAGTTGACTTTGCTGACCATCAAAAGTTCACATTTAAATGGGCATTTATAACATGTATGGTTTTGATGGGCACTGCATTAGTGATTGGCGTTTTTCCGCTCTTTAGCACACTTTAATTATTCTTCTATAAAATAAAAGCCCCAAACGGGGCTTTTATTTTTATTTATTTATATACTCAATCATGGCGTCTAAGAACGCATGAAAGTGCAAGCTAATATCTTCTTCTAAAATTTTATAGGCATTATCAAATTGCACCATTGGCCAACCTTCTTTCCAAAATGGAAAGATGTCATGTAAGTCATGAGTAACTATTGCGTCTTCTCGAACAATTGCTTGTGAAATTTGTGCCAAAACTTGCGCTGTTTCTGCACCATCAATAGCTAAATAATCAATACCACGCGCTTTCAAAATACGAATTCGATCTTTTTTATAGCGAATTTTTTTAGCTTGAGCTGCATTTAAACCTAGTGCAAGAGTAACTGCCTCTACAAACTTTTCTTCAAAATTTGCATTCAATGCAACTAAAGCTTGTTTATGTGCTTCTTGACGCCCAGCTTTCCCCCCATTACGGATAATCTCATTTGCTTCCGTATCTAGCTTATCTTTTTTCATCGACTGTAAAATGTCTAAAATTTCGATATCGCTTAAAGATTCAGGAGATTGCTCAAACATAGGAGTCTCTATACATACAACTAAAGGCGTATTCTCTCATAAAAGCGCTACTAAAGCAGAGTAAAATTTTAAATAGCCTATTATCTTGACTATTTTTATAGTCCTAATTTCAGAGACTACCCTCATAAAATCAGTTAATTCTTGGTTATGATTTTTACTATTTGCTAAATTAATTTTACCCTGATAATATTATTTTACCCTGATAAAAATATGCGGCTAAAATGGATACTAAAATCACCTATACTGCTTTCACTGGAAGCACACTTATTGCGAGTGACTCCCTGATTGAACTTGCAAAAAAACTAAAAACTCTTCCTAAAACAACAGAAAATATTCTGATTTTTAATGATCAAACAGGTCAACAAATTGATCTTGATCTTTCTGGTTCGGAACAAGAAATTCAACAACGTTATGCTGAACCGGAAGAAATTAAAAAAGTTGGACGACCTAAACTTGGCGTAATTTCGCGTGAAATCACTTTACAAAAAAAACATTGGGATTGGTTAGATCAACAAAGCGCGAGTGCATCAGCAGTGATTCGCAAGTTAATTGATAAAGAGTTAAATAACCCAAACTCTGAAGGCAATATTATGCTGGCCAAACAAGCCATCGACCGTTTTATGTCTGCCATGTTAGGCAATATGCCAAATTATGAGGAAGCAACACGCGCCTTATATCAAGGTGATCGAGATATATTTTTAAAGATGATTCACAGCTATCCCAAAGATTTAAGGGAATATTTAACTTTAAAAACTCAAAATGTTTTCTAAACTCAATAAAAAAACCCGCTTACGCGGGTTTTTTCAAAATCAATTCAGTCTATTAAAGACGAACTAATTCCACAACTTTTTCAGCTGCCTCTTCAACGGTTTCAGCAGTAACTTCTGTATCCGTACCTTCCACAGAAGTTGTGATAACCACAACACCTGTCTCACGCAATAAAGTAATTTGCTCAGCAGTTAAGTTGGCTTTTGCAATCGCAACTACACCTTGCTGAATCAGCAAGCTTTCTAAAACTTGAGCTTTCTCGATTAACTGTGCAGAAATCCCAATCACCGCTGGCTTTTGGCCCAAACGTGCAGCACGATCTTCAGCTGTTACAGGATTACTATGAGCAGTCCATTCAACGGCAGCTTCAACCATACCTGCACCAACAGTTACGTTGCTTAAGCGGTCAATAAAGATGAATGAACCTGTATAACGAGAATCTTGATATTGATCAAACACAACTGGCGCGTCGAACTCAACTACAACATCTGCAATTGCATTTAACTCAAGCTCTTCCACATGAGTATGTTCAAGTGTATTCACATTCACTCGATAGTGAATATTAGTGACTTTAGCAGGAACAGTCTGGGTACCAATCTTAACGTTGTACAACTTACCTTTCACGAGCGGATGTTCATTCATCCATACCACTGAAGCACGAACGCTACGTGAAATTAATGGTTGCTCGCCAGCACGTACCAGAACGTTACCACGGCTAATATCAATTTCATCATTCAGGGTCAATGTAACCGCTTGACCCGCTACAGCCTGCTCAAGGTTTCCATCAAAAGTAACGATTTCTTTAACTGTTGAACGCTTACCTGATGGTAGTGCAACAATCTCATCACCAACATTGATTTCACCTAAAGCAACGGTACCCGCAAAGCCACGGAAATCAAGGTTTGGACGGTTTACATACTGGACAGGGAAACGGAATTCGTGTTTGTTTGATTCACGACTAATTTCCACCGACTCAAGAATGCTCATCAAGGTTTGACCCTTGTACCACGGCGTATGAGCTGACGGATTTACAACGTTATCGCCATTTAAAGCGGAGATTGGTACAAACTGAATATTAGCTGGACGACGGTCACCTAATTGGCCTACGAAAGCATCATATTCAATCTGAATTTCAGTGAAACGTTCAGGTGAATATTCAACCAAGTCCATCTTATTGATTGCAACAACGATATTTTTAATACCAAGCAAACTTGCAATAAACGTATGGCGACGAGTTTGAGTTTGTACACCATAACGCGCATCAATCAAGATGATTGCCAAGTCCGCAGTCGACGCACCTGTTGCCATGTTACGGGTATATTGTTCATGCCCTGGGGTATCCGCAATAATAAACTTACGCTTTTCTGTTGAGAAATAACGGTAAGCTACGTCAATGGTAATACCTTGTTCACGTTCTGCTTGCAGACCATCTACCAGTAATGCCAAGTCTGGTGCATCACCCGTAGTTCCTACTTTTTTACTGTCACGCGTTACTGCTTGCAATTGATCTTCATAAATCAATTTTGAATCGTAAAGTAAACGCCCAATAAGCGTACTTTTACCATCGTCTACGTTACCGCAAGTCAAAAAGCGTAGAAGGTCTTTTTGTTCATGTTGCTTTAAATAGGCCAAGATATCTTGGCTGATTAATTCTGATTGATGAGACATTGCTCAAACTCCACAAATTTAGAAATTGTCTTAGAAATAGCCTTCTTGCTTTTTCTTTTCCATTGAGCCCGCTTCATCATGGTCAATCATACGACCTTGACGCTCAGAACTCGTGGCTAAAAGCATCTCTTGGATAATTTCAGGTAACGTATCTGCTTCAGACTCAACTGCACCAGTTAACGGGTAACAGCCAAGCGTACGGAAACGTACAGACTTCATCTGTGGAACTTCACCCTCTTTTAAGCGCATACGTTCGTCATCAACCATGATTAACGTACCACTACGCTCTACCACTGGACGAACAGCAGAGAAATAAAGAGGAACAATTTGAATATTTTCTAAATAGATATATTGCCAGATATCCAACTCTGTCCAGTTCGATAATGGGAATACACGAATACTTTCGCCTTTGTTCACTTTACCATTGTAAAGGTTCCAAAGTTCAGGACGTTGGTTTTTAGGGTCCCAACGGTGTTTACTATCACGGAATGAATATACACGCTCTTTCGCACGTGATTTTTCTTCATCACGACGTGCACCACCAAAAGCAGCATCAAATTGATATTTATCCAAAGCCTGTTTTAAAGCTTGGGTTTTCATAATATCTGTATATTTTGAACTACCATGATCAAATGGGTTGATCCCAGCTTCACGGCCTTCTTTGTTTTGATGAACAATTAAGTCAAAACCATGAGTTTTTGCCATGTTATCGCGAAACGCGATCATGTCTTTAAACTTCCAACCCGTATCTACATGTAATAATGGGAATGGAAGTTTCGCTGGATAAAATGCTTTTAATGCAAGATGAAGCATAACAGCCGAGTCTTTACCAATTGAGTAAAGCATGACTGGGTTTTCGAATTCTGCAGCAACTTCACGGATAATATGAATACTTTCAGCTTCAAGTTGCTTGAGATGTGTGAGTCTTGATTCAGTCATGAACACGTCCTTCTCTATCCATTTTGCCCATAAAATCTAGAAGTAGTATTAAACCACCACCTAGAAGACCATGTGGAGGAACGAGTGCCATAACAACTCCAATTTTTCGTGATAGATAATCCAACTACAAGCCTTTATATGGCTTATAGCATTAGTTATGCATTATAGTGATTTAAAACCGATTCCTTTTGCTTGTTTTTTCATATTGATATTCGATTTAATCATATGCATGTAATATGCTGATTCACTTGCACAACTTTGTAATCCTAGCCTGTGTAGTTAACTTAAGCAAATTATGTTCTAGTCTTTAGATTTCTTTCAAAACCATAAAAAAGAGAAGCATTAATCGCTTCTCTTTTTGAAAACATGATCTAATCTTAGAAACCAAACATTTTACGTTCTAATGGAATTTCAATACCAATAGATGCACCTGCATCATTACCCTCAAGATCCGAATCACTTACCCATCCATTAATTTTTAATGGAAGATCAGGTTTAATGAAATGCGTCCAAGTTAAATCAAGCGCCTTAATTTCATCATCTTTAGGAAAGGCTTTATTGATTGCTAAATTAGATTGGTTAACTTTAACCACCATCGCACGACCGCTTAAACGGTTCATGACATCAAAGCGGATATCGCCACCCACTGAATACATTTGCCCATCACCGCCTATCGCATGGCCTAACGAGAAACCATGTTGATAATAGCCATCTGTATATTGATGGTGACTATATGAAATTCCTCTTACATCACCATTGGTTCGTGTATCAGCCCATTCAGCATAGAGTTGATAAGGCATATTATTAACTATTGAAGAATAATCTGCACCAGCCAAATACATTTTTTTAGATGGCAAACCACCAGCCTCATCTTCACCTACATACTGACCATAAACACTAACAGGAATATTAAACAACGACTGTAATTGCAAACGAGCATCAAAACCAGCTAACTGATTAGATGCATTATCTTCACCTACACAGCTATTTTCAGTACAGCCATTGTCTTTACCAATAATTGCATTCCAATAAGCTTTAAAACTATTTGGCTGACCATCTCCACCAATTTGAATCGCTCTAGAAGCACCGAGTTCTAAATAAGGTAATGGTCTTGCAGTTACACGTAAACCTAATAATTTAGCATCAGGAACTGCTTTATAATCATCTAATTGACCTGCAAAAGCTTGATATTGCCAAGGCCCAATCCAAGATAACCATTTTGTTTCAAAAGCATTTTGCACAGCACGCTGTGCAGTCACGCCATAAACGGGACGACTCGCATCACCACGAATTAAACTACCATCGTGTCCAGGTCCCCACCATGTTGGAATTTGACCTGCAACTACCCATTGATTCCAAAGTTTACCAGCGACATATGAACCCTCGACATTAACATCTTGCCCATTGTCGATTTGCGGGTCTTTTTCTGCATTTACTCGGATTTTTGCATCCCAGTTTTCACCACCCGCATTAAATTCTAACGAACCTTGATATTGAGCTTTTTGATTATCACCGAATGCTTGAGGAATATTTTTAATATCAGTTTCAGCAAAAGCACCCACTTTCACTGTATTGTTATCTGCTTTTAATGCATTAAGAACTGAGTTAATAACTTTTTGTTGAGCTGGATGAGACACTTTTGCCTGAGAGAGCGCACGCTGAATTTCATCACCACTTAACGGCCAAGTTGAGGTGCTAATACTAATAACACCTTGTTGATTTAACCAGTTTAAGTCGGTACGTAAGTCTTCATTATTTAGCACTAAACCTTGTGCAAAAATAGCGGATGAAGCAGTTGCCAATATTGCAATCGAAAGTGTTTTTCTTAGAAACATGCCAGACAATTCTCAAAGTTATTTATGAGCAACACCTTAAATTTTTTATCACAACTTTGCAATTGTTAAACTGTGCAATTACATTTTTTAACGCTATCTTAAGATTAGTATAAGTAGGTAAGTTTTGAGATGTAAAAAGTAATAAAAAAGGCAGTATAAATACTGCCTTTTCGCATCTTAGAAGATTAACCTTCTTTACGGCGCATATGCGGGAATAAAATTACATCGCGGATGCTTGGTGCGTCAGCAAATAACATAACCAAACGGTCAATACCAATACCTTCACCTGCTGTTGGAGGTAAACCATATTCAAGTGCTTCAACAAACTCTGCATCGTAATGCATTGCTTCATCATCACCAGCGTCTTTTTCAGCAACTTGCGCTTGGAAACGCTCAGCTTGATCGATTGGGTCATTTAACTCGCTGAAGCCATTTGCTAATTCACGACCACCGATGAAGAATTCAAAACGATCTGTAACGTGTGGATTGTCATCGTTACGACGAGCCAATGGAGATGTTTCCGCTGGATACTCGGTAATAAATGTTGGCTGACGAAGTTTAGTCTCAACAGTTTCTTCAAATACGATTGTTTGAAGCTTACCTAAACCAAAACCTGGCTTAACTTCTTCTTTCAACTCTTCACGAATAAATTTTGCAAGAAACTCGCGATCACTTACATTTTCAGGTGTGAATTGCGGATTATTCTCTAAGATCGCATCGAACATAGAGATTTTCTTGAATGGCCCTTTGAAGCTAAATACTTCACCTTGGTAAGGAACATCAGTTGTACCTAGGATATCCAAAGCCAGCTTTTCAAGCATATTTTCAGTCAATGCCATTAAGTCTTTATAATCAGCATATGCCTGATAAAACTCGATCATCGTGAATTCAGGGTTGTGACGTGTTGACACCCCTTCATTACGGAAGTTACGGTTGATTTCGAACACACGCTCAAAACCACCAACCACTAAACGCTTCAAATAAAGTTCAGGCGCAATACGTAAGAATAAAGGCATATCCAAAGCATTGTGATGTGTTTCAAATGGACGTGCAGAAGCACCACCTGGAATCACATGCATCATTGGCGTTTCAACTTCCATGAAACGTTCGTTGTTTAAGAACGCTCGGATACCAGCAACAACTTTGGCGCGGATTTCAAAAGTTTTACGTGTTTCTTCATTCACAATTAAGTCAAGGTAGCGTTTACGGTACTTAACTTCTGTGTCATTTAAGCCATGAAATTTATCTGGTAACGGACGAAGAGATTTTGTAAGAAGTTCAAAACCTTCAAGATGAACATATAAGTCACCTTTGCCTGAACGTCCGATATAACCTTCGGCAGCAATAATGTCACCAAGATCTAAACCTTTAATAGTTTCAAGAATATCTTTTGGTAAGCCTTTACGGTCAACATATAACTGAATACGACCTGTCATGTCTTGAATCACCATGAAAGAACCACGGTTTAACATGACACGGCCAGCCACTTTTACATAAACATGCTCAGCGCTTTCAATTTGTTCTTTCGACTGATCTTTAAATTGTTCTTGTAGATCAGCTGCGTAATGTTCACGCTTAAAAGTATTTGGCCAAGGACTCTTTCCAGTTTCCTTCGCAACATCTTGGATTTGCTTTAATTTGGCATGACGCTGTGCAATTAAATCGTTTTCGGAAATAGTTGGTTCAGAAGTCGATTGAGCGTTTTGTTGCGTCATCTCTGCCTCGATTAAGTAAAAATGAAGTAGCATAGCTTAACAGATTGCAGGAGTTTTTCGAATGATTTCAATCAAACAAAAATGAAAAAAGACAATTTATGGAAAAGAGCAGTACTTTTTAAAGGCAAAATGACTTAGACCAATCGCTAAGATCATTTTTTAAAGCTTTTAGTAAAATATAAAAAAATCCAAATAACCTCGATATTCAAAGGCCCTATTTGCCTTGTATTTTATCAATGAGATTGTGTCGTAAATAATGAAAATTCTATTTTTACATGGCTTGGATTCTTCTCGTGAATCAACAAAGTTCCACGCCATTTTACATCCTGAAAAATTTTGTATTGACGTTGATTATCGTAACTTAAGTTATGCGTCTGTTGAGTACTTTTATCATCAGGCTATTCAGACGATCAAACCAGATTTACTGGTTGGTCACAGCATTGGAGGATATTGGGCCTTAAAAACTGCCGCTCAACATAAATTAGCTGTGATTGTGGCAAATCCAAGTCTTACACCTAGTTTTCGACCTGACTATCCTCAACTTTCTGAAGAGGAGCTCACCATCTCTAATCCTAAAATGGCCTATTTAGAATTAGGAGATGAGCAACTTGATATGTATCAGGTTCAAGAAAAACTTGCACCCTACATGAATGTTGAAACATTTGAAGGTGGACATCATCGCTTAGCCTATCCTTCTCGCATCAATGATTTGATTATGAAAATTTATAAAAAATATTTGGCTTAGATTTAAAACAGATTATTTATTTTTTTCTGCCAATTTCTTGATTACCTCAAAACCTTGGACGAAGCCACTTTTCAACATACCCATATATTCGGGTAAGGTGGCTAATTCGACTCTTAAAGTAGTTACATTATCGTGTTGGCTTAGAAAATATTTTTCTAATGAACCACTCCAGCCTTTGACTTCTTCACTTTCTAAATCTTCCTTACCGTCCTTAATCATTCCTAAATGTTTAAAAATCAAAATTTCCGGTTTTTTCAATTCTTTGATTGTGGAAATCATGCCATTGCCTTCACCATCTAAGAAATAAGTTTTACCACCGATTTGCCAATCGGTACGCATTGAGGAATCTGGGGCAAAGAATTTTGTCCAAGCATTATATGTCTCGTTATTCCAGAGCAATTCCCATACTTTCTCTATAGGCGCTTCAATTTCTACTTCGTATACTAAGTTTTCCATACTTCACTTCCCTGATTTATTCCGTTCTTATGATGTCGAATTTTAATTTTCGGATTTAATGATGACATCTATTACATTTTCATTTGTTGTTATTTAGCTTTCTTATTATATAAATCTTTTAAATGAGCAGACACTTTTTATTTCTCAATAATTTCACAAACAACATTAAGTTTAAAATTAACGTTAAGAATGTATTAGTTATTATTAGTTTATGCTCAAGTTTTGCCTAAAAAACCACTTATTTGTCCTAACCTGCCATTCATCTTTGCTTACGAATGATTAAACTCCGTTATTTGCTTTACATTAAATGTAGAACTGCGTAAAAATTTGATATCCGATCAAAGGCACATTGGTTATTATTGACCGGATCGTGGTTACATTATTAATAGATGGAATAGTTTTACTGAAAGGCAGCTTTGAGCAAACTTATCAGTGCGGAGAGTCTCATGAAAAAATATCAATGTATCGTTTGTGGATGGATTTACGATGAAGCAGAAGGTTGGCCACAAGACGGCATTGCAGCTGGAACAAAATGGGAAGATATCCCTGATGACTGGACTTGCCCTGATTGCGGCGTTTCAAAAGCTGACTTCGAAATGATCGAAATCTAATGACTTACAGTAAAAGGCCATGATTGACATGGTCTTTTTTACGTATATTACCCATTACCGTATTAAATAAACAATTCTAACTCTGGAGAGAAAAATGCATCCAATCGTCATTATCGGATCAGGCATGGCGGGTTATACCTTAGCACGTGAGTTTCGTAAACTTAGCCCAGAGCAAGAACTTGTGATGATTTGTGCGGATGATGCAGTGAATTATGCAAAGCCAACATTATCAAATGCATTTGCAGGTAAGAAAGCACCTGAACAGATTGCTTTAGGTGATGCTGCTAAAATGGGTACCCAACTCAATATGCGTATTGAGCCTTTCACTTTTGTAAAAGAAATTTTAGCTGAACGTCATGACCTTGTTCTTGAGAAAGATGGGGTAACTTCGAATCAACCCTATTCAAAACTGATTTTAGCGGTTGGTGCTAACCCAATTCGTCTTGCAATTGCAGGCGATGGTAGCGATGACATTCATGTCGTGAACTCGCTAATTGATTACCGTGCTTTCCGTGAAAATCTAGCTCAACGTAAAGATAAACGTGTTGTTATTTTGGGTGCAGGTTTAATTGGTTGTGAATTCGCCAATGACTTACTTCACAGTGAATATGACATTACTGTTATTGATTTGGCACCTCAACCATTAGGTCGCTTATTGCCAGGTCATATTGCTTCTGCATTCCAGCAAAATCTCGAAGAGGCTGGTGTTAAATTTGCATTAGGCACAACCGTTGAAAAAGTCAGTAAAATTAATAATGGCGAAGATTATGCGATTACACTCGCAAACGGCCAAACTTTGGTGGCCGACATCGTTCTTTCAGCCATTGGTTTACAGCCAAATATTTCACTTGCTAAAAGCGCAGATATTCAAACAAGCCGTGGAATTATTACTAATAGTTTACTTGAAACAAATCAAGCCGATATTTATGCAATTGGCGATTGCGCTGAAGTAAATGGCACGCTACTTCCGTATGTAATGCCAATTATGCAGCAAGCTCGTGCTCTTGCAAAAACCCTCAGCGGACAACAAACTGCCGTGCACTACCCTGCTATGCCAGTTGCAGTAAAAACTCCTGCAGCTCCACTTACAGTATTACCGGCACCAGTAGATGTAGAAGTGAACTGGGAAACAGAAGAGTTCGACGATGGTATGCTTGCTAAAGCAATTGACAATGAAGGAACATTGCGTGGTTTCGTATTGTTAGGTGCAACAGCAGGTAAACAACGCTTAACTTTAACAAAGCTTGTTCCAGATCTTATTCCAGCTCAAGCATAAGGTTTGAATCAGGAATACTCTTTTGTGAGTATTCCTTTAAGGAATGAATAACATGAATAGCGCCTTACAGTTTAACATTTCGCCATACACATCTTTCATGCAAGAAACCAAAGTCAACTTAGGCAATGGTATTGAGCTACATGTAGAAGTAGGTGGAAAACCGGAACATCCAACCATTTTGCTGATTATGGGTCTTGGGGCTCAAATGCTTTTCTGGCCAGATTTCTTCTGTAAATCACTCATTGATCAAGGTTTTCGTGTTATTCGTTTTGATAACCGTGATATTGGCCTTTCTTCAAAAGTACGTCATGAAGGTAAGCGTTTAAATACTGTTAAATTGATGGGTCGCTTTGCACTCGGTCTAAGTAATCAAGGGGCACCTTATACCCTGCACGATATGGCAGATGATGTATCAATGCTCATTGACCGTTTAGGCGTGGCTAAAACACATGTCATTGGCGCATCAATGGGTGGGATGATTGCTCAAATTCTTGCAGCAAAATATCCTGAAAAGGTTGAGAAATTGGGGCTCATGTTTACAAGTAATAATCAGCCTTTTTTACCCCCTCCTTTTCCGAAACAGCTTTTGAGTTTAATTGGCAAACCTGAATCGCGTGACGAAGAAGGTATTGTTAATCACAGTTTAAAACTATTTCAATTGATTGGTTCACCTGGTTACGTCAACCAGATTGAAGCAATGCAAACTGCACGCAAACTTTATCAACGCAGCTATTATCCTGCTGGTGTACTTCAACAGTTTTTAGCAATATTATGTACAGGCTCCTTACTTCAACTGGACCGTGAAATTAAGCAACCTGCGTTAGTCTTACATGGCTCTCGTGATCGCTTACTTCCACCTAGTCACGGTAAGGCCGTAGCAAAAGCAATTTCCGGCGCTAAGTTTGAATTAATTGATGGAATGGGGCATGATATCCCTGCACATTTTATTCCACAGCTTAGCGGTTTATTTGCGCATCATTTTAAATCATCATACTAGGACACTATGGCTGCATTACCCTCACTAAGACAGCTATCATATTTAGTTACGTTGTCGGAAACTTTGCATTTTACTGAAGCAGCACGCCGCTCTTTTGTCACGCAATCGACGTTATCAGGCGGCATCATGGAGCTTGAACGGTTATTAGGTGGCGTTCTGGTAGAGCGTGACCGTCAGAATGTGCGTTTAACACCCTTAGGTGAACAAGTCGTTGCTCGTGCCCGTGTACTACTAGCAGATGCTCAAGATTTAATGCGTTTGAGCCGTGAAATGAGTGAACCGTTAACAGGTGATTTGCATTTGGGAGTTATCCCAACCATTGCACCTTTTATCCTGACACGGTTACTTGATGAAGTGCATCAGCAGTTACCTAAAATTCAATTGCATCTGCATGAAGCTCAAAGTGAAAAAATTGTAGAGCGTCTAGAACATGGTAATCTAGACATGATTGTTCTTGCTCTACCATTTGATACCAGAGGCCTAAAAGTCGCTGAAATCTCGAAAGAAAATTTGTACCTTGTGTGTAGTAAGCAAGATGCAAATGCTTTACAAGCAAACTCTCTAGATGACCTTGATTTATCAAGATTAATTCTGCTTGAGGAAGGTCACTGTTTACGCGACCATGTTTTAAGTGCCTGCCCTATCGGTGAACGTAAAAACGACAACCGTTTAAAAGCAAGTTCTTTACCAACTTTAGTTGAAATGGTTTCTTCTGATTTAGGCTTTACGCTTTTACCAGAAATTGCAATTGAAAATAGTATGATCAAATTTAATGATCAGATTACTGCAAAACCAATTGAAGATGCCCCAAGCCGTACTTTAGCACTCGTTACACGTAAAAGTACGCCGCTACAAAGTGAATTCGACGTATTACTGCAAATTATGCAGAAAATCACAACAAATCTGCATGAATAAAAAAAGGAGTCTTCGGACTCCTTTTTATTTTATTGAGCGGTAAGGGATGCCCACTTAAACACCCAAGCAGATTGCATATTCAAACTAGGATCGGCGACAATTTTTTCTCTAATAATTTGTGCTATAGCATAGTCGTTGGCCGGATCTATCATAACCCGTATTCCTTTAGTGGTTGAACTAGTTACGACCTTATAGCCTTTTGCTTCAAGCTGTGATTGAATCCTATTGGCTTTATTTTGATTAGAAGCTAATGCAACTTGTACCATCCATTTTTTTTCACCATTTTCCAAAATTTCTTTAGCAATCGCAGCATCAAGTTGTTTTTTATTTTCAGAATTTTTCTTTTCTTCTAATTTCTTTGTGTGAACATCCTCAGTTTTCTTTTGAGCTAAAAACTCATCTTGCTTTTGTTTTCTTTTTTGAATGATTATTGCTTTATTCCTTACCTCACTCTTTTTATTTTTATCATTAGAAGCTAATGCAAAATAAGGATATACCCCTTGGTCATCAAATCTTTGAAATACGATGATATCCCCATAACACTTCTGATCTGCGTAAGCGGTCACTGGCATTATCCCCAAAATTATTTTAAAAAGTAAACTTCTAATAAAGCATTGCATCTTATTCATTTACCAAAGTTAAGTATATTTAATGCGGCGTATTAAAGTAGATTTCTCCTGATTTGTATATTTTTAAAATTCAATGTTTTATGGCAAAAATCACATATTTTAAAAACATATTGCTGTGCTTCAAATTATTATCGTTTATCCAACAACCATTTAGAAAAACTAACTAAATTACTTTGAATTTCAGTAAATTAAAAAGCCGACATTTTGTCGGCTTTTTTAATTAAATTTAAAACTTATTATTTAATCATTTCTAATAATGCCCTTTGAGCATTATGTAGTTTTTCACCCTCTGCTGGCTCAGCACGTACCCAAGTACCATCGGCTTGCAATAACCAAGCCTGTTGATTATCTTGTAAATAGTTTACTAATCCTTGTTGATAGATACGCTTTTTCAAAACAGGATCTTCAATAGGGAAACATGCCTCAACACGATTAAATAAATTACGATCCATCCAGTCTGCACTTGAACAATAGATACGGGCATCACCATTATTGCTAAAGTAATAAACACGCGTATGCTCAAGGAAGCGTCCTACAATTGAACGTACACGAATATTTTCTGATAAATTAGGCAATCCTGGACGTAAACAGCAAATAGAACGAATAATTAGATCAATTTGAACACCCGCTTGAGATGCTTCATATAATTTATTGATCAATTGAACTTCCGTTAAGGCATTCACTTTTACAATGATTTGAGCTTTACGTCCTGCCTTAGCATTGGCAATTTCGTCATCAATAAAGTTGATGAGCTGAGCATGTAAGGTAAATGGTGCATGTAATAGCTTTTTCAATTTCGCCATTTTGCCCATACCCGTGAGTTCTTGGAAGATACGATGCACGTCTTCACAGAGATCTTTATCGGTCGTCATGAGACCATAATCGGTATAAATTCGAGCATTCATTGCATGGTAGTTACCAGTGCCTAAATGAACGTAACGCACAAGTTTGTTATTTTCACGGCGCACCACCATAATCATTTTGGCGTGAGTTTTATAACCAACAATACCGTAAACAACGACAGCCCCCGCTTCTTGTAAAACGTTAGCTACTTCAATATTTGATTCTTCATCAAAGCGGGCACGTAATTCAATAACCGCGGTCACTTCTTTTCCATTACGCGCAGCTTCCGCCAAAATCTGTACAATTTCAGAGTCAGCACCACTACGGTAAAGTGTCTGCTTGATTGCCAATACTTGTGGATCGCGAGCAGCTTCACGAAGTAGCTGAATCACGGGAGCGAAAGATTCAAACGGATGATGAAGCAAAATATCTTGCTTCTGCATTGCAGAGAAAATGCTCTCGGTCTTTTTAAACACTTTAGGCACAACCGGCGTATGTGAGTCATAACGCAAATGAGGGCGTTTAAAATTTGAAACCAGACGAGCCAAGTTTACAGGACCATCAACTTTATATAATTGCTCATCAGTTAAATCAAATTCTTCTAATAAGTACTCGTAAATATGCTGCGGACAGTTATGAGTTACTTCTAAGCGAACAGCACGACCAAAACGTCGAGAACTTAATTCACCTTTTAAAGCTTTTGCTAAATCTTCAACATCTTCATTTAATGCCAAGTCAGCATTACGTGTAACACGGAATTGATAGCATCCTGTTGCTGTCATGCCAGGGAACAAATCGGACACATGTTCATGAATAATTGCAGATAGCATGACGTGATGTTCTTTACCACCTGTTAACTCATCTGGCAGTCGTACAACGCGAGGTAATGAACGTGGGGCTGGAACCACGGCTAAATCAATTTGACGGCCAAAAGCATCTTTACCTTCTAAGGTAATAATAAAGTTTAAGCTCTTGTTTACGAGACGTGGGAACGGATGCGCTGGATCTAAGCTAATTGGAGTTAATACAGGTGCAACTTGTTCTTGAAAATACTTCTTAATCCAAGCTGACTGTGCTGGCGTTAGTTCACCACGACGGAGGAAGCAAATATCTTCTTCACGCAACTTAGGTAAAATTTCTTCATTTAAAATACGATATTGACGCTCAATCGCAGCGTGAGCAGTTTCAGAGATTTTTTGTAAGACTTGTCTTGGCGTCAAACCATCAGGGCTACGACTCTCATTACCTAGAGAAAATTGCTCCATTACCCCCGCAACACGAATTTCGAAAAACTCGTCTAGATTACGTGAAAAAATGAGCAAGAAATTCATTCGCTCAAGTAATGGATGTAAAGGGTCTACCGCTTGCTCCAATACACGCAAATGGAAGTCAAGAATAGACAATTCACGATTTATATAACGGTCATTATAACTATATTCTGTAGGGGTCGTTGGTGTAATCGCTGTATTCATGTCTAACTCAATTCTCTATCCAGCCAAAATCTCTATAAAACAGTATGCTGCAAAAATATGACAATTTGGTAAAAACTAAAAAATTAACACATCTTTAAACATCATTATTCAGGAATCTGGGTACTATTCATATAACGTAAAATAACGCGTTTTCTATATTGTAGTTTACGATCGTTACGGTGGTCTTGATAATATTTCGGATCAGGCAATAACGCGGCTAAAAAGGCAGCTTGTTCGCGCGTTAAGCTTCTCGCACTTTTACCATAATAATATTGAGCTGCTGCTTCAACACCATATCGATTTTTGCCAAATTCAACAGAGTTCATATACACCTCAAGAATCCGGCGTTTTGACCACATTCGCTCCATCATCCAAGTTGCGATAGTTTCTTGGCCTTTACGAATAAACGAACGCTTATTGTATAAAAACAAATTCTTTGCAAGTTGCTGAGACACAGTAGATCCACCAGCAACAACCTCTCCTTCTTCATTATTACGCTCTAGAGCAAAACGGATGCCATCCCAGTCAAAACCATGATGATGGATGAATTTTGCATCTTCCCCAGCTAAAATCGCATGTTTGAAATTGTCGCTAATATCATCATAGTCAAGCCATTCATGAATGATCGGCTCTGAGGTATCTGACCAATAATCAATTCTCATAAACATGGTGGTATCAACTTCATGTGTACGCCACCAAACCAAACTTGAGAAAATCCAAAGCTGAATAAGGAGAATTGCCCCAATAAAAATTAACAACACGCGAACAATAAAAGCTTTCATGTTCGTCCTGATCTCCTGTATTCAACTTTTTTCATGTTAAGCTGTTAAGCATGTTCATATATAACAAAAGCATAGCATGACTCAATATCAGCCTCCGCACATTAATCGTAAACTCAATGTACAAACTTGGTGGCTGACCGCCTTACTGATCTTGATTAATGTAAGTTTGTTTGTCTGGCAAATTGCAACTGGTGTCGATATTAGCGACCCAGCCATGAAAGATGCTATTCATTGGGGGGCTGATTTTACACCACTTACTTTTACTGGGCAGCCCGAACGCTTATTTACCAGCATGTTTTTTCATTTTGGTCTTGTTCACCTCATGCTTAACATGTGGGCCCTCTATATTTTCGGTAATGTAGCTGAGTCACTATTTGGTCGCTTCTATTTTATAGGTATGTATTTACTTGCTGGCTTATTTGGTAGCCTTCTCAGTAGCTATATGACTATTCAAAATGGGCATGAATTATTGCAACATTTCGATCAAAGCTTACTACCTCATGTCAGTGCAGGTGCTTCAGGTGCCGTGATGGGATTAGGTGCTGCTTTAACCGTTCTTTCTTTATTTCAACCGCTGCCGGATCAAGCCTACATACTCGATAAAAAAGCATTATTAATGATTATGGCCATCAACCTTGTTTTTGGTTTTGTCGCAACCGGTATTAATAATGCCGCGCATATTGGCGGCATTATTATTGGAGCGTTTCTTGCACTGATGTGGTACTTAAGCTATGTCAGCAAGTTAAAAAATGTGCTCAAAATCTTAGGCTTATTAGGAGCATTTGTAATTACAGGTGGTTTTTATATGTACTGTGTACAGCTCAACTCACCGTTGCTTCCCCTATGGCATGAAATCATCATCCAGAACCCTGACATTATTCCTTAAACTACAATTGGTTTAATTCTCTTAAACTTTGTAAAGGTGGCAAATTACAGAGATAGCCTAGTCGATAACGACCAATCAGCGCACAAACCAGCATCATGCCAATTGGTAAAATCAGCCATATTTCAATATGCCACTGTATTGCCATATTCATTTTATAGCTTGCGATCGCACTAATCACTTCTGCAAAACAGCAGGCAACTATGCCTGCTAGCAGACCTAAGAAACCAATCTCAAAACTGAGCATTTGCTTCATTTTATTTTTAGATAAACCAAATGAGCGCAGTAAAGCAACCTCACGGCGTCGCTCGTCCATTAACAGGTTTAAACATGCAATCAGTACCAATATTCCAGAAAAACCGACTAACGCTGCCAGTACAGTTACTATTTTGACCAAAACATTCATTAAGCGTTTTACTTCATCTAAAATCCGGTCAACATCAATAAATACTGTATTTGAGAACTGCTGAATAATAGTGATCATTTTAGGTTGATCTTGCTTAGGCACATAGAAACTACCTAAATAACTTCCAGCATTTTCGTCTAAGGTTTTAGGTGAAAAAATAAAGAAAAAGTTAGGGCTAAAACTTTCCCACTCGACACTCCGGAAATTCACAACTTTGGCTTGTAGTGTACCTTCAGGCAGGCTAAAGGTAAGCTTGTCTCCAATTTGGATTCCCAAACTTTCGGCAGTTTTACTTTCGACTGAAACTTGTCCTATGCCATTAAACTGGGCTTGACCATTTGTAATGACATTGTCATTTGGTAGTAAATCTGATTGAGTCAAATTCAGTTCACGGCGTAAAGAATTATTTTGCTTTATAGCCTCTTCTGAAAAAGGTACATCATTTTTAGCCAGTAATCGGCCACGAATATTGGGGTATAACGGGGTGCTTTGCCAACCATGTTGCTTTAACTGTTGCTCAAAGGTTTTTAAATCAAATGGAGGCAATCCATAAACAAATTGATTCGGTGTTCCTTCCGGAAGTTGTTGTTGCCAACGCTCTAATAAATCTGTTCTTAATACACTGAGTACTGTAATGAGGCTTAAGCCTAAAGCCAATGCAGTAATTTGTAAGGCGCTTTGCGATGGCGAACGAATATAAAAAGACAAACGATTTTTCAGCTTTTTTAAACTGCGAAGCAATAGCCAAACAACAGTGTAAAGCAAAATACAAAGAACAATAATTGCTGCTAAAACCAGAATGCTGAGCATTAAGTTTTCACTCAATACCAAACTAAAAACGACTAGACTAGTGATCCCTGCAAAAAACATAAAGAATAAAGATTTGCGAGATTTGGCTTGCTCGCGAATAACCCGAATTGGAGGTGTATTTAAAAGCTCCCAGATGCTTGGCAAGATAAAACCAAGCAGCACAATCACGCTTGTAAAAATAGCAATTGGTAAAGGACCGATTAAAAGAGGTACAACTGAAAAACTTAACTCTAATTGGGGGATCAATTGCAGCATAAGTTGCAGCAGGCCAAACCCCATGATTAAACCTAATAGGCTTCCCAGCACAATTGAAATCGCACTGACAATACAAAGCAATCCAATATATGCCCACAAGATTTGGAACTTACTGGCGCCTAAGCATCTAATAAGTGCAATGTGATCTTGGTTTTGTTGAACATATCTTTGACTCGTTAAAGCGATGGCAATACCACACAATAAAATCGTTAAAATATTGGCCAATTGCAAAAAGGTATCTAAATTTTCAAGCGGACGTAATAACCTACTGTTCGATTCACTTGCATCACGTAAACGCAAGCCAGCCGTTTCATCTACATCTTTAGAAGGTTGATGCTGTTGCTTAAATTGCTTTGAAAATGACTGAACCTGTTCAGGGCTACCTGCCATTAATAAACGATAGTCAATTCTGCTCCCTGTCTGAATCGCATGAGTCTTAGCAATATCTGCTTGATGAATAATAACGGTTGGTGAAAAGCCTGAAAAACCGAGTTCCTGATTTGAATCACGCACAATCACGCCACTAAAACGGAAGGTACCATCAGCAATAGAAACAGTATCTCCTAGCTTTACTTTAAGTAAATCTGCTGCTCTTTGACTTAACCAAACTTCACCAGATTGAATCGCTTGAGTTTCTGGCGAAATTTCAAGCTGTCCTCTGAGTGGAAATAAAGGCTCAATTGCCTTTACATTCACCATGACAAACTGATCTTGGGTATGTGCCATCGAGCTAAATATAGTGACATTAGTTTGCTTTAAACCAAGCTGCTCAGCTTTCTTTTTCCACTGCTGTTCGATAGGCTCGTTATTCGACAGAACTAAATCAGCACCCAGCATTTGTGAAGCTTGCAAACTGACTGCATTTTTAACTTGGTCATTACTAAATTTCAGGGCTGTCGTTGCGCTAATCGCAAGCGATAAAGCAATAATGAGTAGATATAATCCACCGGTACGAAAACTTTGTAGCAACAGAGGCTTGAGAAGATTACGCATAGTTTAACCACCCTGTACTGTCTTTAGTCGGCCATCATCTAACTCAACATGACGCTGACAAAGGGTTGCTAAATTACGATCATGCGTCACCAAAATCAGTGTTGTACCTAACTCTCTGTTTAAATCAAAGAGTAAGTTTTCAATTTCTTGTGCTGTCTGACCATCTAGATTTCCAGTCGGTTCATCTGCAAAAATAATTTGTGGTTCTGCAATAAGAGCGCGTGCAATCGCCACACGCTGTTGCTCGCCACCAGATAAAACTTTAGGTGTTTGTTCAACTTGACGACTCAGCCCAACTCGATGCAACCAATCTAAAGCTTTTTTCTCTGCAGTTTTATAATCAAAATCTTTACGTAGTCGCAAAGGTAACATCACATTTTCAAGCGCACTCAACTGAGGCAGAAGTTGAAAAGACTGAAATACAAAACCAATATGTAGCATTCTGATTTGGGCACGTTGTTCCTCTGTTAACTGATGTACAGCTTGTCCACACAACCAGACTTCTCCTTCAGACGGTTGATCTAAAGTCGCCAAAATTCCTAGTAAGGTTGATTTACCTGAGCCGGAACGTCCCGTAATTGCTACCTGTTCCCCTTCAAAAATCTCTAAATCAATATCTTTTAAAATCGTAAACTGATTTTGGTTAATCTGAATAGTTTGTGTAACTTGATGGGCAGCAATGATGGGTTGTGGCATGATGTGAAAAGTCCTATGTATTCAGAATCAGGGTCGAAGTACAAATGTCTAAATCTTTTTTGATTGGTTCTAAAAGCATCATGCTCATCTCATTAAGTATGTTGCCTATGCTTGTATCGGCGAAAACTATTTTAATTTTAGGAGATAGTATTAGTGCCGGTTACGGAATTGATCCCAAACAAGGTTGGGTGCAATTACTGCAAAAACGTTTAGACCAACAGTATCCCAAACAACACAAAGTGGTCAATGCAAGTGTTAGTGGAGAAACAACAAGCGGCGCTTTAGCCCGATTACCTAAATTATTGCAGACCTATAAGCCGAATGTGGTCGTGATTGAATTAGGTGGAAATGACGGCTTGCGTGGGCAACCGCCTCAAATGATTCAAAAAAATCTGGATCAGCTCATTCAATTAAGCCAAAAACAAAAAGCCAAAGTTATTCTTTTTGGCATGAAGATTCCGCCAAATTATGGTGCTGCGTATAGCAAAGCTTTTGAAAATAATTATAAAGTCGTAAGCCAAAAACATCAGGTGAAACTACTACCGTTTTTTCTAGATGGTGTTGCTGGTCAAAAACAGCTTATGCAAAATGATTTGATTCATCCCAATGCTCAAGCGCAGTCAAAACTACTTAATTTAGCTTACCCATATATAAAAGGTGCCCTATAGGCACCTTTTATCTTTAAATATTCTTTTTAATATGATCAGAAATCAAAAAAAGTAACTTCACCAGTTTCGAGTGAATATTCTGCACCGACAACAATCAACTCACCTTTTGCAATCAGGCTCTCTAACACCGCTGAACCATGGCGTAATTGATTTACTGAAGCAAAAACGTTTGAACGCACTGCATGACATGATAATTTTTTCAAATCATTTTTTAAATCAGTCTGCATTAAAATTTCAACTGATGGACGAACGCGGTTCACAATCGACATTAGGTTAGATGATGGCGGGTGATCAGGATTCATTAACGTATCAATTGTTGCTTGAATCGCGCCACAATGACTGTGTCCTAATACAACTACAACCGGGCAGTCATAACGCTCTGCTGCGAACTCGACACTACCGACTTGTGAAGGTGCAACCACATTACCAGCAACACGGATTACAAATAAATCACCAAGACCTTGGTCAAATACCATCTCTGCTGGAACACGAGAATCTGAGCAGCCAAGTACAATTGCAAATGGATTTTGATCCTTTGCCATTTCAGCGCGTTCTTGATGAGATAAGGTTTTTGCAAGGGAAGTATTTCCATTTACAAATCGTTGATTACCGGCTTTCAGACGATCTAAAACTTCTTGCGCAGTAGGCATTTTATATTTCCATTGTTTTTTCAAGGTTGGAAATCATTTTAATGTGTCAAAATTTGAATGTCACTGACAAAAAATAAATCCTTTTCTATGAAAAAATTTAAAAATACTTAACTTGTTTTAATGAAGAGCTCACTGCACATTCGCTACTGTTTAGTGAAAAAATAGACATACTTTGGTTCTCGGATTGACTATAATTTTCCTCATTCTAAACATTTGGCAAATGACTCATTGGCAAAGTTTTTCAATAATTTTTCAAACTCGCTTAAGCTTCAAGGATGAAATCTATGACAAGGGTGTCCACATCAATTAAGGCCTCTATGAAAAAAACTGCTACCGCCCTGACATTGGCTTGTAGCTTATTGTCATTGATGAGTATTTCTCAAATACAGGCAGCCGATAATATTGATGTGACGTTCCAGAATGTTTTACAGCAAGAACGTAGCTGGGCAGGTTTACAAAGTAAAAGCTTAAAAGTCGGTGATGTGACTTGGTCATATAGCGAAGGCGGCTCCACAACAAAACCGACTTTACTGCTTATTCATGGCCTAGCAGGCAGCCGTGATAACTGGAACCGAGTGGCTCGTTATCTCACCACAAATTATCATGTCATTATTCCCGATTTGCCGGGTAGTGGCGAAACTATCGTTCCACAAGATTTCGATTATTCAGTACCAAATCTTGCTGAAAAGTTACGTCGCTTTGTTGAGGCTGCAAATTTAAAAGGTCCAATTCATATTGCTGGGCACTCACTCGGCGGCTCTATTGCCCTACTCTATGCCGGACAATATCCATTTGAAACCAAAAGTCTATTCTTGGTGGATAGCGGCGGTATTTTTCGCTCAGCCAATACAATTTATTTAAAAGATCCTGCTTACCTAAAACAGCTTTTAGTGTCTAAAAAAGGTGACTTTAATTATTTATTAAAACAAACCATGTTTAATCCTCCGTTTATTCCTAAAGAGTTTCTTCAAGCTCAAGAAAAGTTGATGATTGATCAGGCACCTCAAACACAAAAACTGGTTGATCAATTGATTGCTCTTAATAAAGTCTATACACCAGACTCATTTGCGGTACTTACCAAAACGATCGATGCACCGACGCTCATTTTATGGGGTAAACAAGATAAGATTATTAATGTCGAAGTAGCAAGTGAACTAAAACGGCTTTTAAAGAATGCTCAGCCTCCAGTTATTTTAGAAAATGTAGGCCATATGCCGATATTGGAAGCTGAACAATTGGTTATGCAACAATATCTACCGTTTTTACTTAAAGTAGAAACAAATCAGTCGTCAAAAACGACCACACCTTAAATAAAACTTCGGACTTGTGAGACCTTATGTCTACCCAACCACTTATTGAAAAACTTATTGAAGCTCATCTAGATTTTTTAGATGAGCAATTTGCTCAGACTCAGGTGATCCAGCAAGAGTTTGAGCAATTTTATCATTGGTTGGGGAGTCGGCAATTACAGCATCTGTGGACTTTTGAACAAATTCAACAGCTCATTCAAAAGCAGATTTTAGATACGCCTGCTTCTGATTTTCTAATTGAACAAATTGCTGAGCATATTCGCTTTGCATTAATTCATCCTGCAAATGACACCGCAACTATTGAGGATGTTATTCCTGTTTTAACGATTGATAGAATTGCACAATACGTTGCGAGTAAAGAGCAGCACCGTAAAAAGCTCATTAAAACAATTGTGAATAATCCTGCTTTTTCAGCCCTACTCACGCAACTGATTCAGCAAACAATGCATGATTATTTAGATGAATCCATGTCAAAACGCGTACCTGGTGTAGGCCGTTTTATGAAAATGGGGAAATCTGTTTTAGAAACAGTAACCGATTCCAATCTGGACGATACGATTAATCATTATTTGCAAAAGAATATTCTAAAACTCAGCCAAATGAGTGAGCGTGTTTTAAACCAATATTTTGACAATGATAAGCTCTACCATTTTCAGGCAAATGTTTGGCATAAAGTTAAAACTATGCCACTTTCTGTTTTAAAAAATTATGTAGAAACTCAAGACTTATCAAAAACGGTTGGTTTAGGGCATGAAATATGGGACCACATTCGCCAAACTGATTATTTAAAACAACAAGTACATGATGGTATCTATACTTGGTATGTACGTAATCAAGAGCGTAGTTTTGATTTATTGCTCCGTGACCTCAATATTGATGAAAGCTTAGTGCAACATGAGCTGACCACGTTACTTGTGCCTGTATTACAGCAGTTAATTACAACAGGACATTTAAGACGCCGTGCCCGTGTGTACTTAGAGAAATTTTATTATTCTGAAAAAGCATTAGATATTTTAAATAACAAAGGCGCTTAGAGCGCCTTTGTTATTTGTATTGATTAGAAAGAATATTTTAAAGAAGCGTAATAAGCTCGACCTGGTTCATTATAAGTTTGGCTGATCGAATTACTGTCTCTTAAAATTTGTTTATCAAACAGATTACTTACACCAACACGCGTACTTATATTGTCTGAAAATTTATAACCGACATTGATTCCAGCGGTACTATAGCTTTTTACAGTACTTGGCTTAAGCGCAGAATCTGCTCCACCTGAACCAATACCCGATTCGATTCTACTTTCTGCAAACTGGCGTGATTTTTGACGGCCATATTGAGTGAACACAAAATTTACATCTAACTGATCTGTGATGTCATAATCAAAAATTGAGTTAATTGTATAAACTGGAACCAAAGATAATGGATTACCTGTTTGTTTATCTTTTGAATCCATCATATACGTAAAGTTGTTAGTCCAGCGGATATCACCGAAATCTAATCCTAAGCTTCCTTCAAAACCTTGAATTAATGCTTTAGGCGTATTTTCCCAACGTAAGATATTCCACTTAGTATTGGTCACAGCTCCTGTATTTGCATTCGTGCTTGAACCATCAACTGTTCCAACAACATTTGTACCAGCCACAATTTTATCTTTATAGTCATTGCGGAACCAAGTTAAGCTCGCATTCACGATGTCTTTTTGGAACTGGATACCGAGCTCTTTGTTAACCGAAGTTTCTGGTTTTAAATCACCATTACCTTGTAACAAGCAACGTGACTCAATATTGGCGGGACAACCATTACCATTTGTACTTAATAAATACCCTTCGGCATTTTGATACATATTCGGTGCTTTATAAGCTTTTGCTACCCCACCTTTTAAAGTGAAATAATCGTTAAGTCTTTGGGTAATATTTAAGCTTGGACTCCAGTTAGAACCAGATTTACTATGGTCATCAAAACGAAGGCCTAACACGACATCTGTGCTCTCTGTGAGTTTCAAGTTATCTTCAATATATGCAGAAGCAATACGTGACTCCATTTTACTGCGATCGCCTTTAGCCAATTGATCGCCATAACCTGAACCACTACTGTCTTTCCCTTGATTTGTCGACACATTATCTTTAAATCTGTCTTCAACCCATTCAGTACCAAGTGTTAATACATGCGGCACATAATATTCAAAAGGAATATTGGCTTCACCATTAAATCGAAGAGTTTCCAAACGTGAAGTGGCTTTATCATCAAGATTATTAATTTTTCCTTCTGTGCTACCGCCAAGGCCTTCTGGAAGACGTTTATTATGCGTTTTGTCATATTGAGCAACGAGCTTACTCTTACCCCAAGACCAATCACCTTCATGGGTTAATGCGTAGCTATCACGGTACATAGTATTGGTTTCTTTACCAATAAGTTCCGAAAGAATCGCATCAGCTTCTGCATTTGCATTTAACTGAGAGTCACCAGAATAAATATTACCTTGTTTACTAGAAGAAACATCAAGCAAAACAGTTTGCTGGTCTGTTGCCTGCCAAGCTAAACGGCCCGAAATATCTTTATTTTTAACGCCTTCACGCCCAGCTGCGGTACTACCAATTGATTTATTAATATCAACATCGTCAGCTTCTGTTTTATTGTAATTACCATATAAACGATAAGACAAAACATCTTTAATCAGTGGCCCACTTACGTTAAAACCAACACGATTTGATGCGCCTTCTTTAGAGTCTTCAGGTTGCGATGTATAAAACTCTACTGAGCCATGGGTTTCATTAGTCACTTTTTTAGTAATGATGTTAACCACACCACCTGCCGCACCAGAGCCATAACGAGCTGCTGCTGGACCACGTAAAACCTCAATCGACTCGATTGCTTCTGCTGGCACCCAGTTTGAGTCACCGCGTGTATCACGCTCTCCTTTCCAGCCATAACGAACTGAATTACGAGAGTTAATTGGTTTTCCATCTACTAAAATAAGCGTGTTTTCGGGTCCCATTCCACGAATATCAATTTGTCTATTATTGCCACGCTGCCCTGTTGCGCTGTTACCTGTTAAGTTGACACCAGGCATACGGCGTACATAATCAGAAATATCATTACGAACTGGTAGTTTTTCTAAATCTTCTTGGGTGATTACTGATACACCGAGCGACTGCTTCACTTGCTCTTCAGCTGTTACAAAAATTGTTTCCAATTTCACAGGTTCAGCAGGCTTTTCTAATGCTTGTTCAGCTTGTTCTTGCTCATTTTGTGCAGCATAAGCCATAGACATCATACTTGCCAGTACTGAAACAGAAAGCACTGACTGGATAATACGCTTCGACATAAGTATTCCCAATATATTGATTTATTAAACATCTCTCATTTTCAGTTTCGCATTGTAACAAAGATAAATAAAATTACAAATGATATTGATAATAATTATCATTATTTATATTGAATAATAAAAAAACCTCATCGCGAGGCTTTTTTATTTCACTTTTCAAATAATTTGATTATTTGAAATAAGCACCTTCAGCTTGTGTATGGTCTGTTTGGTCAACCACACGTTGAAGCTCAGGAATGTTCTCTCTTAAAGTAGTTTCTACACCTTGTTTCAAGGTAACATCAATTGCAGAACAACCTTGGCAACCACCACCAAATTTCAATACAGCAGTTAAACCGTGTTCTGGATCATCTTGTACTTCTACTAAGCTACAATTTCCGCCATGCCCTGCAAGACCTGGGTTAATTTCTGCCTGAAGAATGTAAGTAATACGTTCTTCAATCGAAGCATCTGGACCAACACGTGGAACTTTAGAGTTTGGAGCACGGAAAGTGAGCTGACCACCAAAACGGTCCTTGTTGTAATCGATTACGGCATCTAAAAGATAAGGAATAGATGGCGCATCAATATATGCAGGAAAATCAGGATAGTCCTGTTTATAATCCGTTGGGATCACTTCTTCTGGCGCACTATATGCCATACAGCATTCCGCACGTGGCGTACCCGGATGCTCAACAAAAATTCGAACGCCAATTCCCGGAGTATTTTGCTTCGTTAGTAAATCGTGCAAATACTCTTGTGCAGATGGTGTAATCAAAAGGTTTGGAATTTCTTCTGCAACAGCAGTGTTGGTGTTCTCAGTCGACATAACAATATTCCTCAAGCTGATGCCTTTATATTAACCGAAGATGAGGTGGATTTAAAAAAAATCAACTAAATTTGTCGGATTTATACACAACAGGGTTTCAAGTTAAGTTTTTAATGGCATTATTGAGCTCAGTATTGATCATTTTTTAAATATTTCTTATGTTGCATTTGCCGTTTAACCATACAGTTACTCTTATTATTATTACGGTCATTATTTCTTTACTTGCTTTTAGCAATCAAAATGTAATGAACCGATTGATTTTTTGGCCGCCTGCAATGCAACGTGGACAAATTGATCGATTCATTACTCATGGCTTTATCCATGCCGACGGAACACATCTACTTTTCAACATGATTACCCTGTTTTTCTTTGGCAGTATCATTGAAAGTTTTTACCGCCAATATTTCTATGACATGGGTTTTGTGTTGTTCTATTTAGGTGGCTTAATCTTTGCGATTTTGCCAAGCTATTTACAACATAAAAATGATGCGAATTGGGCCAGCCTAGGTGCCTCAGGTGCTGTTTCAGCAGTTTTATTTGCTTATATTCTGTTTCAGCCATGGAAGCTGATTTTTGTATTCTTCATTCCTGTACCTGCTATTATTTTTGCGATTTTATATGTGGCGTACAGTATTTGGGCTGGTAAGCGTGGTAATAGCAATATTAACCATAGTGCTCATTTATGGGGTGCAGCTTACGGAATCATCGTAACCATTTTACTTGAACCTAAAGTTATTCCACATTTCTTAGACCAACTTACTCGCCTTCCTTTCTAAAAGCATATAAATCTAAGAAAAAGCCCGTTATGGGCTTTTCTTTTTTTCTGATTTATTTATCTGCATAAATTCTCAGTCTTTTTTCTGCTTTTCTTTGATCAATTCGTTGTTTTGTTTACAAAAACCATCTGATTAAACTCGTGCCAATTCCTTTAATAATTCAGATGATACAATGAAGTACAAAGCAATTTTATCTAGCCTTTCTATTGCATTATTTAGCTTATCTTTGGCTGGATGTAATGACAATGATAATCAAGAAAATGTTGTAAGCACGCCTAAGCAACCTAATATATTATTTATTATGGCTGATGACTTAGGCTATTCAGATTTAGGAGCTTTTGGTGGTGAAATTCACACCCCTAATATTGATAGTTTAGCTCAAGAAGGACGCCTTTTAACGGATTATCATACTGCCCCGACCTGTTCGCCAACACGTTCTCAACTTATTTCCGGTACTGATCATCATTTAGCTGGTATTGGCGCAATGGCAGAACTCACTCCAGAACATTTGAAGGGACAACCAGGTTACGAGGGATATTTGAATGAACGCTCTCTATCTATCGCACAAGTACTTAAAGACAATGGTTACCGCACGTACATCAGCGGTAAATGGCATTTAGGACTAACCCCTGAAACCAATGCACATGCAAAAGGTTTTGATCATTCATTTACTTTATTACAAGGTCTAGACCATCATTTTAAGCAAGCACCAAGCGCCTTTAAACGAAATTCAACTTATACAGAAGATGGTCAAGTTCTTCCTGTTTCAGCTTTGCCTGATGACTTTTTCTCTACCAACTATTTCACCGATAAATTACTAAGCTACTTAGACTCAGGCAAAAATAGTGGCAAACCATTCTTTGCTTATGCTGCCTATACGGCGCCTCACTGGCCAATTCAAGCCCCAGCCGAATATCGTGAAAAATATCGCGGAGTTTATGATGTAGGTTACGATGCAATTCGTAATGCCCGCATTGCCAGACAAAAACAGCTTGGAATTATTCCTGCAAACTTTGATGCAGCAGAACCAATTGCGACTCAAAATGCTCCACAAAAATATGGGAAATGGGATGAATTAACAGCCGAACAAAAGGCTCTAGAAGCTCGTAAGATGGAAATCTATGCGGGCATGGTAGAAAATCTTGATGCCAATGTCGGCCGCATTATTCAATATCTCAAACAAAATAATCTTTATGACAATACTTTAATTTTCTTTGTCTCAGATAATGGTGCAGAAGGTTTTGTACGTGGCGGATATGGCAGTGAATCTGGTTTTGATAACTCGGTCGCCAATGTTGGCACACCTACTTCATATCACTATATTGGGCCACGTTGGGCCGAGGTCAGCGCGGCACCATTTCATTTATGGAAAGATACAGCTGGCGAAGGAGCAACCACTGCCCCTGCTATTGTGAAATTACCGAACCAGAAAAAAGCAGAAGCAACCAATCATAGCTTTGCATCGGTACTCGATGTTTTCCCTACCTTACTAGAATATGCTCATATTCCAGTACCTCAAGGCCAATATAACGGTCGTACCATTAATACGCCATCTGGGATTTCATGGAAACCTTTGCTTGAAAACAAAACCAATACTATTCGCCCTGCAAATTTTAGCTTTGCCGATGAGTTACATGGCAGCAAATATGCAAAACAAGGTGAATGGAAAATCGCACTTGAAGGGCGCCCTGAATTAGGCACAGGGACTTGGGAACTATACAACATTAAATTAGATCGAGGAGAAAGACAAAACGTTGCTCAGCTTTATCCTGCAAAAGTTCAAGAACTCTTATCGGTCTATCAAAAATATACTGAGAAAAATGGTGTGCAGGAATATACCCCCAAATGAAATTAAAACCCTTTTTAGTCACCACCATCAGCCTGTCTATCATGACAGGCTGTAGCCAATCTTCAAAAGTTTCTGAATCAGCACCCTCAACGCAACAGCAAACCTCTTTAGCTGATTTAGGGTCTATTGAAAAGTGTCAAAACTATACTGGTTTGCCTCAGGCTTGGCTCAAACAACCTACAGCTGGAATGGTTTTAATTGCCGATGGGAATTTTAATTTTGGTTCTGAGAAAGCCTATCCCGACGAACTTAATTTTGGAAAAAAACAGCGCAAAGTCAAAGAATTTTGGATTGACCAAACTGAAGTTACGGTCGCTCAATTTGCAAGTTTTGTAAAAGCAACTGGCTATATTACCGATGCCGAAAAACAAAAGCAGGCCGCTGTTTTTTCACCTGATCCTGATCACCCACAGCAATGGTGGCAGCTAAAATCAGGTTATACATGGAAAACGCCAAACGGCAGTAATGGTGCTATTGCAAATCCTAATGAGCCTGTAAGGTATGTAAGTAAAAATGATGCTGAACATTATGCAGTGTGGCTAGGACGTGATTTACCAACAGAACTAGAATGGGAATATGCAGCTAAAGCCAATTCAAAGACTGATACACCTTTACATCAGGCCCCTACTGATGAACATCAACATCCGCAAGCCAATTACTGGCAAGGTGTATTTCCCTTTGAAAATCTGAACCAAGATCATTTTACTGGTATTGCTCCTGTCGGATGTTTTAAACCTAACGGTTTTAAACTATTCGATATGATTGGAAATCTATGGGAATGGACATCATCTCCCTATCAGGGTGCACATGACCAGCATATGGGAAATTATTCTGATTTACGACAACAACAAATCACTAGCACGCAATATGTAATTAAAGGTGGATCTTTTCTTTGTGCACAAAATTATTGTTCACGTTATCGTAGCAGTAGTCGCTATCCTCAGGATTTTGATTTAGCCGCAACACATGTAGGATTTCGAACAATTTTGCGATCTCCTTAATCTCTTCTTAATTAAGCGCATTAAAGATATTTTTTAACCAAAATTAGATCGAAAAACAATCAAAATATTTCTATAGTACAAAGGAGAATGATAAAAAAGTGAGAACAAGATGAAAACTTTACTTCTTTGTGCCGCAGCAATTTTTACAATGTCACTATCAGCATGTGCAGTCCACACGCCCGATGGTAGTATTGTGATTGATCCCGATTCACCTCATCATAACCATCCGGGAGACTTTTGCCCACCAGGACAAGCGAAAAAAGGGCGTTGCTAAGCATAGGCTCTTTTAAACTAATTTTTAAGTTACTCTAAAGAAATAGAATTCAATCCTGTACTGAATTGAATACTAAAAATGGAGGGTTCCAACCCAAAAATAGATGGGATGAAACTAGAAAATTATGGTGTAAAAAAGTCACCATATCCCCAAGATTTTTAAAAGACAATCTTACGTTGTCTTCTATCTAGTTTCACCCCAATTCTTTCTTATTCCGTCCGACTTTCCTTATTCCTTAAGAAAAAAGTCTAGTTTTTAATCATTTCTGTATCTCTATTATTGATACATTTTGAACATTTTACCTTCAGGCTAAAACCGATGTATTTGCTTAATACAAAATAAACATTTATGTAACGTAAGTCTATAAAAATGTTCTAAAAATGTGAAAAAAATTAAGATCAAAATGAGATGAATTTATCATAATAAGTTTCTCTTTCACGTTTCATCACATAAATAATCAATATTATTTTGTCAGTTATTGCCACTCGTTTCCTTTCATTGGCATAGATAATGTATACATCTGTATATTAACCAAGTCGTATAAACGAGATATTTTATGTCCAGCACAAGTCAAGTCGAAGGTCTGCAATTTCCGGTAAACGCCTCAACAAAAAAACAAAGTACATCTCTTACAGGTCAAGAGATTTTGTCGGAGGCCCTATCTATTGTAGATAATAAAACCGCACAACAAGTGTTGAATGAAAAAAACTGGCGAAAAAACTATCCTGTATATTTTAAAGCACTTGTTAAACAAGGGATTTCTAATATCAACAACCCCATTACTATCGCGAAGCAAGGATTGCATAAAGCTCACCATATTTTTGATTATTATCGTGATGGTAAACATTACCTTTTAAAAGATGCCGTTCATATTGCTTCATCCAAGCCGCTTTATACAGTAAAACTTAAAGGTGAAAGTGATGCAGCACCGGAGTGGTATGTTCCTTATAAAGGACAAAAGCTGAGTGGACAAAGCTTACTGGACCAAATTCAACGCTGGGAAGAGACTGGTATTGTTGAGCCAAGTCATGCAAAAGCACTTCGTGAAGCTATTGCTCATCCTGAATGGTTCGATTTATCTGACCGTACAATGGTGTTATTTGGTGCAGCCTCAGAAGCAGGACCACTGCCTTGGTTAGCAAAATGGAAAGCGAATATTGTTGCCGTAGATTTACCAAACTCACGAGTCTGGGGCAAAATTTTAAATACGATTCAACAAGGGAATGCTACTCTCATTACACCAACTGTAGAACAAGTGAATGCATCGGCAAAAGCCTCTGAATTAAAAGATAAGTTGGGAGCAAATTTACTCACCCAACTACCTGAAATTGCACAGTGGTTGGTTCAGTTTCCACAAAAATTAGATTTAGCTGCAATCGCCTATTTAGATGGTGAAAAGCATGTACGTGTTTCCATGGCGATGGATAGCATCATGCAATTCGTGAGCGAGCATAAGTCCGATACCAGCCTTATGTTTATGTGCACGCCAACTGATGTTTATGCAGTACCTAAAGAAGTTGCCGAGGCCGCACAACAAAAATTTAAATCCCGCACAAAAATGCAAAAATTGGCAGTGAAAGGTGTTTCTACGCTTTCGCTCAATCGTTTTTTTCAAGCACCATACCAAGACTTGATTAAGTGTGAGAATGGCAAAACTTATGGTATTGCAGACTGTTTAGTGGTTGAACAAGGTCCAAACTATGCTTTGGCAAAACGTATTCAACAATGGCGTGCTATTTTGGCCCGCCATCAAGGCCAACGCGTTAGCATTAATATTGCTCCATCGACAACGACTCACTCAGTAACTAAAAATCCACTATTGAAAGCTGCTTTTAATGGCGCAGAGCTTTTTGATGTAGAAGCATTTAGTCCTGAAACCACTAATGCCATTATGGCAGCACTCTGGATTCATGACTTAAGAAATGAGTCTTCAGTAGCGAATCCTGAAACTGTACTGGATCATCCGCTTGAACTGATGATGGAAGGTGCCAACCACGGTGGATTATGGCGTGTCGCTTATTTAGCACGGACTGCCCTACCTTTCGCTGCAATTTATGGTTTTGCTACAGAAAAACTCCCTTTTAGAAAATCATCTAAAAAATAATTTGATTAAAGCCCAATCCTAGAATTGGGCTTTTTTCTAATATGTCTTTATTTACGTTGAAAGTGTGATAGATATTTTTGCATTTCATCAGGCGGCACCATACCGCCCCCAGTAGCCCATATCACATGATTTGCCTGCTGCAACTGCTCAACTGTTAACTGGTGTAAAGCCAAGTAAGCAGGAGTCGTCTGAACATAATACGGCCCCATCATACCTGCTGCCGCAGAAGGCTCAAGCTGAATATTCTCAGTTTGATTTAAAAGCGCAATAAGCTCATATAAACGTTCATCATGAATGGTGTAATAGCCATCAATTAACTGTTGCATAGCACGTCCAACAAAACCTGAAGCACGCCCTACCGCAAGCCCGTCTGCCGCAGTAACGTTATCAATGCCAATGTCATTAACTGAAATCTGATCATGCAAACCTGTGTGGACACCAAGTAACATGCACGGCGAATGTGTGGGTTCGGCAAAGATACAATGTACATGCTCACCAAAAGCCAGTTTTAATCCAAAACTCACCCCACCCGGCCCACCACCGACGCCACACGGCAAATAAACAAATAAGGGGTGTTCAGCATCGACTTTAATTTGTTTTTGCTCAAATTGCTGTTTTAGGCGTATTCCTGCAACGGCATAACCTAAAAATAATGTGGTTGAGTTTTCATCATCAATGAAAAAGCAGTGAGGATCTTGCTCTGCGGCTTTTCGTCCCTCTTCAACAGCTACTCCGTAATCACTGGCATATTCTACAACGTTAACGCCGAGGGAACGTAGTTTGTCTTTTTTCCACTGTCTAGCATCAGCCGACATATGAACAGTGACTCTAAAGCCGAGTTTGGCACTCATAATACCAATCGAAAGCCCAAGGTTGCCTGTAGAACCTACCGCAATTTGATACTTAGAAAAAAATGTTCGAAATGCGTCTTGGTCGAGTTTACTGTAATCGTCTTCTGGTTTGAGTAACCCTGCCTGCATGGCAAGTTTTTCTGCATGTGTGAGCACTTCATAAATGCCACCACGTGCTTTTATGGAGCCTGAAATAGGTAAATGACTATCTTTTTTCAGCCAGAATTTTCCATTAAATTGTACTTGTTTTGCTGAAGAAAGCGCTTGTTGTATATGAGCAATTTCAACAATATCTGATTCAATTTTTCCATGTTGTGCTTGAGTTTCAGGAAATACTTTCGCCAAATAAGGTGCGAAACGCGCTAGTCTTGATTCTGCTTCACTTACGTCCTTAGCAGTTAGTCCAACTTTTTCTAAAGCTTCTTTTAAAGGGTATCGATGAGGTGTAAACCAAAATGTCTCTTGATAGGCTTGAAGTGTTTCAATAAGTGGAAATTGTTGTTTTAACTGATCTATTTGAACCGCATTCATAATATATCCTGATATAAAAGTTTAAGCCCAGCCTATAAAGCTGCTTAATGGCCTATAACAACTTATTAATTTATAGATGAATATATATGAAAAATAGTCTCAACTTTAAAAACTAAACAAATAAAAAAGCCACTGTGAACAGTGGCTTTAATTTTTTTAAATGCTTTTATACAAACTGCAAGAATAACCAGTACAAACCACCTGACAAACAGATTGTTGCAGGAAGAGTAAATACCCATGCAGATAAAATTGTTTTAACTGTATTAAAGTTTAAACCTGATTTATTCGCAACCATCGTACCCGCAACAGCACTGTTTAAAACATGCGTTGTTGAAACCGGCATACCTAAACCATCAGCAGCTGCAATTGTACTCATTGCAACAAGTTCAGCAGACATCCCTTGACCATAAGTCATGTGATGCTTACCAATACGCTCACCAACAGTTACCACAATACGTTTCCAACCAACCATTGTGCCTAGGCCAAGTGCTAAAGCAACAGCTACTTTTACCCAAGTCGGAATGTATTGTAAGAATGAATCTAAGCTACTACGGTATTCTTTCACAAGTTTTTCTTGTGATTGATCCATTTTTGGTAAAGCATCCGCTTTATCCAAACGCTTAAACGTCGTGGTGCTTAAATACATATCATTACGAATTTCACTAATTGCAGCTTCAGGAATATCTTTTAAGTTGTTATAGCTAGAAACTCGCTCACCCAAGTGGTCAGTCATACTTGCCAATGCAGGCACGACTTCTGGAGTTTGCTGTTTAGTTTGAATATATTTAGTCAGAATAACACGTGCTTTTTCATCAGTTAATTCTGGCTGATTTTGCTTCAACAATACGGCAGTTTGAGAAGAAAGCTGATGGAATGATTGAACTTGTTGTGTATCAAGATTTTTATTTAATGAATAAGCCAATGGTACCAGACCAACCAAAATCAGCATGATGAGTCCCATACCCTTTTGACCGTCATTAGAACCATGTGCAAAACTTACACCTGTACAGGTAAAGATCAAAATTGCACGAATGATTGCTGGTGGTGGTTTATTACCTTCCGGTGGTTGGAATAATTCTACTTGGCGTTTAAAAATAGTTTTAACCAACAAGAATACAATCGCTGCAAAAGCGAAACCAATTAAAGGTGAAAATAATAATGCCTTACCGACTTTAATCACCTGATCCATATCAACACCACTGGTCGTTACGCCAGTCGATGCACTCAATAGATGGTTCATAATGCCCACACCCAAGATTGAACCAATCAAAGTATGAGAGCTAGACGCAGGAATTCCTAAGAACCATGTACCAAGATTCCAAAGAATTGCAGCGAGCAACAATGCAAAAACCATTGCGAAACCTGCACCGCTACCCATATTCATGATCAGTTCAACAGGCAGCAATGCAATAATGCCGTAAGCGACTGCGCCGCTTGCAACCATTACCCCAAGGAAATTACAAAAACCAGCCCACATGACTGCAACTGGTGCTGGTAAAGCATTGGTGTAAATCACTGTTGCCACTGCATTTGCAGTATCGTGGAAGCCATTTACAAACTCAAAGCCTAAAGCAATCAAGAGTGCAGTTGATAAAAGAATAACTGAATAAAGACTCAAAGGTGGTACATGCGCTAAATCCGCACTCACCTGAAATCCAATATAAATAAGTGTTGCAACAATAATCGTCAGAAACACCGGCATAAAAAATTTAGGTGTCGGGACATGTACATTCGTCGATTTGACTTGCAGGTTTGCCGCAAGTTTTGAATCCGAAACAGGGGGTAGATTAGAATTCATGCAGACGGTAAGAGGATAAAAAAATCCTCTGTATTCTTAAATTAAATTATGACAATTATATGACAAAGCGGCGCCTGATGAAGTCAATTTTTCACATTTTGACCTCATTTGATGCACCTTTCCTCTATGATTTTTATTTTTTTATTTAAATACAATAATTTACATAAATCCCCACCCATCTATTTTATGACGATTTTTGAAGCAAAAATATCTAAAAAATTACCTGAACGACTACTTTTTAAACACCACAACTGTCATAAAACCGGATATTGGAGATGAAATATTTCAATATCATGATCATTTTATGAATATTTGATGAAAAAACAGTCTTCATTTGTCATAAAAGCCGTTTTTTAATGAATCTATTACAGTGAATGATGGATCGTTATAGGTCATCAATTGCGCAACTATTCTGTTACAATAGCGCCGCATTTTTAAATTCATATAAAAGATCGGGGTTTTCTATGTCTACGCTTGCCACCCTAAAAGCGCTTCTTGCTAAACGCATTCTGATTATTGATGGTGCAATGGGAACTATGATCCAGCGCCATAAATTGGAAGAAGCTGACTACCGTGGTGAGCGTTTTGCCGATTGGGCACATGACTTAAAAGGTAACAATGACCTTCTAGTTCTGACACAACCTCAAATCATTCAAGGTATTCATGAAGCTTATCTTGATGCTGGTGCAGACATTATTGAAACCAACAGCTTTAACGGCACACGTGTTTCTATGTCGGATTACCACATGGAAGATCTTGTTCCAGAGATTAACCGTGAAGCAGCACGTTTGGCCAAAGCAGCGTGTGAGAAGTATTCGACTCCAGATAAACCGCGTTTTGTTGCAGGCGTGCTTGGGCCAACATCACGTACTTGTTCAATTTCACCTAATGTAAATGACCCTGCCTTTCGTAACATTACCTTTGATGAGCTAAAAGAAAACTATATTGAAGCGACTCATGCGCTGATTGAAGGCGGTGCAGATATCATTTTGATTGAAACCGTATTTGACACATTAAACTGTAAAGCTGCGATTTTTGCGGTTAAAGAAGTCTTTAAACAAATTGGTCGCGAATTACCAATTATGATTTCAGGGACCATTACCGATGCATCGGGTCGTACCTTAACAGGTCAAACTGCAGAAGCATTCTGGAACTCTGTACGTCATGGTGACTTACTATCGATTGGTTTTAACTGTGCGCTTGGTGCAGATGCAATGCGCCCTCACGTAAAAACTATTTCCGATGTAGCAGATACCTTTGTTTCAGCGCACCCAAATGCGGGCTTACCAAACGCTTTTGGTGAATATGATGAAACACCAGAGCAAACTGCAGCATTCTTAAAAGAATTTGCAGAAAGTGGCTTAATTAATATTACTGGTGGTTGCTGTGGTACAACACCTGATCATATCCGTGCGATTGCCAATGCGGTAAAAGATATTTCCCCTCGTCAAGTTCCTGAAACTGTACCTGCATGCCGTTTGAGTGGTTTAGAACCATTTAATATTTATGATGACTCATTGTTCGTTAACGTGGGTGAACGTACTAACGTTACAGGTTCGAAAAAATTCTTACGCTTAATCCGTGAAGAAAACTTTGCTGAAGCTTTAGAAGTTGCACAGCAACAAGTGGAAGCTGGCGCACAGATTATCGACATTAATATGGATGAAGGGATGCTCGATTCGCAAAATGCGATGGTGCATTTCTTAAACCTTGTGGCTTCTGAGCCAGATATTTCACGTGTGCCAATCATGATCGACTCATCAAAATGGGAAATCATTGAAGCTGGCTTAAAATGCGTACAAGGTAAACCTGTAGTTAACTCGATTTCTTTAAAAGAAGGTTATGACGAGTTTGTAGAAAAAGCTCGCCTGTGCCGTCAATATGGTGCTGCGATTATTGTCATGGCATTTGACGAAACAGGTCAGGCAGACACTGCTGCACGTAAGCGTGAAATCTGTAAACGCTCATATGACATTTTGGTTAACGATGTAGGCTTCCCTGCTGAAGATATTATTTTTGACCCGAACGTGTTTGCAGTAGCAACAGGTATTGAAGAGCACAATAACTATGGCGTCGACTTCATTGAGGCCACAGGTTGGATTAAACAAAACTTACCTCATGCCATGATTTCTGGTGGTGTATCGAACGTTTCTTTCTCATTCCGTGGTAACGAGCCCGTTCGTGAAGCGATTCATTCTGTGTTCTTATACCATGCGATCAAGCAAGGCATGACCATGGGTATTGTGAATGCCGGCCAAATGGCAATTTATGATGATATTCCAGCCGAGCTAAAAGAAGCAGTTGAAGATGTCATCTTAAACCAAAACCAAGGTGAGTCTGGTCAGGCTGCAACCGAGAAACTACTTGAAGTGGCGGAAAAATACCGCGGACAAGGCGGTGCTACCAAAGAAGCCGAGAACCTTGAATGGCGTAATGAATCTGTAGAAAAACGTCTTGAATATGCGTTGGTTAAAGGTATTACCACTTACATTGATGAAGATACCGAAGAAGCTCGCCTCAAAGCCAAACGTCCTTTAGATGTAATCGAAGGCGCTTTGATGGACGGTATGAACGTGGTTGGTGACTTGTTCGGTTCGGGCAAAATGTTCTTACCACAGGTTGTGAAATCTGCACGTGTTATGAAGCAAGCTGTGGCTTGGCTCAACCCGTACATTGAAGCTGAAAAAACAGGTAGCCAATCTAAAGGTAAAGTCCTGATGGCAACTGTTAAAGGCGACGTACACGATATTGGTAAAAATATTGTAGGTGTAGTACTCGGCTGTAATGGTTATGACATTGTTGATCTTGGCGTGATGGTCCCTTGCGAGAAAATCTTACAAACTGCAATTGATGAAAAATGTGACATCATCGGCTTGTCAGGTTTGATTACTCCATCTTTAGATGAGATGGTATTTGTTGCGAAAGAAATGCAGCGCAAAGGCTTTAACATTCCTTTATTAATTGGTGGTGCGACTACTTCTAAAGCACACACTGCAGTAAAAATTGATCCTCAGTACCAAAACGATGCTGTGATTTATGTTGCCGATGCTTCACGTGCTGTGGGTGTTGCAACCACTCTCCTTTCGAAAGAAATGCGTGGAAACTTTATTGCAGAGCACCGTGCTGAATATGCCAAGATTCGCGAGCGCTTAGCCAACAAACAGCCAAAAGCTGCAAAATTGACCTATGCTGAGTCAGTTGAAAACGGTTTTAAAATTGACGAAAGCTATGTACCACCAAAACCAAATCTTTTAGGAACACAAGTTCTCACTAACTACCCTCTTGCAACCCTTGTAGAGTATTTTGACTGGACACCATTCTTCATTTCTTGGAGCTTGGCAGGTAAATTCCCGAAAATTTTAGAAGATGAAGTGGTTGGTGAAGCTGCAACAGAGTTGTACAACCAAGCTCAAGTGATGTTGAAAGATATTATCGACAACAACCGTTTTGATGCTCGTGCCGTATTCGGTATGTTCCCTGCACAGCGCACTGACGCAGACACAGTGAGCGTATTTGATGAAGCGGGTCAAAATGTTACGCATACTTTTGAGCACTTACGTCAACAATCTGACAAAGTGACAGGTAAACCGAACTTGTCTTTGGCAGATTACATTCGTAAGGATCGTGAGCAACAAGACTACTTAGGCGGATTCACTGTATCGATTTTTGGTGCAGAAGAACTGGCAAATGAATACAAAGCTAAAGGTGATGACTACTCTGCAATTTTAGTGCAGTCATTAGCTGACCGTTTTGCCGAAGCTTTTGCAGAACATTTACATGAACGTATTCGTAAAGAGTTCTGGGGCTATAAAGCGGATGAGCAGCTTAGCAATGAAGAACTGATTAAAGAGAAATATGTCGGTATTCGCCCTGCACCGGGTTACCCTGCTTGCCCAGAGCACTCTGAAAAAGCGGTTTTGTTCGACTGGTTAGGTTCTACCGACAAAATCGGTACTAAACTGACTGAACACTTTGCAATGATGCCACCATCTTCGGTGAGTGGTTTCTATTATTCTCATCCACAAAGTGAATACTTTAACGTGGGTAAAATCTCACAAGACCAACTTGAAGATTACGCAAAACGTAAAGGCTGGACACTTGATGAAGCGAAGCGTTGGTTAGGTCCGAATTTAGATGACTCGATTGTATAATTTATGAATTTAAATACAGCTAAACTTAATTCACATGAGCAAATTGAGGGTGCAGGTTTGTACCCTTACTATGCTGGCTTTTCTAAATATTTTGTTAAATCTATTCTAGAAGGTATAGATTCACAAAATTCTGTTGTTTTAGACCCTTGGGCTGGAACTGGAATCACAAATATAATTGCAAATACATTAAATTTGCAGTCATTTGGAATAGATATTAATCCAGTTATGACTATTATAAGTAGAGCATCTTTGGTTACTTATGAAAATCTAACCAATATTAATGATAATTTTTTACATACAATTGATTTTAATAAAAGTATTGATGAAGAGGAACCACTTAAACAATGGTTTCATGAAGATACATGTAAAATATTTAGAAATTTACAAAGGGAGATAACTTTAGCATATGATAAACTTCTAAACCCAGAAAATTACTATTCTGAAGAAACGTGTTTTTATTTAACAGTTTTATTTCTTTTAACAAAAAAAATAGTTAAAGAAAATTTTTCTTCATCTAATCCAACATGGATTAAAATTGCAAAATTTGAAGAAGACAAAATAAATATTGATAAACACTATATTCTAAAGGAATATAGTGAATTACTTAAAAAATATATTAAAAAGCAAAAATCTAACTGCAATTCAATTTCTAATGTTAATACAAATTTTTATATAGGTTCATCCACATCTCTTCCATTAACCAATCAATCTATCGACTTTGTACTAACATCACCTCCTTACTGCACAAGAATAGATTATGCAGTTTCAATGAAGCCTGAGCTAGCAATTTTAAACTATCGTCTAAATTATGAATTTAAAGACTTGAGAAGAAGTATTATTGGAACAACAACCGTTGATAAACAAATATCTGATCCTAATATTATATGGGGTAATAGTTGCAACAATTTCATTAATTTAATAAAAAACCATGAATCCAGAGCATCCAATACATATTATTATAAAAATCATATTCAATACTTCTCTAATATGTTTAATTCTTTGGAAGAAATATATAGAGTATTAAAATTTAATGGAACTTTCGTATTAGTTGTACAAAACTCTTACTATAAAGAAGTTTTTAATGATATCGCAACTCATTTAAGTGAAATGTCTATTAATATTGGTTTTAATCTTATTAAGCGTGAGGATTTTCCAATTCGATCTTTATCCAATATTAATAAAAATTCTTCAAAATATGTTTCTAAAAAACAAAATTTTGAAAGTGTTATTATCTTAAAAAAATAGAAGGTTATATATGAAAATTAATCCAAGTCAACTAGTAACGATAATTGAAGAAAAAGTTTCCAAGATACATACGACACATTTGGATGTGTCTTTTAATGAAATTCTTGATATGTATCAAAGTAATGAGTTAAACATTTCACCTGATTTTCAACGATTATTTCGATGGTCAAACGGTAAGCAATCACGCTTTATTGAATCTCTTATTTTAGAAATGCCTGTACCACCTATTTATGTTATTGAGCTTGAAGATGGTAAATATGAATTAATCGATGGTTTACAAAGAATTTCCTCATATTTACATTTAAGAGGAGAATTAGTAGGTGCAACACATAATAATATTGAAGATAAAGACAAATTAAAATTATCTGATTGTGATGTTATCGAAGAATTAAATGGTTTTACTTTTGATGAATTACCTACCTCTTATCAAATTAGATTAAAGCGATCATTTATAAGAATGGAAGTAATTCGCAAAGAAAGCAATAAATTAATTCGATATCACATGTTTAAGCGTCTTAATACTGGTGGAGAAGGTTTAGAAGATCAAGAACTTAGAAATTGTACTATTCGAATCCTAAATGAAAGTTTCCCTAACTTTCTTAATGAAGTAGTTGAGAATCAGGATTTTCAAGATACGACATGCAATATATCTGAGGCTAAAACTATAAATGCTTACAAACAAGAACTTATATTAAGATTTTTAGCATTTAAAAATTTCAGAGAAAATTATACTCATGATATTGCAGATTTTCTTGATGAATATATGGAGCGTGTATCACTACCTGATTCTGACATACATTTTATAGAATTTGATTACAATATTGAAAAGGCTATTTTTGCTAAAACCTTCAAAATATTAAATAAGACATTGGGTTCAAAAGTATTTGGGCAAGCTTCAAAAAATTTCGATTCAATTCATGAAAACTTTTCTATTTATCAGTATGAAAGTATCAGCTTAGCTTTACAAAAAATTATTAACGTAGTTGATTGTGAGAACCCTGACCATTTAGCTAAAATTAGCGAGAAATTAATATCCATTAAGTTAAATAAAGATTTTAAGCCTATCACTACAGGTGGTGGTAAAAATACAAAAAACAAATTAAATGAACGTATTGATTTTGTTTCATCAAGATTATTGGAGATTAATTTTGATTAATTTAGATGAAACTTTATCAGAGTTTGAACAAGACTTATCTTGGAGAGAAACAGAATTACGTTTTTTCGAAAATGATCTAAATAAAACTCAAGATGAGTCTTTACAAATGATTAAGACAAAACCCTTAATTTTACTTTTATATTCTCATTTTGAAGGGCATGCAAAATTAATGCTCACAAAATGTGCTAACCAAATAAACTCGCTTGATCTAGATTGTTCAAAAACCATACCAAATTTGGTAGCTAGTTCCTTGGACTCTACATTTGGAGCATTAAAAAATCCTGATAAAAAACACCCTTTATTCAATAAAGAATATGATCCTGATTTTAAAGAACTTTGTCGTAGAACTGAATTCATTGAAGTGATACAGAATATTATGTTGACTAAAGTAAAGCTGAAAGTAGATAAAATAGTTGATGTAGAGTCTAATCTAAAACCTCCTGTACTCAAAAAAATTTTTTTCCGTTTAGGTTTTGATCATACATGTATTTCTGAAAGTGATCTTAGCAATTTAAATAAATTATTAGAGTTCAGAAATAATATTGCTCATGGTAGCAAGAAAAATGGATGGACTTATGCAGAATATTTAGAAATTAAAAACTCTATACAAACTCTGCTCAAATTAATAAAAAATCAAATTATAGGATATTTATCATTAAATAAATACTTACTACCTATGTCAGCTTAGGCCTAAAATTTAGGCTAGATATTAAATCTAGCCTAAATTTTTAATATATAAATATTAAAATGAAATCTATTAAGAGGATTATTTTCAGTAGCCCTTTAATTTTTATAAACTGAAGAATTTCAAAGAGTTTATTCCGATACTATTTATATCAAGTACACATTACTTTTATTTCAAATGTGACTTAATCTTCTCTTTAACTGCTTCAGTTGAAATACCATATCGAGCATGCAAAGTGGGTAATGCGCCTGCATCTAAAAATGCATCTGGCAAACCAATCATGTCAAAACGAGGATGTTGACCATTTCTTAGAAGTAGTGAGCCAACAGCTTCTCCTAACCCACCAATGACTGAGTGATTTTCGGCAGTTAAAACAGGTCGCCCACCTTTAGCGACTTCGGCCAAAATAGTTTGTTCATCTAAAGGCTTAATCGTAGGCACATGCAGCACTGAGACCTCAATGCCCTCTTTTTCAAGCTCTTCGGCTGCCTCAAGCGCACGCATAGTCAATAGACCAGTGGAAATAATGAGTAAATCTTTACCGGGTTTAATCACCTGTGCCTTACCCAATTTAAACTGGTAGTTGTATTTATCGAGCACTAACGGAACCTGACCACGCAATAAACGCATATATACAGGCCCATTATGCGCGGCAATCTGAGGAATCGCCTGTTCGATTTCTAAGGCATCACATGGATCGATGACCATCAAGTTCGGCATAGCACGGAAAATTGCAATATCATCTGTTGCCTGATGACTTGGGCCATAACCCGTGGTTAGCCCTGGAAGTGCTGCCACAATTTTGACATTCAGGTTATCTTCTGCAATTGCCATACAAATAAAGTCATAGGCGCGGCGTGATGCAAACACGGCATAGGTCGTCGCAAAAGGAATAAATCCTTCACGAGCAAGTCCTGCTGCTGCGCTCATCAAAAGTTGTTCTGCCATGCCCATTTGGAAAAACTTGTCGGGGTTTTCTTTGGCAAAAATATGTAGGTCTGTATATTTTGATAAATCTGCTGATAAACCTACGATATCGTCACGCTCTTTTGCCAAGGCATTCAGTGCATGTCCAAATGGAGCTGGTTTAGTCGGTTGGCCCTCGGCAGCAATAGAAGCAATCATTGCAGAAGTGGTTAGTTTTTTCTTAGGAGGATTGGCTAACTGGCTCATGGTGTATTCCTTACTGTCCGTAGTGGGTCAAAATATTTAAAGCATCGTCCCATTCATGTTCATCAACACGAATAAAGTGTGTTTTTTCGCGGCTTTCCAAGAACGACACGCCTTTACCCATTTTGGTGTCACAAATAATGACGCGTGGGCATGCTCCTTCATGGTTTCGCGCTTGATCGAATGCTTCAAGCAAAGCTTCCATGTTGTTGCCATCTACACGTTGGGTGTACCAACCAAATGACTGCCAACGATCAACAATCGGCTCAAACGCTAAAATTTCGCTGGAATGTCCATCTGCCTGCTGATTATTCACATCAATGATGGCAATCAAGTTATCTAGTTTCCAATGAGAAGCAGACATTACGGCTTCCCACGTTGAACCTTCATTTAGCTCTCCATCGGACAGTAAGTTATAGACAAAAGCATCTGATTTTTTCTGTTTTATTCCTAAACATGCGCCGACTGCAATTCCAAGACCGTGACCCAATGAACCACCTGTAATTTCCATACCGGGTGTATAGGAAGCCATACCCGACATCGGTAACCGACTGTCATCTGCACCGTAGGTTTCAAGTTCTTCAAGCGGGATAATTTTTGCTTCAATTAAGGCTGCATAAAGTGCAATTGCATAATGCCCAATAGAGAGATAAAAACGGTCACGGCCTTCCCATTCGGGGTTTTCTGGCTGATATTTCATCGCATGGAAATAAGATACTGCTAGCAAATCTGCTGCACCTAAGGCTTGTCCAACATAGCCTTGGCCTTGTACTTGCCCCATACGTAAAGCATGTTGGCGAATGTGGTAGGCACGTTGTTGCAACTCGGCAATTTGGCCTGCTTTATCAACATTTAACATTGTCATTTACTATTCCTTGTTAACGATTAACCAGTTTTGCTGGAACACGCAGAACCAAACTGGCACCGAAAATTAATACTGCTGTGATTAAGAACATACCGATTGCATTTGAACCTGTGTTGGTAGTGACCCAACCGATTAAATAAGGTGAGCAAAATCCTGCAAGATTGGCGAAGCTATTCACTGCTGCAATACCTGCCGCTGCGGAAACACCACCCAAAAAGTTGGTCGGTAACATCCAGAATAAAGAGGATGCCGTCAGCACACCTGAGGCTGCGATGCAAAGACAAATTAAAGAGAGTGTTAGATTTGAAGCGAATAAAGTCGCAAATGTGAGTGCTATAGCGCCTGCACACATCGGAATAATTAAGTGCCAGCGGCGTTCTTGGAAATGGTCACCGCTACGCCCTGCCAAAATCATGACCACAATGGCACACATATAAGGCAGGCTTGTGAGCAAACCGATATGCCAGTTATCACTAATGCCCGAGTTACGAATGAGAGTTGGTAGCCAAAATGTAATGGCGTATTGCCCCATCACGACACAAAAGTAAATACCTGCCAGTAGCCATAAGCGTTTATCTGCGATGAACTCTTTGACGCTAGCATGACCTTCTTTGTGCTGGTTATCTTGAGCAAGCTCTTGCTTCACCAAGTTCTTTTCGTCTTGGGTTAACCAGTTGGCGTCTTGAACTGAATCTTTTAAAACAGCAAGTACAAGCAGGCCAACAAGTACAGTAGGAATGGCTTCAATTACAAACATCCACTGCCATCCAAACCAACCATGTACACCGCTCATTCGGTCCATGATCAAGCCTGAAAGTGGTCCACCAATCATTCCTGAAATTGGAATCGCGATAAACCAGAGTACGGTCATGCGCGCACGGCGGTAAGATGGGAACCAGTAAGTGAGGTAGAGCAACAAACCCGGAGCTAGCCCAGCTTCAGCAACACCAAGCAAAAAACGTAAGGTGTAAAATTGCCATTCGGTTTGAACAAAGGCAAAACAGCCTGACAAAATGCCCCATGTAATCATGATTCGGGCAATCCAACGTCTCGCACCTACTTTGTGAAGTACAATGTTACTTGGTACTTCACAAAGAAAATAACCAATAAAGAAAATCCCTGCGCCTAGTCCATATACAGCTTCACTAAACTGTAAATCGCTCATCATTTGGAGTTTGGCAAAACCCACATTTACTCGATCTAAATAGGCACAAAAATAACAAAGCATTAAAAATGGCATGAGCCGAAATGCAATTTTTCGATAGGCAGATTTACGAACCGCCGTATCTACTTCAGATGAAAATACTGTATCCATCATGCGAATCCCTTTACATTTGGCCACAGTATCCTCTTGTGACCATCATTCTATTTTTAGTTTTGAAATGGTGAGCGATTAATGAATCAGCATGCCACCATTTACATCGAGTGTGACACCAGTTAAGTAAGCTGACAGATCACTTGCCAAAAATAATGCTGCATTTGCAACATCTTGCGCTTTACCTAAGCGGCCGAGAGGAATACCTGCCAAAATGTCATGACGACGGTCATCATTCATTAAACCGCCAGTAATATCAGTCTGGATTAGACCTGGAGTAAGAGAATTTACACGAATCTGATCAGCACCAAACTCACGAGCCATCGCTTTTGCCAGACCTAACACGCCTGCTTTGGCAGCGCTATAATGTGGCCCGCCAAAAATACCACCACCACGTTGTGCTGAAACTGAAGATAGACAGACAATACTTCCGCCACCGTTTGCTTTCATAGATGGAATAACAGCTTGCGACATAATCAGTGTTCCGCGTAGGCTAACATCTAAAATGCGGTCATAGTCATTGCGCTGGATTTCGAGTGTTTTAACTGGCTGAGTAATACCAGCATTGTTAATTAAAATATCAATCTTGCCATAGTGCTGTAATGCTTGTTCAACAGCTACTCTGACCTGTTCTTCGTTCGCAACGTTTGCAGCAAGGCCTAAATGTCCTTCACCAAGCGCCTTTGCAGCGTTTTGGCTTTGAGCAAGATCTAAATCAACAATAATGACTTTGGCACCCTGTTGTGCAAAGATTTCTGCGGTTGCTCGCCCAATTCCACGTTCTGATGCTGCACCCGTAATTAATGCCACTTTTCCTTGTAGTAACATATTCAATCCTCTTTTACGCTTTATTTCCTGAGTTCTGACTTAGAATCTCTTTTTTCACAAAGCCCAGCAATCATCTCGAATTCAACAAGACATGAAAAAAATTCATGCCTATGCTATTTTCAAATAAGTTTTAGGGATAAAAACGGATCATTTCATGGATAGCAGTGAAAACAATTTCAACCAAATACCCTCAATTAAAACATTACAGGCTTTTGAACAAACCGCCCGTTTCGGCAATGTTGCCAAGGCAGCCGAGCATTTGAATCTCACGCCTTCAGCAGTGAGTCATCAAATTGCTAAGCTTGAAGAAATGATTGGGCAGAGTTTATTTATTCGTGGTGCCCGTGGTGTGACGCTGACCCCTTCTGGTGAACGCTATTTTCAAGATGTCACCACCATTTTGCATAACCTAATGTTAGCCACGGAAAAAGCTGCCGATAAAAGCCCTAAAGACAGTTTATATATTCATTCATCCCCAAGTTTTGGTTTGCTTTGGTTGCTCCCTCGCCTCGAGTCATTTAAAGAGAAGTTCCCAATGATTCAGGTCAATCTGTCATGTTCCTATGAAAATTTGCACTTTACCCGCGACAAGATCGATATCGATATTCGTCATGGTTTGCCCAACTGGACAGGGGTAGAAATCAGAACGATTCGTAATGAAAAGCTTGAAGTGCTTGCGTCCCCTAAGCTGCTGGAACGTAGTCCGGTTTATAAACCTCAAGATTTATTAAAGAAGGATCTGATTTTATCGCGTTCAACCTTAGTTACTTGGCCCCAATGGTTTGCCCATCAGGGTTTAAGCATTCCTGAGTTTCCTTACACTTTGAGTTTTGACCGCTCTTATATGTCACTTGAGGCGGCCACACACGGGTTAGGTTTTGTTTTGGAAAGTAATTTGCTTACTCAAAATTACTTAGAATCTGGAAAGTTGGTTAGAGTTTTTGCAGATGAGCTATCGATTCCAATCTCTGCTCATCACTTGGTATATCCACGAACCCACCAATTTATTCCTAAAATTGAGCTATTTTTAAACTGGATTCATGATGAATTGGCAGGCTGAGAAATCATTTCTTAAAGGATCTGAATTTGCTCAATTCTTAAGTGATGCATCATCTCTCGAATAAATACAAAGTAGGTAAAAATATAAAGCGGATTTGGAGCCACTTGATTCGTGTAGTAACTCAAACGCTCAATAAAACTATTAAAACCATGCTCAAGCTCAGTACGGCTGATTTGCTTTTTAGTATTAAAAAATAACTGACTCAGTTGTATCATAACAGCATCAGAGGTAACAGCTACACCACTTATATTTAAATTTCTGAGGGGTTTTGACTCGATGATTTCTTCAATGAAATAAATCATCTTTTCAATCGCAAGCTCATCAATAACACCATTGCTAATACTTTTTGAATTAATAAAACCTAAGCCCTGCTCAAGGTGAATGTGTTGGCTGTCTACATCAAACGAGAGACTATTTAGACCAAGTGAAAATTTTAAAACCGAGTCGGGATGAATCATAAAAATAGCTTACCGTTGAGTTTTACTCATAAGATTAGCTTCTTTATAAGCATAAATTGAACCAGTTTTTCCAATATTTAACATTAACTAATCGATTATTATTAACACTACATATAATAAAAACCTCTTTAAAAAGATGAAAAATCAATCTTATATTCATCCAGTCTTACTATTAAAAATAGAGTATAAACATGAAAAAATTAGCAATTTTAGGTGTTACGATTTATAGCTTTGCACAACTTACAAATGCAGCAACATTAAATACAAAACCATATGGTACGACTCAAGACGGTCAAAAAGTTGATCTATACACCATGAGCAATAACAAAGGAGTCACAGTTTCTTTTATTAGCTTCGGTGGTGTAATTACACAAATTTTGACTCCCGATGCCCAAGGTAAACAAAATAATATCGTTTTAGGTTTTGATGATCTAAAAGGCTATGAAGTCACTGATACTAAGGAAGGTATTCATTTTGGCGGATTAATTGGTCGTTATGCGAACCGGATTGGTAATGCTAAATTTAGCTTAGATGGAAAAACGTATAATCTTGAAAAAAATAATGGCCCGAACTCATTACATAGCGGCAATCCTGGTTTTGATAAACGTGTATGGCAAGTTAAGCCCTTGGTTTCTAAAGGTGAAACCGTTAAAGCTTCTCTTAAGTTGACCAGTCCAAATGGTGATCAAGGTTTTCCGGGAAAATTAGATGTGGAAGTGATCTACAGTCTTTCAGATCAAAATGAATTCCAGATTGAATATAAAGCCAAAACTGATCAACCGACAGTCGTCAACCTCACCAACCACAGTTATTTCAACTTATCAGGCGCTGGCAATAATCCTTATGGTGTACTAGATCATGTGGTACAACTCAATGCAGACCGTATATTAGTAACCGACCAAAACTCCTTACCAACAGGTGAAATTGCTTCAGTTGCAGGTACACCTTTTGATTTTCGGACGCCTAAGACGATTGCGAAAGATATTCGAGCGAATAATCAGCAATTGGCCTATGGATATGGCTATGACCAAACTTGGGTACTTAATCAAAAGTCTCAAGTGAAACTCAATCTTGCAGCTAGTGTAGTTGATCCAAAATCTAAACGGACCATGCAGGTTTTAACTACTGAACCAAGCATTCAAATGTATACAGCCAATCATTTACTCGGAAATGTTACTGGTGCAAATGGCGTACTCTATCGACAAGCAGATGCGCTAGCATTAGAAACACAGCATTTTCCAGATAGCCCGAATCAATCAGCTTTCCCTTCTACACGTTTAAACCCAAATCAAACTTATAACAGTGTCACCGTATTTAAGTTTGGTGTTCAAAAATAATCTTTTCAATGAGGCTATGTTCATATTACAAAAACTCTCAGCTAAATATGGCGGAGAGTCTTTTCATTTATTTTACTTTTGTGTTGGGTAAAAATGCGGTTGCAAAACCAAGTAATGGCAACAATGAACATAAACCAAATACCCATTCAATGCCGTTAATATCCGCTAAATGCCCTAACCCAGCTGCGGCAATACCACTTACCCCAAACATAAGACCGAACATTAAACCTGCAATCATACCCACACGGCCCGGAACAGCTTCTTGTGCGTAAACCACCATTGCAGCAAAAGCAGACGACAACACTAAACCTGCAATAATTGAGAAAACTGTTGTCCAAAATAAGTTTGCATACGGCATCATTAATGCAAACGGTGCCATACCAATAAATGAAACCCAGATCACTGCTTTACGGCCAATTTTGTCACCAATTGGACCACCTGCAAATGTACCTAAAGCAACGGCTGCCAAAAAGGCAAATAAATGCAACTGAGCTGTTTGAATACTGATATGGAACTTTTGAATTAAGTAAAAGGTAAAGTAGTTACTAATGCTAGCAATGTAGGTAAATTTGGCAAACATCAACACACTAATTGTGCTCAAAGCAATAATTAGCTTACGACCATGCAATTTAGTATGTGCTTGGGTAGCACGTGCAACCACCTGACTTTTAGCATGGCTCACTGTCCAACGGCTTACACCAAATAAAACCCAAATCGCCAAAAGTGCAAATATCACCAAGCCCGCAACTGCATGCTGTCCAAAAGGGACAATCAGTAAAGCTGCCAACAATGGACCAATGGCTGTACCCGTGTTTCCGCCCACCTGAAAAGTCGACTGAGCTGTACCGAAGCGCCCGCCCGATGCCATTCGTGCCACACGTGAAGCTTCTGGATGAAATGTTGCAGACCCCACCCCAATAAGCGCAGATGCACATAACAACACAGCAAAACTTGGTGAAAATGCTAACAAGATAATGCCGCAGAATGTGACAACCATTCCAAGTGGAAGAAGATATGGTTTTGGATGTTTATCGGTATAAAGTCCAATCCAAGGCTGTAGCAGTGAACCTGTGATTTGATATACAAACGAGATTAGGCCAACCTCCGCAAAACTCAGCGAAAAGTTTGCTTTTAGCATTGGATAGATGGCTGGTAGCACCGCCTGAATTAAATCATTCAGTAAATGTGCGACTGCCACGGCGCCTACAATTTTAATAATCATTCCTTGAGGCTGATCATTTGCAACGGTATTGGCAATACCATCTTTCAATTGTATTGAAGACGTCATACCTGAAAAACTCCAATATTTTTAAATGAGATGCTTATTGTAAATTGTCGCTTATAAAGTTATCTTCCAACAATCATCGTATAAGTGACAATTTTTAGGATAGTTTATGTCCGATTCTCTTATTCAGTCTGATTTGTCTGAACTTGTGATTGGGCTATCTTCTGAGCATTCTTACCGAGAAATTACGCCTACCCATACGCATACACGTGCGCAGTTTTTATATGCCTCTACTGGAACTATTCAGGTTTTTACACCTAATCATGTTTGGATTGTTCCACCCATGTGTGCCTTATGGATTCCAGCACATGTAGAACACAGCGTGATTTCACTGAGTCACGTGAAGTTAAATACGGCATTGGTTGAAGTAAATGCAGCAGCTTTAATGGGACAAGATTGTTTTATTATTCGGGTAAGCAATCTGTTGCATGAACTCTTAATTCGTTTAAATGAAATTGAAAGAGAAGACACTCCAAATACAGCGACCTCTCAAGAGCTTTCCCGTTCTTTACAAATTTTGATTTTTGAAGAAATCCATCGCGCTAATTTGTTGTCTATTCAGATTCCGTGGCCGAAAGACAAAAGACTCTTAAAAATTTGCCAAGAGTTATTACATACTCCTGACCATTCAAAAGATTTAACAGATTGGGCTGATGATATTGGTACGAGCTCTAGAACTTTAATGCGTATGTTCCAAAAAGAAACTGGGCTGTCTTATCGAGCATGGGTACAGCAAATGCATATTGCACTTGCCTTGAGTAAAATCGCGAATGGCGAATCTATTGCCCAAATTTCAGAGTCACTGGGGTATACAAACCCCAGCGCATTCAGTGCGATGTTTAAGCGACATCTAGGAAAAACACCTCAGCAGTTTAGAAGTGCCACGATGTCGCTATAAGTCTTTTTTTTAGTGCGGATCTCATGTTTTTCCAATAAATCATCGAAATCATGATAGACATGAAGTTCTCGATCTTTGGCGGTTCTGGCATGGTCTAAGCGCTGTTCAGGATCAACTAAAACAAGAGTATGACCATCATCAATCAGACGATCTACGCCTTCTAAAAACATACGTTTACCCACATCGTGGATAAGTGAAATCTGGGTTAAATCAATAACGATTGTGCTTTGATCAGTTGTCTCGTCTTGTAAAATACGCAACAACATTTCAGCTTCGGTAAATTTCAATACACCCCGAAGCACATACACACTTAATGATGCATCTTTTCCTGTACGGTAATGACTTTGTACAATGGTCTGGGCAGAAGGCGTACCTTCCATGAGATGTAATCCCATGTCACGAGATAATCGCTCTAAAATATCGATTCCTCGAACACTATGACCATGCTCATCTAGTCGAGGTGAAAAAGCAGCAATACTGACCTGCCCCGGTAGCACACCCAAAATCCCCCCTGCTACACCACTTTTAGCAGGAATACCTACAGTTGAAAGCCAGTCACCCGCGGCATCATACATGCCACAGCTCATCATGACACTGAGCACTTGTCTAACTACAGATCGGTTTAATAGGCGTTTTCCAGTTCTAGGGTCGACCCCGCCATTGGCAAGTACACTGCCCATGCGTACCAGATCTTTAACTGTAACCATGATCGCACATTGACGAATGTAACCATTCACAATATCAACAGGGTCAGTTTCCAAAATCCCCACCGTGCGCAACATATAACCGATCGAAAGATTACGATAGGCTGTTTTGACTTCCGAATCATAAACAGACTCATCAAAACTTAATTCACGACCAGCAAGCTCGCTCATAAAACGGCGTAGGATTTCTGCGCTATGCAAACCATGTTTAACCTGAATCAAGGAATGTACAGTAATTGCGCCAGAGTTGATCATCGGATTTTTGGGACGGCCGTCTTTACCTAATGAAATTTCATTAAAGGCTTCCCCCGAAGGCTCTACCCCTACTTTCGCAAGTACTGCATCAATGCCAAGCTGTTGTAAAACATAGGCATATACAAATGGTTTAGAAATTGATTGTATGGTGAATTCAACATCATCATCGCCGACCGAATAAATTTCACCATCTACCGTAGACATTGCTAAAGCTAATCGATTTGGGTTTGCATTTGCCAACTCAGGAATATAATCGGCGAGATGACCGCTGTTATCGATGTCACAGGCTTCTATAACATTTGCCAAATATTCTGGGAGAGGGGTTTTCATGGTCAGTAACCTTAAATGAGGAGATTTACAACATCGCGCAAAATTTCAGCACAACCTGCTGATAATATTAAAATTATATCTTTTGTAATGATTTAAATATCACGATATAAGTATTCTAATTCCGATGAGTTATCCTTTTCAAGCTCATTATAGGTTTTTCAAAACTTTAAACTAAAGATTAGATTATTCTTTCTACAAATAAGATCCCATTTAAATGATCGACTTCATGTTGAACAATACGAGCAGGAAAACCATGGAAAATCATTTCAACTGCTTCACCCTGAAGTGTTAAATATTTAACCTTAACCATTTCTGCGCGTTCAACTTGCCCCCGCTCGTCTGGCACACTTAAGCAACCTTCTTCACCTAAACAAACTTCGTCTGAGAACTCTAAAATCTCAGGATTCACCATGACCACTGCTTCCATTTCAGGTGCATCGGGATAACGTGGGTTTGGACGAGACGCCACAATAATGACGCGTTTAGAGATATACACTTGCGGTGCAGCAATCCCTACTCCATTACGCTCAAGCATTGTCGCATGCATAGCGTCAGCAAGCTGATAAAGCCAATTACTGTTTAACTCATTTGCCGACACAGGGGCCGCAGTCAGTTTCAAAATATCTTCACCACGCTTCGCGACAGGTAAAACTACACTCATCCTTTGACTCTCTCATTAAACTGGCTATAACAAGTTTTATTGTGTCGCTGAACGAAACAAAAGAAAAGCCATTCCTACATCTGTTTTTGTTTCATCTAAAGCGTTTTTTGTTTTAAAGCTTTTTGATCTGAACAAGTCCAATCGACGTTGCCACATAGAACAAATTTCCTCCATTTACTTTTACTTCACTTTTCCATTAATATCCAAACTTCAATTACAACAATTAAGTAAAAAATGGATCAGGAATTAACTTTGCAGGATGCGAACTATCTTAATAAAGAAGATAAACGAACCCTCGCCCTTTCTTCATTGGGTGGAGCTTTAGAGTTTTATGATTTTGTGATTTATGTGTTTTACGCCAAAATCATTTCCGACCTCTTTTTCCCCAGCACACTTAGTCCGTTTTGGGCCATGCTCAACACTTACGGTATTTTTGCAGCAGGTTACTTTTTTAGGCCCTTAGGTGGGGTTGTCATGGCCCATTTTGGTGATTTGGTCGGGCGTAAAAAATTATTTTCACTTTCTATTTTACTGATGGCGCTGCCTACCCTGTTTATCGGGATATTGCCTACCTTTGAAAATATCGGATATTTGGCACCACTACTTTTATTGCTTATGCGTGTGGTACAAGGTATTGCGATTGGGGGTGAAATTCCAGCCGCATGGACATTTGTGTCTGAGCACGTACCCGAAAGAAAAATTGGACTGGCAAATGGTTTACTCACCGCTGGGCTGTCTTTAGGAATTTTATTGGGTGCATTGATGTCTTTATGGATTTCACTGAATTTTAGTGAAGGACAAATCCATGACTGGGCATGGCGTATACCTTTTATTGCAGGTGGTATTTTTGGTCTGGTTGCACTTTATTTGCGGACTTATTTAAAAGAAACGCCTGTGTTTAAAGCCATGCAAGCTCGTAAAGAAATCTCAAAAGAAATGCCTGTAAAACAAGTGTTAAAAACGCATAAAACAGCTGTTGCGATTGGCATGTTATTTACATGGTTTTTAACAGGTTGTGTGGTGGTGGTGATTTTAGCCATGCCAAATTTATTAACTGGTACGTTTGGCTTTGAGCGTTCTCAAACTTTTGAAATGCAAAGTGCAGCCATTGTCATGCAAATGGTCGGCTGTATTTTGGCAGGCTATTTTGCTGACCGTTTTGGCTGTGGCAAAGTCATGATGGTCGGTGCGCTTGCCGTGGCACTCACAGCAGCAGTTTTTTATAATAGTTTGGGACACGCGGCACATTCAACCATTTTTGGTTTATATATGTTGTTGGGTCTATGCTCTGGTACTGTCGGCATGGTGTCGAGCAGTATGGTTAAAATGTTCCCCGCGCCTGTTCGCTTTTCGGGCATTTCATTTTCTTATAATTTATCGTATGCAATTGTTGGTGGTATGACCCTGCCTTTAGTTCATTGGCTCAGTCAATATAGTGATATTGGTGCGATGTATTATATTTTCGCGCTAACCATTTTGGCCTTTGTGACTGCCTTTGTGTTTTGGAATAAGTTCGAAAAAAACAGGTATTAAAAATTTTCACTTATTAAATAAAAAACCACGCCAATTGCGTGGTTTTTTTATTGCTGCTTACTTTAGAAAGTAAACCCGATATTAAAGTTAATACGGTATAGCCATTTATCACTATTTGGTGAAGTTGCAGAGGTATATCCTGTTGAATTAGTCGAGCCACCAATGATGTTCGAATTTTTACCCCACGTATAATCTGCCCAAACCATAAATGGTGAAGCAATAAACATCATCCCTGTGGTATTCATTTGCGAATCTGACCAATCATCACGTTTTTTATCGAGATAACTATAGTCATTATAAAACTTAATGGCTTTTAGCTTGCCCATATTGGTCACAGGCAACGTATAGGCAAGGTTTAAACTGGCAATCGTACCTTCCGAAGCAATGAAATAAGCAGGCGTAAGGCCATTCGCTCCCATCAAAGTCATATCACTATTTACACCATCCGGATTTTTAGCATCGTACTGATAATGAATGACCGAACTTTGTAAGTTAAAGCGCTTATAGTTGTTTTCGGTATGCAAACCGACTGCATAATATTTGCCGTCTTTGTCAGTAATGTCATTATGTAGCTGGGCAATTGCACCCGACACGCCAAACTCTTGTTTACCGAAATCAGTTTCTAACTTGCGAACAATGCGGGTGTTCACCTGATTGCGCTTTTCATTTTGATAGGCTTTTTGAGATGGAAATGCATTTCCTGCCAAGTCATCATAAGTTGCACTTTCAGGGGAATAACGCAGGTTCGTCTCTAACATTTGAGGATAATAACCGAGTTTTACATCCCAATCTTTGTTGTGATAATTCCAGTTGATCCCCGGTGCAATGTTATTGCCATAACCTAAAAAGAATGGAATGTGATAGGTCCAGCCATTTTGCGGATAAGGATAAATCGTAAAAGGTTTATAGACTAGCCCCGCTTCGATGCTGTTATTGGCATCTAAGTTATAGCCAACATATGCTTTTTCAATGGACGTTTTCTGTTGGTCTTGAAACATATAGCTGGCATTGATATAGGCATCATCAAATTTACCTTTGAGATCAACCCTGAAAATATCAAAATGGAGCTTACCAAAACCACGGTTTGGCCCTTCCCAATCTTCATAGCGTTGATTTAACCGAACCACCCCACCTAACTTTAATGAATCGGTACCATCATCACTTTTCCATTCAAGCAATGAATCTTTTGCAAATACATTGACGCTTACCCCCAGCGTAAGCGGTGCAATGAATGCCATGATCAATGAAGTCTTTTTCATCTCTACATCCTTGATTGAGTTCCAGCGTCCTGCTGGAACTTTATTTGTTTTACCTGTAAAACTTAGTTTTTATTGTTTTTTAGACAAAAAAATTTATCTAAAAAAAGGATGGCTTAGCAGCTCCCATCGCATATGTACTAAACCATCCAAACTGGTTAATACAGTTTCTTTTGCGGTGGACCCGCGAAGTTTAATGGTCCAATCGAGTTCATATCGAGCTCGATCACAGTTGGTCCTTCAAAAGCGACTGCCTCTTGAATAACCGTTTTAAACTCATCTGCACTACCCACTTTCCAGCTTTTCACACCCATTGATTCGCCAAGAAGTTTGTAGTCAGGTGTATGCAATTCATTGAAATACTGACGACCACCAAAGTAGTTATTTTGAATGCCACGCATTACGCCATAACCACCGTCATTCATAATCATTAAGACCATATTGGTGTTTTCTTGCACCATGGTTGCAATTTCACCAATGCCAAGCATTAAGCCGCCATCACCGACTAAACCAATTACTTTTTTGTCAGGGTTAGCAATCGAAGCACCGATTGCTGTTGCAAGACCTAAACCAATTGCCCCCGCAAGCGAGTGGATGTTTTGGTTTGGTGCTTGTACCGGGAATAAACGACTGCCCCATGTACTACCCGACATGGTGATGTCACGTACAAAAATACCGTCTTGAGGTAAAGCTGCACGTAAGTGATCACAAATTAAAGCGTACTGATCGATTTGCTTACGCAGTGCATCAATTGCAGCTTGTTTAGCAGCTACTACAGCAGCATCATAATCGGCATCAACTTTTGAAGTGCCTTGAAGTTGTTCCAACACACGTGTTAATACATCTTTGGCATCGCCACAAATGAAGTTGCGGATTTTGTAATTACGTTGCTGAGCCACTGGGTTTGCATCTACCTGAATAATGTTTTCAGGGAATTCAACCGAATAAGTTTTAGTTTCATTACTACGTAAACGAGAACCCACTACTACCATCAGGTCGGCATCTTTTAATAACTGCTCAACACCTGCCGAGTTATGGAAAGCACCTAAACTACGTGGATGATCATCTGCCAACACACCACGGCCGTGTGTAGACGACACAACCGGAATACCTAAATCTGCAATGGCTTTAACTTCGGCAACGCTATTTAAAGTTCCACCACCAATCCAGAAAATCGGGCGTTTTGCTTTTTTGATTTCACTGACAAGAAGATCAATTTCAGCTTGCTCTGCCTGTGGCAACTCAAGTGCTTTCACTGGCCCAAGATTAAGTGGCAAATCAATTTCTGCTGCTTGTACATCAATTGGTAACTCAACACTAACCGGTCCCATTGGAACTGTAGTTGCTACACGGATTGCTTCACGTATTACACCAACAGCATTGTCTGGACTGGTAATACGGAACGCCGCTTTGCTCGATGCACGCAAGAATGTAAGTTGGTCTTTGGTTTCATGAATGAAACTCGCATCACGGTCGAGATATTCACGCTCAACTTGACCCGTTAAATGCAATACAGGGCTACCCGCATTCATTGCTTCAATGAGTGAGCCTACCGCATTACCTGCCCCAGCACCTGTACTAGTCAACGCTACACCTAGGCCTTTAAAGCGTGAGTGTGCATCTGCCATGGTAACTGCGCCAGCCTCACCACGGGCTGCAACAAAACGCATTTTTTCACGGCGCCCTACTGCATCGGCAATAGGTAAATTGTGGATGGAAATAACACCATAAATACTATCAACTTGGTGCGCTTCTAAAACTCTTGCGATTGCTTCGCCTACATTTACACGTTCAGTCATGTCTGTTCCTCAAAATTTATTTTCAGTCCTTGAATTTATTAATCGCACCAAGGGTTAGGCTGTTCATTCAGCCCCATATAAATACTCTTTTGTTGCATGTACGATAAAATGCCCAAACGGCCTTTTTCGCGCCCGATACCACTGTCTTTAAAGCCACCAAACGGCGCACTAATCGAGAATTTTTTGTAGGTATTAATCCATACCGTTCCCACTTCTAAGGCACGTGCAATACGCCAAGCTTTGCGATAGCTTTCAGTCCAAATACCTGCGGCAAGACCAAAACAACTGTCATTAGCTTGGGCAATTAAATCTTGCTCATTGTCATATTTCATAACCACTAAAACAGGGCCAAAAATTTCTTCCTGACAGGTTTGAGCACTGTTATTTAAGCCCGTGATAATGGTAGGTAAGTAATAGCTTCCTTTGGCATAGTCACCAGTTGTAAGTGCTTCACCACCAATCAGAACTTGACCACCTTCGCTTTTAGCAAGTTGCACATAGCGATCAACTGACTGCAAATGTTTGTCATTCACTAGTGGCCCTAAATGTACACCAGCTTGTTCCGGATGACCCACACGTAAGCCTTTGGTAATTTCAACCAACCGCGTTAAAAACTGATCGTAAAGACTGCTATGAATAAACAAGCGAGAACCTGCGATACACGCTTGGCCTGCCGAGCTAAAAATACCGTACGCGACACCTTTAGCAGCCAGTTCAATGTCTGCATCTGGCAAAACGATGGTTGGTGACTTTCCACCTAACTCAAGTGAAGTAGTAATAAGCTTGTCAGCGGCAATGTGTGCCAAATGACGACCCGTAGTTGTTCCACCCGTAAAAGAGATTTTACGAACCAGCGGGTGCTGAGCAATTGCATCACCAATCACAGAACCACGACCAACTAGCACGCTGAGTAAACCTTTTGGTAAGCCAGCTTCTTCAAAAATTTTGGCAAGTTCTAAAGCAATCAGTGAAGTTGCTTCTGCTGGTTTTAACACCACTGCATTTCCTGCTGCCAAAGCTGGAGCAAGCTTTTGAACTTCACTCGCAATTGGAGAGTTCCAAGGCGTAATTGCTGCCACAACCCCTACAGGTTCATGCACGCTCATGGTCATAAAGTCTGGAGCACGTTGTGTGGTGAGCTCATCATTCAGCGTTTCACATGCCGCAGCAACATAACGTGCAGTCGCCGCCGCGCTCATCACTAAACCACGAGTTTCGGTTAAAGGCTTTCCATTATCACGGGTTTGTAATTTTGCTAATTCATCTATACGCGCTTCAATAATATCTGCAACTTTATAGAGAATACGTGCGCGCTCATGCGGCAAACTGTTTCTCCAGCTCGGTTGACGCCAAGCCTGATCCGCTTTTTCAATTGCCTCATTTACATCTTCAAGCGTTGCTGTTGAAAGCTCAGCGTTTACCGACTGATCTGCCGGAAACAGGCTTTGAATGACTGCACCACGACCTAATCGCCATTCACCTGCAATATAAATTTCCTTTGCCATGATCAAATCCTTCTTAAATCTGTATTGCTTCTACACTGTTGCGACAAGCACGAATCACGCTAAGCGCAGCCAAAGTTGATGTTTTCGGGTTACTTGGCAACGGCACGCCCACCAGTTCAATGGTCATTTGCCCAAAGCCACCTTCTGCCACAATGGTGTGTTTGTTTTTGTTGATGGTTGGATCAACAGTTAACTCAACCATGGTTTCGTCCATTCCAAGCCCTGCCAGTGCAATGGTTGCTGCAACATTGGCATTGGCTGGAAATTTGGTCGCAGCTTCACGGGCAGTTCCTGTGAAAAAGACTGTAGCTTCAGCCACATGGTCTAAATCGACCAATTGCTCTGCATAACTGCCCTTCCAGCTTTTTGGGCTTTTACAGCCCTTGTAAGTGACTTTTTGCAAACCACCTTCTTTGGCCGCAGAAATACCGTCAATACCTGCGATAGCCCCTGCAAGTAAATGCAGATGTGCATCATTTTTTTCGGCAGTTTGCTTAAGCTGAATCAAAAATTCGCTATCAGCCAAAGTACCCACCGAAATCAGACCAATGGTCCAGCCTTTCGCTAAAACTTTTTGAGCATGCTCTTTCACTGCTGCTTGACCTGCCACTTCAATGACATAGTCTGGCGTACCATCACATTGCTCAATATCTGAAATCACCTGAATCTCGGAAGAGACTTGTGACTGCACTTTTTCAATACTGCGAGATGGCACGACAATCCATTTGAGTTGCAGATCTTGAGGCAAGTGGGCATACACTTCTGCTGCCATTGCGCCAAAACCAATCATCATCAACTTTTTCATGACAGCACCTAATATTTATAAATGTTTGTTAAAACCACCTGAGACATCTATTGCCGAACCTGTGGTGTAAGATGCCAATGGTGATGCCAAGAAAACTAAAGCACGTGCAGGCTCTTCTGGACGACCTAAACGCTGCATAGGAATGCCACGATTTTTTGCGATATTGCCTGTCCACTCTTCCCATGACAGATTTAAATCTGAACGGGTTTCATAACGGCGTTTCCACTGCGCAGATTCGACCATACCGAGTAAAATCGAGTTCACACGAACGCCATATTGAGTAAACTCATGCGCCAACGAATGGGTTAAGTTCAACAGTGCAGCGCGTGCAGATGAAGTCGCAATCATGTGCGGTTCCGGTTGCAATGCCAGTAACGAGTTCACATTAGTAATTGAGGCATTTGCCGACTGTTTTAAGTCATCAAGAAAAGCTCTTACCGGATGTAAAACACTGAAATATTTCAGCTCGATTTCTTTCATCCAGTCTTCATCTTGCGTATTTTCAAAATTTGAAACACGGCCTTGCCCAGCATTGTTAATGAGCATGTCCACATTGCCCAAATTGAGTTTGACCTCTTTGGCAAATTGCTGAACTTCTTCTTTTTTCAACACATTACATGCTTTAGTAAAAATATTGGCATGTGGAAATTTTTCTAAAATATAGTGCTTTGAAGCATTTAGACGTTCTTCATCGCGACCACACCAAGCAACTTTTGCACCCTCTGCAACCAGTATTTCAACAGCAGCCAGCCCAATCCCAGATGAGCCACCGGTAACAACTGCAACTTTTCCTTCAACTTGGAAGCTCATAATCCTTAATCTCTCTTACGATTGTTCCTGAATCGTCAACATAATTTGGTTAAATGCTTGCGGTTGGTCGACATAACTTAAGTGTCCTGCATCTTCTATGACGAAGCGCTGTTCCAACTGCAATTCCTGAGCAAGCTCTTGTATACCTAACGCAGGAGTGATTTGATCTTGCTGCCCTGCAATGACTGTGCATGGGACTTTTAAATTGGTTAAGTAATTACGTATTTCGTCATATGCCAGTAAGTACGATGCATGGGTGAAACCTTTTAGGGTCAGCTGCTGCATCACCTCTGAAACTAAAGCTAAGGCTTGTGGCTCTTGTTTATAAATCAAATGAGGTCCACGGCTTTCAGCCATTCCTTTAGCGCCTAGTTCTTTCAACATTTTTGGTCTTTTTTCAAAAACCTGAATTTGTGTTTGTTCATCGTGGCGTTGATAGCCTTGTGCCAAGTTAGCAACAACCAAGTGTTCCACTCGCTCTGGGTAAAGTGCAGCAAATGCACTGGCCTGTAAGGCACCTAATGAGTGTCCGACCACAATTGCTTTTTCAATTTTTAAAACATCAAACAATGCTGCCAAACGCTTTGCGTAATCAGTAGCATTGGGCTGATCAGTTAAAAGTTCATCTGATTTGCCATAGCCCGGTGCGTCCCAGGCAATGACATGAAAATGATGAGACAGCACTTCAAGTTGGTTTACCCATGAAGCAGAACCTGAACTAATACCATGCAACAGCACAAGGTACTCGCCCTGACCAGCTTCCCGATAGGCTTGCTGCTGGCCTTGAACAGTAACGGTTTTCACCGGAAATTCTGCTAACTTTTCAATGAGTGTCATCATTTTCAATTCTTTCCTTCATTCACTTCATCAAACAATTAACGTTTGATTTGAGACAATGGATGCTCTGGTGGATAGTTCGGAATGGTTGGTTTACCTGTTCCTAACATCACACACATCAAGGCATCTTCTTGACCTGGGTTAAACAGACCACGGTAAATTCCCGGTGGAATTGAAATCAGATCACGCTCTTTTAAACGGGTTTCAAATTTTTCGCCGTTGTGCTCAATAAACAAATCAATTTCGCCGCGAAGCATAAAGAAAACTTCTTCAACATCGTGGTGAATGTGCAAAGGACCTTCACATTGTGGTGGCAGAACCATGGTTGAAAACGTGAAGTTTTCTGCTGGAACGGTGTTACCATCATTTGCAACACCTGTTGCACCCGTACCCATGTAACGCATTTGTGCACGGCGATATTTCGGGTCGTAATCTGCTTGGAACTTCAAAGCATCGAAGTCATATTTACGTGTCTCAAAGCGAGCAATACGTGTGTTTAACCAATCTTCTAAAGAAGCACCCTCTGGTTGTGCCCACGATTCGAATTGTTGTGTAGTCATTTTTTAAACTCCTATACAGTGAATTAATAACGTTTTAAAAGAGGAACCAAGAACAACGACCCAATGACAGCGACAGCAGCCAAGAAGGTAATTCCTAAATTAAAACTGTGTGTTTGCATCACGATGTAACCGATAAGAACAGGCGCAATTGCACTTGCAAAATTACCTAAACCGTTAAATATTCCGCCCGCAGTCGCCCCTACATTTGAGGTCGTTACTCTTGCAAGCAGAGCAAATACAGCTGCTACTCCAAAACCCCATGCCATAGCACTTAAAGACATGGCAGCAATAATCAATAATGGCTCAGTCATAATGACCATCACATACATGAAGATGCCCGCGAGTAATAAACCGCTAAATACTTGAATTGCGCGGCGGCCTAATTTGTCAGATAAAAACGCACCGATAATTTCGCCAATTAACATGGCAATGAACGGAAAGCTTGAATACATCCCAAACTCTTTGAGATTGAATCCTTTGTCTTGCATTAGGTAAGAAGGAACCCAGCTGTTTAAGCCCCACAAATACGTCATCAACGCAATGTTAAAGAGACAAACCAGCCAGAATGCGCTGTTGCTGAGCAGCAATTTAGTATTGGCAATGTGACCTTTGAAATTAGTGCGTTTACTCTCGCCCTCAATTTCGACAGTTTTCTTGAGCTGCAAGTTACGCAGACCAAAAACAATGCTAAAAATCGCAATCAGGGTTAGCGCAGCCATCACAAAAAAAGTGGTATGCCAATCGTGGTGAGCTAAAACATTTGCAGTGATCGGGAACCCAAGGAATGCACCTATCGGTGTTCCAAGTAAGAACATGGTAGAAGCACGTGCCTGCTGACGGTCCGTATAAGTCTGCTTAACAATGGTGTATGCCAAGGCAAATAACGGGCCTTCTGCTAAACCAAGCAGTACACGTAAAACCAACATGCCTGAATAACTGGTGGTGAACCCCATACAGAACATGAGTACGCCCCACGACGTTACGCTCCAGAACAGCATTTTCTTTGGGTTAAAGATGTCACCCAAAAAGCTTAGAAAGACTGATGAAAAACCATAAGCAAGTAAAAAACTTGTCATGAGCCATCCGAGCTTGGCCTTATCTTCAGCAATTCCCATTGCACTTTGAAAATGAGGATCTGAAAATAAAACCGCAATACTAATCTTGTCGAAAAACGCCAGTACCACACACACCATAAGGACAAAAGCAGGTACCCAATGCTTCAATCCACTTTTTTCTTCATTACTCATGTGTCATTCCTTCGATTTGGTAATGAGAACCAGATTTAATGTTTACGGTTTTAACTTCATGACATTAAATTCAGCATCTGCTAATAGTTTTGGATCTAAAACGGTGTTGGCTTGCATCCAACGTTTTGCCAGTTTGATCAGTTTAGAATCATTAATGGCAATCATGTTGAGCAAACGATTTTCATGGTCCAGATATAAATAGCTCACCTGATCTTCCCCACCTTGACGAATGACTACTTCCTTCGTTTTTTCAGGTTGATACGTACCTAAAATCTGGATATTAAAGTGATATTGATCTGACCAAAGCCATGGAATATCGCTATATTCGGTTTCAATGCCGAGCATTGACTTCGCAGCTGCAATCGCCTGATTTTGTGCATTTGCCCACGACTGAATGCAATAACCCAAGCCCGGATGAATCGCAACATCACCTGCGGCATAAATGTTTTGATCTGAAGTTTGCCCAAAACAATTCACTACAATGCCATCTTTCACATCGAGACCAGCATGTACACCTAACTCTTTGGCAATCTCAGCGCCTGCACCTACCACAACACAGTCAAATAACTGACTATTTTGAGGATGGTTCACCACTTCAACTTTTTGATTTGGCGCTTCAACTAAATGAAGACTCTTGCTGTCTAAATGAATTTTTGTACCTTGAGTTTCATGCATATTTTTTAAAAATGCAGAAACTTCCGGACTCACGCTTCTTGCACATAAACGATCACCATATTCAAATATATGAACATCTTTACCTTGCTTACGTGCAGTTGCAGCAATTTCTAAACCAATCCAGCCACCGCCAATCACAGCGACATTTTTTGCATTCTTTAAAATTTCAGCCAAACGTTCACAATCATGCACATTGCGTAAAGTCACAACATTTGGAATGAACTGCCATGTATTGACGGGTACACGCGCACGGCTTCCAGTTGCGATCAGCAATTTGTCATACGGCAAAATCTGACCACTTTCTAAATGAACCTGTTTTTGCTCACGATCGACTTTTGTCGCAATTTCCGGTTTATGCCATTGAACGTTGAACTCTTGAACCTGTTCAGGTGAGAACAGATTCAAACTTTCATATGTTGCTTCTTTTGAAAGTACTTGCTTAGACAGTGGCGGACGTTCATAAAACACTTGATCTTCATTTGAAACCACGTGAATTTCACCCACATACCCATTTTGACGCAAGGTACTTACTGCCCAACCCGCTGCCTGTCCGGCACCTACAATTACGATCTTTTCCATAGCCATCTTCCTTGTAAAGCAATACCTGTTAAACAGGCTTCACCTGACGGCGGGTTGTGTCATCAAGACCACCCTCAATCGCCCATTCAGTGAAAAGCTCTAGACGATGTTCTTCTACACGTGGTTGCCATTCTTCTGTCAAATAATCATCGTTGGTGTAGTATTCAAATGCACCACCTAATGGTGAGTTGACGTACCAGAAATAAGCAGAAGAAATTGGATGACGTCCCGGTCCAATAAAGGTTGACCACTCCGAACGATTCATATTTAAACCGCCCCCAATCACCTCATGGATATCGCGAACAACAAACGCAACGTGATTTAAGCCAGCAGGTTTATTTGGAACACTAAGCAAGAATAAATCATGGTGATAACCTTCACCGCGGCAACGTAAGAATGCACCGCGATTTTTGTAAGCATCAGATAAATGGAAACCTACTTTCTCGATATAGAAGTTTTCAGTTGTTGCCAAATCCGGTGTGAAGAACACCACATGTCCAATCGCAACAGGTTGACCTTTTTCATAAACAGGACTTGCTGCATTCACACGTTGAATGTTGCCGTATTGGTTAATACCTTCCGTTTTAAGTTCAGGTACTTCTTTAACAAAACTTTGTTCAAAACGAATGGTCATGCCATTTGGGTCAAGACACTCAACTGTATTTTCAGTACGTTTAAAACCCTCTACATCGGCCAAACGAGCTGCCAAGTCATCAAGGTCTTGAGCACTATCAACGCCCCAAGTCACTTCACGTAAAGTTGAACCTTGTTCAATAGCAGTCGGCAAACGCTCATCATCACAATTAAATAGATAAATCTTGCTACCATTTTGGGTTTGGTAAAGATCAGTACCTTCAATATCCGAAGTACTTTTGCTTAAACCAAAATCTGCCAAAAACTTGTTTGAAGCGGCTCTATCTTCAACTCCAAACTTTAAAATCTCGATCCCTGTAATCATTTGACTACTCCTTAGTTAAAGACAAAACCGCCATTGACCGGAATATTTTGACCTGTCACAAAAGAGGACAAATCCGACAGTAGATACAATGCTGTTCCATTTAAATCTTGTGGAAGTTGCTGACGTTGAATCGCTCTTCCGTTGACATATAAATCGTGACGTTCTTGAGGCACATACTCGGTTGCTTCAACCAGAGTAAGGCCCGGTGACAATGTGTTAACGCAGATATTGGACTGCCCCAACTCTCTTGCCATTGAACGCGTCATGGCAACAATTGCACCTTTACTTGCAACATAAGCCATTAGATTCGGTGCGCCCCAAAGTGCTGTATCGGAAGCAACATTAATGATCTTGCCTGCAGCCGATTGCTTTAAATGGGGAACGCATGCCTTACTGATCAGCCATGTGCCTTTCACATTAATATTCATGACCCGATCCCAAAGTTCAGGATCGTAATCAATCATATTTTTTCCACCGACATTGGTCGCCAGTGCCGCGCAATTCACAAGGCCATCTAGTCCCTGTAATACTTCAACGCTTTTTGCAACAGCATTTTCAATAGAGTCTGCATTGGCAAGGTCAACGGTGACAGCATGAACGTTTAGTCCTTGTTGTTGTAACACTTGTGCTTCTTGTTGCACCAAGTCAGACAAAATATCTGCCATCACAACTTCAGCACCTGCCTCGGCAATGGCTTGAGCGAAATCTCTACCTAAACCACGCGCAGCACCAGTCACTAAAACTTTTTTGCCTTGCAACAACGCTACATTAGCCATGAGCTTCTTCCTGCATCTCGATACGGTTTGATGCATTTAGTGCAGCAATTTTCTTTAATTGCTTCTCAGCTTCTTTTTTCATTAAACGGCGTAAACGTGCAAGACCAACATCATGTTGATAGAGAAACTCTTTTTCACGCGCATTTGGCGCAAGATTTTCTAAAATAATTCGGTCTTGTTCCAATACATCCCAATGCAATTGTTCTAAGTGATTGCGATATAAGAAACGCCATACATTACGTTGCCAACCACTCACCTTACGGCAGCGCCAGAAAAATACGCGAGTATTGTTGGCATCAATTGGCGTTGCATAACCCACAATCCAGAATTCACCACCTGGGCCAAATTGTTTACGGTATGGAATTGAAAGACGTAACCAGCTTGCACCTGTTGAACCATATTCAACCCAGTCAAAGTTCACACCTGTTTGACCTTCTTTTTCAAAAACAAAGCCATTATCGGTGGTACGGTGCTTCATCTCTGCAGTACGTTCACCATCTGCCATCGAGTGCGATGTCGCATGTAAATAGGTCCCGTGCATTGGGTCCATCACATTATCAATCGCGTATTGATGGTTTACTTTCCAGTCTGCTTGGCAAAGGAACGCACTCCACTCTTCACTTGCGAGTTGCTCTGGGAACTCAAGCGGTGCTGGTTGTTCATTTGCATCAATACCAAACCAGATGAAGATTGCGCCATGTTGCTCAATTACTGGATAGTTCTTTAAACATTTAGTTCCGGTCATTGGACATTCATGAACCGCTGGCACATCAGCAACTACACCATCAGCACGAACTTCAACACCGTGATACCAGCAAGCAACTCGGTCGCCTAAGTTCCAACCAAGGGAAAGACGAGCACCGCGGTGTGGACAGCGATCTTCAAGTGCATGAACCTGACCTTCGGCATCACGCCAAACCACGATATTTTCGCCTAAACGGGTAATACCGACTGGATTAGCAGCGACTTCCCAACCTGCCAAAACCGGATGCCATTGGTCACGTAAACCAAGTTCTAAATATTCTTCAGCGCTTTGTGAAGTTGATACGATTGCGTTCATTTTATTCTTCCTTGAATCAATAACCTAAACGTTGCATTTCTTCTGTAAAGCTTGCAGAAGTCCATTCATCACCAGATTCACAGCGGAAACCCTGTTGATTAAGTGCAGAAACAACGTCATCTAACTCTGTTGCGCCCGCAGAAAATGCCTGAATCAAGTTTTTTACAAAATCCTGTTCATAGAGAGTTGGCTCTTTATAACGTGTCTGCCAAACCAACAATTCAGATTGACCTGGAATTTGAATATTGTTGATACCTGCTTCGGTTGCCGGCGTTGCATGAATCCAGCTTGCCAACTTTTCATTAAATGTCTTCATTGTTCTGCTTCCTTGTACATGTGAGGACTAGAGTTGAATTTGAATATCCTGTCCTTCAACACGAACTGGGTACGTACATAGGTTTCTACACCCTGGCCCACTTTTTAGCTCACCTGTTTGAATGTCAAAAATTGCTTCGTGCAATGGACATTCAACAGTCTGATCTTCGATAAATCCTTCGGTTAATAAGGCATACGCATGAGGGCAAACATTTTCGATAGCAAAGTAATTTTCATCGACGAAAAATACGCCTATTTTTTTCCCTTCAACTTCGATGGCTTTCGGCTCATCTTCGCTAACGTCACCCTGCTGACAAACTGAGATCCAACTCATACCTTGCGCCCTCATTTTGTTTTATATACAAAACATAATTTGATTTTCAAAACACAAGCTAAGCATAATCCCCTTGATCATTTTTTGTCAAAGTAAAAATAAATATAAAATTCATTAGTTTACTAATTTTTAAATATTTTGTTACGTTTCAAGAAGGAAACAAAGTTTTAAATATAAAAATTGTTTTATGCATTTTTAACAATTACAATAGTTATAAAATAAAGCAGCATGCCCCAAATTGAATCATGTTTTATTTATAGGAAAATGACACGAATGAGCATAGCAATTGAAGAAGATTCGCAAGAATCGGAAACAACAAAAAATGATGACCGATATTTAGTTCCCGGACTTGTACGGGGTTTAGCTATCTTGCAAGCATTTAATCAACAAGCGCAAGAAATGACCATTACAGAAATTGCTGAAATTTTAGAAGTGAACCGTTCTAGTGCATTTCGCCTGATTTATACACTCGAATCTTGTGGCTATTTAAGAAAAGCATCTCAAAAAACTTATGCACTCGATTCCAAAGTCATGGAACTTGGTTTTAACAGTTTATCTAAACTTTCATTACTCGATTTATCGACACCTTTAATGAAAGAACTACGTGACCAAACCAAACTCGCTGTACATCTTTCTATTTTAGAAGGTACTCATATTGTCTTTGTAAATAATATCCAGTCTATGGGAACCTTCACGAGCAACATTAGTTTAGGAACTCGCTGGCCTGCCCATGCAACCGTGATTGGTCAAATGCTTTTATCTGATTTACCTGAAACTGAAGTACGTCAGCGTTACCGCAATTTTAGCGATTGGGACAGTTTCTCTGATCTGACGCCAACCAATTTAAAAGCTTTATTGCAAAGGCTTTCATACGTAAAAACTCAAAAAACCATGGTGAGCTGGGGTCATTACAATCACGATATGGCAGCCTGCGCGGCGCCTATTTTTAAACAGTCAAACGGTAAAATGGTCGCTGTTATCTCTGTAAGTTGTCCAATTACCACTTACGATGAAAGAACATTTAAAGAAGATATCGCAAACCTAGTTGTTGAAACAGCGAATAAAATTTCCAAATTTATTTATTAAAAAAAAGCGACGTTAAGTCGCTTTTTTTAGATTTTATTTTATAAATCAAAAGTTACTTTTTAAAACGTTCCCATTCATATCCTTAAAGATAATTGTCGAATTATTTTCTTTAATATCAAATCTTAAATACTGTTGTTTAAACTGAATAACTGCATAAAACTCTTCAGCACCATCATCTAAACCTGTCGCAGAGACCTGAGTACCTTGTGGAAAACCGTTGAGCCACGCAGCGTTATAAAAATCAGATACAGAATTAAATTCACAATATTCTTTTGGCTTGACCATTATTTTTTCAGCCATTTGATCAAACTGTTGTTGTTTATAAACCTCTAAGCTCAACAACATGATCGCTCTCCAAATTAAAGCTGGTTAGAGGCTAAAAGCTGTTTCTTTTTAACCTTTTCCCATTGATACCAACCATAAGCTGCCATCAATACAAATGCTGCATACAAAGCGGCTGTTAAAAATAAATCTTTATAAATGAACATCCCGACATAAATAATGTCGACAAATACCCAAAGTATCCAAGTCGCAATATGTTTTCGGCTGGTCCAATACGTTGCGAGCAAACTAAATGCGGCAAGTTGTGAGTCGAGCATAGGAACTGCTGCATCGGTAAAGTTTTTAAGAATTAAGCCAAAAAGCAAGCCACCTATCGCGGCAATGATCATTTGAATGATAGCGGTTTGAACTGCAATCGGTTCAATTCGAATATCGTGATCTTGCTGCTTTCCTTTGAGCCAGTAATAAAAGCCATAAAAATTTACCACCATAAAAAAGAACTGCAAAATCGTTTCGCCATATAGCTTAAATTCGTAAAACAAATACGCATATAAAACAAAGGCAAAGAAATTAAACAGCCAACACCACATATTACGGATTACCGTTAATCCGACTCCAATCAGGCTAATCAAGACCGCAAAGATTTCTAGAGGTGACATAAAACAGCTGCTTATTGAGATCAATTTGACGAGGTATTATGAGAAAAATATAAAGCTAAGCAAACTGCTAATTTAAATAAATAATGGAAATTAAGGTTGTCTGAGGTTTTACTCTTTTCTAATGCTGTCGATTTATCTCAATACACAGACAAAACAAATACTGATCGAGTCATCAACAAATTATATTTGCTAGTTTTTAAATGATTGTTTAAAACATGATTAAAGACGAATAAAGAGCATGACAATATGTCAAATCAAGAAGGAAAAGTCAGCCGTGAAACTCGCGGGCATATTTTTTTAATTGGTCTAGATCGGGCAGCAAAACGTAATGCTTTTGATAGTCACATGATCAAAGACTTATCACTAGCACTCACTGAATATGAAAATAATGATGCCCTGCGCTGCGCGGTTATTTTTGCTCATGGCGATCATTTTACAGCTGGTTTAGACCTAGTTGAGTTACAACCTAAACTCGCTACAGGTGTTTTTGATTTTAGTGAAAATGAAATTAACCCGTGGGGCACAATCGGCCAAAAGCTCAGTAAACCTTTGATAGTAGCGGTACAAGGTTATTGTTACACCGCTGGTATAGAACTATTTCTTAACGCAGATATTACGATTGCGAGTGAAAATACACAATTTGCTCAAATGGAAGTCCAACGTGGCATCTTACCTTTTGGCGGAGCAACCGCCCGTTTTACTCAAGCCGCAGGCTGGGCCAAAGCCATGCGTTATTTACTCACTGGTGACTCTTTCGATGCAAAAGCAGCATTTGACATGAACCTGATTACCGAAATATGCCCAGAAGGCTCTCAGCTCAACCGTGCAATAGAACTTGCTGAACATGTTTCGCAAGCTGCTCCTCTTGCTGTAAAAGCGACTCTCGCCTCTGCTCGCGAAGCTATTAACGAAGGTTATGAGGTTGCCTTTAAGCAATTGCAAAACCATCTTCAACCATTGCTCACCACAGAAGATGTTCAAGAAGGTGTATTTGCCATGTTGCAAAAAAGACCTCCTGTTTTCAAAGGTAAATAATACCTGCACAAGCACTGCACTCTACAGTTTAAAACTTATAGATATACCGAAATTAGTGTAAAAAAAAGCCCACATGATGCGGGCTTTTTTTTCATTAATATGCTTTATTCAACTCTAATGATTTTACCTAATTCATCATGGTGAACGACTGTAATTTTCTGACTACGTCCCTGCTCAATTTCATGTTCAGGTAAATCAAAATAGCGCGCATAATCATCTGTCTGTTTTGCTTTAAGCGCATTACCGCCAACACGATGCTCAGGCAGCACATGACTCCACAACAATAAGCAAATTGCACAAGCAATTAACGCAGTAATGCCATGTTCAATGCCCAAACCAAAGGCACTAAACAAACGGTGAACTAAATGTGTTTTTTGGAGTTCAGCCAATACCCAGATCAGTACAAATGGACGCCACAGCAACAACCAAACCGCCCACATCATGGCCGTGCTTGTTGTAGAAGCATAGCGTTTATGCCATGGTAATTGACGGCGTAAATCAATAATCAACGAATTTGTCTTCATTTCTCTCTTTACCTAACGAAGTGCTGCGGTTTTCCCCAGACATCAATACAGCACGATCTTTAAAATCTCATGACTCTTGCATTTCATCCACGAATGCCCCGATCCGGGCTCACCCAACGCGCACGTTTCTCATCTCCACGTTTTAAAACTTTCGGAAATGCCACAATAGTTGCCGAGATGGTGATTAGCCAAAAGACCAATGGATACCAGATCATCCAGAAATAGTTTTTTCCTAGATGTGGTTCATAACGACTATCCATCCATTTGCTTAAAGCAAACTGAATGAGACAAGTCGCCCCCAATAAAATACCGCTACCATACGGTAAAAATGGAGAGCTCACAACGGCTAAAGCAGGGACTGGTAAAATAAAATGTACCAACCATAATAAAGCCATCGCGAGCATTAAATATGACCAAACTAAGGTTAAGCACAGCTCAAACATTAATGGCCATAAAAAATTTAGTTTTGGCTTAGTGAACACATCAATATTTTTAATTAATACCTGTGCCCCGCCCATAGCCCAACGTAAACGTTGTTTCCACAAACCATTTAAAGTTTCAGGCATTAAAATCCAGACCAAGGCATTCGGTTCAAAACGAATGTCCCAACCTGCACGCTGCAATTTCCACGTAATATCGATATCTTCAGTCAACATATTTGGTGACCAATAGTCCACTTGGTGAACAGCGCTCTTACGAAAAGCGGTAATTACACCCGATACGGTAAATAAGCGTCCAAAGGTACGTTGTGCACGTTTAATCATGCCGACAATCGAAGAAAACTCACCGACCTGAATACGCCCTAATAAAGTTGAGCGAGTACGGATACGTGGGTTACCCGTCACAGCTGCAACTGTTGGATTTTCCTGAAAATGACGAATCATCCACTTTGCTGCATGAGGATCAAGTAAAGCATCCCCATCAATACCAATTAAAAACTCGGCATCGGTCATTAAACTTCCGGCTTGCAGCCCCATCGCTTTACCTTGGTTTTGAGCCAAATGAACAACACGTAGTTTTTCATGTTGTGCTGCTAAACAGTCGAGTACCTCACCAGTATTGTCCGAGCTACCATCATTAATCGCAATCACTTCAAAATGAGGATAGTCCAGTTTTAATGCATGGCTAATGGTTTCTTCTGCATTATCCCCTTCATTAAAACAAGGAATTAATACAGCGACTTTTGGATAACTCTCTAATGGAGCAGGTTGATCGTAAGGCGGAGCCTGACGTTCTTTCCAATAGAAAATGATCGCGCCAATCATCCATAAATACGACATGAATAATGGATAATAGAAAACGAATTTTAAGGCATGCGACCATATTGCAGCAAAGATTGTCATGTTTTAGCCTCAACTACGGCACAAGACGAGATGATTTTTCAGCAAATGCTTTATGCATAGTGTCCACATCCGGATGATCTTTAATTGGGTCATCTGGATAATATCCGACATGCATTACACCTTGCTGATAAAGAGAATGAATTGTTGCAGCCATTTCAGTTGAAGGTACCTTTTCGTTTTTACGCCAGTCAGTTGCCTGTAATTCAAAAACGGTTTTCTTAATGCCATTTGGATATTGTTTCACGCGATCAACCATATCTTTATAGAACTGATCGGCATTATCTACCTGTTCCATATAAGGCATTGCCATAATAGCCGTAAAGTCATAACGTTTTAATGACTCTTCAAGCGATTGTGAATACCAGTTTTCTGCGTATGGTTTTAAAGCAACTTGCGCGTATAAGTTACGTGCGGTGAGCAAGAACGGTTCATATTGTCGCACGTCATCAACGAGTTGCATTGCAAAATCATCTAGATATTTTGTCTTATATGCAGTCCATTTTTGCAAATCTTGATCGTTATCACGGATTTTTGCCAAATCTGTTGGCAAGCCTTGTTTTGCATAGGCTTTTAATGCTTCCGGGCTTGCATCTTCATAGTCAGATAAGGTGACATCATCATGGAATAAAATTCCGTTAAATGAAGATGACTTAGCCAAATCTTGATAAATCTCACGAATAGTTTGGCGTGCGTCTGCTGAGAACGGACTTAAACGGATATACCCCATGTTGAGGTGTTCACCAGATTTTGCCTGTTCTGTCACAACTAAGTCTTTAGAAACTGGATCAGTTTTTGGTAGTTCCCATGCCAATAAAGGCATCCACGCATAAATACGACTCACAGGCGTACGCGTTTGAATTTGCCATGCAACACGGTTAAACAAGTCAGCACGCATTGGAATGTGACGGTTCGGGAAATACACCATATCAGCAGAGCCATTCGCATCTGGATCTGAAAATGCTTGTAAATAGACAGTATTTACACCCATCGCATTAATTCGGTCTAACAAATGACCTAAATTACGTTCTTGCTGTTTCGGATCCGGGTCATAAATATAGTCCAGATCGATATGCATAATTTTTTGCGGACGATTGTTATCCGTTAAATTCAATTCACGATTTTTAATTTCTTGAGCCAAATCATCAGTCGTCATATCGCCTTCTACCAAAATACGGCTCATATTTTGTAGAGATTGTTTTGCGTGATCAGCCCCATCATCCAGTGTAATAGTCACTGGCATACCCAATTTTTTCGCAATTTGGACAGTTTGCATATTATAGCGACCATATGGCCACACCATAATACGTGGTGAACGTAAGCCATGCGCTTTGAGTAGCTCGTTATTTTTCTTTAAATCATTATAGATACGTGATTGATATTGTTCATCGTTCTCATAGGTTTGAGTTTTAACATCATAAAAACGAGTTGTTGCAGCAGGTTCAGAGTTACCTTGCGGGTTGCCTGTAATACCGCGGTGTAAATGATAGCTATGGCTTGCAATTTCTACAAAACCACTATCTTGCATCTCTTTCAGCTCACCCCAGCTTAAGATTTTGTCACGTGGGATTTCTTCCCCTGAAAAATCAACTTTCTGCCCTGCTTTTGGTTCTAACCATGAACCTACAACAGCAAGAACAACCGGAATTTTTTTAGCTTTAATGACTGGATAAGCATTTTGATAGAAAGATTGATAACCATCATCTACAGTTAATAAAACTGGTTTTGTAGGCAGTTGAGCCTTACCCTGATGAGCACGGATCAACTGATCAACCGTAATAAAATGGAATCCGTTTTTTTGCAGCCATTCAACATGCTGTGTAAATTGTTGAGTCGTCACTGCATATTGAGGAATTAATGCATTTTTAGTATCGGTAATTTCATGATAACCAATCACCGTAAGTGTTGACGCGTCCAGTTTAGGTGGTTTGGCTAATGCCATGCCTGACAAACCTGCCAAAGCTAAGCCAAGTGATATGTTCAACAAAGGAGATGCAAAGCGGATAGTCATGAAATAGCGTCTCAATATCAATATAGATTATTTATGTGAAATTTGATGTTAAGCCACAAACTTTTTGAAATTTGGTCTTAATATCACACTGCCTGCAAATGAACAGTTTTTCAGTCAGCATTTATAATCAAATAATCTGAAAATAATCTTAAATATTCAAAAAGCTAAAATATAAATTAATAATGTATTTATATTTAAAGCTCATATAAACAAGAAAGCCCCCTAAAGGGCTTTAAATTTTCACTAGTCACGAGTTTTGACATCAAATAATTCAATTTCAAAAATTAAATTAGAATTAGCAGGAATAATCTTACCCATTTTACGCTCACCATAAGCTAAATGAGCAGGTACGATGAGTTTACGCTTGCCGCCAACTTTCATTCCCATAATGCCTTGGTCCCAACCTTTAATTACACGGCCTGTTCCAATCACGCATTCAAAATAATTACCGCGGTCAATTGAAGAATCAAATTTTGTGCCATCTTCTAACCAACCTGTATAGTGAGTTGTGATTAAAGCGCCTTTAACAGCCTCTTTACCCTCGCCTACTTTTAAATCGATAATTTCTAATTCATTTGACATGGTTTACCCCTTAATCTGAATCTTTAAAATCGCAGTTGGTACTTAGTGTACCAACTGAATCTGTAGAATTTGTTGCGCTTTTCTGTGTTACTGTAACTGTGTCCACACAACATTTGCTTGACCCTTTTCACCTAAAAGCGTCCACTCGTTGTCCATGACATTTAATTGTAGCTGCATCGTACGTTCACACAGTTGCTCTAGCTCTACTGTACTTTGAGGGGCAATTTGCCAAACCTGAACGTTACTTAACGTTTTAATTTTACTGTTTCGTTTCCACCAGTCTTCGACTTGTGTGCCATAAACAACAATCGCCACTGTTTTACAACGTGCACTGGCTTTTTTGACTTTATCTTCAGATGGCAAACCAACTTCAATCCATGTTTCTAACTGACCCGTTAAATCTTTTTGCCATAACGCTGGCTCGTCAGTTTCAAAAAGGTCTTTAGTAAACTCAAGCTCATCACTTGCGAAACGAGCAAAGGCCATCAAACGAACCATTAAGCGTTCTAAAGTCTCAGAGGGATGCAAGGCAAGTGTCAGTTGATAATCACCATAAATATGGTCATCCATATTGGCAATATTCAAGTCTGCCTTATAAATTGTTGCTTTAAGCGCCATGATTAATATGTCCCAAAATTTGGCGCTAAGGATACTCGATTTTGGATAAGAAATTATAAAAAAACTGAACAATCCAAAGCATAGTCATGTGAAATTTGCATATTCTTCCAAAACGCTCCCCTCAAGTTATAGTTGGCCGGTTTTTTGCTTTAGAGAGATATATTTTCCTCTTGCTAAAATTGATGACTTATGTGGCTAAAGCTCAAGCGTAGTTTATTTTTACAGGTTCTTTGTGCTCTATTCCTTGGAGTTGCAGTTGGAATCGGTTTCCATGATTTCTCCCTATCTCTCAAGCCATTAGGTGATGGTTTTATTTCTTTAATTAAGATGCTTATTGCACCAATTGTGTTTTGTGTTGTTGTACTGGGAATCTATGGTGCAAACGACATTAAAAAAATGGGCAAAGTCGGTGCAAAAACCATTCTTTATTTTGAAGTGGTTACTACTATTGCCTTAATTTTAGGCATTATTGTGGCCTATGTATTTAAACCGGGCGTCGGTATGAATATCGATATTAGCCATTTAGATGCAAAAGATTTAAGTACCTATACCGAACGTGCCCACGAGATGCATACAGGTTCGGAATTTCTACTCAATATTATTCCAAAAACTTTCACTGCTGCTTTTGCAAACGGCGATATTTTACAGGTTTTATTGATCGCTATTTTATTTGGTGTTTCCCTACTTTTAATTCCTAAACATTTAGCAGAGCTGGTACGTCAAGCACTTGAAGCTTTTTCAGAAGTCTTCTTTAAAATTATGGGGCTCATTATTCGTTTAGCTCCAATTGGTGTATTCGGTTCAGTCGCCTATACCACTGCTAAATTTGGTTTAGATTCACTCTTACAATTGGGTTATTTAGTTTTACTGTTTTATGCAACCTGCATTTTATTTGTCGTTATTGTTTTAGGTTCGATTTTAAAACTTGCCGGTCTCAACATTTTCAAATTTGTGGGCTATTTTAAAGATGAACTCGCTATTGTTTTAGGTACCGCTTCTTCTGACTCTGTTCTTCCTCAAATTATGAAAAAACTCAAAAATTTGGGAATTAAAGATTCAACTGTCGGTCTGGTTATTCCAACTGGTTATTCATTTAATCTAGATGGCTTTTCAATTTACTTAACTTTAGGCGTGATCTTTATTGCACAGGCCTGCAATATTGATTTGTCTATGCATGACTTACTGGCTATTTTGCTGGTTTCACTCATCACATCTAAAGGGGCGCACGGCATTCCCGGCTCGGCTTTAGTTATTCTTGCAGCCACGCTTTCAGTGATACCAAGTCTCCCTGCAATTGGCTTAGTGCTTCTACTTTCAGTCGACTGGTTTATCGGAATTATTCGTGCCTGTACCAACTTAATTGGTAACTGTGTCGCGACCGTAGTGATTGCTCACTGGGAAAAAGATATTGACCATGCGCAAGCTAAAGCTGTGTTAGATAGCAAACCTTAATCCCACTCTTCAGAGAACATTGAATTACTTTTGGTTTAATGTTCTCTATTCTTCAAGCTGACAGGCAAGTAAAGCTGTTTCAAAAGCCAACCAATCATGGTTATGCTCGCTAATGATTTCAATACGATTATCAATGCCCTCTTCACCAGACTTATAATTAAACTGATCAGGATTAAAGTTAAAAACTTTCCACCCTTGATCTGTGTTAAAAATTCCCTTAATTCGAAGCCAGTCTTGCTGTGCACATAATAAATCTAGCAAAGCATAAAACTCGAATTTCCAGCGCTTAGGTAATTTCCAACCTGCCACAATATAGCCTTGTGCCGACTCGACATAATGATAAGGTAATTGCTGAATTTCCTTCTTAACCTCGGTTTCAGTCATTTGTTTTTGAAGTTTAAGTAAAGGTTGTATAGATCGCTCGGTTAAACGAGCAGCTATATCAATTTTATTTAACGCTAACTGACCATGTTCAATTTTAATCCACTCTTGGTGATAAGGTTGGTATTCGTCTTTTAATAGCTCAAGCGCCTGATCATCTTCAAAAGTCATCACATCGCTATGTGACACCACCACAATCTGGGCAGCTTTTAACTGATCTTCATAAAGGTTTTGTTTAACCCAATTGGTATCGTGCAAACGACTGCCATCTACCACCGTAATCAATGCTCGCATGGCTAAACTACTTTGCCAATGAGGTTCAGTCAGTTGGTCAAATAACTGAGAAGGATGTCCAAGTCCAGTCGGCTCAATAAAGAGTCGATCTGGCTTTTGTTCACTCAATAGACGGGCTAAAGCAATATGCATTGGCAATTGACTGCTACAACATAAACAACCACCTAATAGCTCTTTGACTGCATATCCTTCATCTTGAGGTAAGAGTTGTTGGTCTACTCCAATTTGCCCAAACTCATTCATTAATACAGCCCACACCTCATCTTTAGGCTTTTGGCTTAATAAATGCTGTAACAACGTGGTTTTTCCTGCCCCTAAAAAACCGGAAATAATATGGGTGGGAACAGTTTTTGGGGCTATCAGTTTCACAAGCGGCTCAAATCAACAAGGTATAAAAAACTAAGAAAGGTATATCACTGTTTAAATCCCATGAAAATGATTTTTCACTTTGAAGATATACTTTTCAATTATCAGGCTAAAGCTCTCAATTTGTGACAGGCATCTCATCAATCATCTAAATTAACTTTTAATATCTACAATTCAAACGAAATATCCTATTCAAGCATATTCACAATTCATGCCAGAGTGTTAGGTTTGCGTAACAGAGTTGGCTTTTTTTTACTCGATAAGAAATATTTTTTCACATTTTAAGGTGTATTTAAGCCCCTTTATTTTACAGATTGCTCACATAAATGACCCGTATATTTCATATTGTTAAGATAGCCGTAATAGATTGTTAAGTTAATTGATGTAATACCAACCTCGGCTTAGCATGTGTCCTAGCTTAGTCATTCAGCCATACAGGTTTCAGGTATGTATGAACGATTAGGTTTAATTTATTTTTAAATGAAATTTAAGGATGCCATAAAATGAAATTAGCTAAAACTTTACTCGCTACTACACTTGCTTTAACTGCTGCTTCAACTTTTGCTGCTTCTAAGCACGACCAAGCACATAACGCTGCTGGTGAAGAAAAAGTTGTTGTTTCAACTCAAGAACAAGCAAACACTGCAAATGCTGCATCTGATGCTGTAGGTTCTGCTTCTGAAGCTGCTCCTGCAACTCGTTAATTCTCTCAGCATTCTCCTCCAAGCTCAGAGATAATTTTACTGAAATGAAAAATGGACGCTGAATTTTGGTAAAGAAGAAAAAGGATCGAACCATGCTGCGGTTCGATCCTTTTTTAATTTGATCTATTTTTTTAAGAAGTTTTCTTATACATGCTACAAGATGGGTTGTGATTTTCTTGAAGACGTAAAACCTTACGATGCTCAGCAGCTTCAAAGCGGCAACGCTTCCATTCTGTATTTAGATTTAATTGAGGTACTTCACATGGCTTGCCCTGTTCATCAACAGCAACCATCGTGAAATAACAGCTATTGGTATGGCGTACTGTCCGCTTCTGGATATTTTGCGCTTCAACACGGATACCGACTTCCATTGAAGTACGACCTACATGGTTCACACTTGCCAAGAAGGTTACCAACTCACCTACATAAATAGGTTCTTTAAAATTTACTTTATCTACAGATAAAGTCACCACGTAGCCACCCGAATAACGACTTGCGCAAGCATAAGCGACTTGGTCTAGTAGTTTTAGAATCGTACCACCATGAACATTACCTGAAAAATTTGCCATATCAGGCGTCATCAAAACTGACATCGTCAATTCAGACTGATCATCAGTTGCTGTGGTCATTTCATCTAATGTAGGCATAGCTCAACTCTGTCTTAAAACAAGCTCAGTCAACATTATGGTTGATAATTCACAAAAAAAACATGCTTAAATCCATAACATAGCATCGTATTTTTTAATATCTTTGATTGTTTTTTAAAATTTAATTTTTTAAGGCACTATTTTTAAAGTTATTTTTTAAAGCTGTTCTATTTATCTTAGAATTTTTTAGAAGATGCTATGCCATTTTATTCCATGTTCAATGGCATAGCAGGTTCTTATGAATGACTTGCTAAACTTTATTAATGACGCCTGTCACACCATTAATAATCATATCAATGGCGATCGTACCAATTAATAAAGCAGATAAACGCCCGACAATATCAAAATAGCGGTCAATATGTTTGGCATGTTTATAGCGTAAATGATCATGTGAAAATTTCATCAAAATCAAAATACTGCAAGTTAAAAACAAGGTGAAGGCAATTACTAGCGCTGCCTCACCAATTGACATTTCAATCCCTGTGACTACCGCAGCGCTAATAGTCCCTGGGCCGATCATAAACGGCATGGCAATGGTGCCAGCCAGATGTTCTGGAGCACCACGCATTTCACCGATGGTATCGGCACCCTGAAACACATAGCGGTAGCCAATCACCAAAAAGATAAGGCCTCCAAAAATCTGAAAGGCTTCAAAACGTACATTCAGATATTTACTAAAAATTGTTTCGCCGCCCCATGCAAATAGCATGAAGACAACAAAAGCAATCAAACTTCCCTGAATCAGTGCTTTATTAAACACCTTAGCTTCTGAATGGCGAATCAGGCCAATCATATAAATGCTCATTAAAAATGGATTGAGCAAAGAGAAAAATAAAGCAAAAGAATGTAGATAAGGAGAAGCCATGCATTTTCCTCTTAAGCTTGTGGATCTGGGAACAATGGACGATTCCCGGGGCTAATACGATTAATATGTAAGAATGTCATATGTCGTTCATATTTATCTAAAATATCGTTAATGACCTGTTCTTTACTGTAACCGACCAGATCGTTATCTTGAGAGCCATCATAAAGATAGGTTTCAAGTCGGAAATAGAACTGTTTGCCTCGTTTTACACGCTGGCTAAAGTTCGGCGCGCTATAGCGTACAGGCCAGATCTGATAAACAAAGTTTTGCTCTTCTTCCAAATGGATAGTGAGATCTAGATGGTAAAGCGTATCTTCATCTTCAAGCGGGGTTTGCTGCACGTCCACATTCATACCCTGCTTAATCAACTCATCAGCAACAGCCTGAACAGCTGGCAAACACACCGTATCTAGCATGCGGTGTGTTTCAGTGGTTCCCGGATGATGCATCACTCGAGTTAAACGCTGTTTCCAGTTCAGAATATCAACGTTCCCTACGACTGGCGCTGCATTCATACTGCGACTAGCATGCCTGTAATCTTCAAGTCTAAGGGACTTATAAAGCCCAGCCATCACAAGAAACATCACAAAACTAAACGGCAACCCCATAATAATAGTTGCGTTTTGCAAGGCGGTAATGCCGTTGGTCATGAGCATGGCTAATGTGAGTAAACCAATCGCCACAGCCCAAAAAACGCTTAGCCAACGTGGAGCATCATTATCGATATTAGTAAGTTTAGTGGTGAAGTTACCTAAAACCAGCGCTCCCGAATCGGCAGAAGTCACGTAGAACAAAAGCCCTGTTACGGTGGCAATTGAAGCGATAAAGGTAAAGCCCGGATATTGTGCTAATAAGTCATAAAAACCATGAGCCGGATTTGCTAATACCGTTGCTGCTAAGGTTTGGTTGCCTTCAAAAATAACACTGTGCAGTGCGCTATTACCAAAAATAGATAACCACGTGAGTGTAAATAGAAGTGGAATAATTAAGGTACCGCATACAAACTCACGAATGGTACGCCCTCTTGAGATACGTGCCAGAAAGAGTCCTACAAATGGAGACCAAGCAATCCACCACGCCCAGAAGAAGAAAGTCCAACTACTCATCCACTCTTTAGGCTGTTCAAAAGCAAAACTTTGTAATGCTAAAGCAGGGAAACGAGTTAAATAGTCACCAATATTTTGGACAAGGGCATTGAGTAAAAACTCGGTATTTCCCAAAAATAAAATAAACAGCAATAACCCGACCGAAACATAAATATTGATTTCAGATAAAATCCGCAGGCCTTTATTGACCCCGGATGTCACCGAAATAACGCTAATACCGACCGCAACAGCAATCAGGATAAATTGCATCCAGATATTTTCTGGTAACCCCAATAACACATGTAGGCCATAATTCAGCTGTACTACTCCAATCCCGCAGGTCGTCGCAATACCAAAAATTGTCCCGATCACGGCAGCTGTATCAACACTATGCCCAATTGCCCCATTAATTCTTTGTCCAAAGATTGGATAAAGTGCAGAACGAATGGTAAGCGGCAAATTATAACGATAGCTGAAATATCCCAATGACATACCAATCAAGGCATACATACACCAGCCAGTTAAACCGTAGTGAAACAATGTCCAAACCATACTTTGGCGTGCTGTTTCATAGGTTTGCCCTGCTCCGACCGGAGGTTGCATGTAATGAGATAGTGGTTCAGCGACCGAGAAGAACATGAGGTCGATACCAATACCCGCCGAGAACAGCATGGCAGACCAACTGAGTAAACTAAACTCAGGCTTTGAATGCTTAGGTCCTAATTTGATACTGCCATATCTTGAGCAAGCAATAAAAATCACGAAGGCCATATAGAGTGTTGCGGCCAGCAGATAATACCAACCAAAGGTTGAAGTTACCCACTGAAGCACGGCATTCATGACTCGATTTGCAAAATCGTTGAATAAAAACGTGACGAGAGAAAAAATTAAAATAAGTACAGCTGAAAAATAAAAAACCACACGGTTGAGCGGGTCTTTTTTAGATTTAGATAATGTTAAATCATCAACTGCTCTTGGATTATCTGTTGCCATACAATCCTCAAGGAATAAAATAAAAACAAAATATTTAATTTCGTCTTTTCACTCTTATTTAAAACAATGAAAAGACGACTTTAAACGCAAAAAAATAATATATAGATGTGATCGATTGAGGTTATAAAACCTCGGTCACTTTATTCTGGTCACAATTCGATGGGACTGAAATGTCTTTTGAAACAGCTAACTGTTTTTTCACTAATTGAGGGTCAAAATCATCTTGCTTTAACGCTTTGGCTAAACCAAACATATAAAGCAAAATAATGACTGAAAATGGTAAACCACATAACACCACAGCACTTTGCATGGAGTTAAAACTACCGGCTAATAGTAAGCCAATACTTACAATGGTAATTACCACAGACCAAAAGACGCGTAACCAGATCGGTGAATCACTATCATTGGTGCCCCCTTTTGAGGACAAATTAGCGATCATTAGTGTACCAGAGCCAACTGGTGTCAAAAATAAAACGAAACAAATTACAACAACAATACCGGCAACGTAAGGATTAAACGGCAGATATTCGAGTAATTTAAATAAAGATAATGCTGGATCAGTTAAGACCATATCACCTAATACTTTCTGTTTTTGCTGCAAGATTAAATAAATTGCAGTGTTTCCAAAAACCGAGATCCAAGCCAGTGTAAAGCCGAGTGGAATCAGGCATACACCTAATACTACTTCACGAATGGTACGTCCTTTTGAAATGCGGGCAATAAACATACCGACAAAAGGCGCCCAAGCAATCCACCAAGCCCAATAAAATACAGTCCACGAACCCAACCAGCCACTGGCTTTTTGATTGTATAAATACATATCAAAACTTTTACCAATAAAATTATTGAGATAATCGCCCGTATTTTGCACCAGACCATTTAATAAATGGTTTGTCGGACCTGTTAAAAATACAAATAAAAGTAAAGCATATAGCAAACGTAAATTAATACGCGACAACCATGCCAAACCTTTTTCAATACCCACCACTGTCGTAATTGTGGCAACGAACATCATGATGAGCACGGCAGTAATTAAAGTCGCAGAGTTATCCGGAATTTGCGGCAGTAAATAACAAATGCCCGATACCAGTACCAGCGCTCCAATTCCCAAGTTGGTGACCAAGGAAATGACCGTCGCTAAAATTCCAAAGCCATCAACAAAGTCACCCACCAAACCATGCACTCGCTCTCCAAAAATTGGATAAAGCGCCGAGCGAAGTGCCAATGGTAAGTTTTGTCTGAAAGCAAAATAACCTAAAGTAACTCCGAGCAATGCATAGAGCACCCAGCCATGAATCCCCCAATGCAAAAAGCTATAAGTCATCGCATTACGGGCTGCCTGAATCGTTCCTGCCTCACCTTCTGGCGGTCTTAAAAAATGGTCAACAGGTTCGGCCACACCATAATAAAGTAGCGCAATACCAATCCCTGCCGAAAACAGCATTGAAGTCCAAGCCAAATAACTAAACTCAGGTTTGTCGTCATCTTTTCCCAAAGGAATCTGCCCTACTTTCGAAAAAGCGAGCCAACCAACAAAACCCAGACACAGCACAATAACCAGCATGTAATACCACCCAAAAAAGTGATTTACCTGCTCTTGTACATAGGTCAGCCAAAACTGACTTTTTTCTGGAAACAGCACAAAAAGTAGGCCAAAAATGCCGATACTGATGGCTGAACTCCAAAATACGAAACGATTTAACCGAATATGGTCTGAAGAATATCCATCACTTTTCAACACCATCTTATTGCTCCTTGCAATCGGTGTATTTTTCTCAAAATAACGTGATAAGTAATGTACTTATGCGCATCATCCTATCCTTTAGAACCTTTGATTTTCACTTCTTTCTTTTAGAAGCATGTTCAAAAATTCATTGATTTTTACATATCATACTTGTTATTGATTGAACGTTCAATCAATAACAAGTATGATAAAAAAGTGCTATGATGCTCTGCAAGTTAACATGTTGAATTTTAAGCACCCATAAAAGTGCTGATGTGGACAACCATGACAAAACGCAGAGTAAAACCAGAACATGTGCGACGTGAAGAAATCATGAACGCTGCACTCGACGTAATTTATGAAGTGGGGTTATCCAATACCACCATTGCACAAATTGCAAAAAAAGCCGAGCTGTCGACCGGCATTGTCAGCCATTACTTTGGCGACAAACAGGGGTTGATAAATACCTGTATGCAAGAAATGTTAAATGTTCTGCGTCTTAAAACCGAACAGTACAGAGCAGAAGCAGATTCGCATCCAGAGAGCCAAATTAAGGCCATTATCGACTCTAACTTTGACATTAGTCAGGTCAATGAAAAAGCAATGCGGGTCTGGTTGGACTTTTGGTCAGCAAGTATGCATGTACCAGACTTAAGCCGCTTGCAAAAGATTAATGATCAACGCCTGTACTCCAACTTAAAGTTTTATTTTCTTAAGTTAATGGATGAACAACAGGCCAGTGTTGCCGCTAGAGGTTTGGCAGCATTGATTGATGGATTATGGTTACGAGGCAGTTTAAGCCGTCATAACGAATTTGACAGCAATCTTGCTCGTTCCATTGCTTACGATTATGTACAAACGCAATTGCAATTTGCGAACAAGCCTTTGCAGGAGAGACAAAATGAGTGATGTACAAGTTCATCAATTGTATATCCATGGACGCTACGTTAAAGCAACCAGTGGTAAAACATTTAATAGTATTAACCCTGCCAACGGCGAGACAATCGCGACTCTTCAACAAGCTTCTGAACAAGATATTGAAGCTGCTGTACAAAGTGCCCAACAAGGACAAAAAATCTGGGCTGCCATGACTGCCATGGAACGTTCACGTATTTTACGTCGTGCTGTCGACATTCTTCGTGAACGTAATGATGAGCTTGCCTGTCTTGAAACACTCGACACAGGTAAAGCTTTTAGCGAAACATCTACAGTCGATATTGTGACTGGCGCAGATGTACTCGAATACTACGCAGGACTTGCAACAGCCATTCAAGGTGAACAAGTTCCACTTCGCGAATCAAGCTTCTTTTATACACGCCGTGAACCTTTAGGCGTAGTTGCTGGTATTGGTGCTTGGAACTATCCAATTCAAATCGCTTTATGGAAATCTGCCCCTGCCCTTGCTGCGGGTAATGCCATGATTTTCAAGCCAAGCGAAACCACTCCACTCACTGCATTTAAACTTGCAGAAATCTATACAGAAGCTGGCGTACCAGACGGTGTATTTAACGTGGTTCAAGGCGCTGGCCGTGAAATTGGTCAATGGCTCACTGAACATCCCGTGATTGAAAAAATCTCATTCACTGGTGGTGTGGAAACTGGCAAAAAAGTCATGGCAAGTGCTGCGGGCTCTACGCTAAAAGAAGTGACCATGGAACTCGGAGGTAAATCACCACTGATTATTTGTGAAGATGCAGACCTGAACCGTGCCGCAGATATTGCCGTTATGGCAAACTTCTTTAGCTCAGGTCAGGTATGTACTAACGGTACACGCGTATTTGTTCCAAAATCACTTTTAGCCGACTTTGAAAAAGCTATTGTAGAGCGTGTAAAACGTATTCGCATTGGCGACCCAATGGCTGAAGACACAAACTTCGGTCCGCTCACTAGCTTCCCTCATATGGAAAAAGTGTTGTCCTTCATTGAGTCAGGCAAACAACAAGGCGCTAAAGTGTTAATTGGCGGTGGCCGCGCAACTGAGGGCGAACTTGCCAAAGGCGCTTATGTACTACCGACAGTATTTAGCGACTGCACTGACCAGATGGCGATTGTTCAAGAAGAAATTTTTGGACCTGTCATGAGCATCTTAAGCTATGAAACCGAAGAAGAAGTCATCCGTCGTGCTAACGACACCACCTTTGGTTTAGCTGCTGGCGTTGTTACTCAAGACATCAGCCGTGCTCATCGCATTATTCACCAAATTGAAGCTGGTATTTGCTGGATTAACACTTGGGGCGAATCGCCTGCCGAGATGCCAGTCGGTGGCTATAAACAATCTGGTGTGGGCCGCGAAAATGGCTTGACCACGCTTGGGCACTATACCCGTATCAAATCTATTCAAGTTGAACTTGGCGATTATCAAAGCATTTTTTAATGCCTCCATCGCTTTAAACACTTCAACCTAAATCACATATGCCGAGCAGTCTTTATAGATTGCTCAGGCAAACTGTTAGTAAAAAAAGGATAGTTATGAATATTAAAGAATATGATTACATTATTATTGGCGCAGGATCTGCCGGAAATGTACTCGCTGCGCGTCTTACTGAAGACAAAGATACCACCGTTTTACTCTTAGAAGCGGGTGGACCAGATTATCGCTTGGATTTTCGTACACAAATGCCGGCAGCTTTGGCCTACCCTCTTCAAGGCCGTCGCTATAACTGGGCTTATTTAACCGACCCAGAACCACACATGAATAACCGTCGTATGGAATGTGGTCGTGGTAAAGGTTTAGGTGGTTCATCTTTAATTAATGGCATGTGCTATATCCGCGGTAACGCAATGGATTTAGAGCAATGGTCAACTCATAAAGGCCTTGAAAACTGGTCTTATGCTGACTGTTTACCTTACTACAAAAAAGCCGAAACTCGTGATATTGGTGGCAACGACTACCATGGTGATAGCGGTCCAGTATCCGTTGCTACACCTAAAAATGGCAACAATGTACTGTTCCATGCCATGGTTGAAGCAGGTGTACAGGCAGGTTACCCGCGTACTGATGACTTAAACGGTTACCAACAAGAAGGCTTTGGTCCAATGGACCGTACGGTAACCCCTAAAGGTCGTCGCTCAAGCACTGCACGCGGTTATTTAGATATGGCAAAAGGTCGTCCAAACCTCACTATCTTGACCCATGCTACAACCAATAAAATCTTGTTTAATCAAAAGCAAGCGATTGGTGTTGAATACATTATTGGTGCTGACCAAAACAACTTACAACGTGCCTTGGTTAAACGCGAAGTATTACTTTGCGCAGGCGCAATTGCGTCACCACAAATTTTACAGCGCTCAGGTGTGGGTCAAAGTACCTTCTTAAAATCAATGGACATTGATGTGGTTCATGATTTGCCAGGCGTAGGTGAAAACCTGCAAGACCATCTAGAAATGTACTTACAGTATAAATGTAAGCAACCTGTTTCTTTATACCCTGCCTTGAAATGGTATAACCAACCTGCAATTGGTGCCGAGTGGTTATTTAACGGTACAGGCATTGGTGCAAGTAACCAGTTTGAAGCAGGCGGATTTATCCGTAGTTCTGATGAGTTTACATGGCCAAACATCCAATACCATTTCTTGCCAGTTGCCATAAACTACAACGGTAGTAATGCAGTGAAAGAACATGGTTTCCAAGCTCATGTAGGTTCAATGCGTTCGCCTTCACGCGGCCGTATCAAACTTAAATCAAAAGATCCGTTTGAGCATCCAAGTATCTTGTTTAACTACATGTCGACCGAACAAGACTGGCGTGAGTTCCGCGATGCAATTCGTATTACTCGTGAAATCATGCAGCAACCCGCACTTGATCCATATCGTGGTGAAGAAATTAGTCCGGGCAAACATTTGCAAACCGATGCAGAGCTTGACGACTTTGTTCGAAACCATGCAGAAACAGCTTACCATCCGTCTTGTAGCTGTAAGATGGGTGAAGATGAAATGGCTGTTGTAGATGGTCAAGGTCGTGTACACGGTATGAAGGGTTTGCGTGTAGTTGATGCCTCAATTATGCCGCTGATTATTACCGGTAACTTAAATGCAACCACCATCATGATTGCCGAGAAAATTGCAGACCAAATTCGTGGACGTGAAGCGTTACCACCTTCAACTGCACCATTCTATGTAGCATCATAAAATCTGAAAGGGCATATTTCTTATGCAGAGATATGCCCTTAATTTAATCTTTATAGAATCAATATTAATAAGAACTATGTATGACAGAAAATAAGCGCCTGCGAAGAGCTTATTTACATAAATAGAGTATGAAATAAAAATTAATCGATTTTTATAGGCAAATATTCTTCAATTGATTTAACTTTAATCAAATAAAAATTATTATTTTAATTTCAAATATTTACATAATAGCAATCAACTTAAATTATCTTATTAAAGCTCAATTTGGTTAAATATAAATCATATTTATGATTTTGATGAACCCCATTTATTATAAAAATTGTCTTGTCAATGCAAAATTAGTCTAAAATATAGAGTGTTTGCGATAATCCCAAGTAATTTTTATTTTTTTCAAGACTCTCTGTTTTAGAGAGTTTACTTTCGCATTTATATCCTTTTTGTCTGGATACGCTGTCTAGGTTTCCTCACACCTTAAGTGACTCAAATAACTTATTTTAAGGTCCCCCTTACATGAAAAAGTTTTTGAAATACCTTCTGGTATTAATCATTCTTATTTTAATTGCAGGTATTGCATTCTTGTTTAGACCAACAACGTCAAAACAAGTTGAAACTGCAAAAGATGAGCCAGTAGTTGATGCTGTTCTTGTTGGCGGCGGCATCATGAGTGCTACTCTTGGTACTTATTTAACTGAGCTTGAACCAAACTGGCAAATTCGTATGTTTGAGCGTCTTGACCAAGTTGCTCAAGAAAGTTCAAACGGCTTTAACAATGCCGGAACAGGCCACTCTGGCTTTATGGAAATGAACTATACCGAAGAGAAAAACGGTAAGATGGAAATTGCCAAAGCTGAAAAAGTTGCTTCTCAATTTGAAGTTGCTAAACAGTTCTGGTCATATCAGGTAAAACAAGGCGTTTTAGCTGAACCGAAATCATTCATTAATCCAGTTCCGCATATTGCTTTCGTTTGGGGCGATAACGTTCAATTCTTAGAAAAACGTTATGCTGCCATGATTCAAAGCCCGTTGTTCAAAGGTATGAAATTTACTGAAGACCCTGCTGTGATTAAACAATGGGCACCTTTAGTCATGAATGACCGTGATCCAAGTCAAAAAGTTGCCGCGACCCGTATGGATGTTGGCTCTGACGTAAACTATGGTTCAATCACTAAACAATTAGTGGGTCATTTAAATCAAAACCCAAATTTCAAATTACAGACATCAACTGAAGTGACTGGCATCAGCCAAAATGATGACAAAACTTGGACTGTGTCTTTCAAAAATTTGAAAACTGGTAAAGTAGATCACGTTAAAACACGTTTTGTATTTATCGGTGCAGGTGGTGCAGCAGTTAAATTATTGCAACTTACTGGTTTACCAGAAGCTAAACAATATGCTGGCTTCCCTGTGGGTGGTGAGTTCTTAATTACTGACAACCCAAAAATTACTGCTGAACACACAGCGAAAGTATATGGCCGTGCTGAACTTGGTGCGCCTCCAATGTCTGTACCACATATTGATACACGTTATATCGACGGTAAAAAATATGTATTGTTTGGACCATTTGCAACGTATTCAAACAAGTTCCTGAAAAATGGTTCTCAGCTTGATTTACTTGCATCAACCAACAAAAACAACGTTTTACCAATGACGACTGTTGGTTTAGAGAACCTTGATCTTGTTAAATACTTGGTTAGCCAAGTCATGATGTCAGATGAAGACCGTCTCAATGAACTTCGTAAGTACTACCCAGATGCAAAAGCTGAAGACTGGCGTTTAAGCCAAGGTGGTCAACGTGTTCAGATCATCAAAAAAGAACCGGGTAAACCTGCAACGCTTCAATTCGGTACAGAAATCTTTGCGTCTAAAGATGGTGCTGTAACTGCATTGTTAGGCGCGTCTCCGGGTGCTTCGACTTCTCCATACATTATGCTTAACTTGCTTGAAAAAGCTTTCCCTCAGCAAACTGAAGGTAAGTGGAACCAGAAGCTTCATGAAATTGTAGTGTCTTATAAACAAGACTTAAGCAAAGATCCTGTGTTACTCGATAAAGTTCGCCAGTACACAAGTTCTACGCTTGGCTTGAACTATACATCTCCGTTCAAAGCTGCAAACGATGAAACTGCTGCTGCCCCAGTTGCAAAAGCAAACTAAGTTTGACGATGTATAAATAAAATTCCAAAAGGATGAATTTCGATTCGTCCTTTTGTTTTTTAAGACCTCAGCTGAGATATTTAGATTCGCTATGACGCCTTTAAGATCATCACCTCGCCTTTTGTCATTTGGTTTTAAGCTCGTGCTTTTTTTGTTGCTGGCTTATCTTTTCCTAAGCGGTTTTTATATATGGATGATTGGTGGTACAGCAATTTACATCAGCTCAGCCGTACTACTTGCCATCACCGCGTATGCATTTAAGCTCGGTAAATATCAAAAGCTATGTTCTGTTTTAAATCTGCTCATCAGTGCAGCGGCGTTATATTTCAGTAATGCTCATTTATTTTTCTCTCCTGTTCAATTCTTTATATTTTTACCTGCCTTATTTTTTGTACTGTTAGCTTTTGCTCGCCTAGAAAAAGTTCGCAGCTTATCTAAGGTTTTATTATTCATTAGTTTATTGATTTGGTCAGGCATACATTTTATGCAACTTGAACAACTTAAAGCGTATTATAAAACGCAGCACACTGGCGAAAGTTGGCAGCAATTTGGCGCGTTATAAGATCATTTTTTATTCAATGTGTTCAAATAAATACCTCATCTTTTTCACGTGAAGTTCATCAGTAAAACTGAACATCGTCTACAGAAATCCTCTTAAGAAAAAATATTCATAACAATCTAATTTATTTAGAAATATATCGAGCATATTCGCGATTGAACACAATCCATCTACACGCTAGATTAACTCAAATATTTTTTCTCCCTTTATGTTGTAATTTATGAAGATTTTAGATGGCGGTTTAGGCCGTGAATTGGCCCGTCGTGGCGCTCCGTTTCGTCAACCAGAGTGGTCTGCGCTTGCACTCATTGAAGCACCAGAAACAGTAAAAGAAGTACATCTTGATTTTATCAATGCTGGTTCAGAAGTGATTACCACCAATAACTATGCTGTTGTGCCATTTCATATTGGACAAGAACGCTTTGAAACTGACGGTGTGCGTTTAATTAAAGTTGCAATTGAACAGGCAAAAAATGCAGTTAAAGAAAGCGGCAAAAATGTCAAAATCGCAGGCTGCTTACCACCGTTATTTGGTTCTTACCGTGCCGACCTGTTCCAACCTGAACAAGCTAAAAGCCTTGCTGAGCCGATCATTAACACATTGGCACCAGAAGTAGATTTCTGGCTCGCTGAAACCCAATCTTGCTTAAAAGAAGTCGAAACAGTCCATGCATTATTGCCACAAGATGGTAAAGACTATTGGGTGTCATTTACGCTGCAAGATGAAATTAAACAAGAACAAGCCCTACTTCGTTCAGGCGAAAATATGCAACAAGTGGCTGATTTCATCAAACAATCCAATGCCAAAGCAGTGTTGTTTAACTGCTGCCAACCTGAAGTGATATTGCAAGCGATTAATGAAATTAAAGGACTCATTCCAGAGTCAGTGCAGATTGGTGCTTATGCCAATGCTTTCCCACCGCAAGATGAAAGCGCTACTGCCAACGATGGTCTGGATGAAATTCGCAAAGACTTAGATGCTCCAGCTTATCTTGATTTTGCTAAACAATGGCAGCAAGCAGGTGCAAGTTTAGTGGGTGGTTGTTGTGGTATCGGACCAGAACACATTGCTGAACTTTCACAATTTTTTAAAGAATAAATACCATGTCTGCTGCCAAAATCGGATTATTGTCTCTTACAGCGCTGGTCTTTAGTTCTATGGTGGGGTCAGGCGTATTTAGCCTCCCCCAAAATATGGCTCAAGTCGCTAACGGCTCTGCCCTTCTTGTTGCATGGCTCATTACTGGGGTCGGTATTATTTTCTTGGCCCTCTCGTTGTTGCATTTAACGCGTCAACGACCAGACCTTGACGGCGGTATTTATAACTATGCACGCGAAGGCTTTGGAGACCTGATCGGGTTTTGCTCGGCGTGGGGCTATTGGTTGTGTACTACCATTGGTATTGTGGGTTATGTGGTGATTGCCTTTTCAGGCGTCGGCATGTTTACCGATAGCAAAGACCATATTATTTTTGGTGAAGGTAATACGCTCTATTCACTGATTGGCTCAAGCATTTTTGTGTGGCTGGTGCACTGGTTAGTAAGTCGAGGCATTAAAGAAGCTGCGATTGTGAATTTACTGGCGACCATTGCCAAAATTATTCCAATGGTAGTTTTCATCTTCTTTACCTTCATTGCCTTTAAGTTTGATTTGTTCAAACTCAACTTAAATGACTTTTCTTTGCAAGTTCCACTTTGGCAGCAAGTGAAAGACCTGATGCTGATTACCCTTTGGGTATTTACCGGTATTGAAGGTGCTGTAGTTTTATCATCGCGTGCAAAAAAGCGTAATGATATTGGTAAAGCAACTATTTTAGGTGTATTACTGGCGTTAAGTTTTTACATCATGGTGACCGTATTGGCTTATGGTGTGGCGAGTCGTGAAGCGCTTGCAGGCATGCATAACCCATCAATGGCGACCATTTTGCAGCAACTGATCGGCTTACCGGGTACCATCATTATTACCATTGGACTCATTATTTCTGTTGCATCCTCTTACTTAAGTTGGACCTTATTTGCCACTGAAATTCCATTTTTGGCTGCAAAAAATGGTGCTTTCCCGAAATTATTTTTAAAGAATAATCAAAATAATGTACCAATCTCATCACTTTGGCTGACGACGCTTGTGGTACAAGGCTCTTTAATTGCCGTGTATTTTTTCAATAAAAACTACACTCAGCTTTTATTGATTTCATCGGTCATGATTTTGCTGCCTTATTTTCTGGTGTCGGCTTTTTACCTTAAAGAATCTATTCGCCATAAACGCACGCCTCACATTGCGATTGCAAGCGTTGCTTCAATCTATGCGCTTTGGTTGCTCTATGCCGCAGGACTAGACTTACTACTCTTGTCTGGTGTGTTGTATTTGATCGGCTTGGTTATTTTTTCAATCAGCTACTTTGAGCATAAAAAATCGCTCAAACAAAATCAGCTAAATTAATTATTTCAACCACTGTTGACCCAGTTCAGCAGTGGTTTTCTAAGAATAAAACTCTCTACTTTGAAGGCTGCGACTGCTTTAAATGCAATCGCAAAATACGGCGTAATTCTAAAATTGCCTCAGGGCTAGTTTGAATCGAATGGCCACCTTTAATGATCAACTCAGACTGCTCCCCACCCAAATGCGAACTTTGATACGGCACAATCCCATCACTGCTTTTTAACTTATCTGTTGTCCCATTAATATTACCCATAATTGAGTGATAGACCACTTGTGGCGATGGTTGAATGGCTTGAGTCAACTGCATGAAGTTAGAAGAGCGACTTAAATTACTCGCCCCATTTTCAATTAAGCCTTTTCTGAGTTTTGTATTTTTCTCATCTCTCATTTCAACTGCAATAAAAAAATCAGCTGGCAAACGAATGATACGTCGGGCAATTTGGGTAAACCATCGGTCAGCGTAGTCTGTACCATGATGCGGTGCCGAAACAAAAACAACTCGATTAAAATATGGCAAAGCCTTGAACTGAAAACGCTCTTGAATTACCGGATTTTCTTTTAAACGGTTTAGCTGTGCTTCATTCATTTTTTGCATGGCTTGCTCTGAAACATCGGCATTGCTCACCAGTAAACGGCTAATCACGCCGCCCATACTATGCCCAACTAACACTGCATCATGTGCCGCATAGCTGTCTTTGGCAATGTTTTGAAAAGCCTGATTCAACAATGAATAAATCTGAAAACGACTTTCAAAAATCGGCATGTTGGTTGAATAAAACACTTGCCAAACTTGATAGTTTTTCCTTAATTCGGCATCGCCCATAATGTCATTGGTTAGGCTCACCCACGCCTCTGGGCTACTTGCTAAACCATGAATAAACACAATAATTTTCTTATTCGGATTAAAAGGTTCCAGCATATATAAATGCGGCATGATTAAATTGGCTTCTTTATTAATTAAAGACCAATAACCTGCTGCGCCTAAATTATATTTCGATAGCCACAGCCCATAAGGTGCCGAATAGTTTGCAGTCAGTGGATAGTCCACACCTTCAATTTTTACACGATCTTGTCGATATGGATCGAACATTGAAATTTCTAACTCTGCCCCAGCAATGACCTGATCGGCTGTGGCTTTTTGTTTTGGGTATGCAATAGCAGTGGCTGGAAAGAAGCGTGGTAAATGAATATTAGGGTTGGCTTGGTGAGCATAAAAATTATCGGGGTCTAAAATGAAGCCGTGATTCACATCATTTTCTTTACGCCCAACAATAAACTCTGCCCCCAAACCATCCTTACGGTTGACGGTATTAAAACCGGAAAAGTTCATGTTATAGCTGGAGCGAAAAGTATCGACTTCAATTTTTTGTACATCTAACGCGTGGTCAAAATTGACGTGGTACTCATGCCCATCTGCTTTCAGCAATGGCGGAAAACGATGCGTATTTAAATGATTAAAATACGTGGTCATAAGCTTTGACAAGGCCACGTTATAAAAAATACGTACCTGATTTTGGCGATGGTCAAACACCCGATCAAACGGCGACTCTTCAGAATCAAATAAATAGACATAACTATAGCGCAAGCTTTTATCAAACAGCGCTAACTCTTGCTCAACGCAACTGTTAGTTTTATTAATGACGTTACACTGGCTACTACGCCCGACATCTAAAGCTTTTGCCAAGTAAATTTCACTCAGCGCGGCATAGCGTTCTTCTCGGCTACTATTTTCGGACAGGCTCTGAATTTTCTTTAAACAATCATCAAAATTTTGTAGGCAAGTTTTTTCATCTTCTTTGACCAAATAGAGTAAGTTTTGGGTTTGATGACTTAAGGTGCCATCGGTCAGAATACTTTCATTCTTACTTTTTAAAGCATTGCTTAAATTACTTTCTTTTAAATGAATGACCTGACAGCCACTGAGCAAAGCCATTATTGTTATGATTGAATAATGGTAAGACTTTGTCATTCTGCCTTCCTTAATCGAATGTATTCCCCATCTGGTCATTATGCCTGTAAAGCAGTGAACGAACAATTTCGACTCCGCTTCCGTCTTCCTTTATTACGAAAAAAAGCCTGAACTCATTTTAATTCAGGCTTTTTCGTTATTTTTTCAAAATCAAGCTTGGTTGAACTTTTGCTGTGAAGCTAAATAAGAGAAATACAAAATTGGTAAGATAAACGGCGCTACACTCCAGAAATCAAAATAGACATATAGGATCGCCCCTAAGAAAGCACCAATCACAAAACCAATTACAATACTGGCACTTTTTAGAAAACTTGCCCGATTAGCTGTATTATTATTTTTAAGTAAGTTGGCAATATCAATTCCGAGCTGGGTAGTGTTGCCTGTCATCATGGTGCTTGGGCTAATATTTTTAATAAGGGTTTTGCTTGAAGTATTACGAATAGCCAAAGCAATTAAACCCAGTCCTCCTGTTACTGCAACTGTTAGCGCATCCGGATTTTTAAATGGCTCGAAATAAAGGCCTGCCACCATAAAGGCACATAGAAAAATAGCTTCAAATAAAAATAAATAAGACAGCGTTTTGTGCTTGGCCTGACTGCGGTCAATTAATAGTTTGGTAATGACAACAGTCAAAATAAATAGTGGAATTGCTGCGAGCTTTATCCATAACCCCGAGCCACCTTTAACCCATGCTGCCCCTGCCAACACTAAGTTTCCCGTCACATGCGCGGTGAAAAAGCCAAACAATGCAATAAAGCCAATAGTATCAATTGCTCCACCCACCATAGTGAGTAAAACAGGATCTCGACATATTGCCCAGGTACTTTCTGTGTCTTTTTTAATTGGGGTATCTGTCATATAAAATATCCTGTTAAATTAAAACTTTAAAGCAATTAAGTTGTATATAAATGATTTAAAAATGAATAATACTAAAGCGTTTATGAAAGCAAAAAATCATGTAAAAAAATAGGGTGCGTAATGTCGTAACACTGTCTTTAAAATGGCAACAATCAAAATTGACTATTTTTAAAACACTAAACTGTTATCATCCTCAAATCAATTTGACCTCTAAAACTGTTATAACTATGATGAAGCCGCTAGTTGACATCAACTGGTTTTGGACCTGAAAAAGTTATGCCAAAATATGGATAATCAATAACAACAATCACGAGTAGATATATGTCACTTTATAATTTTTCAGTTTTTTTAGGGGGATTATTATTTGTATCTGTTGCCTTCGCGGGTCAAAAAAACAGTCCTCATCGTGATTTCTATCTAAAATGTATTGCGGCTGGTCATAGCCGTGCAAGCTGTACATGCATTTATCATCGTTTAGAACGCCAATACTCCCCTAAGCTCATGCATAAACTTGGAAGTTTGAGTTTACAAAGTCCTGAAATACCGCGTGATTTTGTAAAATCCATGATGCGTACCATGCAAAAATGCCAGTCATAATTTTATTTTTTAAGCCACATCCACGCCAATACCCCAGCCATACATAAAATTGCTGGATAGACAAACCACGGATGCGGAATGGTCCAAATCATCAGTCCCGCAGCCAGACTCATACTCAACGTCGAGATGTATTTTGCCTTTTTGGGAATACGCCGATGTTCTTGCCACTCATGAATGAGTGGGCCGACATAGCGATGATTTCGAAACCATTGATGAAGTTTTTCAGAACCACGAGCAGCAAAGAAAACCGCCAAAATTATAAAGTCGACGGTGGGTAAACCCGGAATGAAAATACCCAATATACCAAGTGCAATACACAGCCAAGCCAAACCAATAAACACCCAACGCGCCCACATAGAACGGGCAAGCTTACTGACTGGTTGAGCAGGCGCTAACGACTGCTCATGTTTTACGATTACATTTACTTGATTGAGTTTGTCCATATCGGGTATTCCCTTTATCCACTTTTACTATTTCAATTCATCAAGCTGATCAAGCGCTTGACCAAAATATCCAAAGGCATCTAACGCCCCTTGAACAACTCGGTCTTGCTGGGTTTGGTCAAAGCCTGTTTCATCAAGTGCTTGTACAAAACGTTTCCAGACTTTAGCGCGCCCTTCGGGATAGGCCGCTAAATTACGCGCAGCAAACGTTTCAGAAAAACCCAAATGCTTTTGAGCTTCTTTAAATAAAAATGCAGCCCCTAAAGTTGAACCCTCAGATACATAAATCCAGCCTAAAGCTTCGGGTAGCTGTAAGTTTTCACTCTGTAACTGCTGTTCGTTAGGTTGAATACCCAAATCATTTAAATCAGCAAGTGCTTGTTTTGAGCGGCCTCGAATGTCGAGGTCTGGAATCAGTCCTGCCACACCCTCTTTTTCAAAAAGATGTTCAATTTCACGCTGAAAGTAATATTGAGATAACGTAAATTGCGCGTATTTTTCTTTACTTGAAAATACCTTTGCCTGTGACATTAATTGATGCATACGTTCGTGTTCAGCAGCAGTTTCTTGTTTCAAACGTAAAGACAAGCTGTTGCTAATGATTTGGTCTGTAGATGAGTTCATCACCTTTCTCCTGCAAAATAGATATTAATCATCGGTTAACGGCCCCGATTGAGTTTGAGTTGGACTGGAAAATCCACAACAATGGTCACGGCTCGACCGTTAATTTTGTGGGGTTTAAATCTGGATTTACGTGCAGCTTGCATGACCCGTTCATCAAGGCTTTGAATGCCTGAACTTTGACGTAATTGGATGTCAATCGGCTGCCCTTTTTCATTAATGCGAATCCGAAGCTCAACCAAACGATTTTGTTGTTTTAACTCGCGGTCATCATAGTCAAGCCCGCCAAAACTCAGCACATCTACACTAGTCACCTGAACAACATCATCGTGTTCAACTTGAGTGCTAGGGGCTTTGGAATACTCTTGCTGCATTGCGGGTGTTTTGACCCCACCACTTTTAGTTTCGCTATTGGTGTTTTGTGACAACTGCTCAATTTGCGTTTGTTCAAGAGCGGTTGAATTGAGTGGTCTATCGGTATGAGCCACTCGCCTTTCTGTAGGCTGTATTGCTTGAGACAAAGCTAAATTGTCTAAATTCGTTTTTGGTTGTGCTTGCTGTTTGTCATTTAAATTATTTTGCACAACTTCTTTAGAAGCAGTTTTTGACGCTAATGTTTGAACATTTTTAAGCGAGTTTTTTGATTCTTCAGGTACTGAAGATACCGAACTGTTTAAGGTAGATTTAGGCGTTACACTTTTTTTAGGTTGGCTTTCAGTCTTTTCAGCCGATGGCTTTTTAGCAGGTGCCAATGACACAAAACTTACTTTTAATGCATCTACTTTTGGTGATGCTTGAAAAGTATAAGGCTCAATTAAATGACTCAGCATCCAGACAACAAACACATGCAGACCAATCACCACCACTACGGTTAAGCACTTATAAAAATGCTTAGACCCTTGTGGTAAAGGCAACATAACCATTGGCCTATGTGTAGGGAATAATGATTTTGATTTCATGGCTTATTCCCTAAAAACGATGCTCAAGCTTGAGACTAATGTTGTGTTTATCGTAGGAATACAGCCAATCGACATTGCTTTTATTATGGTTATAGCGATAGGTTAAATTAGGCGTCATGCCATAAAACTCAAAGCGCGGCATTTGCACAACAAAGGTATAGTTTTGTTCAAAATCATGACGACGAGCTAAGAAAGTTTCTGCGTATTTATCAAACAGGCGCCAACGATAAGAACTCAGCAAAGTGGTATTAAATCCTGTACTCCAAGATTTGCTTAAGCCCAATCGCACACCTTGCTGTTGGTAGGCAGCCATGTATTTTTCTTGGGTCGAATGGTCGAGCACATCTAGACCACCAAAAAAATTCCACTGGTCTGGAAAAATCTTCCAGAAAGTAGCAAAAGCTGAGCTTTCTACCCCATCTAGGGTTTTATATTTCTGATAATTTAAATCTTTACTCTCAGCCTCAAGCTTGAAAGCTTTATCTGCAGAGATAAAATGCATCCACTCGGCACGCGCACCCCAGGCATTGTAAAGACCATCATTGCCATAACGTTTATGTTCAAAAAGCGGACTCACCCCAATTTGATTTTTTAAGTCAAAGTAGCTGTAGCCTGCATTAATGTTAATGGTAGATTCATTAAATGCCGCGTGGTCGTTATAGGACTGTCCAAATGCCAGCGCACGTAAAGCCACACCATGATGCCCCTTAATCGCATAGCGTTTAATCAGACTGGCTTCGTAATCTAACCCCGTTGCTGACTCAGCTTTAGGAGTTCCACGAGTAACTTCCCTAACTGGGATAATATTACCTTCACTATCTCTGCCATAAAGTGTCCATGTTTTGCTTTGTTCAGAAGAACTATTTAAATTACTGACATAGGTATAACCCGCTGAAACCGAGCCTTGCCAAGAGTCTCGTTTTTTTAATGCTTGAACAAAGGTATTTACTGTTGTTAAAACCCCAGATGGGATTACCGCAGGGTCACTTTGTTTCAGTTGGTCTTGAATGGAAATAAAAAGGCGTGCTGCTTCCTTATTTTTCTGTTGTTCAAACAGCACGCGCGCTAACTCAAGTTCACAAATTAAATTATGAGGTTGTTGTTTTAAGCTGCTTTGAAATTTTTGTTCAGCCAATTTCAGTTGCCCCTGAGAACGTGCAACTGCCCCTTCGGCAAAGTCGGTTAAAGCCCGATCATAGCCAACATATTTTTTATAATGTTCTAAATAAACCGTGGCTTTGAGCCACTGTTTTTGCATGACTGCCAAATATAACGCCTTGGCAAGATCATTCGGATTTTGCTCAACACTGTATTCTTGTCCATTAATTTGAAGTTTTGGTAATTGCTCGGTACTACGAATGGTTCCCTGCTCGTGAAACTGGCGCTGTTCTTGTAAAAGCGTTTGGTCCAAGCTTTGATTGAGACGAAGCTGTGTGTCTTCGTCGGCATATAAAAATGGACAACTCAACAATGTCAAACAGCACAAAAGCGTTCGTTTCATAAAACAATAAACCTGAAGCAACCAAGCAAAAGCCAAAAAAACAAAAGGAACCTACATGTGTAGATTCCTTTTGCATTCATTAATTTTTAGCACCACCAAAAGCAGTGTTGTAAGACACGTTATCAAACTGGGCAATACCCGCTAAAGCCGAAGCATTTGCACCAAAGAATTGACCTTGAACCACACCAGAGTTGTCGACACCAGCCGTACCGTTAGCCGTTGCCAAACCTGCAAATGCAGCAGTACCCGGGTTAAATGCCACACCATCTAGGCTTAATGATGAAACAGCCGTACCAGTTCCTGTAAGCGTTCCTTCAAGTGTGCCCGCACCATAATTTGCGGTGAACGTACCGCTTAACAGATTGCTTGCAGAGCCGTTAACTCCTGCAACGGTATAGGTTGCAGTACCCGCGGTTGGAACAGTGGTACTGGTGTTATCACCCGCGTAGTAAACGGTATGGCTCGCGCTTGCCGACGTGTCGCCCGCTTTCCACCATTCACCAAAATAGACTTCCTGTGTGCCCACCTGACCAAAGTTAAAATTACCTAGTGCACTGTGTGAAGGTGGCATTGCAGACACTGGAATATGTGAAATATTAAAGGTTTTGCTGCCAACCGTTACATTGGTGTTACTCGTTCCCTGAGCAGCAAAAGCCTGAGCCAAACCTTTTAACGAACTAAAACCTGTAAAAGCGTTATATGGTGCACCCGCAGCTTGAACCGATACCGCTGCTACACCACCCGGATGGCTTGCATTGGCAGCAGCACCGATTTTGATGTTACTTTCATTACTCGAAATACCATCAATTCCTGCATAAGCAAATGCAGTTGAACAAGCAACGAGACCCAAGAACAATTGAGAGATTTTCATTTGTTGTTACTCCATCTTTTTAAAACTAAGTTATTGTTTAATTTAAAATAACGATTTCGCTATTTTTTAGTTTATTGAGTAGGCTCAGCTGCAAACCTACTCTGGCTTTTTTGTAAATAATAATCATTCAATCTTATTATTTACCGTTACCTGACTCCTCTTTTATGTATGTGTAGAGGAAATCAAATTCTGTTTAAAATTTAGTGGTCCAGCTAATTTTCATCGTTCGGCCGGGTGCAGCCATGGCACTACGGGTTAAAGGATCGATATAAAACTGGTTAGAAAGATTACTGCCGACAAACTCAACCGTGTTGTAGTTATCGACCTGATAACGCGCATAGGCATCAAAAATCCACGTGTCATCCCAAGCCAAAGGCACATTGAGGTAATAGCCTTTATTGACGCTAGCATCATTGTTTTTACGTAGCGGGCTTTCATAAGCTTTATAGAATGTTGCGCGTGCACCAAGCTCTAACTTTTCATCAAAAAAGCGTGCGCCAAGTAAACCGTGAAAACTCAGTTCAGGTGTAGCCATTGTTACTAAGTAGCCATTTGGAAAACCATCATCGACACAACGCTGATACGGTTCACGGAACTCAAGGCCCTGCTCAGTTTGAACCGTACCGCCTAAAATCATTTTGTTAATGGCGCTATTGGTGTCACACACTTCATTTTTTAAGTTATAAGCCACGCTCAGGTCTGTGAAGAAACCACCATTATCAAAACGGCTTTGTAACTCTAGACCTGACAGCTTTTGCTCATCCATATTGGTAAAAATAAGGTTTTGGTCACGCTCAATCACATTTTTGGTTTTGTTGTAGTAATAGGCGAGCTTAATGTCGGCATTGCGCGCTGTGCTGAACCAATCACGCATGTCATAAACATAACCCACTTCGTAGTTAAAAGCGTGTTCAGGTTTGATTGCTTGATATGGCAACATCGCAGAAAAACCGACAGTGCTTTCAAACAAACTTGGTAAGCGATATTCCTCTGCATAGCGTGCATAGATTCTGCTGTTTGGCGTGAGATGAATTGAGGCGCCTAACTGTGGTGCCCAGCCGCTATCTTTAACTTTGTCGGCAGACTCAACTGGAACTTGGTCAACCACCGACATAAAGTTCCCACCAGTTACGACGTACTTTTGTCCAGAGGCATTGAGCTGGTTTAAAGGATTATCGGCAAGCGACAATTGCCCATTTGCATCTGCTTTCCAGCTCAGCGTATTTTTTTGTGACCAGATCATGTTATACAACGTGCTCTCTGATGCTGGCACAGTGTCGAGCTGCCCATCCCACTCAGGATTTTTTGTGGCATAGCGCTGTTTTAAAACATTGATTAAACGCTGCTGGGTCGAGGTGTAACTCTCAGGCATGGTTTGATATTCAAAGGTATATTCTTTAAGCCTACTTTTTTTGGTAAACAGCGGATTTAAACTCGGGTCAATCTCGCTCTGCAACGACTTATTTAAAAAGTCATCAACAGCCCAATACGAACGATAACGCATGCCCGCATCAAAACTTAACCAAGACAGCGGTCTATAATTAAAGTTAAAGTCGAACGTTTTTTCCTCACGGCGTCCTGCTCGTGGCAGCGCCTGATAGAGCGAATAACTTGGTCCAAATTCGCCATATATATCGTCAGACGTTAGTTTTTCTTTTAAGAAACTTCCACCGAGCGTCAAATCAAGCTGGTCTAACAAACGAGTTTTATTACTGACCGTAATGCCTTTACGCGTATTGTCAGAATGGCTTATTGCCGTGTTAATAATCGTGTTATCTCGAAAATCGATTGTGGTTGGCCACCCACCACGTGTGTAGGTCTGGCTTTCGGTGTCGGTTTGCCAAATGTTGGCATAGAAATCAATCCAACGATTATTCTCAGGCTTAAACTTATATTCGAAGCTATAAGCTTTAGAGTGAATATTGCTTAAAGGCCACTGCGGAACACCCAAGTCAGGCGTAATGCCCCAAACAATTCGAGATGGCATAATTTCACCAAAAATATTTTTGGTATCTCGGTAGGTCAGTTTAAGAGTCTGGTTATCGGTTGGGCGATAGGTCCCTTTTAACAACCACGACTCCATATGGCTTGAAGTGTTGGGAACTTCATCTCCCGGTTGATAGGCATAGGCAAAGTAAGGAATAAAATCGAGGCTACTGTCTGGCGTCGCTCGTTTATAGTAGCCCGCGCCATGTGTCCCCGAAAAATAATTGCCGCGCTCACGTACTGCATAGACTGCCAGTAAATCAAATTTATCTTGCTTGGTGGCAATTGCCAGTCGCCCCGCTAAGTCATCGCCCGAAAAATGAGAGTTATCACTTCTGGTACGGTTCTTTTTATAAATATCGGGGTCGTATTTTGCCCCGTTCATGTCGATCCAAGGCGTTGTGTCATCGTAGTTTTGGCCTATTTTGCTCATGTCTGGCAAAGATGGATCGATTGAGTTGGTTGAGCCTTCTACTTTTAACTCGGCATCAAAAGACTTACCCGGACGAACAATGTCATCGGCCTCTAGCGTTTTGACGACTACACCACCACCTACAGAAGTTGTGGTATTGCGCTCTAAAGATGGGCCTTTAATGACTTCAATGCCTGCAATGAGATTGGGGTCGATATAGTTTCGGTTATTTACCCCGTTGTAGCCACGCCACACCGCGATCGACTGCTCGGTGCCATCAATGGTTAAAGGCACACGACCAACACCCTGCACACCACGTACACTTGGGTCGAGTGCCCCACTGTTGCGAGCATCGCCGCTATAGACTCCCACCATGCCTTGTAAAACATCGGCTGGGTTGGTTCCTTTAAAGCGCTCGACATAGTCTTTGCCCGCATAGACCGAAGAGCGGTTTGCGTCATAAACTTTGTTATAGCCTTCGGTGTCACGGTCTTCTTTACCATACACCACAATTGGCGTGAGTCGTACCGACGCATCTTCTTCAATTACGGCACTACTTGGCGGCAGACTAGCGGCCTGGACCTTAGCGGGAGTGACTCGCGGCATAGATTTTTTGGTGAGTGTGTAGCCCTGCCCAACTTTTACAGCATTAAATTCAGTTGCTTTTAAAAGCTGCTCAAAACCTTGCTCGACTGCAAAGTTACCTTTTAAGCCTAGGCTATGTAGCCCTTGGAGTTGTTGGGCATCCATTGCAATTGAAGTACCCGATTGTTCGGCAAACTGATTCAGTACGTTAGCAAGACGGCCCGCAGGAATGTTATAGCTTTTAACCCCAGCTGTTTCTGCATAGGCCTGCTGCATAGGAAGCACAACAAGCCCACCCATCGACACAGCATGTATGGCAAACGCCAGTGTTGAGAATCGAAAAATCGATCGATTCCGCTTTTGCCCCATTCCCGCTTTTTTCATTTGCCCGCCCCAGTAAATCGTAATAAGAATCATTCAATACAACAAATTAAAATGATCCATATTTATTGCTTCTACTTACTATGACGAACGACTTTCAAAAAAGTGGAACCTAAAATCGAAAATAAATTTAATTTTTTATTATTTTAAAGAAACCATGACCACAAACGGCGTGATTTGCTTAATTTTCAGGTCAGGAAAAACCGTAGCCAAAAGCTTAAGTGATTCTGTTGTTTGGTCTAAAGGCAACACAGCATTGACCCGCACATGTTGCAAAGCTGCATCATTAAAAATAATTTTGCCTTTGTAGTTGTGGTCTAGCTCTTGTAGCACTTGATTCAATGGCAGGTTTTCTACCATAAGCTGATGCTTTTGCCATTTTTGTTGTTCGTTATAAACATTCAGTGCAGGCAGTTTTTGCACGCCATTTTTGTCCATTTTAATGGCTTGCCCTGCTTCAACAATCGCCTGACGAGTAGCGTGCAATTGGGTCGTTTTAACTTGCGTGGCTTCTACTTTTACCTTCGAGTGCAACATGTTGAGCTCGGTTGCCGAATGGTCATAACTGACGCTAAAAGCTGTGCCGAGTGCCTGAATTTGCCCATGACTGGTTTTGACCAAAAACGGTCTAGTCTTATCTTTGGCAACATCGACATAAATTTGACCTTGCACCAACTCAACCACTCGCTGGTTGGTTTTAAAATCAACATTGACTGCACTTTTGCCACGTAAAATTAGACGTGAACCGTCTGGTAAGGTTTGCGTGGTCCACTGCCCCGATTGCCCTTGAATGTCAGCCGTAACATAGGCCACAGTGGTGTTAGTTAAATAAAATAATGCCCCACTCATGGCAACAAACACAACAGAAAAAGCTGTTCCTGCCCGTAAATGTTTATAGGCTTTGCCTGAGCTTAGGCCAGCTTTAAGAGCGACTTTAGTAACTTTTTTATGTCCGCTGGTTTGAGAAAGTTTTTGAATTGACCCAATACACTGTTCAATATCCGCAGCCACTTGGCGATGTTGCTCACTGTTTTTTTTCCACTCTTCAAATTTTTGTTTGGCGGTTTTTCGTGAGCTTTCATCATCTGAACTCAGTTGAACAATCCAATGCGCGGCTTCTTCAACTAACTGGTGATGTTTGCTTTTATCCATGGCCATTTAAATGCAAGCGTCCATGTCTTGTCGGTTTTGGTAGCACTGAATTAAACAGCTCGCCAAATATTTTTGAATCATTTTGGTCGATACATTTAAACGCTCGGCAATTTCTTTATGGGTATAGCCTTCGAGATAATGCAAAATAAAAGCTTGCTGTGCTTTTTCAGAAACCCCTTCTAGTGCTTTGCAAAGCTGGTTAATCGCTTGAATAATTTGCATCTGGTCTTCGGGTGAAGCCACCGCTTCAAGCATATATTCCATTTGACTCAAGCCATCTAAATAGGCTTGTTCAATGCGTTTACGGCGTACTTGGTCAATCAGCAGGTTTTTAGCAATCGACGTCAAATAGGCGCGCGGTTCCTTAATGCCGAATAGCTCGTCTCGGGTTTGTAGCAGTTTAATAAATGTGTCCTGAACCAGATCTGCGGCCTGATCAGTATTACCTAATTTTTGTCTCAACCATTGGTGAAGCCAGCTTTGGTGACTTCTATATAACTGATCTACAAGCAAAGAAGTTTTGTTCACAGCAATTGGACTCAAAACAAGGAACTTACAAATGATAATAATTATCATTTAAACAAGTCAAGCAATAATTCAAGTAAAACTTAAATCACTGTTTAATAAATTGAATTAATTGCCCGCTTGCTTTGCTGCACTTTTCTTAAAGCAAATCAGCCAAATTCCTAATTTCTTCCATTACCGCCTTACACGCAGGTGTTAAATAGCCATGTTTAGAAATAGACAAAGAAATATAACGCTTGAGCGCGGGATTAATAATTTTTGCGGCTTGAATTGAGGTGTATTGGCTGGCTTTTTTTAAAGCTTGCGGCCCCAGCATGGTATACATGCGAGACTCTGAAACCAAATGGGTTTGCAAACTAATCGAGTCGGCTTCAAACACAATATTCAGCTCTACCCCATTTTCATAAGCCATGTGGTCTAAAAAGTTTCGCCAGTTACTTGGCCTGCAAAATGTGACCAGTGGTAACTCATTTACTTCTTTAAATTCGACTTCATTGGCCTGAGTGAGCACATCGCCTTCGCAGCCGACCAAATAGGTATCGGCTTCGGTAAGGTAAACATCGCCCTGTTTAGGTGTCGGGTTAAACCGGTAGAGAATGGCTAAATCGACACTGCCATCTTCAAGCCATTTTTCTAAATGTACCCCTTGCCCTTCCCGTACCGACAGTTTAATTAAGGGATATTTCTCTTGAAGCACTTTATAGAGGGTTGATAACAACGGATGTGCAGTAGACGGCAAACTCGCAATCCGAACTGTGCCGATCGGGGTATCGGTCGAATGCAAAATTTCATTATTCAGTTGGTCGGTTACGTTCAGCCATGAACGAATTTTAGGAAGTAAATGCTGGCCTAAGTCGGTGAGTTCTACGCCGCGTCCAGTTCGGTTAAACAAACGACCGCCACATTGCGCTTCAAGCTCGTTCATTTGCCGACTAATTTGCGGTTGGTTGGTGTTATGTAGCATAGCGACTTTGCTTAAGCTACCGAGTTCGACCGCGTCTAAAAATATTTTCCATAATTCATAATTCATCGATTCTTCCTAAATCGTAAATAGGCAGTATTTTGAGCCATACATTTTCAGTATAACTGAAATTCAAGAATTGGTAATTCCTACATAGCTCACCTATTTCTATACTTCAATCATGTTCTCTACAACACGATTTAAGTCAGATTAAGAACCAGAGAATATTTAATTACACTGTATAGGAAGTACGATTATGAGTTTAGATTTACGTGGATTAACCCCAGCACCTGTGACTCCTTTTACCCGTGATGGACAAGTAGACCATAATGCAATTCAACGTTTAGGTTCATGGTTAGGCAGTATTGATGGTGTGAAAGGCTTGGTTGTTCTTGGGCATGCAGGTGAAGGAACATTCTTGTCGCAAAAAGAACAAATGCAGGTCATCGAAAGCTTTGTTAAATCGGTAGATGACAAAATTCCGGTAATCGCAGGGATTACACTCGAAGGTACTTCGGTTGCAGCAGAAGAAGCAAAACGTGCAGTCAGCGCTGGTGCTTCGGCAGGTTTGATTTATCCTTCACATGGTTGGTTGCGTTTTGGCTATCAAAAAGGCGCACCACAAGACCGCTATAAAGCGATTTATGAAGAAAGTGGTTTGCCATCTATTTTATTCCAATATCCAGATGCAACGAAGGCCACTTACGACCTAGAGACTCTACTCGATATTTCTGCACAGCCAGGTGTGTTTGCCATGAAAAATGGTGTGCGTAACATGCGCCGCTGGGATGTTGAAATTCCGATTATTCGCCGTGAACGCCCAGACTTACAGGTGTTGACATGCCACGATGAATATTTGCTTCACACCATGTTTGATGTAGACGGCGCTTTGGTTGGCTATGGCAACATTGCCCCTGAACTATTAATTGAAATGATTAAAGCAGGCAAAGCCAAAGATTACGCTAAAGCTCGTGCACTTCACGATCAATTATTACCAGTGACTCGCAATGTCTATCACCGTGGTTCACACATGGAAGGTACGGTCGCACTTAAACATGCATTGGTTGCTCGCGGAATTTTGGACCATGCCACTGTGCGTTCGCCACTGCTTCCACTGGCAGATGGTGCTGAGCAAGAAATTCATGATGCAATGCGTCAAGCTGGAATTGGCAAGGTCGATTTAACCCCAGCCGTTGCTTAAATTCTATTCGGGCTAGCATGTACGCTAGCCCTTTTTTCCTGTACGCTGCCTGAGGCCAAACATCGGGCATGTCTCTTAAAACAATAATAAAAAAGCATGCAAACTGTGGTGAACAGGTAGTGCGAAATAGAACAAAAAAACTACGAGGAATGTAGTAATAAGGAGATAGAAGATGACAAATCTAGCGGATGTAGAACAAATTAGTCATCATCAAAAAAATGCGGAAATTATTGCAAGACTTGAACGGCTACCTGTCACTGGTCGATTGCAATTTATGCGTATAACCATTGGTATAGCGACCTTTTTTGACGCTTATACTGTTCTTGCGATAGCCTTTGCTTTACCCCAACTCATTACCGAATGGCACCTGACGCCTGCCTATGTCGGTGCGATCATTGCCGCGGGCTATGTCGGACAACTGGTCGGTGCGATCTTTTTTGGTTCTCTTGCCGAAAAAGTCGGTCGTTTAAAAGTGCTTTCTTTTACCATTTTACTGTTTGTGGCAATGGACATTTCCTGTCTGTTTGCGTGGAGCGGAATGTCACTGTTAATTTTCCGTTTCTTACAAGGCGTTGGCACAGGTGGCGAAGTCCCTGTTGCGAGCGCCTATATTAATGAGTTTATTGGTGCAGAAAAGCGCGGTAAATTTTTCTTGCTCTATGAAGTTTTATTCCCACTTGGTCTTATGTTTGCAGGCATGGCGGCATTTTTCCTCATGCCAATTTACGGCTGGAAAGTCATGTTTATTGTGGGTCTAATTCCATCGTTACTGGTTATTCCTTTACGGTTTTTCTTGCCTGAGTCACCACGTTGGCTTGCTTCCAAAGGTCGTTTTAAAGAAGCGGATCAAGTCGTCAAAAGCTTTGAAGACGGTGCCATCAAAAGCGGTAAAACTTTGCCTGAACCTGTGGTTAAAGAAATTAACCCGCAAGGCATGGCAAAAACCGACTGGCGCGAGCTGTTCCGTGGCATCTACCGCAAACGTACCTTTACCCTGTGGGGCATGTGGTTTTGTGTGTATATGGTGAACAATGCCATGGTGACTTGGCTGCCATCTCTTTACAAACAACACTTTGGCTTGTCGCTTCAAACCAGTTTAGGTTATGGCTGGATTACTTCGGGCGTGGGTGTGATTGCCTCTATTATCTGTGCGTTAATGATTGATAAAGTCGGCCGCCGTCCTTGGTACAGTGCAGCGTTTTTCTTGGCGATTATTCCACTCATGAGCCTCTCAATTTTAGGTGCAAAATCGGCGATGGAAGTTGTGATTTTAGCAACGCTCAGCTATGCCATTTTGCAAACTATTTCCTTCTCTTTATACCTCTACGCTGCCGAACTTTACCCTACTCGCCTACGTGCGATGGGCATTGGTTTTAGTACCGCTTGGTTACGTGCCGGCTCTGCAATTGGACCTGTTATGGTGGGTCTGGTTGTGGGTGGTTACGGCATTCAATATGTGTTTAGTGTGCTTGCCGTTGTGGCACTCATTGGTGGTCTGGTGACCTTCTTGTTTGCCATTGAAACCAAAGGCCAAGTGCTCGAAAAACTCTCTCCTTAATTCATCCATTTCATAAAAAGCTTGCCTAACCCCAGCGTTAGGCAAAGGGCTTATTCATGCTTAAAAAAGGAATTTAAAATGAATAAATATTTGCTATGGGGCTGTATTGGTTTAGGCAGCGTGAGCAATGCGTATGCAGAGCTTCCTCAAGAATTTGGCAAGTTAGAATTAAAACTCAACACCCGTTACTGGAATGATGAAGGCACCGCCCACCCCACGCTTGCCAACCCTTCGCCTTCATCGAGTGAATATGAACAAAGTGCCTTAGGGCTTGAGTTAAATTATCAGTCACCTTACTTGTGGGACTGGCTTGGGGTAGATGGCTCACTCTATGCAGTCACCAAGTTATTTGACTCTGGCAAGCCGAGCGCTCAGCTTTTAGAAGTCGAAAATAACGGCAAGCTCGACCAGAACTTTGCAACTTTAGGGCAGCTCTATATCAAAGCAAAACTCGGCGACAAAGGCGAAATTAAGTTAGGCCGCCAGTTGCACGATTCACTGTTACTTAAAAGCACTAATAATCGCGCGGTGCCCGACACTTTTTCGGGTGCGAGTGGTCAGTTTCAATTGAATGATCAGCTACAGACTTACATTGCTTATTATGACCGCTGGAAACCGCGCAGCATAGACTCTTTTGAAAAACTGGTGACTGAAAATGACGAGCGCATTGATTATGTGGGTTTGCTCGGTGCCAAGTATCAGTACAAAAACTGGAGCGTGAATGCCGAGTATTTAAATAGCAAAGATTATTTAAAAAAGTATGGGGCGATTGCACAATATAAACTGCCCTTGCATGGCCTTGTGTGGACATTTAACACAGGTGCTTTTTTCTCGCGTGATGATGGCAAGCTGTTTAAATGCGGTGCCGAAACCGAGCTGGACTGTGTCAAAGGCCAAGACATTAACAACCGTGGCAATGGTTATTTCGTAGATGTAAATGTGGCCAAGAATAATCTTGAAGGTGGCATTGCCGTTTCAAAGTTTGATGGTTTTTGGATTGAAGATAACTTTGCCGTGCACTCCGCCCGCAACTCGGTTTTGACGCAAGACCACGGCACTAACCCGTTTCCGACCTCTGCGACCATTGGCCCTGACTTTACCAATAACGATGAAACCGCTGTTGCCCTTCGCCTGAAATATAACTGGAAAGACTACGTCAAAGGTTTAAAAACCGAGGCGAAGTATATTTATGGCTTTGGCGCTCACCAAAGTAACATCAGCAGTGATATTGAGGGTAAAGAGCGTTACTTTGACTTTACGGTGAGTTATGCCTTGCCGTGGGTGAAAAACTTAGATGTGCGTTATTCATTTTTACATTATGAGTCAAAGTTTGAAAATGCAAACCTAGGTGAAAAAATAAATGGCATGTCTCGGAAAGATTGGGACCAGCACCGTGTATTTATTAATTACCGTTATACATTTTAAGAGCAAGCTAAACGTTTAGTTTAGCTTTATTATTTTTATTAATTTACGGCTTTAAATATATTAACTTTTGAGTTTAATTAAAATATAAATTTATATTTAAAATTTTTATAATATTTTATTTAAATTGAATTGACCTGTTAAAAACTTATGATTATTATGGTCCCGCTGGCCTACATTGCCAGTCGGTTTTAGCAGACCGTAGATCCATGGCGGGTTATAGTTCAACTATAAGTCGTTAGACCCTTGCGTCCCTTTTCTTTGCGGTAGGACGGGAGGGGGACGCGCTCGCGCGTGCTGGTTCCTTGGATCCCAGTCTGCTAACCCCCTTTCGTTCTACCACCATAATCAATTGACGGTGATTTTTGGTGGTAGAGCTCCATAAATTTTAAGGAGTTAACCATGACCTTTTTTAGAGTAATCCCCTCTCTCTTATAAACTTTTTATTTATTTAAAATTTGGGTTTTCTATTATCTAAATTTTCAAATTTATAAATTATTTTTATTTTAAAATTTAAGTCATTTTATTTTATTGCTTTTATAGGCGGGTTAACTATTTCCTTTAAAATGATTTTAAAACTTAAAATATAGCGGTTTATTTTTTCTCATTGATATATCCCCAATCATTACGAGAATAATATGAAATTTTATAAAACTATTTTGGTTTTAGGCCTCGTTGTCGGCGATTACAGCGTTTCGGGTTGTGACCTCCACACTCAGCAGGATTTTGAAAAAATTTGCCTGTCGGGTGGGCACACCCAAGCCAGTTGCGACTGTATTTACCAACGGCTTGAACAAGTGTATTCACCTCAGCTCATGCAACGTCTAGAACATGTCAGTTTGCAAAGTCCTGCTCTCCCACAGGACTTTGCCCCTACTTTTTTTAGCGTGATGCGGCGGTGCGATAAAGAAGACATGGGCTAAACTTTTGGCTTAGCTCCCTTATCTCTGTGTCGCAATGGTGGATGACTTTAACTCAGCACAAAAAATTAAAGTTCTGTTGTGGCACGGGGGCCTTGGACAATAAGTTAACTCTACTGAACAATAAAAAATATACAGTATTGTCTACCCCCTATTTGGTATGCTTTTGGCACTTCATAAAGATAAGAAGGAATAAGTTTGGCAACACCATATATAACAATAGGCTGCCCCACTAGTGGCGGTGGTCAAGTAATTTCTGGGAACAGTATGTTCCTAGTCGACGGTATTCCCGTTGCTTGCGTCGGTGACAAAGCTACCTGCCCCACTCATAAAGTTGTTGCAACTATTGTGTCTGGCGACCCGTATATGCAAATCTTTGGTAAAGCTGCTGCGCGTGTTAACGACTCTCTTTCCTGTGGCTGTAAGTTACTTCCACAACAGAACTTAGTAGTTCAAGACAATGGTGGTGGTTCGGCTCAAAGTTCGCCAGCGAGTAAAGCCCAAACTCAAGATAGTTTTGTAGAAGACAAATCTAAAGAATATGGTATTCAGTTCCAATTAAAGGATGAAAAGACCCAAAAAGTTTTTAGTGAAATTCCCTATTCAATTATTTACAAGAAGGATGGAAAAGTAGAAACCGGTTGGACGGATAAAGAAGGTAAAACCCATGTTATCAATGCTGACTCACCAGATGAAGTAGAGTTTCAGACCATTGATGCTTCTAAACCGTTACCTCCACTGTAAGGATTTAAAATGGCACAAGATAGAGTTTTCTCACCAACATTAATTCCATCTTTAGATAATGAAGTTAAAGTCTGTCATGCAGATGAATTATTAGATCCATTATTATGCAATAGCATTGTTAAAATTCTTAATTATCACACTACAGTGCCTTACACCTTTATGATGAATCAAGGTCAATGGGATGGTGTTAAAAACAGAATACCTTTTGAACACGATTTAGCAATTCGTTTTGGGCTTGAGTATGATTTACGTCAGTTTAGTGAATCAGTTTTAGAAAGATATTCTTTTCATACAATGATGTATCTTAAGTTTACGATGTATGCTCAAAAGCATTCATTAAATGAAGGCTCAACTTTTATTAGAGAACTTACTAAAGATTCTTTTACAGCACGTATGGCAATTGCTAAGAAAAATTTTGGTGAAGTTATTGATCTTGCCCTTTCCAACGCAAACAAGCCTGTTTTAGCGGGAAATGCTATTGCCATCCATGAGAATAATGGACCATATCTAATTAATGAGAATATGTATAAGAAAGTATTTGGTCGTCCTTATGATAGTGCTACCGTATCGCAGTTTATACGACAATATCAATATACACCGCCGCTCAGTAGTTTCTAGTCACGAGTAATAATATGAAGAAAACGATATTAATATTTTTAGCACCGCTTCTTTTGGTTGGCTTCAATGGATGTAAAGCATCTGAAAAAGAGGATGTAGATACATTTATTCAAAAGGACTTCAAGAATTACGTTACTGATAATAGAAAGTTGATTTTGGAAGCCAATAAAGACGTAAAACAAGAACCAGCTCTAAAAGAGATCATTTTCAAAAATACTTTTGTAAAAGTAAGAACTGCACAAAGTCTACTGAATGATGAGTATGGTAATTGGTTAACTGGCTTAGATAAAAATAAGTTTGACTATACCGATCTCAACGATGTCTGTTGGCTGACCGTCTACATGCAAAACTATATAAATAATATGGATGAGCGATATAAAGCCAATATCACCGAAGACACCAAGAAAAGTGTTAAGCAACTATACGAAGCAAGAAATGAAATTATCAAGCTAAGAGATAGCAAAGACAAATCTCTAGCAACTTTTCAACAAGTTTGTAAATAGTTGAAAATATTAATTAAATATTACTATATAAAGCTCCAATTAAAAGGAGCTTTATATAGCTAATTTTATAAAATAGTTATAGCTAAATCTAGTTATTCCTTGCCTGAATAAGAAATGGTTAATTAATTGTGAAATCTAAACTTTGTATTATTTTATTGTCTCTTTTAACGGTAGCATGTAGCCAAGTCCCCCCTCAAAAACATGGAATTACTGAAGCTGATGTAACCCAAGCAAGCGAAGCATCACTCTATGCCCAGTTTAATCAGCTTTATTACACAAAATTCTTATATAAAGCAGCATACAATGAAGCTAACAAGGTAACTCAAACTAATGATCAGTTACTAAGTTATGCCACTTTTTTAATGTATGCAGTCAATACAACATACGACTCTTTAAATTTAAAGCTTAATGATGATCTTGATTTAATGGCTTCGGGTAAAAAAAGTAAGATGTCAATTGATGCATTAGATTCATTATGTGTAAGTAATAAATACATTGAAAAATATATAAATCTTAAAGAAAAAAGCGGAAGTGAGATATCAGCTAAAGCTAAAGAACTTTCAAAAGAGGCTTTGGTACTTCAACCCAAAATTGAAAAAATCATAATGAAAACTGATTCACCGTTAAATGATATTGAATGTAAAAAATTAATCTAAGCGAGAAAAGGCCCTGAATATTGAAGGCTTTTTCTGGAGAGAATTAAAGTTCTGTTGTGGCACGGGGGTCTGGGGGATACCAAAATAACTAATTAATAACGAGTGATATATAACTTTACTTATCGGCCTTCTGAGCTCGCTCTACAGTAATATAGTCATTGGGAATAACTAACTGCTTTTCAATATCTTTCACTTTGTAAGAAACTAAAGTGCTTTTACCAATGCCTTGAAATAACACTTTAACATCTTTAAAAATAAAGGTTTGATACTGGCTCAGTTCTTTAGTAGTCATTTTTGGCAATTCAATTAAATTTGCATAAGGCTCTTTAATATATAAGGTAGCCTTTTCTATTCGTACCCCAGTATTTTGCATAGTATAATTTAGGAATGCTTTACCAACATCACCAATAAGGATCAGGGGTACAAGCGGAGTCAAGCTAATAAAAAAAGCTATTTCTAAGCTATCTTTAACGTGTGTTTCTAATCTCTTTAATTTTTTTCTTGCGAATGCTTTAAGATTTTCACTAGCATCAGGATCATCAACAATATCTGCTAGATTTTCAAATTTTATATTAAATTCTTTAATCTTCTGTCTATTCATATAAAAAGGATAATACGCAAAGGCGATAAAAAATACGGTAATTCCTATGTATAAATTGACTTTCCAATGCAATAAAAATATGCCGTGAATAACGTATAAAAGATAAAGAGAGCCAATTAACGTAATAATATTAATTTTTGGAAAAGGAAGTTTTTTCCCAATTCTAATATGTGGTGGTAAATACTTATCAACCCAACTTAAGACAAGATATGCCACTGGAGCTAAGGATGTGCCAAAGAAAAAAAGCATGAATCCTAATACAGTGTAAGCAATGGAGAACGCGGCAAAAATCAGTAAAAAAATAAGTGTATCGCCAAAGCTAATTTCCGACGGGATATAGCCAATTGTTAAAAGATACACAACTAAGCACAACACCCCTATTGCAACTATCGCTTTAGACATTGTCAGCGCAACTTCATGCCACTGCCCCAAATTATTTAAATATCTCGTTATTGAGTTGTTCATTTGATCTAACCAAATCTTATAAATTATTTAAGAATCGATGATTACCCTTTTCTTAAACCGCTCCCCAGCGGAGTAATCATGTTTTGAAATTTCCCCAAATTTCAGAGTATATCTCGGCGTACTATTCAGTAATGCCAAAAAAACTTATATGATTTTAAAAATTTTATCTTAACTTATATTGCGAGATCTCCTTTAAAAATCGTCAAGCCAATATTTTCTTTTAAATATAATCTTAATTTTAGATTAAAAATTAAAGATTATATTTATCTTTTATTTGCCTAAAGAAATTATATTGATCACCTTCATTATTTGAAAAATTCAATACAATTTCTTCAAGAAGATAATTTTTAAATCTAAATGAATCATTACAATATTTTTCAAATTCTGCTAAATATCTATTATAGTTTTCTTTTGAAATACTATCTAAAAATTTATCATCATAAACGATAGATAACAAAAATAATTCAAACTTATCTTCATTTATATTACCATTAATATAACTACCAACATATTCTCTAATATATTTCTTAACATCCTCATTAGATATATAAAATAGATAAGGAAGTACTTTTATTGAGTAAAAATCTTTATTCTCATTATATGGTGAGTTCAAAAAATAGATAAATTCGTTAATAAGTTCAACATTACTATAATCTTTTCTCCAAGACATATAGTTAAAAACATTTGACAAACCACCTCTTTGTATAGCCCCATAACCAAAACCATTAATTTTATTTTCTAAAATCAAATTAATAATAAGATCAATATATGGACTAAAATCAATATCTTTACTTTTAAATATTTTTGAATTGAATGCAACAAAACTATTAATTGTCTCAAATATTTGAAAACTCTGATAGCTTACAAATATTTCTTTGAATTTTTCTAACAAAAATTCACCAGATTTCCAATCACATACAGATGAAATTAATATCAATTTAGATAATACTTTTTCAACATTTGATGAACTTTTCTTAAGCAATAAATTTTCAAAACATTTTACAAAATAACTTTTTAAATCAATATCCTTATCAAAAAAAACTTTAATTTTTTTAGTTTCATCATTGCTTAAAATATCGACTAAAAGTCTTAATAGCTTTACTACAGTTTTATTTTCTGAAAAATTTAATAAAATAAATAAATCTACATAGTTTATTTCCAATACTGGTTGATTTGAAAATTGTCGCATAGCAAAAATATTTTCTTTTTTATCTTCTTTCTTGTAATTTATTTCAATAAGATTAATCTTGTAATCAATATGATTGTTAAAAAAATCATTAACACTACTATAACTTTCCATTGCTATATTATTTTTGTACATAAAATTAAGATATGACTCAACAAGCAACTCTTCTTCAGTTTGATTAGAATCAATAGAAAGTCCACCATTTTTTATAGTTTCTAATCGTGCTATATTTTTTTTCATTCTCTCATTAGTAGAAAAGTATATATTGTCCAAAATATTGAAATTTAAAAAGCTATTAATAAAATTATATTCCTTTTTATTCGTTAATCCATAAAAATCAAAATAATCCTTAAATACTTTTATTTCACTTTTACTACCGCTATCATCTTTACCATCTATTTTATTTAAATCTTCTTTAAAGTCGAATTTTAACATAAGCTGTGCAATTTCATTATTAAATGAATTTATTGCCAAAGATATATAGTTCCTTTCTTTTATATTCGATGCAATTTTTAATAAAGAAGATTTTTCTAGTTCTTTATAGTTCTCTAAAAACATCAAGTCATTTGACTCACCCTTACTAGAAAAATTTAGATATAGATTTTGATTATCTTCATTTTTTTCACCCAAATATTCTTTTATATCAAAATACTCTCTATTCTCATTCTTACTAGTAAACTTTAAAAATAATATATTTGCTTTTTTAAAAATATTAAATATTTTTTTTATTATTATTGTTATCTCATTATCGACACCTTTATTTTTTTCAATAATTTTATTAATAAATTTGTAATACTTTCTAACTATTTCATCATGATCAGTAGTTAATATACCATCAGAAATTAAATAAAAAGCGTAACATCCAACATGGAATTCAATTGTAGAATTACTAAACAACTCTTTTATTTGCATCGGGAAAATCGATTCCAGTTCATCCAATATTTTTATCTTTTGATATAAAATCTTCACTAATAATAATTCTTCATTGAAATCTAGAAATTCTTTTTCTAATATTTTTTTGTATCTTAAGAACTCATTTTTTTCACTAATTATATCAAAAAAATCAATCAATATATCACTAACGCGATATTCTGGATTAGATTTAGGATTCAAAAATTGAATACCATGATTTTTCAAATAACTTGCTTCAGCTTCATTATATCTAGAACTAAATAAGTACTTTGGTGGTGTAACCTTAGACTTCGTTTCAATCCATTTTGTAATTAATTTTAAATCCACATCAGAATAAGAATATCCAATAAAAACTACAACATGTGTAGACAATATACTTTTTATATAATTTTCTATTAATGGAAAATCATTATAATACTTTAAATAATCATCTTCTTTAAAAACAATATTATGATGTTGAAAATCACCATGCATTTTTACAATTTTATGAAAATAGGATGATTTTACTAGATCTACATCGCTCACAATCACATCATATGTTAAACCCTCTTCAATTGCAGTATGCTCTAACAAACAGTCCCAATTTGTAGTTACTATTAGATTAGGTAATAAACTAAATAATTTTTTATGTACTCTACTTGGTTCTAAATTTAATTCAAAATATTTTTTTAGTTTATTATAGTATTGATATTCACCATATTTAAGATAATATAATTGTGCAATTTTAAGAAAATCATTTTCATTTTCAATATTTAAACTTTTCTTTAGATCATTAATCAAATCACCCCAAAGTGGAATTCTCTTTAATTCAGTTTCAGAATTTTTTGAAAAACCTGCACCAATAAAAAATGCTAATTTATTATTTTTTTTTGCTTCTATGATTGTATCTAAGATTGTCTCATCAATTTCTATCATCATTAACATCTCATAAAAATTTAAAATATATCAAAAGCTTTTAAGTATATTTTATACATAAATAATCACAAAAAATAAAGCAATTTTTTATATTACTCACCTATTAGACAACAAAGTATTACTCTAAAATTAAATATAATTTTTAAAACCGATCTTCATTATTTTTTTCTGCTCTATACCTACTTTAGCCAACTCAATAACTTTTAGATCCTCTACATTAAGTGAAGAAAGATTTATATTATTAATAGTTTCCTCAACCCTTTCAATCCCTAAAAAATCATTTATATAATCACCTTTAATATGATATTTGATTATCGATGAATCATCGCCTGACGTATATGAAGTTGTAGTCTGAACCATTCCTTTCAAAATCTTAATCATTCCTTCGATATCCTTAGATTTTGTAGCCACCCACTCAACAACTTCTTTTTCATCACCCCAACTCTTCCATCTATACAAAAGTGTTAAAAAAGTTTTTTTACTTATAAATGATTCACTATTACAATAAGCATATTCTTTTAATTTATTTAAAAAAATTTCTTTAATATTATTAAAATCATTTTCATTAAGTAATAATTCATCACCACTTCCCTTACTTTTTTCTTCAGAAAGTAGTAATTGTGCAATAATAATAAGCCCATGATTTTCATTAAAATTTTCTAAAATCAACCTTCCTCTTTCATCTTTATTATCTATTTTTTCCAAAAATAAATTAAATAATCTATAAATATAGGTTGATAGACTAAAAGGAGTAAAAGACTCTGATGAATTTTCATCTACTAAATCAGCAGATTCTAACAATGCACTCATGTAAGGTTTAGCTGAATCTATAGATATTCTTTTACTAAAAACTTCAAATTGTATAAGAAATTCACTTAGAATTCCCTTCTTATCTAACTCTAATATTTCATTTTTTAAAAGGTTTTTATTTCTTGTTAAAATAAGGAATCTTTCTAAATCAGATTTAGTAATTTCAACACTTTCTAAAGATAGCAAAAAGTATTGATCAAAATTTTTCTCATGACAAATCCTACCATCTGCAAACCAATTATCATGATGACTATAATCATAATAAATATTACTTATTATTGATCTTATATTTGGAAAAATATTTTTTAATATTTTCTCAACTAATTCTTTATCCATATTATCAACACTATTAATAATACTTTTTATTGTATCTTGAAGTCTCTCTTTTTCCCTCCCATTATCATAAGCAGTAGAAACCCCAAAAGCTGTAAACACTCCCTTATTGACAAATATCTCATGATACAGATTTGGTTCAAAAACTCTAAAACATTCTATAACTATTAAATCTACAGGATTAACTTCAAAAACTTCCACACCTTTTAGTAAATTAAAGTGAAATTTTAAAGTTGAAGTAAACCGATAGACATCTCTTAAATTTTTAAAATATTTATTTAAGCCTTCATTAAAAATTTGCCCCCATCTTTTATTATCAAATTTATTACTAATACTCACATCCGAATTTAATATTATTTCAATACTATTAAAAAGAACTTGATGAACTTTACTTACTTCAGCCTTAGGAATATTAAAGGGAACTTGAATAATTTTTTCTAAATATTTCTTTCCTGATTGACTCGTATCACTTAATTTTTCTTCGACAATATCTTTTTGAAATAATAATAAAAAAGTTACATTAGGAAACTCTGTATTTGCTTTTATTAATTGAAAAATCATTCTTAGTTCAGAAGAGCTTAATCTATCCAAATCATCCATAACTATTAGGATAGGAGTTTCAATACCCTGCAACGCTATTTTCAATTCATTGCGTATTTCATCTAAATTTTTTTCACTATCTTTAGCTTTTTCATCTAAATACCCTTTTACTTTCTTTATTTTGTCTATTGTCCATTTTAGTAAAGGTGTTACAGCTACAATTCCAGTAGTTAGTAAAGTAATTACTTTTGTATCAGTCAGAAATGCATTAAAGAAACCAATCCCAGCTATTACAGAAACAATAATTGGAAGTGAGGAAGATGTTGAAGTTAAGATCACCTCACCTACATCAAGGTAGTCACCATATTTTTTAAATGATCTGGCTAATTTTCTATACTTTTCGGAGGAATTTTGTTTTCCAATTGATTTCGAAACTTCATCATAAAAAGCTTTCGTTATTATTTCTTGTCCAGCCCACTCCCAAGGAGAAAATTCAATTATTATTTGCTTTAATTCTTTATCTTTCATATATGATAAAGCCATATTTTTTACTGAAGATTTTCCTGCTCCCCAGTCACCATATAATGCAACAACTAGACTATCCCTACCATTCCAATTACTGATAGCTTCAGCTAAATTTTCTGAGAATTTGGCTCTACCTAATAAATCTTCTTTTACAGTATGAATTGGACGGTCAGCAGAAAAGCCAAATTTATCAGTATCATTCATAATCTAGGCATCTCAAAATAAGTTCTATTAAATTTTTTTATTTATCATATCTCATTGTGATCTTTTTAACTTCTGAATTCTATTAATTACTTAATTAACATCTAGTTCTAATGCTTCGCAATAATACATCTAAGCACCTATCACAAGTTTCAACTTTACCAATAAAAGAGTAAATAAGATCGAAGAAAAACATAAGACAGACTAAGCCTGTCAAAATCCTGTCAATAAAAAAGCCACTTATCATAAGTGGCTTTTTTATATAGAGAATCTTGGTGGAGATGGCGGGAGTTGAACCCGCGTCCGCCAGCACTACGCTCGAGAATACTACATGCTTAGATATCGTCTATTGTTTTAACACCAAGTGACCCGACGAACAGGGTACAAGGTGCGATCCTCTAAGTTTGGTATAAAGCCCCGAGGCTTGACTCTATACGGACTTGTGTGCGTGCGCTTCAGTCGGGTTCCCAGACCACAAGTATTCTAGGAAGCGGACAAGCGGCCCTTAGGCAGCTAGAGCGTAAGTTTCGTCGTTTGCGACTATTAAAATGCAAATTTTATTTACGAGAGAAAATGCGCTCTCGGCATGCATCTATGAGTTTCATCACCGGCGTCGAAGCCAATAACATCCCCATGAATGTCTGAACATCATAGCATAACTAAAATAAAATGCTGTGCAATTTATCAACAGTCTGCTACTGATGAACATATTTACATAATGGAGAGCCTTTTGTTTTTTTCAAGGCCCCTCATAAAAAAGCTGCCAAAAATGACAGCTTTTTTTAAAGTTTGATCTATAAGGCTCCATTACCTAACACAATACCTTCACGGCGTGGGTCTACCCCACCTGCGTATTTACTTTGATTATTTATATTTACTTTCATAATCGTTGAAATACCACTGGTTTGCGCAGTGTTAGCAACGCCATGCCCTTTTGCTTTTAAGCCTTCAATCAAATCAAGCAGAGAAAGCTGCACATTCGAGCTATCCACATTGGTGTTTTTGCTATTGGTCGCGCCAAAGTTAACAAGCGAGGTCGCCTGCTGAGCGTTTAAGTTCCAGTCCAGCGCACCTACCAACGTTTTAACTACATATTGAATGATGGTACCGCCACCTGGGGAACCCGTTGCCATATAAAACTCATCTGGCGTGGTCCCTTTAAATACTAAAGTTGGCGCCATGGTACTACGTGGGCGTTTGCCACCTTCTACACGGTTGGCAACTGGTGCCCCAGTGCTGTCATAAGGGTTCGCACTAAAGTCAGTTAACTGGTTTGACAGCAAGAAACCATCCACCATGTGGAATGAACCCATGCTCGATTCAACAGTCGATGTCATTGAAACCACATTGCCATAGGCATCTACAATCGTGAACTGAGTCGTGCCATGTTCAACAGTGGTGTCCACACCCGAAGCTGGGTTGAAATTACCTGCTGGTGCAATGCCCATACTCTGGTTCGGGTTAATCAGTGCGGCTCGTTGTTTCAGGTAATTTTTATCAATAAAACTTGGTATACCCTGTGCTGGTAAAGCGACAAAGTCGGTGTCTGCCACATATTTGTCACGGTCGGCGTAGGCCAAACGTTCTGCCTCAGACACTAAATGCACGCCCATCACATCTGGCACACCACCTTCATTTTCAGGATTTTTAGGTGGATAAAGCGACATATCAAAGTTTTCTAAAATACCTAGTGTTTGCGCAACTGCAATCCCTCCCGAAGATGGAGGCGGCATGGTACAAACATAGTAACGGTCACGGTACGTTGTACAAATCGGGTCGCGTTTTTTAACCTGATAGTTCGATAAATCCTGCAAGGTCATTAAACTTGGCGTAATTGGAGTTCGTGCTGGGTCATCCCCTAGTGTTTGGCCTGCTTTTGCCACAATCGCTTGAGCAATAGGACCAGTGTGCAACGCATTTGCGCCTTGCGTGGCAAGTGCTTCTAGGGTTTTTGCATAGGCTTTATTGGTCATGGTCTCACCGACTTTACGAGGTGAACCATCTGTGTAGAAATAGGTTGCCATTGCATTTGCATCGAGCGCTAAGCTGTTTGCATTACTTGCAATTGCATCTGCTAAACGGCCCGGAATGCGGAAACCGTTGTCAGCCAAACCAATCGCTTCGCCAAAAAGCTGGTTCCACTTGAGTTTGCCATGTTCTTTTTGTGCTTGTTCAAGTAAACGCATCACTCCCGGCACACCAATCGAGCGACCGCTACGGCGGGCACTTGGTACAGGTGCTGGTGAATTTGGGTCATATATATCTTGGCGAATTAAATAATATTCATTGGCTGCGGCTGGTGCGGTTTCACGACCATCATAAGCTGTGACTTTTTTAGTTTTGGCATCGTAATACATCATAAAACCACTGCCAGCAATGGTGCTCGATTGTGGCTCGACTAAACCTAAAACCGCTTGTACCGCAACGGCTGCATCGACTGCACTACCGCCTGCTCTTAAAACATCACAACCCGCTTTTACCGCAAGTGGCGTATTTGCCACCACCATATATTTATCTGCGTATTTAACCGTGTTACCGAGTCTATAACCCGATGCACCCTCAGGCGCTGCTGGGTCACCATTTTGGTTTGAACCGACCACCACGCTTGAACCGTCTTGTGCCAGTTTGCTACAACTGGTGGGATCATTATCTACAATTAAATTGGGCGGGGTTGTATTTGAATCATCCTTGGGCTGATCTGAAGAATCATCTCCACATCCTTGTAATAAACCGACTGCTAATAAACTACTGAACAAAAATGAATATCTTTTATTCACGTGATAACTCCAATATATACGCCTGCCTATCCATGCAATTGCCATGCAAGCTTCTTTGTTTTCAGGTATTAAGTTTTTTTAATCTTTGATAAAAATAAGGTTTTATAATATTGAATGTTTAAGGGCGTTTTTTCCTGTGCCCTGTATTAAGCCTCCTTGCTTGATATTACATGCTTTTATAATTGATCTGCCCGATTCTGGCATGCTTTATTTAGTGAAATACAGGCAAAATCTACCATTTATAGACTCGCTCTATTTTTTAGTGGGCCTAAAAAAAAGCACCTCCGAAGAGATGCTTTTTTGTGTTTAATGAGATGGCATTCCGCTGACATCTCCTTTGGGTTTCGGACACAGCCAAATGACCAGCCCCGCAAAGACAAATACAATCGCAAACAGCAAAAATACATGGTTTGCTGACATGGTAATCGCTTCTTTATCAACGAGGTTTGAAATAATTCCTAAGGTCGAGTCAGCCGAAAAACCATTTTGTGCAAGGTTATTTTGAACTTCGGCAGTATTTAGGTTTGACACCATTTCACTACGTGCAACTTTAGCGTGGTCGTCCCACACGGTCACTGCAATTGAAGCACCAATCGCCCCTGCCATGGTTCTCAAGAAGTTCATAAGACCCGCAGCAGATGCAATCTCTTGCTGGAGTACCGAACCGAGTGCAATGTTCGACAGTGGAATAAAGAAGAACGGTACAGCAAAACCTTGCAGGATTTGCGGCCAAGCCAGTGCCATAAAGTCGGCGTCTGTGGTCCAGAATGCCCGCATTAAGGTCACCCCGCCCAGCAAAATCAAACCGAAACTCGCCAGCGCACGTGGGTCATGTTTGGTCGAAAGCTTTGCCACAATCGGTGACATGGTCAAACTACCAAAGCCCATGGTTGCAGTTAAATAGCCGGCCCATGTAGCGGTGTAAGAAAGGTTCATTTGCAGCCACTGTGGAATCAGTACAATACTGCCAAAGAACGCGCCAAAGCCGAGCGACAAGGCCAGTACTGAAATTGCGAAGCCCCTATGCCTAAAGACTTTGACATCTACGACGGGGTGTTTGTCGGTCAGCTCCCATATGAGGAACACCACAAAGCCAATGGCGGCAGTTAAGCCTAATACCACAATGCTGGTGCTATTAAACCAGTCACGTTCGTGCCCCAAATCGAGCATGAGCTGTAGCGCACCAATCCAGAGAATTAACAGACCTAAACCGACAGTATCGATTCTTAAAGAAATGGTTTCTGTTTCGGCTGGTTTAAGCAAACGGATTGCCGCTAAAACACAAACAATGCCGACCGGAATGTTAATAAAGAAAATCCAGTGCCAAGACAGGTTATCACTAATCAGACCACCCAGAATTGGTCCTAAAATTGGCCCAACGACGGTCGTCATTGCCCATAGGCCCATCGCCTGCGCATGCTTTTCTTGAGGGAAAATACGCATGAGCAAGGTTTGGCTGAGTGGCATGAGCGGGCCACCGCATAGACCTTGTCCAATACGGAAAAACACCAACATACCTAACGAGTTTGCTAGACCGCACAAAAAAGAAAAGATGGTAAAACCAATCAGGCCAAAAATAAAAACCCGAACGGTACCAAAGCGCCCTGCAAGCCAACCCGTTAAAGGTACACAAATCGCTTCTGCAACTGCATAGGACGTAACAACCCATGTGCCTTGTGTACTTGAAACAGCAAGGTTACCGGTAATGTGCGGTACAGATACGTTGGCAATGGTCGTATCGAGCACGACCATAAAGTTCGACAAGGCAATAACAAACGCTGCCAGTATTAAACGGCCACCGCTTAGTTCGGCAAAAGGTGTTTGCGTTTTCATAAGCGTTTACTTCGCAGATAAGTCGACTTTTGCTTCCATCGACAAGCCAACACGCAGTGGGTGTTCAGCAAGTTCTTTCGGGTCAAGTGCAATACGAACTGGTAAGCGTTGAACCACTTTAATCCAGTTACCTGTTGCGTTTTGAGCCGGAATTAAGGCAAAGGCAGAGCCTGTACCACCAGAGAAGCCCATCACTTTGCCGTGATATTCAACGTCATCGCCATATAAATCTGAAGTAAGCGTAACGATTTGACCCGGACGGACTTTTTTCAACTGACTTTCTTTAAAGTTTGCATCTACGTATAAATCATTTAACGGCACAATCATCATCATGCTGGTGCCCGGTGCAACACGTTGACCAACTTGAATATTACGACGTGTGACTACACCATCAACTGGCGCACGAATCACGGTACGTTCTAAATCAAGCTGAGCTTGTTCAACATGTGCCTGCGCAACTTGTACATCAGGTGTTGAAACTTCGCTTACACCCTGAATTAAGGCTTCGTTTGCAGCTAAGGTACTTTCGGCAGCTTTACGGCTTGAAGACGCTTGTGCTAAACCAGCTTTAGCAAGCTCTAGCCCTGCTTTGGCTGTTTCAACTGCACTTTGTGCCTTAGTGAGTTCTTCTTTAGACACTGCACCAGACGCGGCAAGTTGTGCACGGCGGTTGAGTTCTAACCCAGCTTTGTCGTAGTCGGCCTGCGCTTGAGCAACCTGTGCTTTAGCACTGTTAATTTCGTCAGCACGAACCACAACTTGAGAGTTTAAAGAACTACTGTTTGCTGCGGTTTGTTTGTATTGGCGTTTTGCTTTTGCGAGTTCCGCCTCAGCTTGCGCTAATGCAATTTTGGCATCACGGTCATCAATACGAACCAGCACGTCACCACGATGTACCGTTTGGGTATCTTTTACGACAACCTGAGCGACCTGACCGCTCACCATTGAAGTAATTTGCGCGGTTTCAGCACCGACATAAGCATTATCCGTACTCACGGAATGATTTAAAAATAATGCCCAAATTGCATATAAAATAGCGGCGATCAATAAAATCAGCGCAAAAAAACCAAGAAATTTTTTGCGCTTGTTTTGATTGTTGTCATCCGAGGCAGATGTTGTTGGCACTGTTTCTTCTACATTGCTTTGTGCATCAGTCATGGTATGTTCCTAAAGATGAGTTGGCTTTGCCATCAATCTCGCACTACACCTTGTTATAGAGTTTTTATTTTTCTATAAACAAGACATATCGCATTGTCAAAGGAGGTAATTTTAACGCTAAAACCTCATAATATGAGAATAAAAATTTATAACTCATGCGTTCGTTCTAATTAAATTAATGTTTATCTCAAAGTTTTTGTAAAAATTTTAGCTTTTCAAACACTAAAAAAAGCGCACTTGGCGCTTTTAAATGGTTCAATTCATTGCTTAATAGGCATATGAAGCAATGCCCGCAGCAATGGCTTTATCTTCATCATTGACCATAGTCATGCGCATGGTGCAGCCCTTACGACCTAAACGTAACACTTCAGCACGGGCAATAAAATATTTACCACGCCCCGGTGCTAAATAATCTACACGCATGTCGACTGTTGCCAAACGCGACACTTGCTTAATGGTTTCAGTTAAAGTTTCTGGGGTTGAACGGCGATAGAGATGTTCCATGGCCACAATTCCGCCAATACTATCAAGCAAGGTTGCAGCAACGCCGCCATGCAAAATCTGAAATGCCAGATTGCCAATCAGGTTGGGTTGCATCTCGATATAGCCTTCAATGTGCCCGTCCACCACACGCATAATCATTCCACTATGCTTAAAAAAAGGAGAGCTATTAAACGCCTTACATAATTGGTTGAGAACCACAGTTAGGTCAGTTTTTGCACCTAAATGGATGTTCCCAGTCCAATTTTTCTTTTCATCACTCATACATTGCCTAAATTTAAAAGCATGATAAACACCCATAATTTTGTACAAATCCAGCATTATGGGGCTACAATACAGCAGTCGGTTGACAGTAATGGAATATCCGCCAACCTATCCTAGTGTAATACCGAACATCGAGATTGTTATGACTTATACGTTCAATCGTCCTGCATTTCCAGCCACTCGCATGCGCCGTATCCGTAAAAATGACCAGTTGCGTGCGATGGTCAGCGAAACACAGCTCACTACCAATCACTTGATTTATCCAGTATTTGTATTACCGGGACAAAATCAGACCCAAGATATTCCAAGTATGCCAAACATTCAGCGTTTGTCGGCAGATTTGTTACTGAAAAAAGCTGAAAGACTTCTGGAATTGGGCGTATCAAAACTGGCTCTTTTTCCAGTTACCCCGCAAGAAGATAAAAGCCTCACCGCAGAAGCTGCATGGCGTGAAGATGGTTTAGTACAAACCACATGTCGTCTGCTTAAAAAAGAATTACCAGAAATGGTGTTAATTACCGATGGTGCCCTCGACCCATACACCACGCATGGTCAAGACGGCATTATTGATGAAACTGGCTATGTGCTCAATGACGAGACTGTAGAATGCTTGATTAAACAAGCCTTAAGTCACGCAGAAGCAGGTGCCGAAGTGATTGCACCAAGTGACATGATGGATGGCCGTATTGGTGCAATTCGTCAGGCTTTAGAAGCCAATGGTCACATCTATACCAACATCATGGCCTACTCTGCGAAATATGCATCTAGCTTTTATGGTCCGTTCCGTGATGCTGTTGGCTCTGCATCCAACCTAAAAGGTGGTAATAAATATAACTACCAGATGGACTTTGCCAACCGTGCCGAAGCACTACATGAAATCGCGCTTGATATTCAAGAAGGCGCCGATATGGTAATTGTAAAACCGGGCATGCCTTATCTGGATGTGGTACGTGAAGTGAAAGATACCTTTGGTGTTCCTACATTCATTTATCAAGTGAGTGGCGAATATGCAATGTTAGCGGGTGCAATTCAAAATGGCTGGTTATCAGACTCAGTAATTTTAGAATCACTCATGTGCTGCCGCCGCGCTGGTGCAGACGGAATCTGGACTTACTTTGCAGAAACCGCTGCTGAAAAACTCAAGGAAATGAACTAAGTTCGCAGAGAAAGGATAACACTGCATGCATATTGCAATCATTGGCGCGGGCATAAGTGGATTAATGTCTGCGCTGGAGTTGGTTGAACAAGGCTGTAAAGTCAGCATTTTTGATCAACAACAAGCGGGACAAGCAGCCTCTTGGGCTGGTGGAGGTATTCTCTCTCCGATGTACCCGTGGCGCTATGTGCATGCAGTGAACCAACTCGCTCAATTTGGCAAAGCCTCTTATCAAGCATGGAATCAAAAGCTCTACCCTGTTACAGGGATTGATTTTGAAATTCATGACACAGGCATGCTGATTTTTGATGAAGAAGATTTTGATGTTGGACTTTCCTATGCAAATCAACATCAAGAACCCATGCAGCGCTGTGAATATTTACAGCGAGATGCCCTAGAGCAAGTCAATCCACATATTTCCGATCAGTTCCAAGAAGCCATTTATTTCCCTGAACTGTCTAATATTCGTAATCCACGTGTATTACAGTCCTTGATTCGCTATTTAAAGCAACATCCAAATGTTGAGTTTTTCGAACACACTCCTGTTAAAAAACTGATTCAACAAGGTGATGCCATACAAGCCCTACAAACCGAAGATGGTCGCAAACATACAGCAGATCATTTTGTAATAACTTCGGGCGCTTGGAGCCATTACTGGAACTCACAATTACAACTCGAAATTCCAGTCGAACCTGTTCAAGGTCAAATGCTGTTATTTAAAACCCCTGCTCACTGGCTACCGACCATGTGTATGAATCGAGTCATGTATCTGATTCCACGTATGGACGGTCATATTGTGTGTGGGTCAAGCATGGCACATCGTGGTTTTGACACGTCTACCGACGAAAACACTCAGCACAATATTTTAGAAGCATGTTTAGAAATGGTGCCTGAACTGGCCGATTTCCCGGTTGTACATCGTTGGGCAGGACTCAGACCAAGTTCACCAAATGGCGTTCCATACATTGGCAAAATGCCTGAAATGGATAACCTGTGGGCAAACTTTGGTCACTTTAGAAATGGATTATGTATGGGTGCAGGCTCTGCGCAATTGCTCCGTCAGCTTATGCTAGGTCAACCAACCTTAGTTGATGCCAAAGCATATTCACCAGAGCGCTTGCAAAATAAAATCTTAGCCTGAGGCGAGTATATTCTCTAAAGCTGCTTTTAACTTGGGATAAGCAAACTCAAAGCCTTCTGCTTGTAAGGCAGCGGGTTTGACGTACTGACCATTTAAGATCAATTGCGACTGTTCGCCCAACAAACAGCGGAAAACCGTGCTTGGTGCTGACAACAGTGGTTTCTTATTTAAAACCTCAGCAGCTTGTTCAATAAAAGCTTTTTGAGCCACGTTTTCTGGCGCTACTATATTGTGAATTTGAGCAGATTGAGGATGCTGAAATATAAACTCTATTGCATTTAATACATCTTCAATGTGTACCCAAACTACAGGCTGACGACCGTGACCAATTTGACCGACTAAATTGAGTCGAATAGGAAGCAACATTTTAGACAAAATGCCACCGCCCTGCCCAAACACTACACCTAAACGAATAATTTTAGTATTTTGCTGAGCGTCTGCTAACGCTGCGCGTTCCCACTCTTGGCAAAGCTGAGACATGAAAATGGGCTGTGGCGAGCTTTGTTCTGTGCACACTTCTGTCCACTTTTCTTGATCATCTATTCCGTAATAACCAATTGCAGAACCAGACACAATTACTTCCGGAAAAATTTCAGATTGCTTGAGCCACGCATACAATTTTCGGGTCGTATTTACTCGGCTTTCAATGAGTTGTTTTTTACGTGACTCGGTCCAGCGTTTCTCGCCAATATTTGCGCCTGCCAAATTCACCACATAATCAATTTGCCGTGTCGAAATATCTTCAAACTTTTGCACCCACTGCAAGGCAGGATGGTCAGATGTCTTTCCAGCCTGCCGTGTCACAGCAATCACGTTATAATTTTTTTCTAAAAGGAACTTAATTAAATGCGTTCCGATAAAACCACTCGCACCTGTAATTAATACATTCTTATTCATATTTCCCCCTAAGCTGAGGATTCAAGTTTTATTTAATTGTATAAGACTCATTTATATTTAATCGTATGAGTTTTCGTAGTGATCTATTGCACATTAAACATTTTGTCAGCCATTCGCTGTGCTTGTTTGCCATAAAACCAGTAGGTAATTAAATAAAGCGGAATAGCTAACATTAAAAGCATAATCACCATAATGCTTAAAAATTGAGGTTGTTTGAGGTAAAGCATAAAGTTTTGCAAAATCTCAGGGTCTTTTCTGGCAAATAAAAACAGACCAAATAAAACACCACACAAGTTATAGCCCCAAAAAATCAAGGTAAAACCTAAAGTAAATTTCTTCTTTTCTGGTACAGTCGGTGCACGGCGTTCTTTCTTTAAAAATTTAAATAAGACAAAAATCATTGCGCCTAAATATGGAACGGCTGTTAAAATACCGCCTACACTCGCTGGTAATAGTGCTGCAACCACACCTACAATTAAGGTGAGCACGATGCATAAACCAAAAAACCAGAGAAAGTAAAAACGTAATTTGGTCATATTTTTGCCTAATTTATGGGTTCAAAAAATAATTATAAATTTTTTTCGATTTTTTTTCATTTTTCTGTCAACCAATCCTGATCTCTTGACGTTATATAGGGTAACAAGGTCGCAGCAACCGAATACTTCCTTTGCACGGCATCCGCAAAATTGTTTCGGTGACCTTTCATTACGACTCTTTCCTTCCTTCGGATTAGGTTTTGTTAGCAGCCGAAACCCTTGATGAAGTTTTTGACCGACGATTCTCTCATCACTCGAATCGTCGGTTTTTATTTTCTAGCACTTTCATTTATTTTACGCTCCCCATACACAATAATGCTTTCGTGGCTATAAAGGCTATGCGTATACTTTTTGCACCATAAAAATATGATTTAAATAATATGAACACTATTGCCTATTTTGAAATCCAGTCTTCAAACCCTGCCCGCGATGCGCAGTTTTACCAAGCTGTGTTTGGTTGGCAATTTAAATTAGATCCAAACTTACCAATTGAATATTACCGCATAGAGACACCTTCGATTATGGGTGGACTATTAAAACGCCCCGCTCAAACGCCTCCAATGGAATATGGCACCAATGCATTTACCTGTTCGGTTCAGGTCGAAAACTTCGATGAAGTGGCTGCAAAAATTTTAGCGCAAGGTGGTATTGTCGCGATGGATAAATTCGCCATTCCCGGTCGTGCTTGGCATGGTTACTTTGTCGATTTAGACCACAACGTTTTTGGTATTTTCCAAGTCGATGAAAATGCAGCTTAAAGATCTTATTTAACGACTCTATTTATTTTTTTAATGTATAGCCACCGCCTTTTTATCGGTGGCTATTCCATATTAATTATTCAGCAAAGCTAAAGCTGGCTTCACATGTAATTGGGAAATTCATCGAATTGGCAATCATGCATTCATGATGCGCTTCTTCATGTAGTTTTGCAGCAAGCTCTTGATCGGCACCTTTTTCCAAAACAATCTCTGGTCTTAAAATAATTTGGGTAAAGTGACCACGTTTAACTGGATCTGCATCTTCCATAAAACCAAGTGCATGGTCGACATAACTCAGCACATGAATATGATTGACTGCACATAGGTGTAAATACCAAAGCTTATGACAAGCTGAAGCTGATGCAACCAATAAATCTTCTGGGTTCCATCTGGTCACATCACCTAAATAGGCTGGGTCTGATGAACCTTGAATCGTGGCCTTTTGCGGATGTTGAATACTAAAGTCTCTTTTATATGAACGATAAGAAGAAGTGCCAGTTCCTGTATTGCCTTCCCACTGTATTTTTACTTCGTATTCATGAATGGTCATTTTATTCTCAAAGTTCATGGTTTGACCTGATAGTAACAAAGCAGAGTTTAAAGTGAAAAATTTAATTCAAGTTTTACTTTGGGCTTAAATAACGAGCACTTTAAAATGTCTTGATAAAATCTCCTGCCAATTTATGCTAACGTATCTGTGTTTATTTTGGCTTGATGTCTGTTTCTATGTCCGTACATTTTCTACATACTTCTGACTGGCATTTGGGGCAGTTTTTTTATAATCATTCACGACACTACGAACACCAACAATTTTTAAGCTGGTTGCTCACTCAAATTCAAGAAAAACAACCGCATGCCCTGCTTATTGCTGGCGATATTTTTGATGTCATTAACCCGGGTTCACAAGCACAAAAACAACTCTACCAATTTTTAGCAGATGCACATCGCATTGCACCGCACATGCAAACACTCATGATTGCGGGCAATCATGACTCAGGCTACCGTATTGAACAGGTCGAACCACTTTTAGAAAAATACAATGCAAAAACCGTGGGCGTGGTTCGCTGGAATGAAGATAAAACTCTAGATCTCGATCGACTACTTTTGCCTATTTATAATCAAAATCAGGATATTGTGGCGTGGTGCCTTGCCCTGCCTTTTTTACGTTCGGCCGAAATTACGGGTTTTAACGAACATACCACCAATAGCAAAAACGCAATTGCCTATTTGCACCAGCAACTCATAGCAGAAGCCAAACGTCGCAAGACACCAGACCAAGCACTTATTTTGATGTCGCATGCGCATATGCAAGGTGGGGAAACATCCGACTCTGAACGCCCAATTATTATTGGTAATGAAGAGGCACTTTCAACTACTTTGTTTGAAGATGCTGTCGACTATGTCGCTTTAGGACATCTACATAAACCACAAAAAGTAGGTCAGCCACACATTCGTTATAGTGGCTCGCCAATTCCGCTTTCTTTTAGTGAAATAAACTATAAACACCAAGTGGTTGAGGTCAAAGTTGATCCGACTCAGGAGGCAGACAGCCGTTTGCAATTTGACGCTGTAGAAATTCCGCGTTGTATACAGTTGCACCGCATTCGTGGTGAATTAAATGAAGTCTTGCAACAACTCAAAGCCTTACCAAGCGGCGTGATTGAGAATATTGACCACCGTGAATATGTCGATATTGAATATTATAGTTTAACGCCGCCACAGCCTAATTTACGTCAGCAGTTTGAAGCAGCTCTACCGTCTGACCGCTACCGTTTAGTACGTATTTCACGTCAATATGTGAATAAAGATGCGGCTGATTCAAATACCACTCAGCAAATCGCACTTGAACCGCCAACACCAGAAAAACTCTTTCAAAATATCTGGGAAAAACAAGGTTACAACGCTGATGATGCGGTCTTAAAAGATTTTCTAAGTCTAGTACAAGAAGCACAAAAATATCTTGAAAATGATGCAACACCTTAAGGATATGTCATGAAAATTTTATCCATTCGAATAAAAAATCTGGCATCTCTTTCTGATGAACACTTTATTGATTTTGAAAGCGCGCCTCTCGCCCATGCAGGTCTCATTGCGATTGTGGGAAAAACTGGTGCTGGTAAATCGACTATTTTAGATGCCATGTGTCTGGCTTTGTTTAATCGGGTGCCTCGCTTGAAAGACAGTGATGGTAAATTAAAAGATGTTGATGGTTCTGAGTTACTCACTAACTCACCTTTAACTGTCTTACGCCGTGGTACAGGACATGGTTTTGCTGAGCTTTGCTTTATCGCACAAGATCAAAAGCGCTATTTGGCTCGTTGGGAAATTAAACGGGCACGTGAAAACCCAAATGGTAAATTACAAAGCGTACAGCGCCACTTAAAATGCTTAACCGATGGTGTCGTGCTTGCTGATAAAGCCAAAGCGGTTGATGAAAAAGTTAAACAAATTACCCAGCTTTCTTTTGAACAGTTTACGCGTGCTGTATTACTTGCCCAGTCAGAAGTAACCGCATTTTTAAAAGCAAGAGACAGCGAACGCGGTGAGTTACTCGAGTACCTAACCAACTCCAGTATTTTCGCCAAAATCGGTGAATTGGCCTTTCGTAAAACAGCCGATATTGCAAAGCAGCGTAAACAGTTTGAAGAGTTCTTAGGCCACATTGAAATTTTGTCTGATGAAGAAATTGCTGCATTTACCGAACAATATCAGCAGGCCGAACAAAATCATCAACAGTTAGAACAACAAAAAAATGTCTTAGACAAACAACAACAATGGTTTGAACGCAAAGCAAAACTTGAACAAGAAGTTCAAGCTAAACAGCAACAATTTCAAACTCAACAAAATCACCATCAGCAATTGGCTGGTGAGCGTGAGCAATTAAAACGACTCGAAGTTTTCTCTGAAATACGCCCACAAGTTTTTCAGAAATCTCAAATTTTACAAACATTGCAACAGCTTGAGCCGCAAATTCAGCAAGCGCAAACCAAGTTTAATGAGTTGGTGCAAATTTTTGAAACGGGGCAAAAACAATATCAACTCGCAGAACAAGAGCTCAAACAAACACTCGATTTTGAGCAACAGCATCAATATGCTTTAAATCAAGTTCGGCAGTCCATTCAGGAACGTGCTTTTATTGCTGATGAATATAAAAAGTGCAAAGAAAAGAAAAATGTACTTGAGCAGAAACTCAGTCCAGTGCAACAACAGCAAAACACTGTGCAACAGCAGATTGTACAGCTTGAGCAGAACAAAATTCATCTACAACAGCAGCTTACTCAAACTCAGCAATATGCGGTATTAGATAAGGGCCTTTCAGCGCATCTGCATCAGCTCGGGCAATTTATTCAAAATTACGAAGCAATTGAACAACAGCTTGGCAATCCTACCCTTGCCCGCCAAAAATTATCGGAAGCTAAAAGTGAACTCGAACAACTCACAGCTTCACTCGGCACAGTTGAACAAATTGAGTTAAAACTTGAGCAACAGCGTAAAGATAAAGATCAGAAACTTGCTCAAATCACTCAGTTAGATCTGATTCAGCAAAAAATAAAAATTTATCATGAGCTATATGCTGAGCTTCAACAATTCAACGAAAAACATACTCAAACCTCCGCGCAAGAAGAACAGCTTAAAACCGTTTGCCAGTTAGCTGAACAAGACTACCAAACAGCAAAAACTGAACGTGAAAAGTTACAGCACATTTTGCAACAGCAGCGTTTACTACACACTGAAAATATTGAGCAGTTACGGGCCAATCTTAAAGAAGGCGAAGCTTGTCTAGTATGCGGAAGTACACATCATCCCTATCGTGTTGATGACAGTGCAGTCTCCAAAGCCTTGTTCGATTTGCAGCAACAACAAGAGCAGCAAGCTGTTGCACTCGAGCAAACTAAATTTAATGCATGGCAAACCCAGCAACATGCACTTACCCAGTGTCGTACCGAGCTTGAGCAAGTTCAGAAATATCTAGCTCAACTTCAAACAAAACAATCAAGCTTGCAACAAGAGCTTGAGCAAACGTTTAAGCTCAATCAATTACATATTGAGCTTAATCAAGCTCCTGAGCAGATCTTGCTAACGCTGAACGAACTCAGACAAGCTGCGCAAACTGCCATAAATTCATTTGACTCAGAAAACTTGCGTTTAACCCAAGCGATTAAACATCACAATCAACTGCTGCAATCTATTCAGCGCAATGAAAGCTTGCTCAATACGGCACAGCAATGGCAACAACAAGTTCAACATATTGTTGAGTGTTTATCTGAAGCCGAACAGCACGCATGGCAGCAGTCGAGTAGCCAAACGGCTAAGCAGACTTGGACTATTCTTGATGCACGCGCTAAGCAGCTTGAGCAACAAGAACAGCTTTCACATCGTTTTGAACAGCAGCAACAAGAACTTAAAATGTTGACTGCTAACTTTGAACAAATGGCCAAGCAAATTGATGAGATCGATCAAAATCTCCAAGAGATTACGCTTAAAGGCCAACAAAATAATGAAAAAGCGGTGTCGCTCATTCAGCAAATGACGGGCCTCTCTGATATTAAACCGCACGAATGGCTAATTGAGCATGACGTTAAACGTCAGCAACAACAAACGGCGTATCACGAGGCTAAACAATGTTTTGAACAAACTAGACAGCACTTTGAGCAGCAAAAACAAGCACTCGATCAGCTTAAGCATCAACATCGACACACTGCGGAGCACCAGCAGCAGATTGATGAACAAATTCAAAACTGGTTAAAAGCCCATACTGATTTTCAGGCAACTGATCTTACGGCGCTCATGCAAATCAATTCCGCCCAAGAGCAAGACATTCGTAACCGTCTTAATCATGCCGAGCGTTTATTAAGTGAAGCCTCTTCTGCACTTAAAACCATGCACGAGCAATTGAGCGAGCACTTACAAACTCAGCCAGATATTGAATATGAAAAGCTTGTTAGCCTTATTCAAGACAATATTGCACAGCTCAAAACCCAGCTTGAAGTACGTGATCGACTTAAACTTAAACTTGAAGTGCATCAGCAAAATCTAGCTAAGCAGCAACAATACGCCGAGCAAATTCAAAATATTCAGCAAGAAGAACATCGCTGGAGCAAAATTTCAGGTTTGATTGGTGACGCCAAAGGTAAAGAGTTCCGCGACTACGCTCAGCAATATCACCTAGATATTTTAGTTGAACATGCCAACCAGCAATTGGCGATGCTGTCGCAACGTTATACGCTAAAACGCCTAGATCAGTCTTTAAGCCTTGCCATTATTGACCATGACATGGATGGAGAAACCCGCTCTGTTGCTTCTTTATCTGGCGGTGAGTCGTTCTTAACTGCACTGGCCTTATCTTTAGCGATTGCCAATATGGCATCGGGGTCAATGAAAATTGAATCACTGTTTATTGATGAAGGCTTTGGTACTTTAGATGCCTCATCTTTGCACATGGTCATGAATGCTTTAGACCAATTGCAAAATCAGGGTCGTCAGGTCATTCTCATCTCACACATTCAAGAAATGCATGAGCGTATTCCTGTACAAATTCAGGTAAAACCACTCGGCGCAGGTGCAAGTACCATAGAAGTAGTAGGTTAAAACTAAAAAGCCCCGACATCCTGTCGGGGCTTTTTTAGATTCTGCGTTGGTATAACTCCTGTCGTACCTGTATGCATCCATTCATCACTGTTTATTGTTATTCTTAGAAACATCCTGTTTCCTGATGAGTTCATAATACGAAAAAAGCGTTGCCTGCCATAGCCGCAAAAGGCCGCAGTTTCTGTAAGATAAAGCTTACATCACCTTTTTTGCGAATAGTCTCTAGCACCAAATAAGGCTGTTCCTACACGAACCATGGTTGAACCAGCCGCAATTGCAGCTTCTAAATCACTCGACATTCCCATACTTAAAGTGTCCCAATCCTCTGGGTGGGCATGTTGGTCTTTCACAGCATCAAACAAGGCTTTAGCATCTGCAAAAGCGGCAGTATTGTCAGGCGCTGGAATGACCATTAAGCCACGTAACCTGATTTTCGGTAGTTGACTCATTTGACCAACTAACTCGGCAACTTCATCTGGTACACAGCCATCTTTACTGTCTTGCCCATCAATATTCACTTGCAAACAAATATTAAGCGCAGATTGATCATCACCACGCTGGTTAGATAGGCGCTCGGCAATAATTAAACGATCTACACCATGTACCCAATCAAATTTCTCGGCCAAATGCTTCGTCTTGTTGCGTTGAACATGACCAATGAAATGCCATTCAATGCCTAAATCCTGTAAAGCTTCGACTTTATCTAAAGCTTCTTGCAAATAGTTCTCGCCAAATGCTCTTTGCCCTGCTGCATACATTTCACGCAAACTTTCACTTGGATGTGTTTTCGATACGGCTAAAAGTTGTACGGTTTCAGGCGCACGTTGAGCATGTTCACAAGCACTTTGGATTTGCTGTAATACGTGCTGTCGCGCATCTTGCAGGTAATTCATTGACAAGGTTCTCATTTTCAAAAAACTTTTTTGCTTTTCACCTAAAGCGAGGTGTTGGTAAGCCTCGGTGAAAGCCGTATATTATTCTACAAAATAATGACATATTTTGATTTACTTGGGGAAATTATGGATATTACAGAGCTACTCGCCTTCTCTGTGAAAAATGGCGCGTCCGATTTACACTTGTCTGCTGGCATGCCGCCAATGATTCGCGTGGATGGTGAAGTCCGTCGCATTAACTTACCTGCTCTAGATCATAAAGATGTTCATCGTTTGGTCTACGACATCATGAATGATAAACAGCGTCGTGACTACGAAGAAAAACTCGAAACTGACTTTTCTTTTGAAGTGCCCAACGTTGCTCGTTTTCGTGTTAACGCATTTAACCAAAACCGTGGTGCGGGTGCAGTGTTTCGTACCATTCCGTCCAAAGTACTCACCATGGAAGATTTAGGCTTAGGTCAAATCTTTAAAGACATTTGTGACTATCCACGCGGTATTGTATTAGTTACGGGTCCAACAGGTTCTGGTAAATCGACTACACTTGCAGCGATGATGGACTACATCAACGAAAACCGTTATGACCACATTCTAACGGTTGAAGACCCTATCGAATTTGTACATCAGTCTAAGAAATGTCTCATTAACCAACGTGAAGTGCATCGTGATACACACGGCTTTAATGAGGCACTACGTTCAGCACTGCGTGAAGACCCAGATATTATTTTGGTCGGTGAGATGCGTGACCTCGAGACTATTCGTTTAGCGCTTACTGCTGCCGAAACAGGTCATTTGGTGTTTGGTACGCTGCATACCACTTCTGCTGCGAAAACCATTGACCGTGTAATTGACGTATTCCCAGCCGAAGAAAAAGACATGGTTCGTGCCATGCTGTCTGAATCTTTACAGGCTGTTATTTCACAAACCCTGCTTAAAAAGAATGGCGGTGGCCGTGTCGCAGCCCATGAAATCATGATTGGTATTCCTGCAATTCGTAACTTAATTCGTGAAAACAAAGTCGCGCAAATGTATTCAGCTATTCAGACTGGCGCAAATCATGGCATGACCACCCTCGACCAAAGCTTAAAAAATTTGGTGTCTCGCGGTGTGATCAGCCCTCTAACAGCTCGTACTGCTGCCAAACAGCCTGAATCATTCCTATAAAAATAACTAGAGAATAAATATGGATTTTAATGACCTACTCAACCTAATGGTTGAAAAAAAATCATCCGACCTCTTTATTACAGATGGCGTTGCACCATCGATGAAGATTAACGGGCAAATTGTTCCCATTTCAAAAAATAGTCTTTCAGGCGAAATTATTGGACAACTATTACATTCCATCATGAGTGAAAAACAACGCAAAGAATTTGCTGAGACTCGTGAATGTAACTTTGCCATTATGAACCGTGATAAAACTGCCCGCTTTCGTGTCAGTGCTTTTCAGCAACGCGACATGCCAGGCATGGTATTACGTCGAATTGAAACTAAAATTCCTTCAATTGATGACTTGCAATTACCACCTGTGCTTAAAGATTTATCGATGACCAAACGCGGCATCATTATTTTTGTAGGGGCAACAGGTACAGGTAAATCGACTTCTTTAGCTTCAATGATTAGCTATCGGAACCATAACTCTAAAGGTCATATCATTACCATTGAAGACCCGATTGAGTTTATTCACGAACACGCTGGCTGCATCATTACTCAACGTGAAGTCGGAATTGATACAGACTCATTCGAAATTGCCTTAAAGAATACTTTGCGACAAGCACCCGATGTAATCTTGATTGGTGAGATTCGCTCTCGTGAAGTTATGGACTACGCGATTGGCTTCGCCGAAACAGGTCACCTTGTATTAGCCACAATGCATGCGAACAACGCCAACCAAGCACTTGACCGTATTATTCACTTCTTTGAAAGTGACCGTCATAGCCAGCTCTACATGGATTTATCACTTAACTTAAAGGCCATGATTGCACAGCAACTTATTCCAACGCCTGATGGTAATTCGCGCCGTGCAGCGATTGAGATTCTCATTAACTCACCACTAATTTCAGACTATATTCGCAAAGGCGAAATTCATGAAATTAAAGATTTAATGAAACGCTCACGTGAACTCGGTATGCAAACTTTTGACCAAGCACTGTTTGATCTTTATAAGTCAGGCCAAATTACGTACAAAGATGCATTAAAACATGCCGACTCACCAAACGATTTGCGTTTAACAATTAAGCTTGCCGAAGAAAGTCCTGATCAAATTGCAGGCACAAATCAGCATTTAACCTTCGACCGACAGTAATTTCTTCATAAAAAAAGGAAGGTTAAACGTAACCTTCCTTTTTTATTTGTTTTCTTTGTGTGAAAACGATTATTTCTTGCGCAGCACTTCCTGACATTCAGGTTCGTTACAGTAACCGTAGAGATTTAATGAGTGACCCGTTAAGGTAAACCCATGTTGCTCTGCTACAGCATGCTGTTCTTTCTCGATAATATCATTAGTAAATTCAATAACTTTATTGCAATTATGGCAAACCAAATGATCGTGGTGATCTTCTTGCATAATTTCAAAAACAGAATGATTGTTTTCAAAATGGTGGCGCTGAATGATACCCGCAGCTTCAAATTGTGTTAACACACGGTAAACTGTCGCAAGGCCGACATCTTCCCCTTGTTCTAACAAAGTCTTGTAAATATCTTCAGCGCTAAGATGATGTTGTTTTGAATTTTCTAATAATTCCAAAATCTTAATTCGTGGAAGGGTAACTTTAAGTCCAGCTTTGCGCAAATCTTGATTGGAAATAGGCATGAAAAAAGGTCTCTCAACAAATCTCAAGTTGGAATAGGCAATAGAATTTAGATGAAGTATGATCTATCCTTTGATCAAATGCATCATAATTTATTGGGATAGTGTAGCAAAATGCAAAAACTCGTGCTGACGTTATTAGTCACTTCACTCCTTGCTGGTTGTTCAATCTTTGGTGTGTATAAGGTTGATATTCCTCAAGGGACTCCATTGACCAAAGCTCAAGCCTCTCAAGTACAAGTCGGCATGAATTTCCAGCAAGTGCGTTTTTTGCTTGGTAGTCCAACAGTGACTGATCCTCTAAATCCTCTACGTTGGGACTACATTTACAACTATATCCCGGGAACTTATGCTAAAAAAGCTAAAATCCCCGCAGCACATGGTCAGCATTTAAAAATTTACTTTGATGGAACTGGTACTGTAACTAAAATTGAAGGTTTAGAAACTATTCCAGAATCGCAACCAGGTTTACCTGCTTCTAAAGAAGCGATTTTAACTGCACCACCACTATAATCGTTTTTTCTAATAAAAATAAACCCCTCAAGTGAAATACTTTGAGGGGTTTTGTTTATGGGGCTTATTGCTTAAAGCGATTACTTTTAATATATCGCCCCACAGGGTTTTTCTCAGCGCGTTTACGACGTATATCTTTGGGATTGATCGTTAAAGGTCGATAAACCTCAACTCGATCACCAGCTTGCAAAATCGTATGTGCTTCAACTTTTGCACCAAAGATGCCAAGTTGTAATGGCTCAGGCAAACTGACCTGTGTCTGCAAACCACTCGTCTCAACTGCTTGTAATGCAGTCATACCAGCTTCAAATGGAATAGCAACTAAAAACTGTTGCTCTGGAGCTGCATAAGCAACCCACACTTGCTGAGCTTTTTCCATCAGATCATTTGTCCAATTACCGCAATCATGGCAATCACAATTGAAAGCGGCAATACAATACGTACCGCAATGCGCCATAAGTTATAAAACAACTCATTGCTAAAATTCATAGATTTACGCAAATGGCTAATTTTCATAATCCAGCCAGCAAAAATGGCATAGATCAAGCAAATAAGTAATCCCCAAAGCATCAAAATCAGCGTAAAGATGTTATGAAGCTCAGGCACAGCCCAAACAGCAATCGCTACAACAATAATCACCCACTGTAAAATAGGCATAAGCTGACGCTGAGCAAGCTGCTCTCTAGCCAATTGGACAAATAATGCTGTTGTCATTACTGCGGTAAAGATCCAAGTAAAAACAGGAAGCTGTGCTTGTAAAGAAAAGAATCCGAAGGCAATCACAGCAATTAACTGAGCTAACCAGATTGGAAGAACAGTTTTCGTTGCTCCTTCTTGTGGCTGAACAGCACCTACACTATTTTGCCAGTAAAGCCCTAAGCCTAACCCACTCGCAACAAGTGCAAGTACAGTTGCATTACCCCACTCTTTAAACTCAACATTAGTCCAATGCCAAGGCTGTAAAGTCGTTCCCATCGTGTTAGCTAAAACAAGAGAAGCAATTACACCAATCGTCATCAGTAAAATTAAAATCTGACGTGGAATAAGGGATAAAATGAGGGCCACAACAGCAAAGCCAGCAAAAACGAGTTGCCCTGAAACACTATTATTAAGCTGTGTAGTCAGTAAATTGCCAGCGGTACTTAATACATTACCAGCTAAAAATGGAATAAAAATAACTGCAAGCCAGCCAACCAAACGCCATTTTGGGGAACTATCTGCTTCACGAGTTAAACTTGATAAAGCATTTAAGGCTGTAGTCTTCGACCGTTTTGCTAACGCAATTTCCAAATAACAAACTGGTAGTGCCAATAACAACATTGTGCCTAACCACAATAACCAGAAATCGAGTTGACGATCAATCTGGATGCCCATCGTGGGTGCCAATGTCGCCATAATGATGAAAGATAAGCAAAACGCCATCAGGGGCGATAACCATCGTGACATAGGTATGTCCTGCATTATGCATTCCTTGAAAAAGACTAGAGATATTTTGCCCGTGTCATGCTTGAAAATCAAAGTTTGCTCAATAAAAAAAGCAAACTACCGAAACGATAGTTTGCCGCGCTAACTGAAATTATGATTTATTTTTATTTCAGGTTATGAGAAAAACCGAGCAAACCAGTTTTTCCCTTTCTTTTTTTCTTTTTCTCTAATAATTCCCATCATATTTTCTTTTACTGCCCCCACATAATCGGCATCGTCATGTTGAATATGGTTAATTAACCATTTAGCCAAAATTTCTTGTAATTCGGCTTCAATTGTGTGACCCATTTCAAAACGTTCACGATATAGCTCTATTTTTTTAATAAACAAATCATGTACACGTTTATGAGGTACACGATATTTATAATCAGCTTCCTCTTGCAAACTCTCTTCGAAAGTAAAATGTGATTGCGTATAATCGATAATATTGTCTAAAACATCCTTAATACGACGTCTATCCTCTTCATCTTTTACATCATCAATCTCATTAATATAATCAAGTATTCGTTTATGTTGCTCATCAATAACATCAATACCCGTATTATATTCTGAAGCCCATTTCATTTTCATACATCTCCCCAATGATGCTTAATGATTGTTGCATAAACTGTATGATATATTTAAAGAATATAAATAAAAACAAACCTAATTTGTCGGCTTTAGCTTATAAAAATTATATTCAACACAAGTTATTGTTTTTGTATGATTTAATTAAAATTAACCAACTAAAATAATAAAGTATTTTTTAAACAAACTATTTTTACATTAAATGAATAAAATATATAAGCTTCCTTGTTTATATATTTTAAATCTATTTTATATTAATACTGATCTGCGCGCGTAATACGTTTAAGTTCAGGATTTTCTTGTTCACGTTTCAATCTTTCTACAAAAGTAATCGCCTTTTTAATTGGTTTACCATGTTGAAATAAAATCATTTCACCAGGTTGATATGCTGTCCAATTTTCATTATGTGTTAAAGGTTCTGTAGTTATTACTGCCACACGGTCTTCAGGTGTGGTTACCTGACTAAAATCGACTTCAACATCTAAATCAATTAAATGAGCATGATTAAATGGATATTCACGAACGAGCCAATGTAACTTAGTAATGGCATAACTAAATAATGCCTTACCATTAGATAGGCAATAATTAAATGTACCGTATTCTGCAATTTGCGGAGAAATCTTTTCTAATACTTCAAATATTTCATCAAGACTTGGTTCTTCATAACCAAATGCTTCAACCAACTGATCAAGCAAATAGCAAAAAGCTCGTTCACTATCTGTGTTGCCCACAGGTGTAAAACGCCCACTTAAGGGCGGATTAAAGTCATGTAAATCGCCATTATGAGCAAAAATCCAATGCCGTCCCCACAACTCTCGAATAAATGGATGAGAATTTTCTAAAGTAATTTTACCTTGAGTGGCCTTACGGATATGAGCGATCACGTTACGTGATTTAATAGGATAATTACGAATGAGATCGGCAATTGGAGACTCAACTGCCGATTGGTTATCAACAAATAAGCGGCACGCCTTATCTTCGAAAAATGCAATGCCAAATCCATCACTATGATCTGAGGTAATTCCTGCACGCTGTGAAAAACCACGGAAGGAAAAAGTGATATCCGTTGGTGTTGCACAATTCATTCCTAATAGCTGGCACATATCGCTTTTTAAACTACTTCTAATTACCCCATCTGCTCTATTGTGCATGAGAGTAAAAGTGCTTGCAAATCTCAATATGTGCTGGCTATTACAAAATAGAAAATATGATTAACGCTGCACCATTTTATTCATAACAAATGAGGTCGCAACTTTATTCACCTCAAGAAATACAAAATAATCCAAACAGTTAAACTCTTCATCAAAAAATGCCTGTTTCGATAGTTTTGACTGCATGCTCAGATACATTTGGAACAGCTTTGGCATACGTTCATCTTGTGGAAAGCTAAACTCAGGATATTCAGGTTCATAGATTTTTTTTGAACGGATATCAATCGTTTTACTTTCTGGTAACTGCTGAATCTGGCGATGCGTGTAGTACGCTCTAGCCAAATTATCTTGCAAATGAATACTGACACAGCCCATTAAATATTTAGCACGCATTGACCATAGCACTTTGGGTGCAAGGTTTAACCACAACATAGATAACGCTTTACCATTACGGAAGCGGGGATGTACACAAGTACGGCCTATTTCTAACACATTTGGTAGATGCGATAGCTGAGGAACTATATCAAACTCATGTGCGCTGTAACTCTGTGCTATTTCATGGCCTTGAAATAGTTTTAGACGCGTGTACGCTACAATTTCTCCAGTCCACTTTTCACGTAAGACTGCGTGCTCACAACCAAAATCGTAAATATCTTGGTCTAGGTTATCTTCAAACTTGATTCCGAATTGTTGACTAAATTGTTGTGCACGAAACCGTTGTACATCTTGTAATTCTTTTAAATTATCAACCCACTCAAAACGAAATTGCGTCTGATTTATTGCTTTATGACGATTTAAAGGTAAAGTCCAGGTTTGGCGATATTGATTAAATTTTTCCAGCATAATGAACGCTCCTAGTGACACCCCTTACACTAGTCAAAGCTCATGACAAAAAAATGACCAAATTAAAATGGTATAAAAAAAGACCACCTAGAGTGATCTTTTTATTAAGAATAACGGATTTCTTAAGCTGTTTTAGTGCGGTTAGAAATCAGCGTTCCAACACCATGATCAGTGAAGATTTCAAGTAATGTGGCATGTGGCACGCGACCGTCAACAATATGTGCACTCACAACGCCGCCTTTAACAGCATCAAGCGCACAGCCTACCTTAGGAATCATACCGCCATAGATCACACCTGTTTCAATGAGGCGATCAACTTCTTGTGTCGTAAGGCCAGTTAACAGATTTTTATTTTCATCAAGCACACCGCTAATATTGGTGAGCAAAATTAATTTCTCAGCGCCTAATGCTTCTGCAACCTTACCTGCAACTAAATCAGCGTTAATATTATAAGTATTGCCTTCTTCATCTACACCTAGCGGTGCAATAACTGGAATAAAGTCACTTTGGGTGAACATTTCCAATACATCTGTTTTAACGCCAGTCACTTCACCAACCATACCCAAGTCGATATGTTTGATAGAACCATCTTCTTCCTGCTTTTCCATAAGCAATTTGCGGGCACGAAGTAAATTGCCGTCTTTACCTGTTAAACCAATCGCACGTCCACCGTGTTTATTAATCAAATTAACGATTGATTTATTTACGCTCCCACCTAACACCATTTCAACCACTTCCATAGTTGCAGCATCAGTTACACGCATACCATCAATACGGTCAGATTCACGGCCTAACTGCTTTAAGAATGAGTCCACTTGTGGCCCACCACCGTGAACAACAATCGGATTTAATCCTACAGTTTTAAGTAAAACAATGTCTCGAGCAAATGAACTTTCAAGCTCCGGATCAGTCATTGCGTTGCCACCGTATTTCACCACCAGCGTTTTACCAGTAAAGCGTTGAATATACGGCAAAGCTTCAATCAAGATTTTTGCTTTGTCGACACCGATATGCTGATGTTGTGGCATTACGCCTCTCCTTACTTAGGCCTCTGAAAGTTCTTGTGCAATTTGCGGATAGTGTTCTTGTAACATATCCACAAATTTTTGCTGGATTTCCTTTAATCGTAAAGGATTATCTGCATCAAATCGTACTGTGAAGTATTCACCAGTATTTGATGCTCGAATAATGCCAAAACCATCATCAAAATCAAGACGTACGCCATCGATTTTACTAATACGTGCCCCTAAACGATGACTTAAAATCTCAATATCTTGTAATACATACTTTGGATCGGACTGATAAGTACCAATATAGGTATCTTCTGTACAACATCTTTCTGGATATGGAGCAAATAATTCAGAAATTGTTGTAGCACTCGATTGAGTAAAATACTCCATTACTCGTAATGCGGCATATAAACCATCGTCGTAGCCAAAACCACGGCCATCATTAAACACATAATGACCTGCATATTCTCCACCGAAAATGGCACGCCCACCCGACTGAGACAAATAAGCCCGTAGGAAGCTACTTCCCGTGCGGATCATTTTTGCCTTTCCACCGAGTTTTTCGACAGTCTCTTGAACCATACGTGAACATTTCACATCAAAAACAATCTCTTGCTCTGGATGCTGCTCAAGGCACATTTGCGCAAAAAGCGACAATAAGCGGTCTGCGGTCAATATCTGTGCTTTTTCATCGACTAAAACAACGCGGTCTCCATCGCCATCCAAAGCAATACCAATATCAGCCTGCTGCTCGACCACGGCTTTTCGCAAGCTAATTAAATGAGCTGCATGTGATGGATCTGGTGCGTGATCTGGAAACTCTCCATTTGGATTAGTGCGTAAAGCAATGACTTCACACCCCATTTTTTCTAAGATTAGTTTTGAACAATGCCCAGCTGAACCATGCAAACCATCTAAAACAACTTTTAAAGGACGTTTTAGCTGAATATCTTTAAAAATGGCTTGTTGGTATTGCTGGCAAAATTCAGCCTTAAATTGCGGTAAGGTTAACTCAAGTACAGAAATTGAATGGCTTGGTACATAAGTTTGGGCTTCTTCACCCACCTGTTGAATCATTTCCGGAGACGGCGGTTCGCCTTTTAAAATCCACTTAATACCATTATCAGATTTTGGGTTATGGCTTGCTGTCACCATAATGCCATTGCCACCAAAATCTCGTGCAATGTAGTACATCATTGGTGATGAACAGCAACCAATATTAGTCACTTTTAAACCTTGTTCTATTAAAATTTCTTCAATTAAGTGTGCATAGGCTGGGCTTGTGAGACGGGCATCATAGCCAATCACTAATTGAGTTTGCTTTGCTTGTTTGTATTGTTGTGCCAATCCGTAGGCAATTGAACGGACAACGTCCGTGGTTAAGTAAGAAAGTTTGCCTCTAATATCGTAAGCACGAAAAATACTTTTTGGAAATGAGTGTCTTACATTCATAGCGTATCTTCTATTTAAAGATCAATTCGATCTATCGCAAAAACATAGATTATTCAAAATTTTTGAAAGGTTTGTTTGCTAAAAAAGTTAAAAGAATATGAGTAAAGCGTGTTGTAATATAATCCATTGTAACATTCAAGATATAAAAAGAAACGCCTGTTCAACAGGCGTTTGATTTTCGTTAATATTTTAGAAAAACTTACTGTTTACCTGTATGACCAAAGCCACCAGCGCCACGTAAAGTTTCTTCAAATTCTTCTACTTGCTCAAATTCAGCTTGTACGACTGGCACTAAAACGTACTGTGCCAAGCGCTCACCTGGTTCTAAACGGAATGTAGTTTGACCACGGTTCCAAACTGAAACCATCAATTCACCTTGATAATCCGAATCAATCAAACCAACTAAGTTGCCAAGCACGATACCGTGTTTATGACCTAAACCTGAACGCGGTAAAATTAAACCAGCAAAATTTACATCATGAATATAAATTGCCATACCTGTTTTAACTAAAACAGTTTGTCCTGGTTCAATATCAATTGCTTCATCTAAACAGGCACGTAAATCTAAACCCGCTGAACCTGCTGTTGCATATGAAGGTAAAGGCCATTCTTTACCTAAACGCGGATCGAGCAATTTCACTTGAACTTTCATGGGATTTCCTAAAAATTAAAAAAATTAACGCTTTAATAAAGCTTTTAAATTTGCCAGATATTGTTGAGCCTGTTCTTTAGGGTCAACATTAGCCGCAATTTTCTTTTTACGCCCTAACCACTCGAGCTCATCTTGTGGAAGCTCATCAAGGAAACGGCTAGGCGTCATTTGTTTCATCTGTCCGCCATTTTTGCGCTGTTCCGCTAAAGTTAACGTTAAACCTTGGCGTGCACGTGTAATTCCCACGTACATGAGACGGCGCTCTTCCTCAATGGTTTCTGCTGCAATCGAGTTCTTGTGAGGCAATAGTTCTTCTTCAAGTCCCATAATGTACACATATGGGAATTCCAGACCTTTTGCTGCATGCAAAGTAAGAAGGTTAACTTTGTCTGTATCTTCTTCTTCCTGCTGCTGTTCTAACAGATCGAGCAAAACTAGTTTTCGGATGACACTTTCAATATTCTTTTCATCAACATCTTCAGCACGATTAATCAGATTTTGAATACTGGTAAATAAGTTCTCGATGTTATCGAGCTTACTTTTCTCTTGTGCAGGTGTTGCTGACTGTTCTCGAACATAATCCATATAACCCGCTTCATTCATCATTTGACGAACTTTAGGCACAGGCTCATCATCTTCTAACAATTCACGAGTAAATGTCGCGATAAAATCGGCAAACTCATGAAGCTGTGTTTCTGCCTTTTTAGGAAGCACCATGCTTAAACGCTGGTCAGCAGAAGCACCGAGTAAAGACAAATTATTTTCTTGTGAAAATAAACCTAACTTTTCTAGAGTAACAGGGCCAATTGCACGTTTAGGTGTATTAATAATACGTAAGAAAGCACTGTCATCTTCTGGATTAATAATAAGACGTAAATAACTCATCACGTCTTTGATTTCTGCACGCGCGAAGAACGATGTACCGCCAGAGAGTTTATACGGAATTTGCATTTGGCGAAGCTGGGTTTCTAATACACGTGCCTGAAAGTTTCCGCGATACAAAACGGCATAATCTTTCCAGTTCTTACCGTTCATTAGCTTATGAGTCAGTAAGTCTTTTACCACGCGCTCTGCTTCATCGTCATCATTACGACATGTAATGATTCGGATGACTTCCCCATGCCCTTTATCACTCCACAATTTCTTGTCAAAAATATGTGGATTATTTTGAATCACACAGTTCGCAGCTTTTAAAATACGGCTGGTCGAACGGTAATTTTGTTCAAGCTTAATAATATGTAAATTTGGGAAATCCTGCTTAAGCAATGCCATATTTTCAGGTTTAGCACCACGCCATGCGTAAATCGACTGGTCATCATCACCTACCGCGGTAAACTGCCCCATTACCCCAACTAAAAGTTTGACCAAAATATACTGAGCCGTATTGGTATCTTGATACTCATCAACCAATAAATAGCGAACGCGGTTTTGCCATTTGTCACGTACTTCTGCATTTTCTTGCAATAAGCGTGTTGGCATAACAATGAGGTCATCAAAATCGACGGCATTGTAGGCACGTAAATTACGTTCATAAAGTTGATAAAGATGAGCAAACTGGACATCTTCCGGTGTTTCACAAGTCGAATGTGCTTGTTCCGGCAAAATCAGATCGTTTTTCCAATCTGAAATTTTCTTCATTGCTTTAGCAATTAATTCTTTACTCTCTGCACCCGATAAATTGTCGCGATGCATAAGATCCATCAAAATACGTTTACAGTCATCTGCATCCAAAATCGAAAAATTAGCTTTTAAAGGTAAATTTTTAAGTTCTAAACGTAAAAGGTTTAAACCAAAAGTATGGAAGGTAGAAACTGATAAACCTTTTGCTTCTTCACGCGACAAAAGCTTGGTCACACGCTCTTTCATTTCACGCGCAGCTTTGTTTGTGAAGGTCATCGCGGTTATACGATGTGCAGGAATACGGCAATGTTGCACTAAATAGGCAATTTTACGCGTAATTACTGATGTTTTACCTGAACCAGCGCCAGCAAGCACCAATAAAGGGCCCTGAGTATATTTCATGGCTTCTTCTTGCTTGTTGTTCAATTGACTGGCAGATGACATCGTGTATTACCTCTTAATTTTTCGAGCATGATTATAGTCATCTCTTTTTTAGAATCCCAATAGTAAATCTACGGATATGTATAAATGATGTCTAATAATGCAATTTATGCGCCGCAGAATGTCGTGATTATTTCTTGTAATGCACCCATAAAAAAACCACCCGAAGGTGGTTTTTGAAACAATAAACTAGATCTTATTGTTTAGCATAAATGCTGATTTCTACACGGCGGTTTTGTTCACGGCCAGATGCAGTTGAGTTATCTGCGATCGGGTTAGATGAACCATAACCTTGCGCGTCGATACGGCTAGCAGATACGCCTTGGCTAGCTAAATAACTACGTACTGATTGAGCGCGTGCTTGTGATAATGGAATGTTGATAGAGTCATTACCAGTGTTATCAGTATAACCAGTTACAAGAATTGCACTCTTGTTATCTTCAGCCAAAGTTTGAGCCACTTTGTTCAAAGTTGCGTAGAAGTTTGGCTTGATGTTTGATTTGTTTGTATCAAAAGTAATGCTACCAGGCATGATCAATTGAACAGAACCATCTGGGTTACGGCCAACGTCTACACCAGTACCCGCCATTTGTTGACGTAATTTTTTCTCTTTCTGGTCAAGGTATACACCACCAGCAGCACCAAGAACTGCACCAATTGCCGCAGCACGATTGTTTTGACGGCTAGAGTTTGCATTTGATTTAGAAATACCATAACCAGCTGCTGCACCAATTAAAGTACCTAATGCGGCTTTATCGTATTCAACGCCACCAAGATTATTACCAGTTGTTTGACAACCAGAAAGAACTACTGCTGCCCCTACCACTGTTGAAATAACTAATGCACGCATTGCATGCCTCCTCACTTTGTGTGTTTTGTTGTCTGAATGAATAATGAAACAAAAAGGAAGTATAAAACATTGATATTTTGTTAATAATAAACAGTTTAGTTATGTTTTTGTAATATTTTGATGCACTTTAAGATGCTAGCTCATCACAATTTCTTCATTGTTGTCTAAGATAACGTTGTATTTCATATTATGACAGTTATAGTTGAACAACTTTTCTATGGATTTGAGACATTCGGGGTCATTTATATGCCAACTGCACCCAATAAACAATCTGCGCTAAAAAAAATTACACGTGGACTCACTGTAGGTACAGTCATTACAGGAAGTACTTTTTTTCATGGTCCTCCTGTTCTTGCATTAGGTCTGACCAAGCTTTTAAAGAAATCATCAAAAATAGATGAAACTAATATTCAAATTACAAATAGCTGGTTAGGGGTAAATAATTGGCTAATTGACCATGTTCTTCCTAATCTAAAATGGGACATTACCATTGATGAAGGACTTGATCTGAATATGCAAGGTCGTTATTTAATGACCTGTAATCATCAAAGTTGGGTAGATACGACCGTAAACCAATATTTTGGTTTAACCCGTATGCCCCTTACCCGTTTCTTTACTAAATGGGAACTCATCTTTATTCCTTTTGTTGGGCAAGCATTTAAAATTTTAGGCTTCCCAATGATGAAGCGTCACACTAAAGAACAGATCGCGAAGAATCCTGAACTTAAAGACCGTGACATGATGGAAGCACGTAAAGCTTGTGAGCAGCTTTTAAGTCAGCCCTTCACACTATTAAATTATTTGGAAGGGACTCGTTTTACTCAAGAAAAACATGATCAGCAAAAATCACCTTATAAGCATTTGCTAAAACCCAAAGCAGGTGGCTTAGCACTTGCATTAAATATCTTGGGTGACAAAATCGATGCCCTAGTTGATATGACTATCGTCTATCCTGATGGTGTACCGGGTTATAGTGATTTCTGGCTCGGAGATGTTTCAAAAATTGCGGTTAACTTACGTAAAATTGAAATTCCGGAGTGGGTGCTTGGCGGCAATTATGAAGATGATGCGGCTTATCGTGAACGTTTTCAGCAATGGGTTCATGACATTTGGACTGAAAAAGATCAACTTATTGAACAAATGAAGTCTCAATATACCACTGTAAATATTTAAGAAAGCGCCCGTTATTATGCAAAACAGTTCTGGGAAAAAAACGAAATATCATCATGTAGACCCAAACAGCCTTTCATTTAAGCTGTTTTTGGTCTACGACATCTTTATGGTGTTTATTATCATTTTTAACTTGTTCTGTCTTGCGACTAATTTCTTTCTAATGAGCAGTATTGGGGCATGGTTCTTTGAACATATTCACTTGCCCCAAGTACTCAGCTTTTATCGTACTTCACTACATCCGTGGGTGATTACATCAGAAGCTTGGTTTATTGGTTTTTTAATTGTTGAGTTGCTTGTGCGCTGGGCTATTGCGATTATCAACAAGCACCATAAGCGTTGGTTCTTTTTCCCGTTTATTCACTGGTATGAAATTTTAGCTATTATTCCTCAACTCCGTTTTTTACGTCTATTCCGCGCAGGGATTATTGCTTACCGTTTACATGAGTTAGGCTATCCAGTTGTTCCGGAAAGCTGGCGAAAAACTGGGTTGTTTTACTATCGCGTCGTAATGGAAGAGTTATCTGACCGCGTTGTAATTACCGTGATTGATGGCATTAGATATGAACTTGAAACCAGTTCTAGTCATAAACAAATTATTCACGACTTGGTTAATCATCATCGTGAACAATTTACTGTCGCTCTAACCGCATTATTACAAGAGTCTTTAGCGACCGCTTTAAAAGAACAAAAGCCTGCCATTACAAAAGGTGTGGGTAAAATTGTAGATCAAGCCATCATTGATACGCCTGAGTTAACTCAATTATTACGCTTAATTCCTTTGGTGGGCGGACGCATTGAACAACAAATTCAAAGTATTGGTCAAAGATTAGGTGAAAATATTAGTGCAGGTTTAATTGAACCTTTAATTGAGGGATCTCAAGATACTCCAAATCCCACTTATCAATTAATTTCTCAAAGAGTAAGTGAAATAAATATTAATAATCGTCAGCTTGAGCAATTGGTTGAATCTGTCGTGTTTGAGACACTGGAGTCTGTACGCAAACAAGTTAAGGTCAAACAATGGCAACAAACCCTTGCGGAGTATGATCGAATCAAAGAATAAGCATTTATTTAATTTTTTATGAATCACGCTAGAGAATTGGCACGAATTGTTCTAGCATTTGCCCTATTTACAATAAACTTAACGATATTACAGCTCGTTTAACGCCTTGAAGGAAGACTTATGGCTGATATACGGATTACCGGCAGAATGGTTAACTTTAGCAGGATAACCTTCGATACCAATGATCATGATGTGATCCGCCAGCAATTATCAAATATTTTAAATGAAGGTTCCTATCAAGGAACTTTAGTGATTATTGACAGTACAGTTGAGCAAGAGTTAATTGCTTTAATTCAACTTCTGGTGAGCTTAGGTTTACAACCAATGGCGGTAATCGACGGTATTTTAGGAGATGAAGCTCGCGCTATTCAATTCCCTGTTTTACCGGCAGATCAACCATTACAGCGCATTAAAGCAACAGCTGAACAAGTGGCGATTGTGGAAAAACCTACTACGGCCCCTGCCTCGTCTTCATCAGAAACAAAAAAACCACTAAACAAGATAGCGGTCGCTCATATTACCTCTTATCATGATGAAATTTTGCGTACAGGCCAATCCCTTGTACAGGATAACGGCGATATTATTTTAAAGGCTGGCATGAATAGTGGTTCCGAGGTAATCGCTTCAGGAAATATACATATTTATGGCACAGTTCGTGGTAGAGTCATTGCTGGTGCGGGCGGGCACGCAGCTGCACGCATTTTTTGCCAATCTTTAGAGGCGGAGCTCGTTTCCATTGCCGGAACGTATTGTGTCGCAGATGATATCCCTAAACATGTGGTAAAAAAACCAGTACATATTTATTTAAATGAAAAGCAAGAGCTTGAATTTGAAGCTCTAGAACTTTAATTTATTAAGCAAATCACCAAAAAACAGCCCTTTTAAGGGTGTATGACCATAATAGGAGTGGATTCGGTGGCCAAAATTGTTGTCGTAACATCAGGCAAAGGTGGTGTAGGTAAAACTACAACGAGCGCATCTTTTGCAACAGGTTTAGCCCTTCGTGGTCATAAAACTGTTGTGATTGATTTTGATGTAGGCTTACGTAACCTTGATTTAATTATGGGTTGTGAGCGTCGTGTTGTTTATGATTTTGTTAATGTTATTAATAACGAAGCACGTCTGCAGCAAGCCCTTATTCGCGATAAAGATATCGAAAACCTTTATATTTTACCGGCTTCACAAACACGTGATAAAGATGCGTTGAGCGACGAAGGTGTTGCTCGAGTTATTGATGAGTTATCTCAAGAATTTGATTACATCATTTGTGACTCACCTGCAGGGATCGAGCGTGGCGCGATTTTAGCAATGTATCATGCAGATGAAGCAATCATTGTAACAAACCCTGAAATCTCTTCAGTACGTGACTCTGACCGTATTATTGGTATGTTAGATAGCAAAACCAAGAAAGTTGAACACAACGAAGGGCGTATACGTAAACATTTATGTATTACACGTTTTAACCCGGAACGTGCTGACCGTCAGGAAATGCTGACAATTGATGATATTTCTAAAGATATTTTACGCGTACCGACATTAGGTGTTATTCCAGAATGTCCAAGTGTATTACAAGCATCAAACGAAGGTAAGCCAGTTATTCTGTATTCAGAAACTAAAGCTGGTCAGGGGTATGATGATTTGGTTGCACGCTTCCTTGGCGAAGACCGTCCTTATCGACACATCACAGCTCAACCTAAAGGCTGGTTAGCACGACTATTTGGAGCGTAGATATGGCAGGATTCTGGAGTAAATTATTTAGCAGCGAAGAAAAACCATCAAGTGCTCAAACTGCCAAAGATCGTTTGAAAGTTATTGTTGCTTCTGAACAAGGTTTAGGCCGCCGTTTAAGCCAAGACAAAATTGATCAGATGAAAAAAGAAATCATGCAAGTGGTTAGTCGTTATGTTAGCGGTGTAGGTGAACAGCATATCCAAATGCAAGTTCGATCTGAAGCTAATATCGAAATGTTAGAAATGAATATCAATTTACCTGAAGAACGATAATTCTATTTCTGACTATTCAATAAATCAGAATCAAGGCAAAATAACGCAAGTTATTTTGCCTTTTTTAAAATGAGGAGATTGTCATGGCATTATCACAGCCAGCAACTTTCAATGAAGAATGGTCCGATGAGCGTGTTTTTGCCTACCTCAACCAACTTCCTCCAAGTGGTGTGAATGCAGATTTTCATGTGCTCTACCATGCATTCAAACATATGCGCCCAACAGACTATGAGCGTCTTTTAACGCAATTTATTGCGGACGGACGTGATATTAATGCCAAAGACCCTGAAGGCCAACGCATCCATGATGTAATTGCTAAGTTTCCGCGTCAATCAGCACCATTTTTAGAAGTTCTAGCAAAGTTTGCCTAGCTTTTCTATTTGAATAACACTGCATAATCTATCCTAGTAAAACTTAATAGATAGATTATGTGGTTTATTCAATTACCTAAATTATTTACATTTATTACAAATAATCTTAAAGTCATCAATACCATTTAATTCTAAATATAAATTTATGAACCCAGAACATATTAATTTAAAACAAACACAATCCATCCAGTCAAATCATATAGAAAATTTGAAAATTATTAGTGTTAATAAGTTTATCTTTCTATCCTTAATTTCGTTTGGCTTATACCCAATTTGGTGGATGTTTAAAGCATGGCGATTTTTTCTAATCAAAGATAAGTTAAATATTATGCCCGCTGCTCGTGCAATTTTTTCTATATTATTTTTATATTCACTATTTAATCACATAAAAAAATACGCAAAAGAACAAGGGTATACTAATGATTTCTCTTCAGGTTGGATGTATCTAGGATATCTCATTACATCTTTACTGGTTGGCTTACCTGATCCTTACTGGCTTATCTCGCTCTGCAGCATTATATTTTTAATCCCAGCCTTTAAAGCGTTGAACTATGCACAAAAACAACTAAATACGACAATTGAGCAAGAAAAATTCAATACACCTCAAATCATTTTAATTATTATAGGATCTATCATGTGGCTGCTGATTCTTTTCAGTTTTATTATATTATTCCTATATCAATGATCTAAAATTTAGCAATTAAAAAAGCCTCTAAAAGAGGCTTTTTTCTTATCTAGACTTATCGATTACCAATCAGGAAAATACCAAATACGGTAAAAATACCGCCCGAAATACCATCAATCCATTTTGAAAAATTACGATAAGCTGCTCTAAAACTTGGTAATGAAAAAATAAAAGTCACAAAGCAAAACCATAAAACTGTCTCGACTGTGACAATAATAAAGAGTAGCCAGTGAACCTGATCAAGTTGAGGATTAGCTAAAAATAAAGAGAAAACACTACCAAAATAAATAACAGCTTTCGGATTTGATAGATTAGTTATTAGACCTTTTATAAAAAATAAGTAAGGTGCTTTAGGGAGCTCAACAGCAACATTGCTCTCTTGCTCATTTTTTGAAAAAGCTGAACGTAGCATCTGATAGCCCAACCAACACAGATATAAGCCACCAGCAATGAGCAACCCTTGCTTTAACCAAGCCATTTTTTCAAAGATAAGATTTAGCCCCATCAGCGCCAAGCACGCCCAAAACATAACACCCGCCGTTATACCAGCAACGACCAGCATAGCGTCTTTACGAGAACGACTAATGGCGGTTTGAGATACAAGAAAAAAATCAGGCCCAGGAGTGATCAGCGCACAAAAGTGAATAAAGGCTAAAGTAATCAGAGCTAATAACATGTCTTTCTCCTGATTTAATTCATTGTTATTTGTTTAGGGAAAATACATTAGCATTTTTTACTAGACGATAAAATCTTTAAGTCATTTATAAATAGGTTCACTTTATTTAAGTTATAAAAAAGCCTCCGAAGAGGCTTAAATTATATTGGCTTAAACTAGAATATCCCGCTTACCATTAGGGCCCATTGAGCTCACAATGCCGTTCTCTTCCATTTGATCAATGATTCGAGCGGCACGGTTATAACCGAGGCTAAATTTACGCTGTAGCGAAGATGTAGACGCTTTTCGAGTTTCTAATACGAATGACACACATTGATCATAGAGTGCATCTCGGTCAGAACCACCCTCACCCTCTTCAAAGCCACGTGATGCAGGTTCTTCATCAAATGGAGTCAAGATTTCATCAATATAATCAGGCTCGCCACGTTCACGCCAAGCATCACAGATACGGTTTACTTCATCATCACTAATGAAAGCACCATGCACACGTTCCGGCTCAATTTTACCAGGGCCTAAGAACAGCATATCACCATGACCTAACAAGTCTTCTGCACCACCCGCATCCAAAATAGTACGTGAGTCAATTTTACTGTTTACACGTAATGCTACACGCGTTGGAATATTAGCTTTAATTAAACCCGTAATAACATCTACAGATGGGCGTTGAGTTGCAAGCAATAGGTGAATACCAGCAGCACGAGATTTTTGCGCCAAACGGGTAATCATTTCTTCTGCTTTTTTACCCACTTGCATAATCATATCAGCGAACTCATCAGCAACAATGACAATAGATGGTAATGGCGTTAAACGAGGTGCACGTTCTTGTGTCGCAGAATCACTTGGCTTCCAAGTCGGATCAATTAAGTCCTCACCATTCGCAATCGCTTCTTCAACTTTACGGTTGTAGTCACTTAATTTACGAATTTTTAGGAACGACATAAGCTTATAACGACGTTCCATTTCATTCACACACCAGTTCAAGGCACTTACCGCATCTTTCATGTCAGTAACGACTGGAGTTAATAAATGTGGAATATCACTATAGTTCGCAAGTTCTAGCTGTTTTGGATCAATTAAAATTAAACGTAATTGATCAGGTGTGTATTTAAGCAACATCGATAAAATCATCGAGTTGACTGCAACCGATTTACCAGAACCTGTCGTACCAGCAACTAACATATGCGGTGCTTTCGCCAAATCAGTGAGTACAGGGTTACCAGAAATATCTTTACCCATCGCCATACTAATTAATGCACTAGGGTCTCGATATGTCGGTGTTTCCAATAACTCAATCAAACGTACCATTTCACGGGCACTGTTTGGCACTTCAATACCAATGTATGGTTTACCAGGAATGACTTCCACCACACGTACAGATGCCATCGACATTGAACGTGCCAAGTCACGTGAAATATTTGTTACCTTAGATGCTTTAACACCCGGCGCTAAATCTAACTCAAAACGAGTAACAACTGGCCCTGGTTGAGCCTCTACCACCTGAGCTTTAACATTAAATTCTTGCAGTTTAATTTCAAGTAACTCAGACAAACGAGAAAGCTGCTCTTCAGTAAAGTTGACTTTCTTATTCGGATCGACCTTATCGAGTAGTTCAAGACCAGGTAACGTTGGCAAATCCAAACGCTTTTTGGCAACTTGCATTGCACGAGACATTGGTCGACCTGATGCATCAGTTAATGGCGCATCAAAATCGAAATCATCTTCATCAAAATCAGAATTTTCCTGCGGTTTCCCAGCAGTCTCCTGCCAAGCCTCAATAAACTCTTCTTTTGAAAGTTTGTCAGCCTGAATAGTCGTTTGAATAGGAGCTTTTACAAATGCTGAAGATTGCGCATAACTACTTGCTCTTACAGGCTCTGCTGGAGCAATGTCTTCATCTATTAATAAATCATCAAAATCTTCAAAGACTTGTTCATTTGCTAAATTTTTAGGTGACTGATTTAAATTAGAGTTAGGCGAAGATGTTTCATTCGCAATATTAATAGATTGCGAAGTTTGTTCGGTTTCTACATGGTGATCTTGAACAAACGGTGTATGCACATCTGTTGCAGTTTTACTGTTTGGAACCGCAGCAAGTAACTCATCAAAGATCTCATCATCATTCCAATCAAGACCATGAATGTCTTGTTTAGATGAAGGCTGATTTTGATTTACTTGAGAAATTGTTTGCTGGAATTGCTCATGAGCAGGAACTTGCCCTGTTTCTGTCGAATCATCAGCAGCTCTTAAAAGCGCATCAATTTCTTGCTTATGACTCGCATCATCGCGCTGTAAAGCACGCCATACTTCGCCAGTTGCAACTAACCGTTGGCTATCTCGTTCAAGTTTATGAGCCTGCTCAAGCGTATGCTCAAAGTTTTGAGTATTTGCAACTGGTGTATCTGCAACAGCTTCAGGTCGGCTCTGCTCTTTCGCTAGCACATCTGCAAATAAGCGCTCAGCAACCGCATCATGTCGTGTTGTCGTAGATTGCGGTTGAGCTGTATCAGATTGAGCTGGTATTTCTTTCTCATCTGAAGCATTCTCATTTGTCTCTGTATTTTCAGCAACTTTAGCTGCGCCTGCTTTGTTGGCAGGTTGAGTTGTTAAGTCATAATCCGATTCATTCGGTGATACATTTTTATAAAATAAATCTTGCAAATAACTTGGTGTAGCTTTGAGCGTAATCCATGTTTTATTCCATTGCACCCCAAATGCAAGAGTAAACAAGACCACTCCGAAAACCAATAAAAATAAGGTCGCACCGTAAATTGTTAATAATTGAGATAAGCTTTGACCTAACTCATAACCAATAATTCCCCCAGCTGCATTATCTAAAGTATCTGCCGGCACATTCCAGTGCAAATAAAGTAGGCTAGATATTACTAGAATTAAAAAGAATTGAGCAGCGTAACGAAATGGACGATTTAAGAAACTACGTGGCCACCAAACCTGAATTGCTTCAATGAAAAGGAAAATTGGAATAAGCAAACTTGCCCATCCTAAAAAACCAAACAGCAAATCTGCAATCCATGCGCCAGCAATACCACTTGCATTGGATACTTGCTGAGTATCACTGGAAATATGCATCCAGCCCGGGTCAAATGGTGTATATGTTACTGTTGCCAAAAACATATAAATACCAAAAGAAACCAAGAATAATGTCATCAATAAGCGCTGTGCATAAACACTTGACACCGCAGTCATATACTGTCCTGTAACCCATTTAATTATTGGTTTAGAGATGTGAAGAACTACATTTTAGATCTTCAACGAATGAACTTTATATTATGCACCTGTTCTTACAAAAAAGGTGCATGATTCTTTACAGTTGTTGTTAACATAAGGCACTTCTATATTGTTATATAACTTAATTCGATTGACCTGATCAATATTATCCACATTGATTTAACGCTATTGGTCGGCAAATTCACGTATAATTTTCAAAATTCTCGAAATAAATAAGGATACCCTCAATGAGTGCTCGTCATTCTCGGTTAATTATTCTCGGTTCTGGTCCTGCGGGTTATAGTGCAGCGGTATATGCAGCACGTGCAAACCTTAAACCTACTTTAATTGCAGGTTTACAACTAGGTGGGCAGCTTACAACAACAACCGAAGTTGACAACTGGCCGGGCGATCCTGAAGGTTTAACAGGTCCTGCATTAATGGATCGTATGCAAGCACATGCTGAACGCTTTGGTACAGAACTCGTCTATGATCATATTAACGAAGTGGACTTAAATGTACGTCCTTTCGTTCTTAAAGGTGACATGGAAGAGTACACATGTGACGCTTTAATTATTGCAACTGGTGCCACAGCTCAATATCTTGGCCTAGAGTCTGAACAAAACTTTATGGGTCAAGGCGTAAGCGCATGTGCAACATGTGATGGTTTCTTCTATAAAAACCAAAAAGTAATGGTTGTAGGTGGTGGTAACACCGCTGTTGAAGAAGCACTTTATTTATCAAATATTGCTTCACATGTAACTTTAGTACACCGCCGTGATACTTTACGTTCTGAAAAGATTTTGCAAGATCATTTATTTGCCAAAGAAAAAGAAGGCAAAATCAGCATTATCTGGAATCACGAAGTTGAAGAAGTATTGGGTGACAATACTGGTGTAACTAGTGTTCGCCTTAAATCAACTCAAGATGACTCTAAGCAAGACGTAGAGGTTCATGGTCTGTTCGTTGCGATTGGTCACAAGCCAAACACTGGAATGTTTGAAGGCCAATTAAACTTACGTGATGGCTACATCCAAGTACAAAGTGGCACGTCTGGTAATGCAACAGCAACTTCTGTAGCTGGTGTTTTTGCTGCTGGGGACGTCGCAGATAGCATTTACCGCCAAGCGATTACTTCTGCTGGGTCTGGCTGTATGGCGGCTCTAGATGCTGAAAAATATCTAGATAATCTTTAATTAATAGATTTCTAGAGTTTTAAAACAGCCGTTCTTATAACGGCTGTTTTTTTTAGAATAATGACTAGCTGACATATATTAATTTTTATAGCATAACCTTAAAGCTCTCTTATTTTATTTTTATGAATACACTTCCACTTTCTCAATTCATTTTTCCTGACCCGATTGAAGCTGACCCAGATGGGCATGGTTTAATTTGTATTGGAGCAGACCTCTCCCCTTCTACACTATTTGAAGCTTACACCCATGGTCTTTTTCCTTGGTTTAATGAAGATGAGCCGATTTGTTGGTGGAGTCCAGAACCCCGTTGTGTTATCTATCCTCAAAACTACAAGCCAAGCAAGTCACTCCTTAGAAACATGAAAAAACATGACTATGCAATTACGGTTAATCATGCCTTTGAACAAGTTATTCGCTCTTGTTCTTTGCCAAGAAGTTATGCAGACGAAACATGGATTAGTGAAGATATTATTCAAGGCTACTGTGAGATGTTTAAAGCTGGTTATGGTTATAGCATTGAAGTATGGCAACAAGAGGAGCTTGTAGGAGGTTTATACGGTGTTACGATTGGCAAAGGATGTTTTGGTGAGTCAATGTTTAGCAATGAAACCGATGTTTCAAAAATGGCTTTTTATACATTAATGCTCATAGGACAAGAAAATCAGCTACCATGGATAGACTGCCAACTCGTAAACAGTCACTTAATTAGTCTGGGAGCCAGTACACTTTCTCGTCAAGACTACTTAAAATCGTTACAAGATGTAATTATTCACCCCTCTATCAATTGGAAAAAGTATCAAGAACGTGTATTTTCAAGTAAAACAATAGCATTAGATGCAAAATTAATGGAATGATAACAGGAGGGACCAATCATGAAATCATATCACCCGAAGTCCCTTTTAAATGATCTGCAGTATTATATTACTCCACCTCATGATTGTAGCTACTTAGAAAATAAATCTGCACGCATGGTGTTTTTAGATCCCATTCACCGAATTGATGTGGTCACTCTTTCAGAACTTTCTCGTTTAGGCTTTCGCCGTAGTGGTGACTTTGTTTATCGCCCTGAATGCCATTTATGCAGACAATGTTTGTCTTGTCGTGTCCCAGTGGCCGATTTCCAAATGAACAGCATGCAAAAAAAAGCATGGAAACGAAATCAAGATCTCACCATGACTGTTCTGCCTACGCGACAAGCAGCACAGATTCATTATGATTTATACGAACGATATATTAATGAACGCCATGCAGATGGTGATATGTTTCCACCGAGCTTAGATCAATTTGAAAAGTTTTTAGTACATAGCTGCACAGATAGTTTTTTTCTTGAGCTTTGGAAAGACAATCGGCTCATTAGCGTTTCTACTTGTGATTTAATGGATGATGGGCTATCGGCTGTCTATACATTCTTTGATCCCGATGAGCACCGCAGATCACTTGGTGTTTACTCTATTCTTAACCAAATTGAATATGTGAAATCGCTCGGTTTAGAGTACCTTTATTTAGGCTATTGGGTACCGCACTCAGCCAAAATGAACTACAAATCGCAATATACACCTTTAGAACTTCTACTCGATGGACAATGGCGCCGTTTAAATCGGTCATTATCACCAGAGGAAATCCAACAGCTAGGTACGTCTCTTATGACCACGTTACCTTCTGAATGGAATAATTTAATCATTAAATAAAGATGCGAAATCATCTGTACAGGTTTTTACCATAATGACCGCATGTTCCCGTCCACCATCTTGGGTAGGATAATAATTGCGACGCAGGTCAATTTGGTGAAAGCCTGTTTTTTCATATAAACCGATAGCAGCTTTATTACTTTCACGAACTTCTAAAAAGATTTGTACTGGCTGATTTTCTAATTTTTCAATTGATGCATTTAATAACTCATATCCTAAACCCTGCCCTTGCATTTTAGGATCAACGGCCATGAGCAACAAATTCGCTTCATCTAAAACAGGCTGTAAGATACAAAATCCAACGACTCTGTTTTGTGACTCAATCACTGTACATTGATAAGAATTCAAAGATTCAATAAATTGCTGTCTTGACCACGGATGTGTCTGAACTGATTTTTCAATTTGAACGACAATATCCACATCAGTGTTTTGCATAGTACGAATCATGAGTTTCAACGCAATGAAGATTCTAAAGTAGTGCGTATTATAAAAACTTCCCACGAAAAAACGAGCAAAAAAAAGGACAATTGAATTGCCCTTTTTTTAAAGTAATTTTAAAGACCTAATTTTTCACGCCAAGTTGCTAGCAATGCAGTAGTATCTGAATCATTTGGATGAAATTTTGGTCTTAAAAAATCAAGTAACTCTGGAATTTGACGAGTCATAAAACCTTTACGACCATACATGAACTTAAGCATGTACTTCGTATCTTTCCAAGTTAATTTATCATCAGTCTTAAGTAGCTTAGCTGTAAAATAAGACTGAGTCGCGAAGATTAATGCCATTGCAATAATCAAGGCTGTTGAACGCATAAAATAAGCTTTTGGACCTTGTCCATACATGCTTGTATACACATCAAATGCGACAGCTTTATGTTCATTTTCTTCAACTGCGTGCCACATCCACAAATGATACATGGTGTCATCTTGGAACATAGCTTGAATTTCAGGGTTTTGTAAAAGTTCAGCTGCAATGGTCGATGTGAAATGCTCTAGAGCACAGGTTCCAGTCAAATCAATCATTTCTTTGGTATAGCCAAAAGGTTTCATTAATTTGGTTACAACCGCTGTACCCATCTTAATGACTTTTCCTGTTTGCTTTTCCATATGGCGCACATCATAACCATAAGCCTGTGCTGAAGCATTAAATGCTAAATGCTCTTTGGAGTGCATCGCTTCTTGACCAATAAAAGCACTAATTTCTTTTTGAAGATCTGGATCAGCAAGCTTTGGATCATTTCGAACAGCACGCGTACTGTTTACAAAGAACTGCTCACCCTCTGGAAAAAGGGCCGATAATGCTGTCATAAAATGTGTTAATGCAGCATCATAATTTGCCCAATAGCGTGGGACCTGAGCAAATTCAAAATCCATACGACGCACGGGGAAACTAGCGCCAGCACGATTGGAAATATTTACCTTAGCATTCATCTCAGACTCCTTTTAAGTGAATAGCTAATTCACTTATAACTTTATTTATTTTCTTAATATTTATAATCATACGTTTTTCGATGTGCCAATTAAGTGCAGATGAGGACAGAGAAATATCAGATGAGGTCATTCGTAGATCCATAAAAGTGCAATATCCACCCCGCGATCTCTTTAAAATAGTTATAGAAAATAAAAAGGGCCACTATCGGCCCTTTATAAATTATGAATTAAAACTATAAACCTAATTTTGCTTTCCATGTTTTCAATAGCCCAACAGTATCTAGGTCATTTGGATGAAAGCCAGGTTTAAAGTAAGCTAACATTTCTTTAGCCATACCACTAATAATACCTTTAGATGGGCTATATCCGTATTTATAAATTACTGATAGTTCATCTAAATTCAACTTGTTATCTTGCTTTAATAAACGAAGCACAAAGGATGACTGGATCAAAAAGATTAAAGTCATAGCAAATACCAAAGAACTTGTACGTAACGCATAGGCTTTTAAACCTTTACCAAATACACCTTCGTACACGTCATAAGCTACGGCTTTATGCTCATTTTCTTCAATCGCATGCCAATACCACATTGTTGACATTGTCTCATCTGTCATAAGCTCTTGAATGTGCTTATTGACTAATAATTGCGAGGCAATAGTAGCGGTAAAATGCTCAAGAGCCGTTGTAGCAGTCAAGTCAACCATTTCTTTTGTCATACCGAAAGGTTTGACAATTTTTACAAAAGTTTTAATTGCTGTTTGAATTGCCGTATCGGTAAATTTCTCTAAAGTTTCTACATTATGACCAAACTTTTGAGCAGAAGCATTGAAGTTTACATGCTCTTGAGTGTGCATTGCTTCTTGCCCAATGAAAGCACTAATCTCTTTTTGGAGTGCTTCATCATCTTTAATAGCTGGGTGATAACGTACTGCTCGTACACTATCTATAAAGAATTTCTCACCAGCCGGAAACAATGCTGACAATGCAGTCATAAAATGTGTGAGTCCAGCAGAACCATTCATCCAATATTCTGGTACATCATTAAAGTCAAAATTCATACGACGTACTGGAAAGCTTGCGCCTGCACGATTCGTAATATTCACTTTAGCATTCATACCCAAAGCTCCTTAGTAAGTAACCCTAGTTACTCAAACTTTATTGTTCGTTTTCTTGATTCTTATCATACAAATTTAATAAAAAGGATTAAGGGGAAATAAGGACATTGGAATATCAGTTAGGGCCAGCCTTTATAGTGATTGTTAGACAATTAAGTATAAAAAAAGCGCTCTAAAAAGAGCGCTTTTTTTCACTGAAAGTGATTATGCAGTTACTTTCGCAACAACACCAGCACCTACAGTACGACCACCTTCACGGATCGCAAAACGTAGACCTGGGTCCATTGCGATTGGGTGGATTAATTCTACTGACATTTCAACGTTGTCGCCTGGCAT
>NZ_JAHPVG010000006.1:0-247445 GCF_025514755.1 Acinetobacter sp. WU_MDCI_Abxc222
TTGTATATGAAGCATCAATCGATTCATAAACATGCAAAGCAACTTGATTTAGTTGAATGCTTAGTTAAAATGAACAACGAAAAATCAGACCAATCAGCCCATCTGTAAAGATTTGGAAAACGCAACGTATCACACAGTGAATAAAACGAAGCAAGTATCCATACCAGTTGTGCTGGCGACCATAGCAAGAGTGAACCACCTGATCCCTTCCCGAACTCAGAAGTGAAACCTCTTAGCGCTGATGGTAGTGTGGGGTTACCCATGTGAGAGTAAGTCATCGCCAGCTCATTATTCTAAACACCCCCATTCCAATGAATGGGGGTGTTTTTTATCGCGCGGGAAAAATATATTAGTAGGGAATAAATATAAAATAGTAAGGAAGAGCTGTGCTATAAATAATAAGAAAATTAATCTATTAAGTATGCATAATAAGGGAAGAGCAACTATGATAATTTATGGTGATGTCGGTTCGGGTAATTGCTATAAGATAAAACTATTACTTTCCTTATTAAATATTAATCATAGATGGATCCACGTTGATATTTTAAACAAAGAAACTCAAACAGCTGATTTTTTATCTTTAAATCCTAATGGAAAAATACCTGTATTAGTCCTAGAAGATGGTCGCGTTCTGAGTGAATCGAATGCTATCTTAGGTTACTTGGCTGAAGGAACAAAATTTATTCCTACAGATCCTTTTATTAAAGCCAAAATGTACCAATGGATGTTCTTTGAGCAGTATAGTCATGAACCATTTATTGCAGTTGCTCGTTTTATTAATAAATATTTAGGGTTACCACCAGAAAGAATAGAGGAATACCATAATTTACAGCCAAAAGGCCATAAAGCACTATCTATTATGGATAAAGCTTTAGTAGATCACGACTATCTTGTTGGAGATCAATTAACTATTGCTGATATTGCCTTGTATGCATATACGCATGTCGCGGAAGAAGGTGGTTTTGATTTGGAGCTATATCCAAATATTCAAGCTTGGTGTCAAAGAATTCGAAAATATTTAGGTTATGTAGATATGATTTAAATAAAAAAGAACTCATATAGAGTTCTTTTTTATTTCTGAAACTCTGATTTAGAAATGTGCTTCCAAGCCTACATATGGGCCTTTAAACTCAAATTTAAGGTCATTGTTATCGTAGTCATCTAAGTCGATATTAAGTACGCGATAGCCTGCTGTAAGGCCAAGATCAATTAGTAGGTTATCTGCAAATTTATATTTTACTTCTGCCAGTGCATCTGTAATTCGCGCATCATCAAAGTTTGTATAAGTTGCTTCACCTTTAGCACTTAAGCCTGTAAACGGTAGTTTTACTTCACCTGACAAATAAGCAATAGGATATGTTTTATCAATATCCACGCGCTTACCTGTGTACGCAGTAATATCACCATTTAATATAGTTGCACCAAGACCAGCATCTACACTTACGATATTATCTAGTAACTCGTAGTAGAGGATAAAATCGCTATGATCTAAATCAACTTTATAATTGGCTTGACCTAAAGTTTCTGATTTAGTTTCGGTATCTAAATTTACATAACGAATTTTGGCATTGGGAAGAAATGGAATTGGGTGCTCTACTGCTAATGAGATTTGAGCACTACCTTTTTGGTCTAAGTCTTGATCTTCGGATGATTGAGAAGACATATTCGCTTTACCGTCATAAAACCAGTAACCGACGTCTCCTTTTATTCCTACGAAGTCTGCTTGAGCAAAGCCACTTAAGCCCATCCCGAGCGTTAATAAAGATATTTTTAATATTTTCATTTTTACATCCACATAAAAGAAATCTTTGAGCGCATGATATAGACATCTTGCTACAGATGCATTGATAAAAAATAAGGATCTGAGATGTGTGATATGAATAAATTTTTAATCCTTAAAAAAGTTTATGTATTTCAAAGAATTAATATTTTTTATTTAATTTAAATGAATTTAATCTTTTAGAAAATTTAGTATAAATTTTGTCAATCGTACTGACTTATTAAATTTTAATTGATAACTGGAGAGTTAAAAATAAATTAGTGGATAAGTTGAGTAATTAAAGGAGCTTTTTTAAGAGTTGGCAGAAAATGTCATTGAACAATAATGTTGAGCTACAAGTAGTAGAACGTAAATATTAGCTGAAAAATAACCAATTGTGAAAAAAACTCAGAAAATTCGTAAAATTTCTGACGGAAATTACAGTAAAAAGAAATAAAAACAGGTATTGTTCAGCTATATAGGGGCAAAAAATGGACAAAAATCTTTAAGGAAGAATTTTCTATTTTTGCTTGTTTGTTAAGGGAATAAAAATACTCAAAAGGTGCTTTTTATTTTCTACAAACACAAAAGTATTTTTTGGTTCTTTTTTTGCATGCGGAATAACAATCAACAATAGCAGTAAAAATAAGTAATCTTTTAACATTAGGTGTTCTATGACAGATTCTCGTGAAAACTGGACGTCACGATCTGGTTTTATTATTGCAGCCGTTGGTTCGGCTGTAGGCTTAGGTAATATCTGGCGCTTCCCATACGTTGCTTATGAAAATGGTGGCGGTGCGTTTCTTATTCCCTATCTATTGGCACTCATTACTGCTGGTTTACCGTTGCTATTTTTAGATTATGCGGTAGGTCATCGTAGTACTAACTCCCCGCCTAAAGCTTATCGTGCCCTATTTAAAGGCGGAGAAACTTTAGGTTGGTGGCAGGTTTGTGTCTGTATTATCATTGGTTTGTACTATGCAAGTGTACTCACTTGGGCTGGTAGTTATGTTTATTTCTCTATTGGCCAAATGTGGGGAAGTGATCCAGAAGGTTTCTTCTTTAATACCTATTTGCAAACCACAAAAGCAACTGGTTTTGATTTACAGTTTGTAGGCCATTTATTCTGGCCGATTGTTGGGATTTGGGCACTTACTTTAATCATTCTTTATGGTGGTGTGAAAAAAGGTGTGGAATTATCAAATAAGATTTTCATGCCTTTATTATTTATTCTCTTCACTATTTTAGTGATTCAATCATTACGTTTACCAGGCGCGGTTCAAGGCTTAAATGCTTTCTTTACGCCGAACTGGTCAGCAATGATGGATTATAAAGTTTGGTTAGCGGCTTATGGCCATACTTTCTTCTCCCTCTCTGTCGGTTTCGGGATCATGGTGACTTATGCATCTTATTTGAAACCAAAAACGAATTTAACAGGTTCTGGTTTAATCGTTGGTTTTGCAAATGCATCAACAGAGATTTTGGCTGGTATTGGTATCTTCGCAGCGCTTGGTTTTATGGCACATGCTGCAGGTACTGAAGTTAAAGATGTGGTGAGTGGCGGGATTGGATTAGCATTTATTGCATTCCCTAAAATTATTTCAAGTTTAGGTGCAGGTGCCGATTTATTTGGCTTCTTATTCTTCTCTTCCCTTTTCGTCGCTGGTATTTCTTCGATGGTGAGTATTTTGGAAGTACCTATTGCAGCAATGCAAGATAAATTGAAATGGGGTCGTAAAAAAGCTGTAACCATTATTGGTGGTGGTAGTGCGCTTGTATCAATTATTTTATTCTCAAGTGTAAACGCAATTAAACTGGTTGATATCGTTGACCACTTTATCAATAACATCGGTATTATTGGCGGTGCTTTACTTTCTATTATTACCGTGGCTTGGTTTAAACGTTCTGCTCTAATGGAACTTCGTGATCACGTTAATCGCATCTCAACTATTCAATTAGGTAAGGGATGGGATTTCACTTTAACAGTCATTACATCATTAATCTTGTTAACTACACTCAGTATGACTGTATTTAATTTGATCAAAAATGGCTATGATACTTATAGTATGAGCTTACAAGGTGTATTCGGCTGGGGAAGCGTGATTTTCTGTGCAGTCGTTGCAATCGTTTTAAGCAAAATGAAAGATCGCTAGGAGGATAGAATAATGAATACTTCAGCAATCGTGATGATGGTAATTTCGATGGTGTTTTTATGGGGCGGCTTGGCTTTATCCATTATCCATTTATCGAAACATCCTGAAGAGTTAGATGACGTTTTAGAAGAAGTAAAAGATCAGCACACACTTTAATGCTGATCGAGTAAAAAAGCAGGCTTAAAGCCTGCTTTTTTTTATGCAATTTTTTGGATTTTACAATAATAAAACCCATCACCAGACTGCGCTTCTGGCAGTAATTGGCGACCATAGGTTTGCTCAATTCCCCAATCGGCTTCAATTTTAATCTCTTTTGCATTTGGATTTTCAGCAAAAAATTTCATCATCTGCTGTTCATTTTCAGCTTTTAAAATTGAACAGGTGATGTAAAGCAATGTACCGCCAACTTTGAGTTGTTGCCACATGTGGTCCAAGATCTGCTTTTGTAGCTCAATGGTTTGAGCTATATCACTAGATTGGCGTAATAGGCGTATGTCAGGATGACGACGAATAACCCCTGTAGCAGAGCAAGGTGCATCGAGCACTATACAATCTACTGGCTGTGCAGGTACCCATAGAGTTGCATCGGCTGCTAAAATCTCTGTATGACTTTGATCAAGTGCTAAGCGATTTAAGTTCTCAGTTACACGCACTAAACGGCTTGGGTCCTGATCAATCGCAATGAGCTGAGCAGGTTTAAATTTTTCAAGTAAATGAGCAGTTTTACCGCCTGGGGCAGCACAAGCATCAACTACTATTTTATCGTTCAAATCTGGCAATAATGTTGCGCAAAGCTGAGCGTGTTCATCTTGTACCGAAAACCAACCTTGTTCAAAACCGGGTAGTTGAGTAATTTGTACAGACTGTTCAAGAACAATACCTGTCTCAGACAAAGTACATGCACGTGCCTGAATTTCTAAACTCTGTAATTTTGCTAAATAAGCATCGCGGCCAATATGACGCTGGTTCACTCTTAAGGTTAAAGGAGCGACTTGCATCAAAGATTGGCAGAGAGATTCCGTTTGTTCACCCCAATCCTTTTTTAAGCGTTTGAAAAGCCAACTTGGTAAGCCATGCGCCTGCTGTAAACCTTGCTGAAAGTCATCAGTTTCACGAGTAGCTCTGCGTAAAATTGCATTCACAATGCCGCTGAGTGCAGGGAAACCAAGTTGTTTTGTCGCATCTACTGTTTCTGAAATAGCAGCATGTGCTGCAATACGCGTGCATAAAACTTGATAAAGACCAACATAAAGACAAGTTTCTACTGTTTCATTATTTAAAGGCTTGCTGAGTAGAGGTAGGCTAATTGATTTAAGTGCAAACCATTGGCGCAATGTGCCTAAAACAAGTTCGTGAAACAAAGCACGATCACGCTCTGCGACCTGATTCAGCTGTGTATTTAAAATACTAGCGAGTGATTGGCCTTGCTGAACTTTTAATAATGTCTGGACGACTTGAGCACGCAGGTTAAAACGTGAGGAATTTGAGGTAACCTGACTCATGGCAAAATTTGTCCTACGTGAAGTTTTTGAGTTTGTGCAATTTGTTGAGCGTTTAATGCTTTACCACCCGGCCACTGCACACTAGTCAGACAAATAAATGTATTTTCACCGCAGGCAACATGCACACCTTGTTTATCGATTGCAATAATTTCACCAGCTTGAGCATTCGCTTTGCTTTGGCTAGAAACTAGAGAGTTCCAGACACGCAGAGCATTATTTTCATCTAACTGAATGAAGGCAACTGGCCAAGGGTTGAATGCACGAATATTTCGGTCAACTTGAACAGCATCAATTAACCAATCAATACGAGCTTCTGATTTTATGAGCTTATGAGCATAGACCGTTAAGCTTTCGTCTTGAACTTCGCGTTCTGCCAAATATTTTTGTAGTGTTTCTTCTGACTCAAGTACCGTACAAATTGCTGTTGCACCTTGAGCGGCGAGTTTGTCATGCAAAGTCGCTGAGGTATCTTCGGCAGTGATTGGGCAGTATGTTTTATACATCATATCGCCTGTATCTAAACCAGCAGCCATTTGCATGATGGTGATACCAGTTTCGTCATCACCCGTTGCAATCGCACGTTGAATTGGTGCTGCTCCACGCCAGCGTGGTAATAATGAACCGTGAATATTTAAACAACCATATTTAGGTGTATCGAGCACAGTTTGTGGAAGAATTAAACCATAGGCTGCAACCACCATCACATCTGCGCCTAAAGCTGCCAGTTCTTGTTGAGCTGCTAACCCTTCTTCGGTTGAAGCTTTGAAGTGAAGAGGTTGATAAACAGGGATATTATGCTCAAGTGCAAGTTGTTTTACGGGAGATGGCGTTAGTTTTTGTCCACGACCCGATTTACGATCTGGCTGAGTATAAACCGCGATAATTTCATGGGAAGTTTTTAATAAAGCCGCCAATGCTGTTGCAGCAAATTCGGGGGTGCCAGCAAAAATAATTTTCACAAATGCAATCCAAAAAGAGTTTAGGCGTAGTATACGTGAAAAACGATTGAAGCCCTAAACTCATGGCGATTGAGCATTTTAGTTTTTAAATAGTGAACAAAAAATTATTGAAAAACTTTTATTGATAAAAAAAGGTTATGAAAAAATAAAAAATTATTCATGTAAGTTTTGCTAAATATTGACTGTCTATTACTGTTCTTGGCTTTCAGAATATTATTTGCTTCTATAGAATGGAGAATGATCAAATTATGATGATGAGTCAATATTCCGACTGATCTAACGCTATATCAGTATCATCCGCCAGAGCGGGAAAAATTCCGCTCAAGCACAACTTGTTGGAAACACTAATGCCTGACTATCGTTCAAAAACATCGACACACGGAAGAAATATGGCTGGCGCACGTGGCTTATGGCGTGCAACAGGAATGAAAGATGAGGATTTCGGCAAACCGATTATTGCGGTGGTCAACTCATTTACCCAATTTGTGCCGGGCCATGTACATCTTAAAGATCTAGGGCAGCTTGTCGCAGCAGAAATTCAGGCAGCAGGTGGTGTTGCTAAAGAGTTCAATACGATCGCAGTAGATGACGGGATTGCAATGGGGCATGACGGCATGCTTTATTCATTACCATCACGTGATTTGATTGCTGACTCAGTTGAATATATGGTGAATGCACATTGTGCTGATGCAATGGTATGTATTTCTAACTGTGACAAAATTACTCCGGGAATGCTCATGGCTGCGATGCGCCTGAATATTCCTGTTGTTTTCGTGTCTGGCGGACCAATGGAAGCTGGTAAGGTTAAGTTCCGCGGTAATGAAAAAGCGATTGACCTTGTTGATGCAATGGTTGTTGCGGCTGATGAAAGTTATACAGACGAAGAAGTTGAGGAATTTGAACGTTCGGCATGTCCAACCTGTGGTTCATGTTCAGGGATGTTCACTGCAAACTCAATGAACTGTTTAACCGAGGCTTTAGGTCTATCTTTACCGGGTAATGGTTCGATTGTTGCGACACATGCAAACCGTAAGAAACTATTCTTAAAAGCAGGCCAACTTATTGTTGAATTGGCTAAGCGCTATTACGAACAAGAAGATGCAAGTATTTTACCTCGTTCGATTGCAACAAAGGCTGCATTTAAAAATGCGATGACCCTTGATATTGCAATGGGCGGTTCAACCAATACCGTTCTGCATTTATTGGCTGCGGCAAGTGAAGCAGAAGTTGATTTTACAATGGACGATATTGACGAGTTATCACGTCGAGTTCCTGTATTGTCGAAAGTAGCACCTGCAAAACAAGACGTTCATATGGAAGATGTTCATCGTGCTGGCGGTATTATGGCTATTTTGGGCGAACTTGATCGTGCGAAGTTGCTTGACGTATCTGTACCGACTGTACACGAGAAAACTTTAAAAGATGCGTTGGATAAGTGGGATATTATTCGTACTGAAGATGCAGACGTTTATGAATTCTATCGTTCATCACCAGGTGGTGTTCCAACTCAAGTTGCATTCTCGCAAAATCGCTATTATTCAACGTTAGATGGCGACCGTGAAAAAGGCGTTATCCGTAATGCAGAACATGCATTCTCTAAAGATGGTGGTTTAGCTGTTCTATACGGCAACATTGCGCTTGATGGTTGTATCGTGAAAACTGCAGGCGTTGATGAATCAATCTTGAAATTTACGGGCACAGCACGTGTATTTGAAAGCCAAGATGCAGCTGTAGATGCAATTTTGGGTCATGACATTAAAGCTGGTGATGTTGTTGTGATTCGTTATGAAGGTCCACGTGGTGGTCCAGGCATGCAAGAAATGCTGTACCCAACTAGCTATCTTAAATCGAAAGGTTTAGGAAAAGACTGTGCATTGGTAACAGATGGTCGTTTCTCTGGTGGTTCATCAGGTCTTTCGATTGGTCACGTTTCACCAGAAGCAGCTGAAGGTGGTGCAATTGGTTTGGTTGAAGATGGCGATACCATTGAAATCGATATTCCAAACCGTACCATTCACTTAAACGTTGATGATGCGACTATGGCACATCGTCGTACAGTGCAAGAAGCGAAAGGCTGGCATCCGAAAGAAGAACGTAAACGTAAAGTATCAAAAGCGTTAAAAGTTTATGCAATGCATACAACAAGTGCAGCGAAAGGAGCTGTACGCGTTCTATAAAATATTCAATTTTAATAATTGATTAGGAATCATGCACCCTTTAACACGATGAATTGCTATCATGTTAAGGGTGCATTTTTCATGTCTGGTAAAAAAAATCAGCTTGTAGAAAAAGGTGTTTTTAGATCATTCTATGGGTTTGCCATAAAATGGTGATAAAATCTTCACCTACGTAGAAACTTGCTAAAAACATGACTTATTTTCTGCGTGAACTAAGGTAGTTATATTTCAATCTCGACTACTGTTTTACCTTGCATTATGATCAAAACAATCTTTGATCTCGCTTAGGATTTATTTTTAGAGGCACAACTCATGTCACTGCTACGCCGTTGGTTTGACCCTATTCGATCGAGCTGGTTTTACCAAAAGCCTTCTCGTCAAGCGGTGTTACCCACGGAAAATGGTTTAAGTATTTATTTACGACTTGATGATGTGTATAGCTATTTGGCTGTTCAGCAATTGTCTCAGCTAGATGAAATTTTAAGTGATGAACTTAAGCCTTTAAAAATTATTATTTCCCATACGGCTTCTGAACCTCCAAACAGCATGTCGCATGAAGAGTGGCAGAATTATTGTCTGAATGATGCCAAGATATTAGCCAAACAACATCGTTTCGGTTTTGATGAATTTCCAGAAATCCCAAGCCCAGAATCTTTAAAACAAGCGGCAGTCATATTAAAAAGAACCCCATTACAAGGTCAGAATTTCTTCCATTTACTAGAAGATATTTTCCACATGCTTTGGCAGCAACAATATGGAAAGTTGCGTACTTTACATGCTATGGCAGTTAAACATCAGCTTCCTCAACATTTTTCAGAACGCATTTTTACGGATGAGCCTGTACCTGCGGCATACTTTGAATTTGGTGGACGTAAATATCACGCAGTAGATGATTTATTACGTTTAACTCGTCGTCTGAAGCAGCAAAAGTTACTGACGGGCAATCCAATTTTTTTAATTAATCATATCGAATGGCGTGAACATTTGATTAATGATGCTGAAGCACTTACCGAGATTCAGACCCTTCATCCTGAGCTTGATATCTATATTGCTTTAGAAGATCCAATGAGTTGGCTGTTACTTGCCTATATTAAGGAAGAACTGGCTGATTATTATGATATTCAACTAAAAGTTTACCCTTTAAGTTATCAAGGTCGAGACTGGTTTGACTGGAGTTTGGCGACACGTGTTTCTAAACGAACAGGTGTGGCCTTTACACCATTTTGTCGCCCTACTGAGGAAAGCACATTAGAGATGGCAAAGCTTTTCTATAGTGTGCAAGAGAATCAGCAAATCGATACAATTTTTACGATATTGCAGGCAGTTTGGACAAAAGGAAAAGATTTATCTTTCTTAAAACATTTCCAACAGTTACAGCAACAACTTGGGATTGAGCAGCTAACCGACCAAGATGTGCAATCTGTTTTGGAGCAGAATGATGCACTTTGCAAAGACAAGCATCAGCCTGATTTGCCAGTTTTAGAGCTGCGTATTGATGGTCAGAGCTACGTATTTAATAGCTTGTATCGTGTATGGATGATCGAAAGTATTTTTAGCAATGTATTAGAAGAGAAATATAAAACAGCCTCAACTTTTAATTGAGGCCTACTTCTAAAAACAAGAATAGGGCAATACCTGTTTTTTCCGTAGCATATCCTTTAAGGAATCGGAGATAAACAGTGACTTTTTTAGCAATTATTATGGTGGTCTTTGCCTTCGCTGGCATGATTAAAGGCATGATTGGTTTAGGATTGCCCGCAGTATCTATGGGCTTACTGACCATCGCAATGAGCCCTTTTCAGGCAGCTTCTCTTCTGATAGTTCCTTCAATGGTCACCAATGTCTGGCAACTTTTTGCTGAAGGACATGTCTGGGCTTTTATTCGCCGTTTCTGGACTTTGCTTGTGGGCATTGTTGTGGGCTCAATATGGAGCTTTCTACCCACTTTAAGTCAAAGCCATGGGCATAGTAGTGAGATTTTATTGGGCTGTATGTTGGCCTTATATGGACTCTATGGTCTGTGCGTGAAGAAACTTCCACACTTAGGGAAGTATGAACGTTGGCTATCACCGATTATTGGATATATCGGCGGGGCAGTGACTGTAGCAACTGGTGTCATTATTATTCCAATCGTTCCTTATTTGCAGTCTTTACATTTAAAGCGTGATGAGTTGGTTCAGGCTTTAGGACTAACGTTTACTGTCTCTACCATTTGTCTTGCAGTCTTTTTACACCACAACCCGATGTCGGGAATGGCATTGGATTATCGTTTATCTTTCGCTGCATTGTTGGCGGCGCTCGTTGGAATGTGGTTAGGTAAAAAAATCCGTTATCGGTTAAATGAGCAGTTATTTCGTCGTATCTTTTTTATAGGTTTGGTGTCATTAGGGCTTTATATGATTTTGCACTAAACTAAATTTTTAAGGGCGATGTTGCAATAAAAAATCGGCAAATTGCTTATAACTGTTAGGGAGCTGATTGAAATTTTGTGTAGCCAAAAGCAGTTTACGATTTGCCCAAGCACCTAGCAGTTGAATGGAATGAAAGTCATAGTCCGATTGCAAACGCTGGGCAGCGCGAGCTGGCATAATCGCAATTCCGACACCTTTGGCGACTACCTCAGCAATCGCCCCAAAATTAGGTAAGCGCAAACGGTACTGTATATTAAAGCCTAATAGCTTAGCTTGAGTTTCGATAGACTGTTGCAATGAATGATGGGGTTTAAGACCAATAAAACCATAACTTAAAGCCTCTACCAAATTCAGCTCTTGGTGTTGAGCTAAGTTGTGAGTAGGAGGACAAATCAGAACTAATGGATCGCTAGCAAATTCCTTAGTTTGCAAATGTCTGGTATCAAAAAAACTTGAGACCAGCCCAAGATTTGCAACTCCCTGCGTTAATGCCTCTACAATTTCTGAACTTTCTGCCTCATGTAAATCAATGTTCATTTCGGGATGAAGCACCAAATATTGTGGTAATAACGGAGGCAAATATTCGCTTTGAGCAGAAGAGTTACACCAAAGCGTTAATGACTCTGTGGTAGGCGGCTTAAAACGCTGCATTTCTTGTTCGAGCTGCTCTTTTTGTGCCATAAGTTGACGTGCATGCTCAACAAAAGCGTGTCCTGCTGTGGTGAGCTCTACACCAGTGGTGTGACGAATAAATAAGGGTGTTTCAAAATATTGTTCGAGTTTTTTAATACGTTCGCTTGCGGCTTGAAGTGAAATCGCAGAGCGGTCTGCACCTTTGGTTAGACTACCTGTAGAGACAATATGAAGAACCAGCTGTAAATCAAAAAAATCAAAACGCATGACAGGGAACGTATTGAAGGCTAAAAAGTCATCATACTAAATCGTAATAAAAAAAGGCAGCTTGCGCTGCCTTTTTGAATTTAGGTTTTATCTTTTAAACTAAACAGCCAATTTAAAATAATGGCCGCAAAAGTTGCTGTACCAATACCACCTAAATTGAAATTACCGAACAATAATTCAAAGTTACCAGCACCTAAAATAATCGTGACCGAAGCAACAATCAGGTTTTTATTGTTAGAAAAATCAACTTTGTTTTCAATCCAGATTTTTGCACCGGCAATGGTAATCAAACCAAATACAACAATAGATGCACCTGTTAAAACTGCGCTTGGGATCGTACTAATCACCGCGCCAAATTTTGGAGATAGACCTAAGAAAATTGCAAAGACACCTGCGATCACAAAAACAATGGTTGAGTACACACGAGTGACTGCCATCACACCAATGTTTTCACCGTAAGTGGTCATCCCCGGAGCGCCGACACTACCAGATAGTGTTGTTGCCAAACCATCTGCAACAAATGCTTTACCTAATTGTGGAGTCAGGTTTTCACCAGTCATCGCGCCAACAGCTTTAATATGTCCTAGGTTTTCTGCTACTAAGATAAGTGCAACTGGTGCAATAATTAGCATAGCATTCGTGTCAAAGGTAGGATGTGAAAAGCTTGGGATCCCAAACCATGCGGCTTGTGAGATCTGGCTAAAATCGATTGGTTTACCTAAACCTAGTCCATTAGTGGTGATGGCATAAATTACATAGGCCAAGATCAAACCAATCAATAGAAGTAAACGTTGCAATAGGCCACGAGTAAAGACTGCAATACTGCCCATACAAAGTACTGTAATTAAGGCCATCCACATTTCAAATGGTTGGCCTGCAACACCTTTAATCGTAACAGGTGCAAGGTTTAGACCAATAATCATCACAATGGCGCCAGTCACCACAGGTGGCATGAGTTTTTCAATCCAGCGTGTACCTGTAAGCATCACAATAAAACCGATGATGGCATAAAAAACACCACATGCTACGATTCCACCTAAAGCCATGGATAGATTTGGATTGGCACCTGAACCTGTAATATGTCCAGTTGCAGCTGCAACCACACCAATAAAGGCAAAACTTGAACCTAAGTAACTTGGAACACGACCACCTGTAATTAAAAAGAACAAGATGGTACAGATGCCAGACATTAAAATAGCAAGGTTAGGATTAAAACCCATGAGTAACGGTGCTAAAACAGTCGCCCCAAACATGGCAAATGCATGTTGAATACCCAAAACAGCACTTTGAACGGGTGGAAGATATTCATTGGTAGAGACTGGCCGATGGTCAATATCACCTTGGTAAGGCTGCCATTTTGGAAACCAATTGGACATAAAATGAGCTCATTATTCTTTAATTGCTGCAATGATACTCTTTCTTGGGAAAGCATTTAATCTCTAGTGAGAAGTATGTAAGTGAAAAGTAATTATTTTTTAACGATTGGTATAATTTTTAAAAAACTAAATATCCGTATTTAGTTATTTTTTTCTCATAAAAATTAATTTTATGATTTTTAAAAAATATTCAAAAAAATAGAAAATCGAGGAAAGTTTAAGAAAAATAGAGAATTTTGCAAGTAAAAAGCAGCACATCGGGACGCACTGCTTTATAAAACAATCGGTAAAATCAGCCTAGCCCGTATTACGTAATCCAGCGGCAATACCTGCAATACTCACCATAAGTGCATGGTCGACAGGGGTGTGCTCTGCCTGACGCTGCGCTAGATAATCGCGACGACGCTTCATGAGTTCAGCCTGTAAAAGATGCAAAGGAAGTAGGTATGGCTTACGAACCTGCATAGATTGATCAAGAACATCATTATTACTCAGAAGCTTTGATTCATCTTTTAATGCAAGCAAGGTTTCAACAGCATCTTTTAGTCGTTGGCGTAATTGGTTGCCGAGCACTTTCAAATCTTCATCTTCAGTCAAATGAGACTCGTAATAGAGTGCAATGTTGGCATCGGCTTTAGACAATACCATTTCCAGCATATCAATGAGTGTTTGGAAATAAGGCCATTGCTGGAGCATTTCATCAAGTGTCGCTTTTTGCTGATCTGCAATCACTTCATTAATAGCTGCGCCAGTGCCTAGCCATGCAGGTAACATCAAACGGATTTGAGTCCATGCAAACACCCACGGAATCGCACGTAAAGACTCGATGCCACCACTCACTTTACGTTTTGCAGGACGCGAGCCTAACGGCAACATTTGTAATTCAAGCTCAGGGGTAACCGTACGTAAATACTTCACAAAGTGTGGATTTTCACGGACTGTTTGGCGATAAACCTTAACAGAATGATCTGTCATACGGTTCATGAGTTCACGCCATTCGGCCTTAGGTTCTGGTGGTGGTAATAATGTCGCTTCAAGTGTTGCTGCGGTATAGATTTCAAGGTTTTGCATCGCAATACCTTCTAGACCGAATTTGAAGCGAATCATTTCACCTTGTTCTGTGACACGGATTGCCCCAGAAATTGAACCAGGAGGTTGCGAGAACAAAGCCTGTTGGGTTGGTGCCCCACCACGGCTAATTGAACCGCCGCGACCGTGGAATAATGTCAACTGTACGCCGTGTGTTTGAGCAATTGCTGTTAGCTCTTCTTGAGCACGATATTGCGCCCAGTTGGCAGACATGAAACCAGCATCTTTTGCAGAGTCGGAGTAGCCAATCATGACTTCGTGTTTACCCTGAATGTGCTGTTTATACCAATGCATATTGAACAGCGTATTCATGGTAGTTGCAGCGCCATCTAAATCTTTTAAAGTTTCAAATAGAGGAACTACACGTAAAGGGTGTTGAATACCTGCTTCTTTTTGCAATAACAACACAGCTAAAACATCACTTGGATATTCAGCCATCGAAATAATATATGCCCCTAAGGATTCAGGCGGTTGGTCTGCCAAAGTACGCATGGTTGCAAATACTTCTTGAACATCTGGATGACCAATCAAACTACCTTCAGGCTCATTAATATATTTCGGTAAAAGCGGGCGTTTGCTTTGGAGTTCCTGAATGAGGAAATTTTGGCGCGCTTGTTCAGTCCATGATTCAAAATTACCTAAACCTAAATACTCAGTAATTGCTGAAATTGCTTGGCGATGACGGCCTGATTCTTGGCGAATGTCGAGTTTAAGTAGTTCAATACCAAAACAGTTCACACGATAGATGAAGTCGAGAAGCTGACCATTCGCAATTTCAGGTAGGTTACTGTCGATTAAAGAACGGTAGCACAGCAATAAAGGCTGTAAGAGTTCGTCTTTGCTTTTAATGACATTGCTGTCGTCTGCTTCTAAGCCTTGTAAACGCTGAGCTAACCAGTGGCGAGTTGCTTTTAAACGCTCGCGTGTTGCACGTAAATATTCACGATAAGGTTCTGCATGTTGGCTACCAATTGCTTGAATCATTTCTTCAGAACAAGTCTGGATTGAAAGTTCCCAACGTAAATTTTCGATATCTCTTAAATAGAGGTCCGCAGCTTGCCAGCGTGATAACCAGAGTACTTCTTGGGTAATTTGATGAGTAACATTTGGGTTACCATCTCGGTCTCCACCCATCCAAGATGCGAAACGTACTGGTGCAATATTAAGTGGTAAATTGAGTTGGCAGTTTTCTTGAACTAATTCATTTAACTCGCGAATGAATTTAGGTACAGCATTCCAAAGTGTTTGCTCAATTGTGGCAAATCCCCATTTTGCTTCATCGACTGGAGTAGGGCGGTGCTGTCTAATTTCATCTGTTTGCCAAGCTGAACTAATTTGTTGCTTTAAGTTTGCAAGTGCATTTTGGCGTTCGCGTGGGGTAAGTTTTTGCTGATCAAGCTGTGAGAGGCAAGCGTTAATATCATCGTATTTTTGAATCAGGGTACGACGACTCACTTCAGTTGGGTGCGCTGTAAGTACTAACTCAATCTTAAGATCACAAATTTGCTGGAACAGTTTTTCTGTCGAAATACTTTTATCTTTAAATTTTTGAAATAAGTGAACAAGCGGATTCGGAGAGTTTGCATCCGAATCAAATTCTGCCTGTCTGCGGCTACGGACCACATGATATTGCTCGGCAATATTGGCAAAATTGAGGAAGTGAGAAAAAGCGCGGGTGAGAGGTAATAGCTCTTCATCGGGCAGTTCTAAAAATAATTGTTCTAATTGCTTTTCGGCTTCAGCTTGACCATCACGTGCACCTTTGGCAAGAGCACGGATTTGCTCGATCTGATTAAACAGTTCTTGTCCTGCATGTTGTTTTAGGGTTTCACCTAACAAATTACCAAGTAAGCGGACATCCTCACGCAGTGGCGCATCGATTTGCTGAACCATGCTATTTTCTCCTGTTCTTATTCTTATCGAATATAGCGCGATTAGCGAACATTCCAAGCTTTGAGCGTAAGAAAATGTGAATTTTTGCTTAAAAAATAACATTTAATTCGCTTGTAGCGTCTTAAAAGCTGGCATGCACTCAGCGTAACTTTTGACAATCGGACTTTGGTTTAACTCCCATATTTGAGTAAGAATAAATGAATTGCATCGCGAATAATTTGCTCTAGCTCCTGAGCATTTGGGGCAGCAGTAATGCCCAGTAAAACCTTGTGATGGCGTACACCAAGCAATAAAGACAAAAGAAGCTCGGTTTGATAGGTTGGGTCATCGGCTTGGATAAAACCTAATTCAGCCGCTTTTTGGAAGAATGCGGCTAATTGATTTTGCAGTCGAGTATGTGATGCATCAAAAAACTGTAGGGCGAGTGGGCTCTGTTCTGCTGCAAGCTCTAATAATACGTGATCAAGCTTTAATGCTTCAGGTGAATAAATAATCTGCAAAGCACGTGAACATACGATAAAGAGTGTTTGATAGAAGTCTGCTGATGTATCTAAGTCAAATTGTTTAGTATCCAGTGTCTCTTCACAAGTTTCTGTAATCGCACAGATAAATAGATTCACTTTATCTTGAAAGTGGTTATAAACCGTGAGTTTAGTAACGCCGGCTTCCTGTGCAATCTGGTTCATGCTAGTACCGTGATAACCGGATTTTAAAAAAATAGCTTTCGCGGCTTGTAGGATACGAGCACGCTTTTCCAGATCTTTGGGGCGACCACTTTGATTAACTGTTTGCACAAAATCCTCTAATAAAAGTTTAAAAAAAATAAATATTTATAAGTTTTTTTTAATTAATGTACCCATAGGTATATTAATTAAAAAACAAACAAACTATGATGCAAGCATATTGTGCCTTAAAAAATCAGTTTGAATAAGAGCGATAAGATATGAATCTGTTAAAACCTCTCATCATGAGTATGGTGATTGTTTGTACGGTCACATTAATGGGATGCAGTAAAGAAGCACCCAAAACAGAAGAAATACCCTATGTGATGGTGGCGCAACCATTAACCACACTCAATGAACAAAAAAGCTATGCAGGGGATGTGCAGGCTAGACAACAAACGGCTTTGGCATTTCGGGTTGGTGGACAAGTTACTGCACGCTATGTGGATGTAGGCGACCGAGTTAAAGTTGGACAAGTATTAGCAAAACTCGATGTGGCAGATGCGCAGTTACAATTAAATGCTGCTAAAGCCCAACTGGATAATGCACAGGCTTCAGCGAAAACAGCAGCAGATGAACTTAAACGTTTTCAACAATTACTCCCTATTAATGCAGTGAGCCGTTCGCAATTCGATACGGTAAAAAATCAATACGATGCGGCACAAGCGGCACTACAGCAAGCTCGTTCTAATTATGAAGTTTCTGCCAACCAAACTGGTTATAACCAACTCGTTTCTAATAAAAACGGGGTAATTACTGCGCGAAATATAGAAATTGGACAAGTGGTTGCAGCAGGACAAGCTGCTTATCAACTTGCAATTGATGGAGAGCGTGAAGTTGTTATTGGTGTTCCTGAACAAGCGGTTAGCGAGATTAAAGTTGGTCAAACCGCTTGGATTACCTTGTGGTCTAAACCGAATGACCGATTTGCCGGTTATGTGCGCGAAGTTTCCCCAGCGGCGGATCAGTCCCGTACATTTACAGTGAAAGTTGCACTTAAAGAAGGTCAATCTGTTATTCAGCTTGGACAAAGTGCACGCGTATTTTTTACCTCAGTTCAAACCAATGTGATGAGTGTGCCACTTTCGAGTGTTTCAGCAACAGATAATCAACCTTACGTATGGGTCGTTAATGCGAACCAGACTTTGCGTAAAGTACCTGTAAGGATTGGTGCATATGGCAAAGATAGCGTACCTGTGCTATCTGGTTTGGCTCCAAATGATTGGGTTGTGATTGGCGGTGTACATTTGCTTCGTGATAAACAGAAGATTCATCCGATTGATCGTGAAAACCGTGCGGTGAAAATTCAGGGAGCAACCCAGCCATGAAATTCAATCTCTCGGAATGGGCATTAAATAATAAAGGTATCGTCCTTTATTTTATGCTGTTACTTGGCATTATCGGCGCCATCTCTTATTCAAAACTCTCACAAAGTGAAGACCCACCATTTACCTTTAAAGTCATGGTCGTACAAACCTATTGGCCTGGAGCAACAGCGAAAGAAGTTTCAACGCTGGTGACTGACCGTATCGAAAAGGAACTCATGACAACAGGGCAGTATGACAAGATCATGGCTTACTCCCGCCCGGGTGAGTCGATGGTTACGTTTGTTGCCAAGGACTCGCTGACATCAGCACAGATCCCTGACGTTTGGTATAACGTCCGTAAGAAGGTGAATGATATTCGCCATGAACTGCCAAACGGTGTACAAGGCCCATTTTTTAACGATGAATTTGGGGACACTTTCGGTAATATTTATGTACTGACAGGCAAAGACTTTGATTATGCACTTTTGAAAGAATATGCAGATCGTTTGCAATTACAGCTTCAACGAGTCAAAGATGTCAGTAAGGTCGAATTAATTGGTCTACAAGATCAGAAAATCTGGGTTGAGATTTCTAACACTAAAGCGGTACAGCTCGGAATTCCAGTTACAGCGATTCAAGAAGCCCTACAAAAGCAAAATAGTATGGCAAGTGCGGGCTTTTTTGAAACGAGTACAGACCGTATTCAAATTAGAGTAAGTGGTCATCTGCAAAATATTGATGAAATTAAAAAAACACCTTTATTGGTCGGTGATAAAACAATTCAGCTTGGTGACGTCGCTGATGTCTATCGTGGTTTTAGTCAGCCTGCTCAGCCACGTATGCGTTTCATGGGGGAAAATGGTATTGGCATTGCTGTTTCGATGCGTAAAGGCGGTGACATTATTGCCCTGGGTAAAAATCTAGAAACAGAATTTGCCCAATTACAAAAGACCTTGCCACTCGGCATGAAATTGCAAAAAGTTTCTGACCAACCTGTAGCAGTACAACGTAGTATTCATGAGTTTGTGAAGGTACTCGCTGAAGCAGTCATTATTGTTTTGTTAGTGAGTTTTTTCTCTTTAGGCTTCCGTACGGGATTGGTGGTTGCTTTTTCTATTCCTTTAGTTTTAGCAATGACCTTTGCTGGTATGAGTTTATTCGATGTCGGGCTGCATAAGATTTCACTTGGTGCTCTGATTTTGGCGTTAGGCCTGTTAGTCGATGACGCGATTATCGCCGTCGAGATGATGGCCATTAAGATGGAGCAGGGCTATAGCCGGATTAAAGCCGCCGGATTTGCGTGGAAAACTACCGCATTTCCAATGTTAACCGGAACGCTCATCACTGCGGCAGGTTTTTTACCGATTGCTACGGCTCAGTCTAGTACAGGCGAATATACGCGCTCTATTTTTCAGGTCGTGACCATTGCTTTATTGGTGTCTTGGATTGCAGCAGTTCTATTCGTACCTTATTTAGGTGAAAAGCTATTACCAGATTTTACTAAGTTAGGACATCAGGCGCCTTGGTATGTCCGCTTATGGGCAAGATTAACGAAAAAACCACAACCGCAAACTGTGGCAATTTCACAGGACCATCATTACGATCCTTATCAATCTAGTTTCTATTTACATTTTAGAAAGATGGTCGAGTTTTGTGTGACCTACCGTAAAACCGTGATTGCAACGACGGTGGGGATTTTCGTGCTATCTGTACTCATGTTTAAGATGGTACCTCAGCAGTTTTTCCCACCTTCAAACCGTGCCGAAATTTTAGTCGATTTAAAACTTGAAGAAGGCGCTTCTTTAACAGCAACAGAACAAGCTGTGAAAAAGGTTGAGAACTTCCTGTCTAAACAAAAGGGTATTGATAACTATGTGGCCTATGTAGGGACAGGTTCACCACGTTTTTATTTACCTTTAGACCAGCAATTGCCGCAAGCCAGCTTTGCTCAGTTTGTTGTACTCGCATCATCACTTGATGATCGTGATGACATTCGTCGTTCGTTAGAAACACAAATTAAGCAGTTACTCCCACAAGTCCGTACTCGTGTGTCATTACTCGAAAATGGCCCACCTGTTGGTTATCCATTGCAATATCGTGTGTCAGGTGAAGATTTAAATCTGGTACGTAAAGAAGCGCAGCAAGTCGCTAAAGTGATCAGCGAGAACCCGAATACCACCAATGTGCATTTAGACTGGGGCGAACCAAGTAAGATTATTTCTATTCAAATTGATCAAGACCGTGCTCGACAAATGGGTGTCTCTAGTCTGGATTTAGCGAACTTTATTAATGCATCAATTACAGGTAGTGCGATTGAGCAATATCGTGAAAAACGTGAACTCATTGAAATCCGCTTACGCGGGGACCAAGCAGAGCGCGTTGAAGTGGCTTCACTGGCAAGCTTAGCTGTGCCAACGAACAATGGAACCACTGTACCTTTAGCTCAAATCGCGAAAATTGAGTATAAGTTTGAAGATGGTTTGATCTGGCATCGTAACCGCTTACCGACGATTACTGTTCGCGCAGATATCCGAACTCAACTACAGCCAGCTACAGTAGTTGGTGAGTTAGCTGAATCAATGGATAAGTTACGTGCTGAATTGCCAAGTGGCTATCTAATTGAAGTGGGTGGAACCGTAGAAGAGTCTGCACGTGGACAAAATTCTGTGAATGCGGGTATGCCACTCTTTTTGGCAGTGGTCATGACATTACTGATGATTCAGCTCAAAAGCTTGTCTCGCTCGACGATTGTGCTGTTAACAGCTCCACTGGGTTTAATTGGTGTTGTTTTATTCTTATTGTTATTTAACAAACCATTTGGCTTTGTGGCCATGTTAGGCACAATTGCGCTCTCTGGCATGATCATGCGTAACTCGCTTATTTTGATTGATCAAATTGAGCAGGACCGACAAGCTGGACATCCAACTTGGGAAGCAATTATTGAAGCGACAGTGCGTCGATTCCGTCCAATTATTTTGACTGCTTTAGCCGCAGTTCTGGCCATGATTCCACTTTCTCGAAGTATTTTCTTTGGTCCGATGGCAGTTGCGATCATGGGCGGATTGATTGTTGCCACCTTACTGACATTATTTTTCCTACCTGCACTCTACGCAGCGTGGTTTAAGGTGAAAAAAACCGCATAAAATACATAATTTTTTTGTGAATAAAGGTGCGAAATATTGAAAACTCCAATATAGTAGCACCTGTCTTTACACAAAAAATACAGGATTATTTCGCTGCATAAAAAATAGGCAAAATGCAGTGAATTGAGGTGAAATACAGATGGGGCAAGACCATATCGAACAGCATCGCCGTTATATAGTAATTTCTTATGCGTTCATGTTTCTTGCATTGTTTACGGTTATTTTTGCGGCCTTTGCTTATTTGGTCGCTCGTAAAGTGGCAGTTGTAGATAATGCAGAAGTTTGGATTCATGCGCATGCGCTATGGATTATGCGCAACGGGATTCTATTTCTATTTATGGCAATTTTTGCTGTTGTCTGGTTCATTCCGCTCTTCTTCTTTGCATGGGATAGTAATCTTTGGGTCACAGCCTCTACGGTTGCTGGCGTAGTTTTTAGCGCTATTGCGTGGTTATTTCTATTAAATGCATGGTTAAAAGGCTTGTCTAAATATTTAAAAAATAAGGCAGTTTTTTAATATATCTATTTTTTAAACATTTTCCCCTTGTAAATCCGGCTAAAGCCCCCCATTTAGTCGGCAATAGAGTATTGATAAAATTCCGTGAGGAGCACCGCCAAAAATGGCTAAACGTGATTATTATGAGGTTTTAGGCGTTTCAAAAACCGCAAGTGATGATGAGATCAAAAAAGCCTACCGTAAATTGGCGATGAAATATCATCCTGATAGAAACCCTGACAATGCCGAAGCTGAAGAGAAATTTAAAGAAGCTGCTGAAGCTTATGAAGTTTTATCGGACAGCGAAAAGCGTAGCATGTACGATCGCATGGGTCATAATGCGTTCGAAGGTGGCTTTGGCGGGGGCGGTGGTGGCTTCGGTGGATTTAGTGCAGAAGATATTTTTAGCCAGTTCGGTGATATCTTCGGCGGCGCATTCGGTGGTGGTGGACGTCAACAGCGTCAACGTCGCGGATCAGATCTACGCTATGTAATGGAACTTACCCTTGAAGAAGCTGTAAAAGGGGTGAAAAAAACTATTACCTTTACTGCTCCTGCACCATGTGATGTGTGTGATGGTAAAGGCTCTAAAAATCCAAAAGATGTTGAAACCTGTAAAACTTGTCATGGTTCAGGACAAGTTCGTATGCAGCAAGGCTTCTTCTCTGTACAACAAACATGTGGTACGTGTCGTGGCCAAGGTAAAATTATTAAAAACCCTTGTCAGGCATGTCATGGTTCAGGTGTTGCCGATCGCCAACAAACGTTGGAAGTTACAATTCCAGCGGGTGTAGATAATGGTGACCGCGTTCGTTTGAGTGGTAAAGGCGAAGCAATTCGTGATGGCCAATCAGGTGACTTGTACGTTGAAGTTGTCGTTCGTGAACACGAAATTTTCCAACGTGATGGTGCCGATCTTTATATGGATGTACCAGTAAGCATTGCTGATGCTGCGCTTGGTAAAGAAATTGAAATTCCAACTTTGGAAGGCCGTGTTAGCCTTAAAATTCCTGAAGGAACTCAAACAGGTAAATTATTCCGTTTACGTGGTAAAGGCGTTCGTCCAGTACGTAGCAGCATGGTCGGTGATTTACTTTGCCGTATTGTGGTAGAAACACCAGTCAACTTAAATTCTCGCCAACGTGAATTACTTAAAGAGTTGCAAGCTTCTTTTGATGGCGAAGACAGCGCTTCTTCACCGAAGAAAAAATCATTCTTTGATCGTTTATTTGATTAATACTTGATTAGACAAGAACTTAAAAAGAAGGCGGATATTTTATCAATATCCGCCTTTTTATTGCGCTGATGTATCTTATTATTTTTATTCTGCTTAAAAGAAAAATTATGTCTGTTTACTCTGTAGGGTGAGCAACATCAATATCATTAACACTTACAGTCGGTTCGCTAGAAGCAAGAGTCGGAGCATTTTCGATCACTGTTGCGGCTACTGCTTGTGGCTGTACAGCTGCTTTAGGTGTTTCTGCTGTAGTTTCGCCAATAATCGGGTCAATATCTTCAACTTTAACGTCAGCATTGGCATTGCTTGTTTGAGCTGTAGGCGTTGGTGTTTGGGTATTTACGTTTGTTGTAATACGCGCTTTAGATAAACTTTCTAATGTGTCTCCTGGCTGGATTGCAGGCTCTGCAAATGCCACTGAACTCATAATCCCCATCATCACTGTGAAGCTAATAATTCTCGAATGCATGCTGAACTCCTTTATAGTCATCTTTTTCTCATTCGTGGCTTCGTAGTGTGCCGATCAATTCTTTAACTTTTGTGAAAACAGATTAAATTTTGATTCATCTCAAAAAATAATTTTTACTTTTTAAGATGAGCAAAGAGTTTTGATATAGTAGACAAATTACGTAAAACCGAAGATTGGAAAGGATTATGTCAGCAGCTCCACGCATTGGTATTTTAGGCGCAGGCGGTCGTATGGGCCGTATACTTATTCAGGCAGTTCAACAAGCAGGCTATCAATTAGGAGCAGCCGTTGTACGCCCAGAAAGTACTTTAATCGGTGCTGATGCTGGTGAACTTGCAGGAGTAGGTTCAATTGGAGTGAAGCTTACAGGGAGCTTGGCAGAGGTTCTTAAAGACTGTGACGTCGTAATTGACTTTTCTACTCCTGTTGCAACATCTGAGCATCTAAAGCTATGTCGTGAAGCTGGGGTAGCTATAGTAATCGGGACAACGGGCATGTCAGATGAGCAAAAAGCTGAGTTAGACGAAGTTGCCACCCAGATACCTGTGGTTTACGCTGCGAACTATTCAGTAGGTGTAAATGTATCAATCAAGTTACTTGAGCTTGCAGCAAAAGTATTTGGCGATACAGTAGATATTGAAGTGATTGAAGCTCACCACCGTCATAAAGTAGATGCGCCGTCAGGTACAGCATTAATGATGGGTGAAGCAATTGCAGATACTTTAGGTCGTAACTTAAAAGAAGTTGCTGTGTATGGACGTGAAGGGCATACGGGCCCACGTGACCGTCAAACAATTGGTTTTGAAACTATTCGTGGTGGTGACATCGTTGGCGAACACACAGTGATGTTTATTGGTGAAGGTGAGCGCGTTGAAGTGACTCATAAAGCGACTAACCGTATGAACTTTGCTGCTGGTGCAGTACGAGCTGCTGCATGGGTTGTGGGCCGTGAAGCGCGTAAATATGACATGAAAGATGTTTTAGGATTGAACGACGTACAGGTATAAAACCCTGTACGTATTCCATGTGTAGCGAGAAAAACAAGATAGAGCAGAACATGAATAAAAAACAAATTGCCTTGACCACTCTTCTTTGCTTAAGCAGCCTCTGGACGGGGGCTGCTTCTACAGAAAAAGCTAAACTCAGCTTAGACCGTAATAATATTAAAGTCTGGACCTATCAAAAAACTGATAATCCAGTCTTTCAATATAAAGCAGAAACCACATTTGATGTGCCACTTGAACGCGTTGTTGCTGTGATTTTAGATGTAAATCGTGCTGACCAGTGGGTGCCTTATATGGGCAAAGTTGAAATGTTGTCTCAAGATGAGAAAAAAGGTGAGTTCACACTGTATATGGTGTTGGATTTTCCGTTTCCTTTGAAAGATCGTGATGTCGTTGTAAAGGGAAAAATGAGCAAGGCCGCAAATGGTGTTGTGACAATTAAAAATACTGCAATTAGCGGAAATTATCCGATACAACCTGATGTAGTGCGCTTAACACGCTATGAAGGGGATTGGACATTCCAGAAACTTGCAAATAATAAGGTGAAAGTAACGACCAGTGGTTATGCTGATCCTGCTGGTGCAATTCCGTTGAGCTTTGTAAATATGTTTGTTCAACAGCAACCTTATCAGATGCTGCTTAAAATGAAGCGGGAAGTGACCAGTCCAATTTATGAACACCCTAAATTACCAGATATTTTAAAATAAATAGCTTAAAAAAAGCGCCTGAGATCAGGCGCTTTTTTATTAATCTGAACATTGCTGTAAAGCTTGTGCAGGGCTGCTTTCGCGTTTGATTTGAAATAAAACCAATAACAAACCTAACCCTGCCAACAATGCGCCAGCAAAAGATACTGCGCTATAACCCCAACCTAGATCGAGTACTAACGCGCCTGCTGCTGCTCCTACTGCGTTACCTAAGTTAAATGCACCGATATTCACTGAAGAGGCAAGTCCCGGTGCTTCATGAGCGACTGACATTACACGCATTTGCAAAGGTGGTACTAAAGCAAAGGTTGCTGCACCCCAGATCACTAATGCAATGGCTGCTCCAATCTGGCTTTGTGCAAGAATTGGGAAAGTCACCATCATCACAATTAACAGAACCAAGAAACCAATCAAAGTTTTATTAATCGACAAATCTGCAAAACGTCCGCCTAAATGGTTACCAATTGAGAAACCGACACCAATCAATACCAACATGAACGTAATGAACGTCGGTGAAGCATGGGTAAACTCAGTCAAACTTGGTGCAATATAGGTATAGAGCGTAAACATTGCACCTGCACCGAGTACGGTAGTGAGTAGCGCAAGGACCACAGGAGTACGCGTTAATACCTTCAACTCAGCTTTCACATTTGGTTTTTGAGCAACCATACCTTGAGGGAGCGCTTTCCATAAAGCGAGCATGGTAATTACACCAAGCAAAGAAATCGCAAGGAAAGACATACGCCAGCCAATGTTTTGCCCAACGCATGTTGCTAACGGTACACCACCGATATTGGCAATGGTTAAACCCATAAACATGGTGGCTACAGCACTGGCCTGTTTGTGCGCGGGTACAATGCTTGCCGCTACAACAGAGCCAATCCCGAAGAAAGCACCATGGTTCAAGCTTGTAATGAGACGAGCACCTAATAAGCTCATATAGCTTGGTGAAAACGCTGCGATTAGGTTACCGACCGTAAAGATCGCCATCAGCAAAATAAGTGCATTACGGCGTGCAAAACCACCGAACCATAGGGTCATGAATGGGGCACCTAGCATGACACCAAGTGCATAACCTGTAATTAACATACCGGCCGTTGGAATTGAAATCCCTAAATCATTAGCGATATTCGGCAACAATCCCATTGGTGAGAATTCAGTGGTGCCAATGGCAAAGGCACCAATTGCCAATGCCAATAACGAGAACGCCGTATTTGATTGAGTGTTCATGAGTTTAGTCCCAAACTGGTGCCCATGGCTCTGGGCTAACTTCACGACTGTTACGATCAAGTTCGGCAATCATTTGCATTTCAGCTGAAGTTAACTCGATATCCTGTGCTTTTAAGTTGCTAATCAGGTTTTCACGTTTAGTCGAAGATGGAATGACTGCAAAACCACGTTGCAATGCCCACGCTAGTGCAATTTGCGCTGTCGTTGCTTTATGTGCTGCTGCAATTTCAGTTAAAACAGGGTCTTGAAGCACTTTGCCGTATGCAAGCGTCATATATGAAGTCACATCAATATTCTTCTCTTGTAAGAAATTCACAAGCTTATGGTTTTGAAGATAAGGGCTTAACTCAATCTGGTTGGTTGCAATATGCTCTACACCAATTGTGTCAATTGCTTGTTGAGTAAGCTCAATATTGAAGTTTGAAATACCAATTTGTTTAGTTAAGCCCTGTTGTTTTGCTTCAAGTAAAAGCTTCATAACTTCAGGAATCGAAACGCCTAAATCTGGTGCTGGCCAATGGATCAAAGTGAGGTCAACATGGTCAGTACGAAGCTTTTGTAGGCTCTCTTTTAAGCTTGGAATAAACTTATCTTGAGCAAAATTATCTACCCAGATTTTTGTGGTTAAAAATAAGTCCTGACGTGATACACCGCTTTCGGCAATCGCTTGACCAATTGCTGCTTCATTGTCATAAATTTGAGCAGTATCAATGACACGGTAACCTACGTCTAAAGCAGTTTTAACAGAATCAATAACTGCTTGTTCTTTAAGACGGAAAGTTCCTAGACCAAAACGTGGGATATTCATGTGTTTACCTAAATTTGAATAATCATTTAACTTGATGTGCATTTTGCTTTTTTTATTGTTGCGAAAAAATAGATGAATAAGCAAAATATCTTTGATCATTAGTCAATAATGGAATAAGACATGAAATCAACAATTGAAGAGCTGGTCGCGTTTATCGCAATCGTTGATACGGGCTCTTTTGTTGCGGCGGCAGAACATTTAAAACAAACGCCTTCAGGAGTCAGTCGATCTTTAACACGCCTAGAAGCTAAGTTAGATGTGACTTTGTTAGAACGAACGACACGTAAATTGAAACTCACTCAAGAAGGGCAGCAGTTTTTGGTAAAAGCCCGTAAAATCTTAAATGAGCTAAATGCGGCTGAAGAAGAACTACAAAAATCTGATCAGGGGACTGCGGGACTTATTCGCATTGATTCAGCAACGCCGTTTGTCTTACACGTAATTGCGCCATTAATGCATAAGTTTCGTGAGAGCTATCCAAACATTGAAATTGAGTTAAATAGTAATGATCAGGTGATTGATCTACTACAACATAAAACCGATGTTGCATTCCGATTCGGAGAACTTAATGATTCAAGTCTTCATGCCAAATTAGTATGTAAAAGTCGCTTATTTATCGTTGCAAGCCCTGAGTATTTAGCAATTAAGGGTACACCGACACAACCTGAACAGCTTGAACAACACGATTTGATCGGTTTTACCAGACCTGCATATATCAATAGTTGGCCGATTAAAGTTGGTGATGAATATTTTTTTGCGCAATCAAAAATTAAAGCATCGAGTGGAGAAACGGTACGTCAGCTGACGATTAGAGGACATGGTATTGCACGACTATCTGAATTTGAAATTTGGAAAGATATTGAAGAAGGGCGATTGATTGCCTTATTTGAAGACCAAATTGAACATCAATATCAAAGCATCCATGCTGTGTATTATCAACAAGAGCATCTACCAAAACGAATTCGTTTATTTATTGAGTTTTTGGCAGAACAGTTAAAAGACGGTTTTAAAAACGCTCTCTAAAAGTAGTGTAACTGTCAGTTGGAAAATGAACTTCTAAAAGTGGGGTCGTTTGTCCTTGTGATGAATGTTGAGACAGAAAATAGCTTTTTTGATGTTCTCGGCAGCTAAAATACAAAGTCGAATAAACCGAGTTCACCATTACAACTTCATTTGAGCTATTCCGTTTATATTGATAATGAGAAATCGTAATGGTCTTTTCATCAGTGCGTTGCTCCATTTTATAGTCTTGTTGATTTGTCATTTTTAAATAACCTTCTATGAGACTTTGGCAAACAGTATGTCTGTACTGCTCATCTTTTGGTTGTTGTTGGCAACCAGCTAAAACAATAGTAAATAACAATATAGCTTTTAATTTCATGACCTTGCTACTTTCTGAGTTGATTTCTATAGCCTAAAGGTGTTCTATAAACCAGTACAGATACAGAAATTTTTAAAAAAGCAGCACAGAATGACCTTCCAATATCAGGTTCTTGCCAATCAATTAGCGCATCGTATTTATCAAGATGAGCTTAAACCTCACCAGAAACTTATTTCTTTACGAGATTTTGCTCGTCAGCACAGCATTAGTTTAAGTACAGCAAAAAGTTGTTATGAGTTACTTGAGGCGAGGGGGCTTATTTATGTAAAGCCGAAGTCAGGTTATTTTGTGGTTGCTCGTGCACAATCGGGCCCCATTCCTGAAAGTCCAGATTTCTTGTCTTTACCTCGACAAGTTTCAAATCTGGAATTGCATAATCAAATTCAGGAAGCTGCCTTACAAAGCCATCTTGTACCATTAGGCTCTATTCAGTTAACGCCTCATTTTATTCCTGTGGAAGGTTTACGTCGTTCTATTCAACGGGCTTTAAAAAATTGTCAGCCTCAAGACTTTCTTTATTGTAATAAACAAGGGCATGAGCAATTAAGAAAAGCGTTATCTGATCATTGGCGTGAAGATGGAATTTTTATCGCGGCAGAAGATATTTTTATTACCAATGGCTGCATGCCTGCTTTATCTTTGGTGATTCAACATCTAACAGAAGTAGGCGATAGTATTTTAATTCCGACGCCTACTTTTAATGGACAACTACAGCTTATAGCCAGTTTAAAACGGCAGATTATTGAAATTCCAGCGCATCATCGTGGTATCGATCTTGAGCGCTTAGAATCATTTATGAAGCAGGGTTTAGCCAAGGTTTGCTTAATGACAGCCAACTATCAGAACCCATTGGGATATTGTTTAAGTAATGCAGAAAAGCAAAAGATTGCCGAATTAGCAGCGAAGTATCAGTGCTTTATTATCGAAGATGATATCTATGGGGAGTGTGGCTACAGTGGTGAACGACCATTACCTATTCGCTATTGGGATCGTGAAGGCTATGTAATTTGGTGTGGATCGGTTTCTAAGTCATTGTCGAGTGCGTATCGGGTAGGGTGGTTCTGTTTAAGTGCGAAGCTACAGCATTTAAGGCTTGAGCTGGTAGCCAGTAATATTGGGGTCAATACACCGCTACAATTAGGCCTAGCTGATTTTATTTATAGTCGTGGTTACAGGGAGCATTTAGAGCAGTTAAGACCGAATTTGATGCGGCAAGTCGAGGAATATCGTAGTTGTATTTTAAATGCCTTTGAAGGTATTCCAATTGCACTGAGTCAACCAGAAGGCGGCTATGCACTCTGGATGCAGTTACCTAAAACTGTAGATAGTTTGGCGCTCTATTACACTGCAAAATCTCACGGAATTACCGTAGTTCCCGGGCATGTTTTTGGTGAGGATGAACGCTATCGGCATTTTATTCGTTTAAATGCAGGTCATGAGCTAACAGGAGATGTCCGCCAAGCCATTAAAGATTTGGCGGACTGGTCACGACAACAGATTAAATCAGTGAGTTAGCCTTATTCTGCAAAGTCTGCTTTAAGCACAATGCGGTAGCGTGCCTGACCCGAGTGTAGACGTTCAATTGCTTCATTGAGCTGTGACATTGGAAATAGCTCAATTTGAGGCGCAATTTTTTTGCGTGCAGCAAACTTTAAAAGCTGACGTAGTGCAGCAGGTGAGCCTGTAGGTGAACCAGTCACTGACTTGGCACCACCAATAAGAGAGCCAACAGAAACAGGAACAGGCTCAAGCGTAAGACCTAAGAAATGTAAGGTTCCGTTTGGTGCCAGTGTTGCAATAAAAGCAGACCAATTTAGAGTCACATTCACGGTACTTAGCAATAGATCGAATTTACCTTTTTGAGCTTTTACTGCCTCTGTATCGCGACTATTTACCACATGGTCCGCTCCCATTGCTTTGAGTTCTTCCGTTTTATCTGGGTTAGAACTAAAAGCAGTGATTTCACAGCCCCATGCTTTAAGTAGCTTAATGGCTATATGGCCTAAACCACCAATGCCAATTACACCGACATGATGCGTTGCCTGAATTTTGTGTTTGAGTAGTGGATCAAAAACGGTAATTCCGCCACACAGTAAAGGACCTGCACTTTCAGCATCTAAATCGTCAGGGAGGGGAATGGCCCATTGCCAACCTGCACGGACTTTATCAGCAAAGCCACCAGCATGCCCTACGATTGTTGCAACATTTCCACCTGTACACAGTACTTGCTGACCACCAATACATTCATCACAGGCTTGACAACTTTCAGCTGTCCAACCAATACCGACACGTTGCCCAATTTGTAGACCTTTTGCTTCTGAACCCAAAGCAACAATTCGTCCAATAATTTCATGACCTGCAACCACAGGGTACACGGTCGAACGCCATTCATTATTTAAAACAGAAATATCAGAATGACATAAACCACAATATTCAACTTTTACCTCAACCTGATGCGGTTGTAATTCACCTGCGTCAAATTGATAGGGAACCAGTTTTTCACCTGCCTGCATTGCAGCATAAGCTTGAATCGTATTATTGCTCATCGGAAACTCCTTAAGCGGCTTTGAACCGTTCTGGTGGGTTATGAAGCTTTAAATTGACAATCGTTTTCATGATCATCGACCATGCCTACTGCCTGCATAAAAGCATAGCAGGTGGTTGGGCCAACAAATTTGAAACCATTCTTTTTAAGAGTTTTGGAAAGTTTTACACTCAGTTCGGTTTGAGCAGGGGCCTTACGATAATCTACAACATCATTGTTTTGTGGAGCTGCATCTACAAACTGCCAAAGCCATGTAGGAACATCACCGACTTGTGCTTTGAGCGCTTGCCAAGCAATAGCATTATCACGAATGGCTTTGAGTTTCCCCAAGTGACGAATTAAGCCAGCATCGGATAATTTTAGTTCTAGAAAATCATCTGTAAATGAAGCAATGTCTGCAATCGGATGATTAAAAAAGTGTTGACGGTAGCTTTCTCTTTTTTTTAGTACGGTAATCCATGAGAGGCCGGCTTGCTGACCTTCGAGACAAAGCATTTCAAATAATCGTGCCTCGTCGTGTTCGGGTTTACCCCATTCCTCATCATGGTAGGCAATATAGAGTGGATCGTCGGAACACCATCCGCAACGTTGAGTTTTCATGATAATGCTCCTTATATTTATCTTAGAATTTTAAAGTTTAAATAAGACCCATTCATTTGGGCGAGTATCCCAATAATACAGTTCTGCTTGTGTTAAGTCTTCAAACTTCAGCCAAAAGTCTTTGCCGACTTTGTCTGAAAAACCGGTACTGATTAGTAGGGCATCATCGCTGATTTCCATGATCCAGCCTTGATAGCTATTGCCATTTAAAATGATCTTTTGCTGGTTACCAGACTCGGCAAACTCTACTAAGCGATTGATCAGCGCTTCCGACATAAAATGTTCCTAGCGTAAATATGAATAAGGATTAACAGCACCACGACCTTTACCATCTAGATAAAGACCATAATGAAGATGAGGTGAAGTATAACGTGCATTGCCCGTATTGCCGACATAACCAATGAGGTCGCCCTTTTTGACATAGTCGCCTACATTTAAGCCACGTTTGTGACCATCAAGATGGGCATAATAATGCCATGTTCCTGCTGGACCTAAAATCCAGATCACTTTGCCACCTAGATTATTATTACGAAGATCTGCAACGAGTCCTTCGGTTGCACTGTACACTTTGGTTCCACGTGGAGCCAAAATATCAATTCCTTCGTGACTACGGCCCTGACTCCGAGCAGCTCCCCAAGTGTCTTTTAATTCATCGCGGTCAATACCTTTTACAGGCACAGGCAGTCGATTTGGAAGCTGCATACTTTTGAGTTTGATGACTTGAGCGGGTGGAAGTGGGGCAGGTTTTTTAGGTGCACTGGTACAGGCAGCCAAAAGAATAATCAGAAAACCAAGTGAGAAATGAGAAACAAAACGTCGCACAAAATACTCCCTGTCACAGCCATATCAAAATTATTTTACTCACTATGTCATGAACGGCTTGTCGAGATCAATTTTTTCATCGCGGTTGGAACACCTTTGGCAATGGCTTGTTCCGGACTCAACCATTGGCCTTCAAGTTCAATAGCCAGATGTTCTTTTTGATCAGGTTCCACGTGGAACACATGAGCATTAAGTAACCATGTGAAATGAGTGAAGCTATGACTGATCTGAAAATTTTGTGCTTGAGGTTGTAGTTTGAATTGTTGGCTTAAGCTCAGTCGTTCATGTTCATTTTCTAAAATAGGTAAACAGAATAAACCGCCCCATAGACCATGAGCTTGGCGTTGTTGCCAGAACCATTCACCTTCGCACTGAATAATAAGAACATCTGCTGTTTTAACAGGCGGTGTTTTTTTCGGCTTTTTAAAAGGTAATTCTTGTTCTAAACCTTGCTGATAAGCCTGACAATGAGCTTGCATTGGACAATATAAACAAAGCGGTTTTTTAGGCGTACAAATGGTTGCGCCGAGATCCATAATCGCTTGAGTGTAGTCATGGTTGCGATGTGTAGGGCAAAGCTCTTCAGCCAGTTTCCACATTTCACGTTCGTGCTGTGGTTTGCTTAAATCATCTTCAATGGCAAAGAAACGAGCTAAGACGCGTTTCACGTTGCCATCCATGATGACGCCGTACTGACGTAAACCTAAAGACATGAGCGCGCCTGCGGTAGAGCGACCAATGCCAGGTAACGCAATCCATTCTTCTAACGTTTCAGGAAATTTACCTTGCTGCGTGACAAGACCAGCCGCTTTATGCAAATTGCGGGCACGAGCGTAATAGCCAAGACCTGCCCAATAAGGTGCGACTTCATCCCAAGTTGCATGACCTAAAGCTTCTACCGTCGGGAAGCGTTCCATAAAGCGATCAAAATATTGCAAGACCGTTTTCACCTGAGTTTGCTGTAGCATAATTTCAGAAACCCAAACTTTGTACGGATCATCGGCAACTTGCCAAGGCAAATCGTGACGACCATGTTGGTCGAACCAATTTAAGAGGGCATCAGAAAAAGAAAATTCAGGCATGAACAGCTATAGAAGAAAAGTAAGGGGTAAATTATAGCTGAAATTTAGATGAAATTTTGTTTAAAGCAGGCAAACAAAAAGAGTGTATTGAAACAGAGACTACTTCAAAGCGCGTAATCTCTGTTTCAATCAGATAAAAGGATTAATCCTTTTGTACACCCCAACGTTGATCAAGTTTCAACGGTTGGTTTTTATAGTAAGGAATGACATGAATGTGGAAATGATCTGAAGTTTGTCCAAACACTTCACCATCATTAAAGCCAATATGAAAGCCGTCTGGTTGATGACGAAGCTGTGTCTCATGACGGGCAATTTCAAGAAGTGTAAGTAAGCCTTGATGTTCTTTAGACGTAATGTCAAAAAAAGAACTAACATGGCGTAGTGGTGTTACTACACAGTGGCCTTTAGATAACGGATTAGAATCAGGCAAAATTACGGCAAATTCATTCTTATCAATGATGTCATATTCATCAAATTCGCAATACGGACATTTCTTGTCAGTCATTGTTGTATCCTCTCATGTTATTCCATTAAACCCCGAGTGCGGGAAATAAGACTAGGCTTTGCTCTAGCTCAACGGGAGTATAGTTATTGAAGTATGGTTTAAAAAATACAGTAAAAATATTGCAAAGTCATAAACATTTAAGGGAGCAAATGCAAAAAAACCATTTGCTCCAAATTTGCTTCTTTTATTTTAGAGTACGATCTAATAAAGCGTACATTTTAGCAAGGCCTTGTTTTTCCGCTTCGCTATTGTAGCCAAGGTCCACACCGTTCGCTTTAGCTCTTTCATCGGCAAGCGGGTTACTAAAGCCATGTTTAGCACCTTCTAAAACCACTACCTCGTGTTTAACCTCAGCAGCTTGCATCTCTTTTTCAAAATTAGCAACATCTTCTAAGGTGACCATACTGTCTAGTTCACCATGTAGAACTAAAATTTCACCCTGAATGTTGCCTTTTTGAGCAGGAGCCTTCGGTGCTAATGTGGCATGGAACGTTACAATTGCTTTAAGTGGAGCACCTGAGCGAGCAAGATCCAACACGACTTTACCACCATAGCAAAAGCCAATCGCAGCCAATTTCTCGTTATTTACTTCTGGTTGGGCAGCAAGGGTTTGCAGTGCTGCATTAGCACGATCAGTCACCGTGTCTAAATCTTCAAATGTCTGCATCATCCATTCATAGGCTTGAGCTGCTGTTGTCGTGACTTTTTTATCGCCATACATGTCAATAGCAAGAGCTGCATACCCGTGTTCAGCAAGCTCACGTGCGCGTTGCTCAGTATATTCATTACGACCCCACCACTCAGGACCAATAATGATACCTGGTACCGGTTCTTCACTCTCTGGAGCCGCAAAGTAACCAATTAAATGGCTGCCATCTGGTGCAGTATATTGAATTTCACGGGTTTTAATTGCTGTACTCATGACATTAATCCTGAAATTAAACTTGGTTTAAACACGCTTGATTAAAGCATAAAAAATAAGAAGTAAAATAAAGAACTATGTAAAAAACTACATCAAAATAAAAAGATAGATATTTCTACGCAATAAAAAAGAAGGAAACCAGTTCCTTCTTTTTATATGGTGATGATTAAATTTAAGTCCGGCCTCGGGAAATGAACCCAATTACAGCTAGAATTACAGCCACAACTAATAAAATCACGGCAAAGTCTTTAGATAGTCCTGCAACACCACCAAACCCTAATAGACTGGCAATGAGTGCAATCACTGCAAAAATTATCGCCCAACGGAACATAATGCTGTCCTCCTTATTTTTCATTGTCATTTAACTATATAGTGTGTTTTTTAGCCCGAATGTGTCGTTTATGTGGTTGAAATGTATATTAAACAATCATTTTGTGATGCCATAAATACAGCTTCTTTTTTAGTACAGACCACTTCAATGCTATACTGATACATCGTTTTATCTCATCAGCTGTTAAAAGATTATGTCTACCGAGATCTCACTTCGACCACTCTTTTGGAAAAATTATCCGTTAGAGCAACTAACTCAAACTGAGTGGGAGGCTTTATGTGATGGGTGTGGTTTATGCTGTCTGGTAAAACTAGAAGATGAAGATACACATGAGGTGGCTTATACCAAAGTGGCTTGTAAGTTACTCGATTGTGGTACAGGGCGTTGTACGGACTATCCAAATCGTCAGCAGCAAGTACCTGATTGTTTACAATTAACGGTAGAGTCTCTAAAAACAATTCATTGGCTGCCCTCAAGCTGTGCTTATAAGCGCTTGAATGAAGGCAAGAATTTACCTTCTTGGCATTATTTAAATACGGGTTCTAGACAAAGCGTGGTTAAGGCGAAAAAGTCAGTTGCAGGACGTTGTATTTCTGAAGTTGATGTACATGAAGATGATCTTGAAGATTATGTAGTACGTTGGGTACGTTAAATAGATCTTAAAAGGCGTTGTTTGATTACAGCGTATAATAAAGTAACATTTTTATCGTCATTTTTTTGCTCATCTCCGTTATATAACAATAAAAGCAAAAGGAGATAAAAATGATGAGACGATTAGCAGCCCCCTTATTATGTAGTAGCTTTTTTTTGTTAATGGCCTGTGGGTCTAATAATACCAACTCAAAAAATCTTGAACAAAATACGACTGCGAAAACAGATCAGTCTGTTGCTGTCAAACAAACTTATCAGGTCGAAGCAGTCGCACATTTTAATGAGCCTTGGGCTGTGACCAGTCTGCGTGATCAACGTTTATTAGTGACTGAACGGCAGGGTAAATTAAAAATTTTTAACCCTAAAAATAAACAAATATTAGATGTCCAGAATGTCCCTGCAGTGAACTATGGGGGACAAGGTGGTTTAGGAGATGTCATTTTACACCCTGACTTTACCAAGAATCATTGGGTTTATCTTAGCTATGCTACAAAAGGACAAGGCGGATCTGGAGCAGTGATTTCACGTGCGAAATTAGATTTATCTAATCCTAATCAGCCAAAACTTAACGATATAAAGCAGATTTGGCAGCAAGTACCTAAAGTCTCAGGACAAGGCCATTATGGACATCGCATGCTTTTTGGTACAGATGGTAAGCTGTGGGTCAGTTCAGGTGAACGACAAAAGTTTGATCCTGCCCAAAACATGAAAAGTAACTTTGGTAAAATCTTGCGTTTAAATGAGGATGGCACCGCGGCTGTAGGTAACCCTTTTTATAAGCAAGGCGGGGTAACTGCTGAGATATGGTCACTTGGACACCGTAACCCGTTAGGTATGGCTTTTGACCGCCAAGGACAGTTATGGGTGGTTGAGATGGGGCCTAAAGGTGGTGATGAGCTTAATATTATTACTAAAGGTGAAAATTATGGTTATCCAATTGTTTCAAATGGAGACCATTATTCGGGCCAACCTATTCCAGACCATCACACTCGCCCAGAATTTAAAGCACCAGAAATTGACTGGACTCCTGTAATCTCGCCATCGAGTATGATCATTTATCGCGGACAACAATTTCCTGCATGGCAAAATAAAGCCTTAATTGGCGGGTTATCTTCCGAAGCGATTATTGTGGTGGATTTAGAGCATAAGCCCGTGAAAGAAGTGCAAAGATTGGATATGAAAAAACGTATTCGTGGGTTGCATGAAGCACAAGATGGTTCGATTTGGGTGATTGAAGATGGTTCAAATGCGCGTTTACTCAAGCTGAGTAAGAAATCCTCTTAATGCTAAGCAAGAGCCTGTAAATAAAGAACGTGTCTCATAGATTCAAATTGTAGATTTCTGTGAGACACAATAGACTATAGCGAAAAGACGATAAAGCCATTTGAGATGTCAGACACCCATATTCCACTTCCCGAACGCCTGCGCCCAAGAGACTTGTCTGAAATTATTGGGCAAGATCATTTATTAGGTGAACATGCACCATTGCGTCAAATGATTGATCAGGGTCATTTGCCTTCTATTATTTTTTGGGGACCACCAGGCGTTGGTAAAACAACAATTGCTTTGCTTTTGGCTCAGGCAATAGACCGTCCATTTGTGAGCTTGTCCGCGCTGAATACGGGCGTAAAAGAATTACGTGAAGTGATTGCAGAAAGTGGTGATTTACTGACACCTGTGGTTTTTATTGATGAAATTCATCGTTTTAATAAATCACAGCAAGATGCTTTATTGGGTGCAGTTGAAAAAGGCAAAATTACTTTAATTGGCGCGACCACTGAAAACCCGTCTTTTGAAGTGAATAGCGCACTTTTATCACGCTGTCAGGTCTATACCTTAAATAGTTTAGATAGTGAGGCAATTCAAACACTACTCAACAATGCACTTCAAAGCGATAAATTCTTAAAAGAACGTTATATCCATATTGAAGAATATGATGCACTTATTCAGTTTGCAGCAGGTGATGCTCGAAAAGCGCTTAATTTACTGGACTTGATTGCAAGTACTTTTGAACCAGAAGTTGAAAACACGATTACTAATGCGGTTGTGGTAAAAGTCGCTCAGCAAAATATTGCGCGTTATGACAAATCTGGCGAGCAGCATTACGACCTTGTTTCTGCCTTTATTAAATCAATTCGTGGTAGTGATCCAGATGCAACCCTATATTGGATGGCACGTATGCTTAAAGGCGGAGAAGATCCGGTTTTTATTGCAAGACGTATGCTGATTGCCGCCTCAGAAGACATTGGAAATTCTAACCCTAATGCGCTATTGCTTGCAGGTGAGTGTTTCCGCTCCGTACAAGCGGTGGGCATGCCTGAGGCTCGAATTATTCTAGGCCAAACAGCGGTTTACCTAGCAACGAGTGCAAAAAGTAATAGTACTTATTTAGCGATTAATAAGGCTTTGGAACTTGCTGAAAAAACGGCAAATTTACCTGTGCCTTTGCATTTGAGAAATGCGCCGACCAAGCTTATGAAACAACAAGGCTATGGTATTAATTATCTCTACCCTCATGACTACCCAGAACACTTTGTGCTGCAAGACTATTTGCCGCCTGAGTTGAAGGGAACCAAACTCTATGAGTCTGCAAGAAATAAGCGTGAGGTTGAAGGTGAGCGTTTACAGCAACGCAGATGGCAGCAGGAACAATAGTTCCTGCTTTATGCTATTCCAGCTCTTCAGTGACCTGACCATAAATCAGTAGCGTGAACACACCTGTACCGCCAATAATATTGCCGATAGTGGTTGGGATGAGGAAAGTAAACAGATACTTGCCAATAGAAGCTTCTCCTTGCCAGACCAGGTAGGACATTTCTGTAGAACCAACCACTACATGAGTAAAGTCACCCAGTCCTATCAAATACGTCATAAAAAAGATGAGCAGGAATTTATTACTGACCGAGGGCAACATCCAGACCAATGCTGCAATTAATAGCCCTGACATAATGCCTTTAAGCAGATTCTGGGTTGCAGAAAAGGAGCCCACATGATGTGCGAGTTCATCCAATGCTTTGTCAATATCTGGAGTAAACAGGTGAGTAGTTAGGAAAAATAAACTCGCCAAAGCTGTTCCAATAATGTTGCATAGAATCACAATGCCCCATAAGCGTCCCACTGCTCGTAATTTATCGAAAGTAAAGGGATTAAATAAAGGCACAACTGTGGTGATAGTATTCTCAGTAAAGAGTTGCATGTGACTCAAAATAGCGATCAAGAACCCAATGGTATAACCCACATTAGTGATTAAATCGGTCCAGACTGCATCAGCTGGGAGATAAGCAGCAATAATCGCTTTAAATACAAATGAAAAACTGATGACTAAACCTGCGGCAATCCCTGAAAAGATCAGTGCAGTTGTTGGACGATCAAGCTCTTCGGCACCATCACGGCGGATAATTTCATAAACTAAACGGGGAGACAGTTTCTCATGTTCTTCAACTGCCATTTTTTCACGCCAGCTTAAGGTTTTCTCGACTTTCTTTTCCTCTATTTCATGGTCCATTAGATTTACTCCTCACTGAATAAATATCTTATATTTATTGTTTTATTTATTGTTAAGGCAGTGTTCAGGATAAATCTAGTCTATTCATAACAGCTTTATGTGTCTTTTTATAAATTGAATGCACAATGGCTGGATCATCAACAACAAGATTAAAGAAAAGTATAAGCTCTTAAAGTACGGATGAGCGCCATATAGTCGCCTTGAGAGGCTTTAGCAATAACAGATTCAACCTCTGCCTGACTCCAGCCTTGTTTTAAGGCAGTAGTGCTAAAGTTGTTTAATAGGACCAGAGGATTTTCACCAAAATGGATTGGATGATCCGTTACTCTCTTTTCAAGCTTAGATAATTCCATAGGTTCACCCTAGTTTTTAAATTTAATTATTGTGAAGTACTTTGTGTTTTTCTAGATTTTAGTGTTTTAAATTAAGTTTATGCAAGTGTTAATTTATTGAAATAGACAAATCTGTCTACATTATTGGACTTGTATAGTACTGAACATAAAAAAACCGGGCTTTGGCCCGGTTTTTTATGAAGTTTTACTGATTAGATGTCAGATAAATCTACGCCTAAACGAGCAGCAACTTCTTCATAAGCTTCAACAACACCGCCTAAACCTTGACGGAAACGGTCTTTGTCGAGTTTTTTCTTAGAGTCTTTATCCCATAAACGGCAGCCGTCTGGAGAGAACTCATCACCAAGCACGATACGGTCATGGAAAACACCGAATTCAAGCTTGAAGTCCACCAAAATCATGTTGCCTTCAGCAAATAATGCTTTTAATACATCGTTTACTTTATAAGTTAAAACTTTCATTTGTTCTAACTGTTCAGCAGTCGCCCAACCTAAAGCAATCGCTTGAGATTCGTTAACCATTGGGTCGCCTAGACCGTCATCTTTATAGAACAATTCAAATGTAGGAGGAGTTAACTCTTTACCTTCTTCTACACCTAAGCGACGGCATAGAGAACCAGCTGCGTAGTTACGAATTACACATTCAACTGGAATCATTTGAAGTTTTTTAACAAGCACTTCAGTTGGAGAAAGCAATTTTTCAAAATGCGTTTCAATACCCGCAGCAGCAAGTTTTTCCATGATGAAGGCGTTAAAACGGTTGTTCACCTTGCCTTTACGATCTAGTTGTTCGATTTTTTCGCCGTTGAACGCAGAGGCATCATCACGAAAGACTAAAATCAGATGGTCGGCATTGTCTGTTTCATATACAGATTTTGCTTTACCAGTATAGAGCAAGGTTTGTTTTAACATGAGGGAACCTTTTTAAAAAAAATGCCTAGTAAACGACTAGGCTGGCCAATTTTGGTAAATCTGGTTTAGCACTTCAGCAGCCACATCTGGGCTTGCAAAAGTGTTATCTACATTAAATAAAGCAAGAGTATGACTAGAACCTACACCAGTAAGTTTAAGCACATAAGTATTGTCATTTACTTTAATCGTCGCCTGATTGCTGCCTTGAGCGATGATGTTGAAATTTAAAGTACTTAACGTAGCTTTGGTGTATTGCCAGATCTCGGCTGTATTTCCATCAACTTTTAACAACGGATTTTTATTACCGTCAGTCACAAGCTGAGGACGTCCAAGCGCAGTCGCCGTTTCAGTAGAGGCATCTAGTGTCGCATTACCTTGCGTTTGTTCAGGGCGTGGCAAGGCATAACGGTTGCCACGCTTGTTTTCAAACTTCGGTGCGTTATCGATAGCGCGCTGTTCTACAGTTGGTGCAGGATACAAAGGTGTCGCTGGTCGTACAGTTGCATCGGCAGGATACTCAAGCGGGGCAAGTTGCTTGGCATTTTTATAATCTAAAGAGTGATTATTAATTGCGAAGCGACCACAACCAGCTAAACTTAAGGCTGAAACTGCAAGGACTAAACCAAGACGTAATTGCATCATAAATTGCTCTTATTAAATAATTCCCGCATCTTTTAGGGCATTGCGGAGAGGTTCGCGATATTGCTCAGCGAGAGGAGTGAGTGGTAAACGAATACCAGTATCAATCAGTCCCATCTCATGTAGTGCCCATTTCACAGGAATTGGGTTTGATTCGCAAAATAGAATATTGTGTAAATTTGCAATCTTATTGTTAAGCGTCTTCGCTTGTTGTTCATCTTTGGCAATCGCAACAGCACATACTTCACTCATTGCTTTAGGTGCAATATTTGCAGTAACCGAGATATTACCATCAGCGCCAAGAAGCATTAGTTCCCATGCTGTTTCATCATCACCTGAGTACACAGCCATCTTGCCATTTAACGCCTCAATTAAAGCTTTACCACGAGGTACATCACCTGTTGCATCTTTAATACCAACAATATTCGAGATCTCTGCTAAGCGTACAGCTGTGTCGTTTGAAAGGTCTACGCCAGTACGACCAGGTACGTTATAGAGAATAAGTGGTAATTCAACAGCTTCAGCAATCGCTTTATAGTGTTGGTAGAGGCCTTCTTGGGTTGGCTTGTTATAATATGGTGTTACAAGTAAAGCAGCATCTGCGCCAAGCTCTTTAGCAGCTTTAGTTAATTCGATTGCTTCACGGGTTGAGTTTGCACCAGTACCGGCAATAATTGGAATACGTTTATTGGCTACACGAATAATTTCTTTAATAACCTGTGTGTGCTCTTCCATGCTCAATGTTGAGGCTTCGCCGGTTGTACCGACGGCTACAATACTGTTTGTACCTTGTTCTATGTGCCACTCAACCAGCTTCTCAAGACCCTTCCAATCTACACCACCGTCTTTCAACATTGGTGTGACGATTGCGACGATTGAGCCTTGAATGGTCTGTGCTTGCTGAGTCATTTTTAAAAATATCCTATTTATCCATCCGAATCTGAGGTAAGAAAAACAAAATGTGGGATGGTTGCAGTATTTTGATTGTCCAGTTCTAACAATAACAGATTGTTGAATGACAATTATGCAAATTATGACTGATCAGACGCATAAGAACAATACGCCTAACGGATAATCGCGATGTAAACTTGAGGAAAAGATAGGATGTTTTCGTTATTGCGCATTAAGAACACCCACTAAACACAACAATACAGTCGGATTCAGCTGAGCCTTACTTAATATCGGCTATTTTTGTGGCAAGATAGAATGCAATTTCCCATTTGGGATTGAAGATGACATGAAAATGAATAAACAACCACAAAATGCGGTTTTAATCGTAGTTGATGTACAAAATGGTTTTACACCGGGTGGAAATTTAGCAGTTGCTGATGCCGATAGAATTATTCCAACGATTAACCAACTTGCTGGTTGTTTTGAAAATGTCGTCCTGACTCAGGACTGGCACCCGGATAATCATATCTCTTTTGCAGCCAATCATTTTGGCAAGCAACCATTTGAAACCATTGAACTCGACTATGGACAGCAGGTGCTTTGGCCTAAACATTGTGTACAAGGTACTCAAGATGCCGAGTTTCATCCTGATTTAAATATTCCGACAGCTCAACTGATTATCCGAAAAGGCTTTCACGCTCATATTGATAGCTACTCGGCTTTTATAGAAGCTGATCACTCTACAACGACGGGTTTAACAGGTTATCTAAAAGAGCGCGGTATTGATACGGTTTATGTGGTCGGAATTGCTACGGACTTTTGTGTAGCATGGACTGCTTTAGATGCAGTTAAGCAAGGTTTTAAAACTTTAGTGGTTGAAGATGCTTGTAAAGGGATTGATCTGAATGGTTCTTTAGAACAAGCTTGGCAAACCATGCAGCAACAAGGTGTTATCCGTATTCAATCGAATGATCTGTTGAGCGAGTTTTAAGTATATTGCTCTAGTTTTTAACTTTCATATTTTATTTTTAGGGATAGAAAGTATGGATGCATTCCTGCGCTTTACCCAATTTATTCAAAAAACTTTTGCCCTATGGGTGATTATTTTTGCAGCATTGGCGCTATGGCAGCCTGAACTTTTTGTCTGGCTCAAAGCGTACATTCCATGGATTTTGGGCATTATTATGCTTGGCATGGGAATGACCATGACTGTAGACGACTTTAAAGGTGTATTACAAAGCCCTAAAGCGGTATTGATTGGCGTCGTAGCGCAGTTTGTCGTAATGCCTGGCTTAGCATATGTTCTATGTAAATTATTTAACTTACCGCCTGAAATCGCGGTTGGAGTCATCTTGGTAGGTTGTTGCCCAGGGGGAACCGCTTCAAACGTGATTACCTATATGGCCAAAGGCAATGTCGCTTTATCGGTAGCCTGTACATCGGTATCAACGCTTTTAGCTCCTGTATTAACGCCTGCGATTTTCTATCTGCTTGCTAGTCAATGGCTAAAGATTGATGCAGCTTCGATGTTTATTTCGATTTTGCAGGTGGTGCTACTACCTATTGTAGTCGGTCTAATTTTAAGAACATGGCTTAAACGTCAGGTCGAATCTTATATTCAAGTCATGCCTTTAGTTTCGGTCATTGCAATTGTCGCGATTGTGGCAGCCATTATTGGTGGAAGCAAAGCAGCAATTTTACAGTCGGGTTTGCTTATTTTAGCTGTGGTGATCTTACATAACGGGCTTGGATATTTATTAGGTTTTACCGCGGCACGTTTCTTTAAACTACCTTATGCGGACAGTAAGGCGATCGCTATTGAGGTGGGGATGCAAAACTCTGGCTTAGGTGTTGCACTTGCAGCAGTACATTTTGCTGCTTCTCCGATTACAGCTGTACCAAGCGCAATTTTCAGTCTTTGGCATAATATTTCTGGGCCTGCACTAGCGACTTATTGGGCAAGTAAACACAAACAAGAATAACTGTATAAACAACATACATGACAAAAGAAGGCCAAACGAATAGTTTGGCCTTTTCATTTAAAGCAGATTTTATAGGAGCTTAATTTAGAACTGGTATGTCTTTTGCTTTGGATTGATGCACTAAAAATAACGTGAATATGAGTATAAATCGTAAAGAAAAATAAGGCATTTCCTTGATGAACCAGATTTTTAAATTATTTATTCCCATGCTCTCAAGCAATTTAATTCTAGTTTTAAGTGGATTGGTTGATATTGCTTATGTAGGGCATTTTAGTAACGATCATGTAGCAGCATTATCGGTGACCTTATCTCTATATACAGTGATCTATGTCATTGGTATGGGGATTCTACAAGGTGTGATACTTAAGCTTTCAGAAGCTTATGGTTGCCATGACATACCACGTATTCGTCAAATTTTTATTCAAGGCATTTGGCTGATGTTATGTTCGGCATTGCTGAGTATTGGCTTGCTTTACTTGTTCCGTGATTTGCCCAAATTGTTTGGTGCATCTGAACATGTTGTTTCAATTACTAAAAACTGTATTTGGCTTTTGGTATTTATTTTACCCGCGCATTTATTAATGCGCTTATTTGCAGCTTTGTCTCAGGTCACTGAAAATGCGCATAAGGTTTTATTATCAGATAGTGTTTTCTTCATTCTTAAAATTATTTTGTCCTATCTTTTGATTTATGGTGTCGCTTCATTTTCAATTCCACCACTTGGTGCAATAGGGGCTTTGTTAGCCACTCTCATTGTACGGTGGTTTATGTTGGCTGTTTATTACGTATTTTTCTTGGAAAAAGGATACATCTTTATTGAGCATCCCGAACAGTCGATTGAAGATAGCCGAGAAAGTCTGCGGATGATTTTAAAAATAGGTATCCCGACAGCAATTATGGCGTTGATGGACGTTATTGCATTTTGTTCGGTTGCTATTCTGATTCTGCCTTTTGGGAGTGTGGTGTCAGCAGCACATCAAATTGTCGTGAGCACTGGCGGGTTCATGTTTATTATCCCTTCATCGATTGTATCGGCTTATAGCATTTTGGTATCGCGATCAATTGGCAGCGGGAACATGGAAGAAGCCGATAAAATTGCCAGGCAAAGTATATGGGTAATTATGGCAGTGAGTGGCTGTCTGTCTCTGTGTTTATGGTTGGAGCGGGACTTAATTGTTACGTTCTATTCAGATGATTTGGCCGTGCAGATTTTGGCTGCATCCTTGTTGTTGATTGTCTGTATGTTTCATTTTCTAGATGGCTTAATGGCGTTATTGGCCTCTTTGTTACGCTGTTGGGATGTGTCGATTTTACCGATGCTAATTTTCTTGGTCGTGGTGTTATGTTTCGGATTAGGCGGTGGTTGGTGGATGGCCTATAAAGGGCTGCATTGGCAGGATATCTCGATTTCTGCGATGGGAGTTTATGGTTTTTGGTGGATGGCTGCCATAAGTTATTTAGTTGCTTGTCTATTGAGTGCCATGTGTTTCCGTTTTAGAAAACAATTAAGAGGGTTTTGATTAGGTAGATCAACACAATCTTAAAGAGGATGTTCTACTAACCAATCTTCAATCTCATTTTCAGAAATCACTTCAAAACCATATCGCTGCAAAAGCGCTGTGGTGATTCCAACTCCCGTAATTTTCTCACCTTGAAAAGTACCGTTATAAATTTTTTGGCTACCACAAGATGGGCTATTCTCTTTTAAAACCACACAAGTCGCTTTTATTTGCTGTGCAATTTCTAGAGTGCGGTAAGCACCCTTTAAATATAACTCTGTCACATCTAAACCAGATGAATCAGTAATTTTTGCTTTGCCATCAAGCACATCTTGACCTGTTCCGCCCACAATTTCTGCGGGTAAACGGGGAGTGGTAAAACCACCCAATAGCTCTGGGCATAATGCTTGGGCTTTTTTATTGATTAATAGCTGCTTAAGTAAAGTATTTGGACAGGATTTACCATCATATCGAACAGGTTCACCAATTAAACATGCGCTGACTAAAAGCATAGTTTTCCAAACTCAAAGCAAGAGAGATTTTTGAAGATAAAGAATCATAAACAGAATATCGAATATGACAATTGATTTTAAAAACAGGCAAATTAAAAGATTAATTAAATTATGTAATTCATAATTAAGTTATGTATTGCATAATTTAATTGTTTTTAGTAGCATCTAATTCAAGGTAAATGGCCATTGGAGATCCAACAAGGATGTTGGTCTCCATAAATCTATAAATGATTTTTAGGAAAGACGATTTTTAAAGGTTTATTGAAAAATCTCAATCGTACTTTTAGATAACAAAGGACAGTGTGTATGGAAAACAAACACCACATGGAACGGAAATTAATCATCAAAGGCTCTACGCTCATCATATCTTCGTTTTAATGACTCGTTTTTTTCTCATAGGATGCGTTGGGTTAAGCCAATTTGACGGTTCAGGTCTTCACCCAATGATGACGTATTCTATAGAGAAAGGAGCTGAGTTCATCAGCAATAGAGATAAACGGAACAGGTAATCACCAGAGGGAAACTAGATGGATATTTTAGAGAACCCATTAGAATTATGCGGTTTTGCATTTATTGAGTTTGTTTCAAAAGAAAATGAATTAGATCCAGTTTTTGAAACAATCGGCTTTTCAAAAGTAGCCAAGCATAAATCGAAAGAAGCGTACTTATGGCGTCAAGGAAATATCAATATTATCCTGAATTATCAGCCAGAATCTTATGCTTCATTCTTCTTTAATGAACATGGTCCATCTGCTTGTGCGATGGGTTTTAAAACACGTGATGCAGCAAAAGCTTTCCAAAAAGCAGTAGAGCTTGGTGCTGAACCAATGTATTCAAAAGTTGGGCCAATGGAGCTCAACATTCCGGCAATTAAAGGTATTGGTGGTATGCCAATCTTTTTAGTTGACCGTGATATTTATGAAAATGACTTTGTTTTCTTTGATGATGCCGAGAAACGTCCAGTAGGGGCAGGCTTAAACGAGATTGACCACCTAACTCATAACGTCTACAAAGGCCGTATGGAGTATTGGGCAAACTTCTATGAAAAAATCTTTAACTTCCAAGAAATTCGCTACTTTGATATTAAAGGTGAATATACTGGCTTAACGTCTAAAGCATTAACTGCACCAGACGGTAAGATCCGTATTCCGTTAAACGAAGACTCTGACAAAGGAAACGGCCAAATTGCAGAGTTTCTATCTGACTTTAATGGCGAAGGTATTCAGCATATCGCGTTTATTTGTGATGACTTAATCTCGACTTGGGATAAGTTAAAAGGCCTTGGTCTGAAATTCATGACACCGCCGCCAAATACGTATTATGAAATGCTAGAAGATCGTTTACCTGAGCATGGTGAACCGACTGATGAATTAAAACAGCGCGGTATTTTGCTTGATGGTAATACTAAAGACGGTCAGAAAAAGCTTTTATTGCAAATTTTCTCTGAAAACATGATTGGTCCAGTTTTCTTTGAATTTATTCAACGTAAAGATGATGATGGCTTTGGAGAAGGTAACTTCAAGGCGTTATTTGAGTCGATTGAACGTGACCAGATTCGTCGCGGCGTTTTAGAAGCTAAATAAGCTGAGCTTATCTCTAGTCTAAAAAAACCAAGAGTTTGATCTCTTGGTTTTTTTATCGCTATTGATTAGCGGCTTTTAATATATTGATTAATGAGGTTCACTTCATTTTTTAAGATTTCAATCGTTTTACTATGAGGGTCGACTGGTAAAAACATTTCACTGTCTAGAGCGACAATACAAAACTCAATGCTCTGGTTTGAATTAAATACAGGTAAACCCACCGCATTAATTCCCGTCAGTAAATCACCTTTCGCTGCCGACATTTGTTGCTGGCGAATGGTGTCTTTAAGCTCTGTAAACGCTTGCCAGTTTTGTGGTGCGATGTGCAGACCAAGTTCTTGATGCTTTTGCCATTCTGCTTCCATTAATGGACGAACAAAATGCTCTGGAAGATAAGAAGCAAATAGACGTCCCGCAGCAGAATTGACTAAAGGCATAATCGAGCCGACTTTAGTAACAATCGAAATAGGGTGGTTTGATTCAATCGACTGAACCACGACAGGGCCTTTTGGTGACCATTTACTAATTTGTATACCGCAACCAATTTTGTTTTGTAGGTCGTAAATTAAATGCTGTACCAGCTGTAGTGTGTCGCTATGTTGAACACAGTTGAGACCTAAGCGCCATGCCTGATCACCTAAAGCATATTGTCCATCATCAAGCTGTTTTGCATATTCCATACGAATAAGGCTGACCAGATAGCGGTGAACCTTGGCAGGATGCATTTCGAGCTTGCTCGATAGATCTTTGAGAATAATAGGTTGATTGTGTTCCAAAAGGGCGTTTAGTACAGATAGACCGACTTCAAGTGATTGAACCCCCCCAGATACTTTTTCTTCAATCATTTAAATACCCTTAATAAATTTACTTCAGCTGTTAAACAGTGACGATCAAAACATAAATTGAAATTGGTGCGTTTTACATCATGCCTGAGCCTAGTGAAAAATAGAAATCACCTTTTTCTATTAGCGAAATTGACATGTTTAATAACCAACAACTTTCTAAAATCACTATGCTCTTATTTATAGCGCAATTTTCTAGAAATTTAGCGGTTTTAAATAATATAAATCGGCATTGATATAGAACTGCTCTTAAAACAATTCTAATCAATGCCGATTTTTTATTACGCTCTTTAAAAATTAGGTTCCTAACTCTTCTTCATGCAAGAAATGGGTGTGGTGTGGAGCGCGTTTGGTTTTGCTCCATTCCTCTAGCATTTCAGTTTTCATTTCTTCTGTAATTTTTGCAATTTTTTCTTCAGCATGAGCATCGTTATAAGTCAGTTCTAAACGATGGCCATTTGGATCAAAGAAGTAAATTGAGTGAAAAATACCATGGTTGGTTACGCCTAAAACTTTCACACCATTTTCTTCTAAATGTTGCTTGGCAGCCATCAACGCATTTAAGTCTTCAACTTCAAAAGCAATATGTTGTACCCATTGAGGCGTATTTTCGTCTCGGCCCATTTCTGGTTGAGTTGGCAATTCAAAAAATGCCAAAACGTTACCTTGACCAGCATCTAAGAATAAATGCATATATGGGTCAAAGGCTTTAGTTGACGGCACATGGTCTTCAGCAAAAGCTAAAATGAAATCCATATTGAGCATTTTTTTATACCACTCAACAGTTTCTTTCGCATCCTTACAACGATATGCAACGTGATGTATTTTTTTAATGGCAAATGTCATATTAAAACTCCTTTTTACTATTCCCAATCTGGTTGTTGTTCTGGCGCCGCGTTATAAAAGGCTGGGATAGACAAACAATGGTGATAAATCGATTCAATTTTTGGAAACGCAGATAAATCAATCTTGAAGCGTTTCGCGTTGTAAACCTGTGGGATCAGGCAGCAATCGGCAATGGTTGCTTGTTCTCCAAAGCAAAATTGTCCATTTGAATCTTGAAGTTGCTGTTCGAGATTTTGAAAGCCTTCAATAATCCAGTGTTGATACCAATAATTTTTCTGCTCATCTGAAACATTTAAGTCATTTTTTAAATATTTCAGTACGCGTAAGTTGTTTAATGGGTGAATATCACAGGCGATTGCTTGGGCAAAAGCGCGAACTTTTGCTCTCTCTTGCACATCTCTTGGAAGTAGTTTGGTTTCTGAGTATTGTTCATCCAGATATTCCAAAATACTTAACGATTGAGACAAGGTTAAATCGCCGTCAATTAAAGTCGGAACTAGAGCACTACGGTTTAACTTTAAATAGTCTTCGCTTTGCTGTTCGTTTTTTACCAGATGAACTGGAACAGTCTCATAAGCTAATCCTTTAATGTTTAGACCAATCCGTACTCTGTAGGCTGCAGAGCTACGAAAGTAACTATACAGCTTCATAGTCAGGCTCCGAAGTTTCTGCAAAATCGAAATTTAATGCAGGAAGGACTGTATTTCGAACTTCACCGAAGCCAATGCGAATACCATTTTTCTCACAATGACCTTTCATGATCAGGGTATCGCCGTCTTGCAAGAAACCACGAGTTTCGCCATTGGCAAGTGTTAAAGGCTTGGTGGTGTTCCATGTAAGCTCAAGCAAGCTACCATACGAATCTGGTGTAGAACCTGAAATGGTACCTGAACCCATTAAATCACCAACCTGAACGTTACAGCCGCCAATGGTGTGGTGAGTAAGCTGTTGAGCCATAGACCAATACATATATTTGAAATTAGTTTGGCAAATCACATCAGCTTGCGTCGATTTCGGGCTTTGAATTTCAACACTCAAATTAATGTCGTAACTATTCGCGATATTTTCTTGTAAATACGCTAAAGGTTTAGGCTCTTGTTTTGGGCCTTCCACTTTAAATGGCTCAAGTGCTTCAAGTGTGACTACCCAAGGTGAGATGGCACTAGCAAATGATTTTGAATTGAAAGGACCTAGAGGCACATATTCCCATTGCTGGATATCGCGTGCTGACCAGTCATTGAGTAATACCATTCCAAAAATATGATCCCACGCATTTTCAATTGAGATTGGCTGGCCAAGCTCGGTTGGTTTACCAATAACAAATGCTGTTTCAAGTTCAAAGTCGAGTTTACGCGTAGCTGAGAAAACTGGACGCTCTTCATTTGGAAGTTTAATTTGTCCAGATGGACGCACGACTTGAGTGCCACTGACTACCACAGAGCTAGCACGGCCATTGTAACCAACAGGCAATTCAGTCCAGTTTGGAAGTAAGGCATTTTTAGGATCGCGGAACATACAGCCTACATTGGTGGCATGTTCTTTAGAAGAATAGAAATCGGTATAACCAGGTACTTGAAGTGGTAAATGCAACGTAACGCTGTCTTGCTTAACCAAAACTTCCTGACGCAATGCTTCATTTTCTTGAAGCGTTAAATTTTCAACCGAGAGAAGAGACTGTAGTGTGTTACGAACTTTTGACCAGTTGGCTTTGCCAGACTCGATAAATTTATTGAGTGTTGGCTGGTTAAAATATGTGTCTTGTTCTGAAAGTTTTAAAAGACCGTGCTTTTCAAGAGCAGCGAGATCAATCACCCAATCACCAATAGCTACACCAACTTGACGCTCACTTTCGTTAGCTCTGCTAAAAACACCGTAAGGCAAATTATGAATAGTGAAATCTGATTGAGGTGAAACTTCAATAAAAGAGTTTAGTTTTTGTTCCATTTTCGCTTCCTTGTCTTTATCTCGGGTCTTATACAAATAAAAGTTCGGTCTAGGACTGAGCTACTCAATAAGTTTTAACCTTTGCTTAGATCATCTTTTGTCTTATGAGTTTGATATAGACCGAGCACAACCAATTGCTTCATGTCTCTATAATACTGAATTCATCAAATTACGCAATACATAATTTAATTACACATTTCATAATAATTGTCATTTCTTGTATTTTCTGTTTTCATTCGCGCTTATGAGAAAAGTCACGCAATTATTTTTTTCATGAATCTCTATGAAAATCTGATCAATTTATGATATACGTAATTTATTGGAAAAAAATTACGTGACAAGGATGAGAATAATCATATGTCAGCACAAGAGCAAGGAAACCTGAAACATGGTTTGAGTAATCGGCACATCCAGCTTATTGCATTGGGTGGGGCGATTGGCACAGGGCTTTTTCTTGGTATATCACAATCGATTAAATTAGCAGGTCCATCGGTCATCCTCGGTTATGCCATTGCAGGATTTATTGCTTTTTTAATGATGCGTCAGCTTGGCGAAATGGTGGTAGAAGAGCCAGTCAGTGGATCTTTTAGTCATTTTGCCTACAAATATTGGGGACCATTTGCAGGGTTCATGTCAGGATGGAACTATTGGGTACTCAATGTGCTCGTCTGTATGGCAGAACTAAGTGCAATTGGTCTTTATATTCAATATTGGTGGCCGCAAATTCCGACGTGGGCATCTGCTTTAACCTTCTTTGTCTTAATTAATGGCATTAATTTGCTACACGTTAAGTTTTTTGGCGAAATGGAATTTTGGTTTTCTATTGTCAAAATCTTGGCAATTCTTGCAATGATTGGCTTTGGTTCATATTTACTTGCAACGGGCACAGCAGGTCCACAGGCAAGCATTTCGAACCTTTGGGCACTTGGCGGTTTCTTCCCGTTTGGCGTTGAAGGCTTAGTAATGGCAATGGCAGTCATTATTTTTGCTTTCGGTGGTATTGAGCTTTTCGGTATTACTGCAGCTGAAGCACGTGACCCTGATAAAACTTTACCTAAAGCTGTGAATCAAATTATTTACCGTATTTTGATTTTCTATATTGCGACGCTTTTTGTTTTATTCTCGCTATTCCCATGGAACCAAATGGCACAAGGCGGAAGCCCTTTTGTGATGGTCTTTGCTTCTTTAGATAGCCAAGGCATTGCAACATTATTGAACTTTGTTATTTTGACAGCTGCGGTTTCAGTTTATAACGGCACAAGTTATTGCAGTAGCCGTATGTTATTAGGCCTTGCACAACAAGGAAATGCACCAAAAGTATTTGCACGTATTAATAAACGCGGTATTCCAACCAATGCAGTAATCCTTTCTGCGGCAGTCACTATTTTATGTGTACTGTTAAACTATATTTTCCCTGAAAAAGCATTTGGTTTGCTCATGATGCTGGTAGTTGCAGCGATTGTAATTAACTGGGTAGTAATTTCATGGACGCATTTAAAATTCCGCAAATATATGCAGCGCCAAGGGCAAACAACGAAGTTCCCAAGCTTTATGTATCCGTTTAGCAACTATTTATGCATATTATTTATGCTTGGCATTTTGATCGTGATGTCTTTAACACCAGATATGCGTGTTGCAGTCATGATGATTCCTGGTTGGATCTTATGTTTAATGGTGGCGTACCAATTTAAACGCCGAAAATTAAAAGCTGAGCAGTCTGTACCTGCCTTAGAAGCAGATATTTAATAATTTATTGAGTTGTATCTAAAAAGGACGTCTGACAGGCGTCCTTTTTTATTTTTAAAATTTAGCAACAGAAATTAAAGGATTTTATTATTGTTATAATATAACATTTCATTAATTTAATGATGAGCAATTTTCCCATTTTTGGTGAAGATAGAGCATATTTATGAAGCGTTATTTAGGTTTAATTTTATTATCTCTCACAGCATGTAGCACTCAAACTCCCAAGCCAACAATTCCTCAACACACCCAAACAACTTTACCTCAACCTACAAAAACAGTGGTCAGAATAAAGCCTCAACCCGAGGCGTATGTTGCGTGGTTAGCAACAGCAGACCATCGACAGTCTGTGCAAGCTTACAAGCAATTTCTTAAGCAAAAGGGACTTGCCGATTTAGTGCCAGACCATGAGTTATTACGCTCAGCTCGAGATTGGCAAAAATGTGGAGTTGAGCCTTATGCAGTACCTCCACGCGAGATTTGGTCGAATATTGTTCCGACACTTAGTATTTTAAAAGCGTTAGTTGAGGATGGTGTAATTAATGATTTTGAAGTGACTTCGGTCTACCGAGCGTTATCTCTAAACCGCTGTGCGGGTGGTGCTGATGCTTCTCGACATGTCTTTAATGCAGCGCTTGATTTTCGAATTGGCCCAGAACAGCCGAGTGATTTAGACCAGTTTAATATTCAGCAAACCAAAACCAAACTTTGTCAGTTTTGGGCGACAAAAGGTCAAGCGCTTAATATGGGACTGGGTGTTTATGCTTCAGGACAAATTCATATTGATAGCCAAGGATTCCGTGCCTGGGGGCCTGACCATCATTACAAAACCTCAATTTGTCAGGGATTATAAAAGCAATTTTTTCAACGACTAAGTAAATTGGCTTAAATAAAACTAGAATAAAAACTTGATCCATAGTTATGTTATAACATAACATTATTGTGGTTTAGAAATAGATTACGCCTGTGATCTGGTCATATTAAATGGCCAGCCATGATCAGTTTAAATATTATTCAAAGAGATCAAGCCATGCACACTGCAATCGCCAACTCATTTGCCAAGCTTCCTGTCACTGTTTTATCGGGCTTTTTAGGTGCAGGAAAGACCACATTACTCAACCATATTTTAAATAATCGTGAAGGCCGCCGTATTGCCGTAATTGTCAATGATATGTCTGAGGTGAATATTGATGCGGCATTAGTACGCGAAGGTGGGGCGGAGCTTTCAAGAACAGATGAAAAGCTGGTTGAAATGAGTAATGGCTGTATCTGTTGTACGCTACGAGAAGATTTACTGGTTGAGGTGAGACGTTTAGCTGATGAAGGACGCTTTGACCAGTTAGTCATTGAGTCAACTGGCATTTCAGAACCTTTACCTGTGGCAGAAACCTTTACCTTTGAAGATGAAGATGGAAACTCACTCAATGAGTTCGCTCGACTCGACACCATGGTCACGGTAGTCGATGCTTTTAACTTTCTTAAAGATTACAGTTCAGTTGACTCCCTGCAACAACGCGGCGAGTCATTAGGCGAACAAGATGAGAGAACTGTGGTTGACCTCCTTATCGACCAAATTGAGTTTTGTGATGTGATTGTGCTGAATAAAATTGATTTGATTGATCTGGCGCAGCAAGAGCAACTTATCGCGATTTTAAAAACGTTAAACCCGCGTGCCCGAATTGAAATTGCTCAATTTGGAAAGATCGCTTTAGATAAAATCTTAAATACACAGCTATTTGATTTTGATGAAGCCGCACAAGCACCGGGCTGGTTAAAAGAGTTACGTGGTGAGCATACGCCAGAGACTGAAGAGTATGGCATTAGTAGCTTTGTTTACCGTGCGCGTCGACCTTTCCATCCAGAACGTTTTTATGATTTGGTACAGGCTGAATGGCCGGGAGTCGTGCGTTCCAAAGGCTTTTTCTGGTTGGCTGCCGAACCAACATTGGCTTATTCATGGTCACAAGCGGGTGCAATGGCTCGACATGGCTTAGCTGGTTATTGGTGGGCGGCCGTTGCAGAAGAAGATTGGCCGAGTGACCTAGCCAGCATTGAACAAATTAAGAAAAATTGGGATACCCGCACAGGTGATGCGCGTCAGGAACTGGTTTTAATTGGTATGCAAATGGATGAGCAAGCGTTAATACAGCGCTTAGATCGTTGCTTGTTAAGCGATGAAGAAATGGCTTTAGGACCACAAGTTTGGCAGAGCTGGTCGAACCCTTTTAAGCAAGATGATGAAACCATGTTGATTGCTTAATTAAATAAGCCCCTATTTTAAAGGGGCTTATTTTTATGATTTATCTTTAATGAAAATCTTTCGAATATAGTTGTTGAACGGTGTGGAATAATATTTTTCAATCGCTGCGCTGATGATAAAAGTCAAAACCAGATAGCCAATTAAAAGCATAATTTTGATGCTAGCATCGGTTTGAGCCGGAACGAAGGCAACTTTCATAAGGCCTAGTACTACCAGATGGAACAGATAAGTCTCATAACTTCTTTGCCCCAACCAGACCATCACTTTGGTAAATACATTATGTGCTTGCGTTTCGGACGGATGTTGAAAACACAAAATAAGTAAGCCTGTAGCAAAAGCAAATAAGCTAATACCCCATGTACTGACTTCTTTAATTGGTGCATATAAATAAAGAGCGGCCATACCCAAAATAATCAACCAAGAAAGAGGTTTTTTATAGGGCCAATTTGGCTGATATTTATGAGAGAAAATCGCCGTTAAACAGCCAATTGCTATGCCGTCAAAACTTGAAAAATAATGATATAAATAAGCGCCGCTTTCTTCTCCAAAATGCAGAGATCTAAAATAAGGGCCATATAAAATTACGCCAACAAGTAAAGCAATAAAGACCTTATTACTACGTGTGAGTAGGCACAATAATGGGAAAACAAAGTAAAAAACTTCTTCTACAGAGAGTGACCACAACACGCCCAAAGCGTAGTTTACCCAACCGAATTTAATAATCAGGATATTCATCCAGAAGGTTAAAGCCGCAAAAATTGTTAGTGGATAAGAGACTTCAATGCCATTCGGTGCTTGGTTCATAAAGGGTTTTAAGTCAAATGAACCAAGTACACTTACACCTAAAATGAGTAATACCAGACACGGTAAAATACGCGCTGCCCGTCGGATATAAAAATGCTTGAGGTTAATTGCGGAAAATTGTTTATCTCTTTTTAATGTGTGATGGGTAATTAAAAAACCCGAAATCACAAAAAACATGGTGACGCCATAATTTCCATTTCTTGCGATGACTGTGCTAAATGCTTCACCTAAGAAATCAAAACCTAACCATGTATCTTTGAGTTTATAGGGAATATTAAAATGATGTAAAAGAACCAAAAGGATAGAGATTCCTCGAAGAATATCTATTTTATAATTACGCATTCGATGTGCTTCCAGTTTTATTAATATACTGTGTGGCAGAAGAATACTATCGATCAGTTATTTTAAATAAAAGTTTTAAGCATCATTTCGTAAATTAGAAAAGACGATACTTTTTACATCCTTGAATTGGGCATAGACTTAGCAGAAATAACTATTAAATAAATATTGATAAAATCCTAATATATTTGAATTTCTCTACATAAAACTTTAAATTAGCTCTTATTGAGATATGTTTATTTTTTAAACTTTTTGAAATCTATTTAATTCATAAATTAACATATTGTATGTGGTTGTATATACATAGCATGTCAACTAAAATATCTTTTTGCCTGCTGCCTTTTTGAGTAATTAGTTATGCCCAGAACATCAAAACAAGAACATACTGAGCTTTCGATTGAAGCTGATAGTCCAGTTCCTTTATATCAGCGAGTCAAACAGCTGATTTCACAAAAGATTTATGAAGGTTCGTGGGCTGTAAATAAAAAAATTCCTTCGGAAAGTGAACTGGTTAATCAACTCGGCTGTAGCCGTATGACGGTAAACCGTGCGCTACGTGAGTTAACAACAGAAGGCTTACTTGTTCGAATTCAAGGCGTTGGTTCTTTCGTGGCTGAAGGGCAAGGCCGAACTGCACTTTTTCAAATTAATAATATTGCCGATGAGATTATTGCACGAAACCATAAGCATCACGCTGAAGTTTTAGTCTTAGAACAAATTTATGCAAATGCAGAGCAAAGCGTGTTAATGCAGACTCGCGAAGGCCAAAGATTATTTCACTCGATTATTGTGCATTATGAAAATGATGTACCTGTTCAGGTCGAAGATCGTCTGGTTGATGCAGCATTGATTCCAGATTATTTAGAACAAGATTTTAAAACCATTACCCCAAATGCTTACCTCATGGCAAAAGCACCTGTGTCAGAAGGTGAGCATATTGTTGAAGCCGTTTTAGCATCACCTCAAGAGTGCAAGTGGTTAAAGATTACCAAAGCTGAACCATGTTTACTGATCCGTCGCCGTACATGGTCAAATAAACAACTCATTTCAAGTGCGCGTTTGATCTATCCGGGTAGCCGCTACTATCTCGAAGGGAAATTTAATCCATGATTGAATTGATCAGGGCCGATCAATATACAAAAATGCTTTGGAAAAATGGTGCAGGTTTTACTTTAGAAATTGCCAGAAGCCAAGGTGAAGGAGACTTTGAGTGGCGTATTTCGATGGCAGATGTGACCACTTCTGGGCCATTTTCGCTATTTCCCAATAAGCAGCGCATTATTAGCGTACTCGATGGACAGGGTATGGTATTGCATGTCGATGATCTTCCTGCCAAAACGCTGAACCAAGGTGATATTTTTGCTTTCCATGGTGAGAGTCAGGTTCAAAGTGAACTGGTAGACGGTGCAATTCGAGATTTAAATTTAATTTATGATCCTGCAAAGTTTCATGCCCGTTTTCAGAGAGTAGAGGGTACAGAAGAACAGACTTTTTTAAGTTCGGCAGATCTGATTTTTATTTTTAATCAGGGTGGTGAAACACAAGTAAATGTTGATGATCATTCCTTTCAGATTGCTGCTAATGAGACTTTAAAAATTGAAAAAAATACTGGGGTAACATCGATTCATTTTACTCAAACTCAAGCAAAAAGTTGTTATGTTATTGAGCTAATTCAACGTTAAAACTTAAGTAATTTACTTATTCAAAAGCACATGTCTACTGAAAAGACATGTGCTTTTTTTATACCTGTTATAAAAATAAATTAATTTAATTCATGAGCTTATTAAAATTTTTAAAAAAAATATGAACAAGCCTCTTCACGCCGAAAAATATTTGTGTAGTATATAGATGTATATACAAGTTAATACATTACTATACAAATGCAGAGACAAGTGATGTTCTGCTGATGTAAGCTCAAAGGAAGGAGTCCGCCTGTGACAACAATGACAACAAAATTTCGTGATGTAGAAATTCGTGCGCCACGCGGCACTGAATTGACGGCTAAAAGTTGGTTAACTGAAGCTCCATTACGTATGTTGATGAATAACCTTGATCCGGACGTTGCAGAAAACCCGAAAGAGTTGGTTGTATACGGTGGTATTGGCCGTGCAGCACGAAACTGGGAATGTTTCGACAAAATTGTAGATACGTTAAAAAATCTTGAAACTGACGAAACTTTATTGGTTCAATCAGGCAAACCAGTAGGTGTATTTAAAACTCATAAAGATGCACCACGCGTTTTAATTGCAAACTCAAACCTTGTACCACACTGGGCAAACTGGGAACACTTCAACGAGTTAGACGCCAAAGCACTCGCAATGTACGGTCAAATGACAGCGGGTTCGTGGATCTACATTGGTAGCCAAGGCATTGTACAAGGTACTTATGAAACTTTCGTTGAAGCAGGCCGCCAACACTACAACGGTGACTTAAAAGGTCGTTGGGTTCTTACTGCCGGTTTAGGTGGTATGGGTGGCGCTCAGCCTTTAGCTGCAACACTTGCAGGTGCGTGTTCTTTAAACATTGAATGCCAACAAGCAAGTATCGATTTCCGTTTACGTACCCGTTATGTAGACGAACAAGCGACTGATTTAGACGACGCTTTAGCGCGTATTGACCGCTATACAAAAGAAGGTAAAGCAATTTCAATTGCGCTTCATGGTAACGCTGCTGAAATTTTACCTGAGCTTGTACGTCGTGGTGTACGTCCAGACATGGTGACTGACCAAACAAGTGCGCACGATCCCCTTAATGGCTACTTACCAGTAGGTTGGACTTGGGATGAATACCGTGCACGTGCAAAAACCGAACCAGAAGCTGTTGTAAAAGCTGCAAAACAGTCGATGGCGAAGCACGTACAAGCGATGCTTGATTTCCAAAAAATGGGTGTTCCAACATTTGACTATGGCAATAACATCCGTCAAATGGCGAAAGATGAAGGCGTAGCAAACGCTTTTGATTTCCCTGGCTTCGTACCTGCATACATCCGTCCATTGTTCTGCCGTGGTATTGGTCCATTCCGTTGGGCTGCGCTTTCTGGTGACCCAGAAGACATTTATAAAACAGATGCCAAAGTTAAAGAGTTAATTCCTGATGATGAACATTTACATCACTGGTTAGATATGGCACGTGAACGTATTAGCTTCCAAGGCTTACCAGCGCGTATTTGCTGGGTAGGTTTAGGCTTACGTGCAAAACTTGGTTTGGCATTTAACGAAATGGTTCGTAGCGGTGAATTGTCTGCACCAGTTGTGATTGGTCGTGACCATTTAGACTCAGGTTCGGTTGCAAGTCCAAACCGTGAAACTGAAGCAATGCAAGACGGTTCAGACGCAGTATCAGACTGGCCTTTATTAAACGCGTTGCTCAATACAGCGGGCGGTGCAACTTGGGTGTCTTTACATCACGGTGGTGGTGTAGGTATGGGCTTCTCTCAACACTCAGGCGTTGTGATTGTGTGTGATGGTACAGATGAAGCTGCTGCACGTATTGCTCGCGTTCTGACCAATGACCCTGCAACAGGTGTTATGCGCCATGCCGATGCAGGTTATGAGATTGCGATTAACTGTGCGAAAGAGCAAGGCCTACACTTGCCAATGATCACGCAATAAAAATACACGGAAGAACTGGCGGTGCTTTTTGCAATTGTGAAAAGCACCGTCTCAGCAGAATATAGTGCAAAAAATTAGGAAGCCAACATGGAATTATTGATCCAACCGGGAAAACTGACCTTAGCCGATTTACGTCAAGCTTACCTCAACCCAATTAAAGTTAAATTAGATGAAAGTGCTTCATCTGCAATTAATGCAAGCGTGGCTTGTGTAGAGCAGATTGTAAATGAAGGGCGTACAGCTTACGGCATTAATACTGGTTTTGGTTTACTTGCTTCGACCAAGATTGCTCCTGAAGATTTAGAAAAATTACAGCGTTCATTAGTTCTTTCGCATGCGGCAGGTGTAGGTGAAGCACTTGATGATGCAATGGTTCGTTTAATTATTCTATTGAAAGCAAATAGTTTGGCGCGTGGTTTCTCTGGTATTCGCCGTAAAGTCATTGATGCTTTGTTGGCTTTAATTAATGCTGAGGTTTATCCGCATATTCCTCTTAAAGGTTCAGTAGGTGCATCAGGTGACTTAGCACCACTTGCACATATGTCCCTAATTTTATTGGGTGAGAGTAAAGCACGTTATAAAGGTGAATGGTTACCAGCAGTTGAAGCTTTAAAAATTGCAGGCTTAGAACCAATTTCTTTGGCTGCTAAAGAAGGTCTAGCGCTTTTAAATGGTACACAGGTTTCGACTGCTTATGCTTTACGCGGCTTATTTGAAGCGGAAGATTTATTTGCTGCTGCGACAGTTTGTGGTGGTTTAAGTGTTGAAGCGATGCTGGGTTCACGCTCACCGTTTGATGCACGTATTCACGAAGTACGCGGTCAACGTGGTCAAATTGATGTTGCTGCGGCTTATCGCGATTTATTGACTGATTCGAGTGAAATCTCTCGTTCGCATGAAGAATGTGGCAAAGTTCAAGACCCATACTCATTACGCTGCCAACCACAGGTGATGGGTGCATGTTTAACTCAAATCCGTCAGGCTGCTGAAGTATTAGAAATTGAAGCGAATGCTGTATCTGATAACCCGCTTGTGTTTGCTGAACAAGGTGACGTGATTTCTGGTGGTAACTTCCATGCAGAACCTGTTGCAATGGCGGCCGACAATTTAGCATTGGCAATTGCAGAAATTGGTTCACTGTCTGAACGTCGTATTTCAATGATGATGGACCGTCACATGTCACAACTTCCACCGTTCTTGGTGGCAAATGGTGGTGTTAACTCAGGCTTTATGATTGCTCAAGTTACCGCTGCTGCTCTTGCGAGTGACAACAAAGCGCTTGCACATCCGGCAAGTGTTGATAGTTTGCCAACTTCAGCTAACCAAGAAGACCATGTATCAATGGCTCCGAATGCGGGTAAACGTCTTTGGTATATGGCTGACAACGTTCGTGGCATTTTAGCTGTTGAATGGTTAGGCGCTTGTCAGGGTTTAGACTTCCGTGAAGGCCTAAAAAGCTCGCCTAAACTTGAACAAGCTCGTAAAATCTTGCGCGCTCAAGTGCCTTACTACAGTGAAGACCGTTTCTTTGCTCCTGATATTGAACAAGCAAGTGAATTACTCTCAAGCGGCTGCTTAAACGAGTTACTTATTCCAAAACTACTCCCTAGTTTATCTGAAGTGTGATTAATAAAACGGTCACATGGAGTGGCCGAATCTAACTAAATATCCTCAAGGATTGGAGATTATAATGTCACAAAGCTCCACATTACAGCGGGGGTTGAACACCCGCCACATTCGTTTCTTGGCATTAGGCTCAGCAATTGGAACTGGGCTTTTCTATGGTTCGGCAACTGCCATTAAAATGGCAGGGCCTTCAGTATTACTTGCGTATATCGTTGCAGGGATTGCAATTTATATCGTGATGCGCGCACTGGGTGAAATGGCTGTCCAAAACCCAGTTTCTGGCTCGTTTAGCCACTATGCTTCTCAGTACATTGGTCCTTTAGCGGGTTTTACCACAGGGTGGACTTATGTCTTTGAGATGATCATTGTTGCTTTAGCTGATGTCACTGCTTTTGGTATTTATATGGGGTTCTGGTATCCCGATGTGCCACGGTGGATCTGGATTCTATCGCTGATTATGTTCTTGGGGGCAATTAACCTGATTCACGTTAAAGTCTTTGGTGAACTCGAGTTTTGGCTTTCTATTGTCAAGGTGAGTGCCATTGTTGCCATGATTTTAGGTGGAATAGGCTTAATGTTCTACGGCTTCCATGCTGACCATAGCAGCGTGGTACCGGGGATTCAAAATTTATGGATTTATGATGGCTTTATGCCACATGGGATTGCAGGCCTAGTGGCATGTTTATCTGTGGTTGTATTTGCTTTCGGTGGTATCGAAATTATTGGTATTACAGCAGGTGAATCACAAGATCCAAAAACCACGTTACCAAAAGCAATTAATGCAGTTCCAGTACGTATTTTACTTTTCTATGTACTGACCATTTTTGTACTGATGTCGATTTTTCCATGGAACCAGATCGGTAGCCAAGGTAGTCCTTTCGTACAGATTTTTGAGAATTTAGGCATTCAATCGGCGGCAACAATTTTAAATATTGTTGTTATTACAGCAGCAGTTTCAGCAATTAATAGTGATGTCTTTGGTGCAGGGCGTATGCTTTATGGCATGGCAAACCGTGGTCAAGCACCTCGAATTTTCCAAAAATTGTCACGTAATGGTGTGCCATGGATGACTGTTGTGGTTATGGCTGGTGTGCTATTAATTGGTGTAGTGCTGAACTACCTAATTCCTGAAAATGTATTCATGATCATTGCCTCAATTGCAACTTTCGCAACTGTTTGGGTGTGGCTCATGATCTTGCTTTCACAAGTCGCGATGCGCCGTAAGTTATCTACTGCTGAAATTAAAGCACTTGATTTTCCTGTAATTGGCTGGCCGTATGCTCCTGCTTTTGCAATTGGTTTTATGGTGTTCATTTTAGTCATGATGGGTTATTTCCCAGACTCGCGTCCTGCAATTTATGTCGGAATCACATGGCTTGTTCTGTTAATGATTGCTTATCGTATTTGGGTAAAACCTCAGCAAAATTTGGGAAAGCAAAATAATTCAGTCCCGCAAAATATTGAGATAGAAAGCTAACAAATGAACTGCCCAATGGTTTAACGATTGGGCAGTTTCGAGGAAAGGCGAATGAAAAAACTCTGGCAAAATTGCCACATTGCAACCATGCAAAATGGGCAATATTCCTACATTGAAGATGCTGCAATCGTTACAGATGGGCATCTCATTCAGTGGATTGGAAAACAACAAGAACTTCCTGCCGATACTTATTCAGAAACAGTTGATTTAAAAGGCGCTTGGGTAACCCCAGGGTTTATTGATTGTCATACACATAGTGTATTTGGTGGCAACCGTAGTGTTGAATTTGAAAAGCGTTTACAGGGCGTAAGTTACGCTGAAATTGCTGCAAGCGGTGGCGGTATTGCCAGCACAGTGCGTGCAACGCGTGAAGCAAGCGAAGAACAATTACTAAGCTCAGCACTTAAACGTATTCGCTGTATGCAACAAGACGGTGTAACGACCATCGAGATTAAGTCTGGTTACGGACTGAATTACGAAAATGAACGCAAGATGCTGCGTGTGATTCGTCAAATTGGTGAAGCTTTACCAATGACGGTAAAAAGTACCTGCCTAGCTGCGCATGCTTTGCCGCCAGAATACAAAGACCAAAGCGATGCTTATATCGAGCATATCTGTACAGAAATGCTGCCTAAACTGCATGCTGAAGGTTTAGTCGATGCAGTTGATGCATTCTGTGAGCATTTAGCATTTTCACCTGCTCAAGTTGAACGTGTTTTTAAAACGGCACAATCATTAGGTCTACCCGTTAAGCTTCATGCTGAGCAGCTCTCATCGCTAGGTGGCTCAAGTTTGGCAGCACGTTATCATGCTTTGTCGGCTGACCATTTAGAGTACATGACCGAAGATGATGTTAAAGCTATGGCAGAGTCGGGCACAGTTGCAGTGTTATTACCGGGAGCCTTTTATCTGTTACGTGAAACACAATACCCGCCGATTGAAAGCCTTATTAAACATGGCGTGCGTATTGCGCTATCGAGTGATTTAAATCCGGGTACATCTCCAGCACTTTCTTTACGTTTAATGCTCAACATGGGCAGTACACTTTTTCGCTTAACGCCTGAGCAAGCATTAGCTGGTGTCACCATTCATGCTGCACAAGCGCTCGGTTTAGAGCAAACACACGGCAGTTTAGAGCAGGGTAAAGTCGCTGACTTTGTGGCTTGGGATATTGAGCATCCATCTGAAATAGTTTACTGGCTGGGCGGAGATTTGCCTAAGCGAGTCGTTCAGCATGGAAAAGAAGTTATTTTTTAGACGGTGGCACATGAATCACACATTTAAATGGCAAGGCCGACATGATGGCGAGGGTGAGGCACACCATCGTATCCACCATATCATGAACAAAAACCAACATGCTGAATTTGCCCTGATTGGCTTTAGTTCTGATGAAGGTGTGAAGCGTAACAAAGGCCGAGTTGGCGCTGCCGATGCACCAGATGCAATCCGTACTCAACTTGCTAACTTACCTATTCATCGCCCAGTCAGTATTGTCGATTTGGGTACGGTGACCTGCGAATCTGAGAATTTAGAGCAAGCACAAGCTGAGTTAGCTGAACAAGTCACAAACAGCTTGCAAAATGGTTTAAAGCCGATTGTATTGGGCGGAGGACATGAAGTTGCATTTGGTAGCTTTAGTGGTCTGTTCCAATATATACAAGCCCATGCGCCAGATAAAAAAATAGGCATTATTAATTTCGATGCCCATTTCGATTTGCGTGAAGCAGAGCATGCTACCTCTGGAACACCTTTCTTACAGGCAGCTCGACTTTCAGAACAGCATCAAAAACAATTTAATTATTTATGTATTGGGGTGGCTAACCATGCCAATACTAAAATTTTATTTGATACAGCCGATGCGCTGAATTGTTCATATTTACGCGATCATGAGGTTAATATTTTTAACCTAAACAACGTGCTCGCGGCGGTTGATGCTTTTATTGAAAAAGTAGACTGCTTGTACGTTACGATTGATTTAGATGTCTTCGCTGCTGCGGTTGCACCGGGGGTCAGTGCGCCAGCTGTCAAAGGAATTGATTTGGCGACTTTTGAAGCGATTTTTAAGCATATTCAAGAGACTGGCAAAATCCAATTGTTAGATATTGCTGAGTGCAATCCAAAATTTGATTTAGACAATAGAACAGCAAAACTGGCTGCCTATATTGTTTATCAATATTTGTTTTCTTGAGAAACAATTTTTAATGTAGAAATTCAAAAGTGCACTGAGATTGCTCATGTGCACTTTTTTTTAAGTTCTTGGTCTATTAAAGTCAGATGTGGAATATAGATAGCAACTATAAATAATATAATTAAAAAGAAAATTAATTTATAAAATCATTTAGTTAAAAAAATACTCGATTTTTACACCATTTTATATGCTGCTTGGCACGTAATTTGTTTTGTCTTTATTTTAACCTTTGTTAAATATTTCTGGATAATTAAATGAAAAACAGAACCTTACAATTGGCTTGTATCAGTGTTTTATTTTGGATGTCTCATTCTTCTAATGCTACAACCCCCGAAATAAATACAAATAGCATCGAAAAATCACAATCTAAACAAAAGAGTGATATCTCTGTTCGGGTGAAAGCTTTAAACCAACTTTTACAGGAACAGTGGGAATATACTTTGAAAAATAGTCCTGAAACTGCAACCGTTTTAGGAGATTTACGCTACAACAATCGATGGACAGAGCTTTCAAAAAATCAGATCGAGAAAGATAAAAAAAGTACGCAAAATTTTTTAAAACGTTTTGAAGCGATTGATAGCACAGGATTTTCAGCAACTGATCAATTAAATAAAGATTTAATGATTTATCAGTTGAAAGAGACACTTAAAAATTATGATTTGAAATTGTATGAGATGCCTTTCAATCAAATGTGGGGACTACATTTACAATTTCCGGGATTTATTAGTTCGATTCCATTTGATAATGCTAAGCAATATCAAGACTATATTTCTCGTTTAAAACAAATTCCTCTTATTCTTGATCAAGGTATTCAGTTAGCAAAACAAGGCCAAAAAGATGGTTTGATGCCACCCAAATATTTAATTGAAAAAGTGGCAAAGCAGATTAATAGCATTACAGCTCCCGCAGGGAAGGACAGTGTGTTTGCTTCTCCATTAAAGCAATTTCCAAAAAATATTTCGAAAGCAGATCAAGAGCGTTTAAGCCGTGAATTACTACAGGCCATAGATCAAAATGTTCGACCTGCCTATCAAAAACTCGGGATGTTTATTCAGAAAGATTACTTACCCTATGGACGACAACACGAGGGTATATGGAGCTTGCCAAACGGTGACGAGCTCTATCGCTTTTATGTAGAAAACAATACGACAACTTCTGAAAGCCCTGAAATTATTCATCAGCTCGGACTAAAAGAAGTTGCTCGTATAGAAGCGGAAATGCTGAAAATTGCCAAAGCACAAGGTTTCAATGACTTAAAAAGTTTCCAACAATCCTTAAAAACAAATCCCGCTGTTTTCCCAAAATCTCGTGAAGAAATTTTAGAGATTTATCGGGGATATATTGCCCAAATGCAACCAGAGTTGCCGAAGCTATTTGGTTTATTACCCAAAAATAAAGTCGAAGTTTTGCCTGTAGAGCAATATCGAGAAAAAGAAGCGGCAGGTGCGGAGTATCACCAAGGCACGCCTGATGGTTCACGTCCCGGACAAGTTTATGTGAATACAGGGGATTTCTCTGAGCGTTCAAAAATATCCATGGAAGCGACTGCTTACCATGAGGCAATTCCCGGCCACCATATGCAGATTGATATTGCCCAAAACTTGCCAAATTTACCGATGTTCCGAAAGCAACCCAACCATACCGCCTATATTGAAGGATGGGCACTTTATGCAGAGCAGTTGGGTAAAGATGTGGGTTTCTATAAAGACCCGCTTTCAGACTATGGAAGACTATCGAGTGAGTTGTTCCGTGCTTGTCGTTTAGTGGTTGACACGGGTGTACATTATAAAAAGTGGACCCGTCAGCAAATGATTGATTTTATGCGTGAACACTCAGCTTTAGATGAACCTGATATTCAGGCAGAGGCAGACCGCTATATTGCTATTCCTGCCCAAGCATTGGCATACAAAATGGGCCAACTCAAAATTTTAGAGCTACGGGAGCTTGCGAAACATGAGCTTGGAGATCGTTTTGATATCAAAGCGTTCCATGACATGATCTTAAATGCAGGAACACTGCCTTTAAATATACTCGATGCCCGTATTAAAAATTGGATAAAAGAACAAAAAGCGGCAGCTTAAAATAAAATCCGAAATTTAGGTCAGGTCCTCGTTGGGCCTGATTTAAAAACCAATAAAAAAAAGAATATAATTATAAAAAATATATTTTATTTCAGAACTTTAAAATGGAAAAATCTTTAAAAGAATACCAAGCTATTATTTTTGATATGGACGGTACTTTAGTCGACTCCTTTAGCTTCTTTTTAGGTGCTTTAAATCAGCTTGCCAAGAAATATAAATTTAAATCTGTAGAGCTATATGAAGTAGAGCAGTACAAACATCTTTCACCAAAAGAAATTATGAAAGAGATGAATGTTTCTAGGTGGAAACTGCCTTGGATTGCCAAAGATTTCATTCGTTTAATGAAAGAAAGAGACCAAGAAGTTTACATGTTTGAAGGCATGCGGGACCACTTAATTGAACTCCACAATCGAGGCTATACGCTCGCAATTATTACTTCAAACTCTAAAGAAAACTGTCAAAATCTTTTGGGTGCAGAGCTATGTGAGCTTTTTAGCCATATTGATGGTGGCTCGTCTATATTTGGCAAAGCTAAACGAATTAAGCGTGTTCTCAATATTTTGAATTTAAATAAAGAGCAGGCCATTTATGTCGGCGACCAAACCACTGATGGCGAAGCTGCACATAAAGCAGGTATTGATTTTGCTGCGGTAGGTTGGGGGTATACATCGGCCGAAAAATTAAAAACCATTCAGCCCAAAGTCGTGCTCAATGACTTGGCAACCATGAAAGAATTTTTCTAAATATATGAAATGCAGGACAAACCATGAATAACAATAACAACCCGATTGGAATGATTGATTCTGGTTTAGGCGGGTTGTCTCTCTTTAAGCATATTCGGGAGGCGCTTCCGAATGAAGACATTATCTATTTCGCCGACTCGAAATATGTCCCGTATGGAGACAAAGAAAGCGACTGGATTGTTTCACGAACCACGCATTTAATTTCAAATCTAGTTGCACAGGGTAAATGCAAAGCGATCGTTGTTGCTTGTAACACCATGACGGCTGTAGCGATTGAAACAATCAGAGCGCAAATTAATGTGCCACTTATTGCCATAGAACCAGCGGTAAAACCAGCTGTGGCAATGACCATGAGCAAGCATATTGCGGTTTTGGCAACTGCCACCACAGTGAAGGGCAAAAACTTAAAAAGTTTAATTGAAACATATGCGCAAGATATTAAAGTCTCTTTAGTGCCGTGTATTGGTTTGGCCGAAAAAATTGAAACGGGCAAAGCGCATACCGCTGAAGTTAAGGATTATTTAAAAAATATTTTAGCGCCGTTGGTCGAACAAAAAGTCGATACGATTATTTTAGGATGCACCCATTACCCGTTTGTCTCAGATACGATTCAGGAAATTGTAGGCCGTGATATACAAATTATTGAGCCTTCGGAAGCTGTAACAGCGCAATTAATTCGGCAGCTCAATCAATATCATTTAAGTTCTGAAAGCCCAAATGAGGGGAATCATATTATTTGGACCAGTTCAGACCCGTTGGAAGTTGCGGATGTTAGTTTCTCTTTGTTAGGTAAGCATTTACCTGTAGAAACTACTGATTTTTAAAGCCAAGAAAAACGCCTAGCCCCATAAAAATGAGTCCACCCATCACTGACATAGATTTTTGGGGCTTCTTCGATTTAGTTAATTTTTGACTAATGTAATTGGCTAAAAACACACAAACCACATCAGCAGAAACAAAGATCAGATTCACAATCAGCCCTAAAATGATGAACTGAGACCAAACTGGAAAATCTAATGAGGTATTAATAAATTGAGGTAAAAAAGCGATATAAAAAATAGCGGTTTTAGGGTTTAAAACTTCGACCAGAATGCTCTGCCTCAAAGATAACTGACCATTTTCAACATTTTGCTGAAGAGTCGGGGACGAGGTCGATCTAATTAATTTAATGCCTAACCAAACTAAATACAAAGCACCTAAAATTTTAATAATATCATAGAGTTTTGGAATGATTTGAAAGATGGTCGTTAAGCCTAAAGACGCCGCTATGATATGAAAACAACCTCCTACGAAAATTCCAAATGCAGCCATCAAACCAGATTTTCTACCACGAGAAAGCGTCTGTGCAGCGGTATACAGCATTGCTGGACCCGGAATATAAGCAAAAATAATTGTAGTAATTAAAAATGTAATGAAAAGCTCTAAAGAAATCATGTTTTACCTATCTTATTGTTACTATTTTTGAGTGAATTTTAAACAATTTAAAGTATATGAAATTTATAAGTATTTCAATTTTATAATCAGATTTATGGCTATAAAAACTAAAAATCATCCAAAGAATGATTTAAATTCTTTGGATGATTGAAAATAAGCTTATTTAGCTTTTAGAGTCACTGTCTATTAAGCACTTTTAAGTTCCCAACGTTGGTTTGGGTCATCAGATCGTTGACTAATACCTACAGATGAACCCCAGATATGTGTCAGTACAGCATTTGGTTGGCCTTCTACAAAGATATAACCATCTTCAAATGCCCAATTAGTTTGGTACTGACGACCCGCGCCTTGTAAGAAAACATCGCCACTATGCCAATTCACTGGTTTTATTTCTTTACCATTGGTACTGTTCAATGCTGTTTGCAGTTGTTCAAAAGATTCATTTGATTTTAAGCTGACTTTTAAAATCTTTTTGACCGTATCCATATTTTTTTCATTCGTATGTAAATTTAGAGTTTTTCTAAGCTCTAAAAGGACTTTTACGGCTTCTTTTTTGAGGTCTTGAGTATTTTCATATTCTTTATATGCTTTTACATGAAGCTCCGCCATGCTCTCTTTCTTCATATTTTTTAGTAGAGCATCGATATTGTCATGGCGTAAATGCAATCGGAACTCTGACCTTGTAGTCCAATCTTTTTGATCCAAGACATCTAATTGCACAGAGGCAAGAATAATCTTATAGAGTTGTTCGTTATGCTGAGTGAAAGGGCTATTAGGTAAATCTTTAAGTTCAGGAATATCTAAAAATAGCAACGGAGAGGAAGCATATTCATGGAACTTTTGTTCGATGTGACGAATTGACTCATGAGCGAGTACTGCATCTAAAAAGTCATTCAGCTTAGTCTCATCAAGTTTACCAACAAGCTCCGATTTAATCGTTTCTTCGCCGTTACTATCAATAAAGGTATCTAATAGACTAACGATATCAAGACAATCACTGGTTTTTAAGTGGGCGAGTGTTTCTTCATCTTGCTGTGGTAAAAGACTGAGGAAATGCTCTAAGTCCTTGTCTAATAATTTATATGCAATCGCATCTGTCTTAACATAAGCACCCAGCACCCAACTAGAACGAATATCTTTAACTTTGTTGTATAGCTTATTCTCTCGCCCACTGCGATAGTCGCGGCTGTCAAAATACCAAAGTTCTTCTTCTATGTTTTTAACCTTGTCATGTACTGTAAATAGTCGATCATTTGTATGCGAGTAAGCTATCTTACCCGTTTCTCCAAGTGAACTTACCGCATCTTGTAAGCCATGGGTTTGTCCACCGTATGCGCTTGCGATACATGCACCTGTTTCTTTGTTAACGATTCTAAAGTTTCCACCTGGAAAGCCATTAGCCATGATAAGTCGCTCCTTATAATTAGAAAGTTTTTGTAATAGTCGAAATTTATAGTTATTAGGCAAATTTCGAAGCGTGATTTATATCATGATTTTTCATGTAAAAAGCCAAGTGTTTTTGTTGGTTTTTGTATATAACATGTTGATTTATTTGTATTTATTAGAATGTCTTAATAAACACCAGAGACTATACTTTAGAACTTTATAAATTCAATAAAGCTATAGAGAAATAAGTTCTAGAAAAGATGGGGAGAGAGGGCGCTTATCAACTTATGGAGTAGGGCGTTCTATAAGATGTTTTATCCCTAGATATTCTTCATCTTAGACGTATTTATATAAACTGTTAAATTAAAATTAACGATTAATCTATTTTATTAACTAAGTGTATATAACCAAATTTTATATTTTAAATTTAATTAAAAGCCATAAATATAATAAAGAGATTAATATTATTTAAATGTGAATAAAATTATTATATTTAAACTTTTTTCATTAAAATAAATTGACGTTCTTTATTATACCGATTATGATTTCGTTGCTGGCCTACATTGCCAGTCGGTTTTGACAGACCGTACTTAGCAAATGGGTTATACTTACTCAGTATTTCCCATGTGGAACCTTTGTGCCCCCTTTTTCTCTATGGTAGGGCGGAAGGGGGACGCGTTCGCGCGTGCTGGTCGCTAGGTCTAGTCTGTCAACCCTCTTTCGTTCTGCCACCCTAATCAATTGACGGTGATTTGGTGGTAGGACTCCTTTTTTAAGGAGTTGGCCATGCCACTATTTAAACTTATTTTCTCTCTCAGTTAATAATTTTATTTATTTAAAATATGGATTTTCTATATCCTGATTTTTTAAATTTATAAATTGTTTTTATTTTAAAATTTTAATTATTTTATTTTTCCTGTGTTTTTTTGGGAGGGTTAATCATTATTTAAAAAAATATTTTAATATTAAGGTTGATCGTATTTTTATTTTATTTAAAGATATAAATAATCATGAGAATAATATGAAACTTCATAAATTTATATTAGTTTTAAACCTTGTGTTCGGTGCTTACAGTATTACAAATGATGATGCCAATGCTCAGCAGGAATTTAAAAGAATTTGTTCGTTAGGTGAACACAGGCAAGCCAGTTGCAATTGTATTTGCCAACAGCTTGCACAGGTGTATTCGCCTCAAACCGTACAACGTTTAAAACACACCAGTTTGCAAAGTCCTGATCTCCCACAGGACTTTGCCCCTAACTTGTTCGGCATCATTCGACGCTGCGACAAAACTGAAATGGGCTAAGTTCGCTTAGCTCCTTTATCTCTGTGTCGCAATGATCTCTCAAACTTTAAATCAGCGCAAAAGTAAAAGTCCGTTGTGACATAGGGTCCTAGGAGAGTTCTCTACTATCAAACTAGATTCTCTTTCACGTAAAAGCGTCTGTGTAGCGATATGAACGCAATAAAAAAGCCCGCTATGCAGTTATACATATCGGGCTTAATCAATCAGTTATTAAAGCAAGTGATGCCTTAATAATGATCTTTTTGAATTACTCTACAGTTACTGACTTCGCCAAGTTACGTGGTTGGTCAACGTCTGTACCACGTAATACAGCAACGTGATAAGACAACAACTGAACTGGTACGCTATAAACGATTGGAGCTAGCCATTCGTTTACTGCTGGAATATGCACAACGTGTTGACGGTCTTTTCCACTGATTCCGCTATTTTCGTCAGCGAAAACAAATAATTCACCACCACGTGCCTGAACTTCTTCCATATTTGATTTTAGCTTATCAAGCATTTCATCATTTGGAGCAAGAATGACGATCGGCATTTCATTATCAACAAGTGCTAATGGACCGTGTTTTAACTCACCAGCTGCATAGCCTTCTGCATGAATATATGAAATTTCTTTTAGCTTTAATGCGCCTTCTAATGCGATTGGATAATTCGTACCACGGCCTAAGAATAAGCAGTGATTTTTTTCAACGAATAATTCAGACAAACGCAAAATTTCTGGATCATGTTTAAGCGTATCAAGAATAACTTTCGGGCTGTGCCATAACTCACGCGTAATTTCTTCAAGCAGAGCAGGGCTAATACGTTGTTTCACTTGACCAATTTTCAAGATTAACAACATAAGCGCAGCAAGCTGAGTCGTAAACGCTTTAGTTGATGCAACACCAATCTCAGGACCAGCAAGCGTCAATAAGTGATGATCAGTTTCACGAACCATTGAAGACGTAGCAACGTTACAGATGGTTAAAGTCTGAATGTCGATATTGTTTGCTTTCGCACGTTTTTGAGTTTCGCGTAGTGCAGCTAAAGTATCAGCAGTTTCACCTGACTGTGAAATACAAATATAAAGTGTATTTTCAACAATTACAGGGGTGCGATAGCGGAATTCACTTGCGATTTCAACTTGGCAAGGCACACCAATCAGTTGCTCAAACCAATATTTCGCAATCATTCCTGAGTGGTAACTTGTACCACACGCAATGATTTGTACGCTTTGAATTTTGTTGAAATCTGCATCAGCATTTTTCAAGAAATCATCACGTAAGCTGTTGCCATCAAGCGCTTGAGAAATTGTTTGCTTGATTGCTTCTGGTTGCTCATAAATTTCTTTGAGCATGTAGTGTTTGTATTCACCTTTTGATGCACTACTTACAGTTGCATCAAGCTCTCGTACTGGACGCTCAACGCGTTCGCCATTTGCAAATACTTCAATTGAAGTACGAGTAAGACGTGCAATATCGCCTTCTTCTAGGTACATAAAGCGGTTAGTTACAGGCAAAAGTGCAAGTTGGTCTGAACTAATAAAGTTTTCACCAATACCTACACCAATCACGAGTGGTGAGCCTTCACGTACAGTAATCAGTTCATCCGGATAATCGCTGTGGATAATACCTAGCGCGTAAGCACCTTTAAGCTGAGGTACAACAGTTTCAACAGCTTCTAAAAGGCTATCTGTACTTTTTAATGCTTCAGCAACTAAGTGTGCAACAACTTCAGTATCTGTTTGAGAAGTAAAAACATAACCTAAAGCTTGAAGGTCATCTTTTAATTCTTGGTAGTTTTCAATGATACCGTTATGTACAACAGCAACCTTACCAGACATATGCGGGTGAGCATTGTTTTCAGTTGGTTTACCGTGTGTTGCCCAACGGGTATGTGCAATCCCGATAGCCCCTGTAAGCTGGTGTTCAGCAACTGCATCGGCAAGATTGATTACTTTACCTACACGACGCTCACGTAAAATTTGTTGGTTATTCAGTAAAGCAACACCCGCAGAATCATAACCGCGGTATTCAAGACGTTTTAAACCTTCAATTAAAATCTCGGTTACACAACGTTCTGCAACGCCTCCGACGATACCACACATACTTCAATCCTCTTATTTTTTAACCTTTTGGGGACGTTGATAATTTGCTTTTGAAATTTGTTGCGCACGTTCAAAGGAGAGACTTTGTTCGGCTACATCTTTCGTAATCACAGAACCCGCACCAACTGTTGCGCCATTCCCAATGGTCACCGGAGCAACCAGCGAGCTATTAGAACCGATAAAAACGGCATCGCCAATAGTGGTTTTGTGTTTATTTGCACCGTCGTAATTACAAGTAATCGTACCTGCCCCAATATTCGATTCAGCACCGATTTCTGCATCACCTAAATAGGTGAAATGGTTGGCTTTACTACCCAATCCAATCGTTGTGTTTTTAACTTCAACAAAGTTGCCGATATGTACTTCATTTGCCAATTTAGCGCCTGGGCGTAAGCGTGCAAATGGTCCAATTTGAGCATTTTCACCAACTACTGCACCATCAAAAACGCTATAGGCCTGAACTTTGGTGCCTGCGGCAATTTTTGTATTCTTTAGAATACATCCAGCGCCGATTTCAACAAAATCGCCCAGTTCACAGTCACCTTCAATAATCACATTGACGTCAATACGAACGTCATGTCCAATTTTCACAGAACCGCGTAAGTCAAAACGTGCAGGGTCTGCAAAAGTTACGCCTTGTTGCATAAGCTCTTTTGCTTGCTGTTGCTGGAACTCACGTTCAAGTGCAGCAAGTTGTAAGCGGTCATTGACGCCTTCAACTTCAAAAGCGAGTTCTGGTTGAATAGATGCGATTTCTAGACCATCTGCAACAGCCATTGCTACGATGTCAGTTAGATAATATTCGCCTTGCGCATTTTCATTTGAAAGTTTAGGCAACCACTCATGAAGTTTTGCATTGCTAACACAGTAAATACCTGTGTTGATTTCTTGAATCTGACGCTGAGCTTCTGTTGCATCTTTATGTTCAACAATCGCTTGAATCTTACCTTCTTGACGAACGATACGACCATAACCTGTTGGGTTGTCGACATGTAAAGTAATCATGCCAATGCCCGTTTTACTTGAAACTTCAACAAGTTGCTCTAGCGTTGTTTGACGTACTAAAGGTACATCACCATAAAGAATTAATGAAATACCGTCTTTAGGAAGTACGGGTAAGGTCATTTGTACCGCATGACCTGTACCTAGTTGTTCTGCTTGTTCAACCCATTGAATCTTTTCTTGTGCAAAAGTTTGTTTGACGTGGTCACCACCATGTCCATAAATCGTAATAATATTTTCTGCGTGTATTTTTTTTGCTGTTTGAATGACATGTCCTAAAAGTGGGCGACCCGCTAAAGGTTGTAATACTTTAGGAAGCTGAGAACGCATACGCGTTCCTTTGCCTGCAGCAAGAATAATGACGGTAGTTGACATGAATAACTCTAATGATTTAACTCAAATGGATAATAATTAGTGTACAAAGAGCAGCCCATACACCGGCAATAATATCGTCAAGCATAATACCAAAACCACCATGCACTTGACGATCAATAACGCGTATAGGCCAAGGTTTCCAAACATCGAAAATCCGAAATAATATAAATCCCCCAATCACCCACATCCAATTCATTTGTTGTAAATAAAGCAGGGGAAGGAAGGTAATAGATTGACCTGCAAACTCGTCCCACACAATTCGACCATCATCGTGTACATCAATCACTTTTGCAGTTTGACCACAAATATAAATTCCTACCAAGGACATGATGAGGATAGCGATCAAGCTTAAGTTAAAGCCAAGTGATAACCAGATTGGAACGAAAAGTAGGGCAAAGGCAGAGCCAAAAGTACCGGGAGCTTTAGGTGCGAGACCAGATCCGAAACCAACTCCACAGAAAACGATGCAGCGGTTGAACCAAGACATGTCCTTAAAATGAATCGGTGGCTTATGCAAAGTGTTGGTATCCATGAATTTGCAATGGGTAATCTGAACCCAAGTGCTCAAAAGTTAGTTGTGTTTGCTCAACGATCTCTCCGATCATTGTAATCTTAATGTCTAGTTGTTTTTGCAAAAGTTTTTCATAATTTTGCGGTGTTATTGTAAAACATAACTCGTAATCATCACCACCAGCTAGCGCATATTGCCAGCGCTGCTGTTCCGGTAGTTCTTGTAGTGTTGAATCAATCGGTAACTTTTCTAAAAGTAATCGGGCACCGACCTTTGAAGCTTTTAAAATATGGCCTAAATCTTGGGCTAATCCATCAGAAATATCAATCATACTTGAAGCTAATCCCTTCAGCTGTTGTCCAAGCTGACAACGTGGGATCGGGTAGTCTAGCCTTTTTTGTAATGGATGACCTAGGTGCTGTAAACCATACGCTGCATCACCAACTTGACCGCTCACACAAACATAGTCACCGACTTTGGCACCTGAACGTAACACGGCTTGTCCGGTTTCAATCCAGCCCATGGCTGTGACGGTAATGGTGAGATGAGGGCCTTGGGTCGTATCTCCACCAATGAGAGCAACCCCAAATTGATTACAGCAGTCATAAATTCCCTGACTGAATCCTTCAAGCCATTCATGATCAATTGTGGGTAGGCTGAGCGCAAGTAAAATACTATGCGGTTTTGCCCCCATGGCAGCAATATCTGAAAGATTGACAGCCACACTTTTCCAGCCAATCGCATGGGCAGAAGTATCAAGAGGAAAATGACGTCCAGCAACGAGTGTATCTGCACAGATCACCAATTGTTGGTTTACGGGAGGGGTAATTAAGGCTGAGTCATCTCCAATACCTAAGGTGACATCTGTATAAGATTGTCTGTTAAAGTATTGGTCAATAATAGAAAACTCAGCCATATCAACTTCAAACCTATTAGTTTGCTTGTTGTTTTTCAGCACTACGTAGTGTTGAACTTAAACGATCTAGAACGCCATTAATGTATTTATGGCTATCTGCTCCACCAAAGTGTTTAGCGAGTTCAATAGCTTCATCTAGAACTACTCGGTAAGGTACTTCTAAATGATCACGTAACTCGTAAGCACCCAAGCGTAATGTTGCTAGCTCTACACCATCAAGTGCACTAAGTTCACGGTCAAGTACCGGAATAAGTAATGCATCAAGATCTTCGTGCTGTGCAATCACTTGTGTTAGCAGTTCGTGATAGTAGTTTAAGTCTACCTTGTGCATTGCATTTTCAGCACGGGTGCGTGCTTCGATTTCATGTACAGGGTTGTGACTCATTTGCCACTCATAAATACCTTGTACAGCAAAACGACGTGCTTTACGTTTTGCTGCATAAGCGGCTTGCAGTGTTTGAGACATGCTTTAAATTGCCTTTAATAAATTAACCATTTCAATTGCAGTTAAAGCAGCTTCGCTACCTTTGTTTCCTGCTTTTGTACCTGAACGTTCGATGGCTTGCTCGATGCTATCAGTAGTTAATACACCATTGATGACAGGCAAGCTGCTTTCTAACGCGACTACACCTAAACCTTTTGCACATTCACCAGCAACGAAGTCAAAGTGTGGTGTGCTACCACGAATAACTGCGCCAAGTGCGATAATGGCATCAAACTGGTTTGATGTAGCTAATTTTTTAGCAACAATCGGGAGTTCCCATGCGCCAGGAGCATGAATAACAGTAATGTTATCTTCATTTACACCATGACGTTTTAATGTGTCGATTGCACCATCCAATAAGTGTTCAACAACAAAGCTGTTGAAACGACCCACTAAAATCGCATAACGACCTTCGCTTGCGAGATGTAATAAACCTTCAATACGGCGAATTGCCATAGCAACCTCGATTATTTCGTTGTGATTTGATCAGCAGTGACATATTCCACTACTTCTAAATTAAAGCCAGATAAGGCATTGAAACGTAATGGTGAGCTAAGAAGCTTCATTTTTTCAACACCTAAATCACGCAAAATTTGAGCACCGACACCAATAGTTTGATATTGATGTGAAAGTGCTGCATTGGATTTCACCGGTTTTGGCTTATTTAAATCATCCAACGCTGGTCCCAAGTCTTGCAAATGATCTTGTCCGATCCAGACTAAAACACCGCGATCACTCGCTGCAATCGTCTGTAGGGCACGGTCTAAGTTCCACGCAGGTTCACCATCAGCTTTATTGAGCTTAAGCAAATCGCGAATTGGACTAAAACCATGCACACGTACTGTTGTAACGCCTTCTTTTGGCTCGCCTTTAACTAAAGCCAAATGAATGTCCGGGTTACCAATCTCACGATAACGATAAAGTTCAAATGAACCATATTCTGTTTGAATGGTTTTTTGATCCAGACGCTCAACCGTTTGCTCATTGGTCATGCGGTAGTGAATCAAGTCCGCAATTGTACCAATTTTTAAGCCATGCTTCTCAGCAAAAATTTCTAAATCTGCACGGCGTGCCATTGTGCCATCTTCATTGATGATTTCACAAATGACAGACGCTGGTTCAAGGCCTGCTAAACGTGCTAAATCACAACCTGCTTCGGTATGGCCTGCACGATGTAAAACACCACCTGGTTGTGCCATTAACGGGAAAATATGGCCCGGCTGTACGATATCAGTTGGTTTTGCATGCGCTGCGACAGCAGCTTGAATTGTATGTGCACGCTCTGCTGCTGAAATACCCGTGGTAATACCTTCGGCAGCTTCAATTGATAAGGTAAAGTTTGTACTGTGCTGAGCACCATTTTGGTCAACCATCAACGGAAGGTTTAACTGTTTACAGCGCTCACGGCTTAGCGTTAGGCAAACTAGACCACGTGCATGGGTAATCATGAAGTTAATATCTTCAGGACGAACATGCGTTGCTGCAATGACAAGATCACCTTCATTTTCGCGATCTTCGTCATCCATCAAGATAACCATTTTGCCTGCACGAATATCGGCGACAAGATCTTCAACACGACTCAGCGGCATTCGCTTTCACCTTTTTTTGTCGTAAGACAATTTCTATTTAATAAATTTTGCATAGTTTACGCTGTTTAGAGAATTTTGCCTATGATTCTGATTTATCCAAATTTGTGACATCTAAGAATAGATCGAGATTTATTTATACAAATAAATCATAAGAAAATGGAGTGGTTTTAAATAAAAGCCATGAATTTAAATAAAAAAAACCTAGCCAAAAGGCTAGGTTCTGATGCGCGTAGTAATTTTTTATGAAGCTGCACTACTTGGACTATCATTTTGTGGGATTGATTTTTTCCCCATTAAAATTTCAGTCCGGATATTTTGAGCAAGTTCAGCACATTCTGCATTCATACCATTGATCATAAATGCATGACGTGTCATCACATTGCTTGGGTTTGGCATTGCAACAAGTTGGTAGCTGTCTTGAATTGCTTTGAGCTGTTCATTTTCGAGATATAAAGCTGACTCTTTAGCATGAAGATGCTGTGCTAAACGTTGAGCAGCTTCTTTTGCATCGATTTGCATAGCTTCCACAGCATTACACGTTGCACTACGAGTTTGCAGCGCAAAACGTTTATCTTCACGGTAACGTTTATATAAAACATCTGAAAGTAATTGGAATACGGTTCCAATCATAAGTAGACATTCTACGGCATGCGTATGAGAGGTTGAAATCGCAAGTGTCGCGCCTTCTGCATTAAACTCATCTACTACTTCAATATCTGTGAGCTTCAATTGGTAATGCTTAACGCATAACTCAATACTCTTGTTTAAAAAGAGCTGGCAGAGCTTGAAATAAGGAACAGATACCGATTGGTTAACACTGCTTAATAACTGTTTAGGATCATAAAACTGAATATTGAGTGCCAACGTATGTTGGTCAGCTGAATCTGAAGTTTTCTCGGCTTGTTGGCGAGCTGCTGGTTTCGCTTTCGCTTGTTGTTGCGCTTGTGCAACCAACGTGACCGTATTTTGTTTTTCTAGAGCCAATGCTTGAGTTAACTGCTGAATTTCATGCTTCAAGCGGTTTTCTTCATTAATGCGTGCCAAATATTCGCTTCTTGTTGGACGAGCAACCGCACGATAGGCAAGCCACAATAAAACATGCAAAAACAGAGAAGCTAAAATTGCAAGCCATTGAGTACGAAGAATTTCTCCAATACTTGGCTGAATCAACGTAACTTCGATAGATCCCACTTTCTTTTCATTTTGAAGGGCATCACGAGCAAAAATTTCGCCTTGGCGGGTTTTTGAAATTCCGCTTGTTGCTAGAACCTGTTTGTTCGCATCAAGAATGCGAATAGACGCAACACTTGGATTGGTCGCATAGCGATTGGCAATCAGAGCTAAAGACACCGTATTAGCAGGTTCAAGCTCAGATAAGCTGTCTGCAACGAGCTGACTGGTCATGAGCTGACCTTGACTCGCACGGTTTTCATTAAGCTGGTGTGTCGTTGCAATGACCAATAAAAAGGTATGCAATGCAAAACTAACGATCAGTAGGCTAGCAAATAGCCCTTGTCTAGGCGCAATCAAGTTAAACTTCCAAGGCAATTATATTGAAATTCGATTATGATTCTTACAATAGTTGTCACTCAGACTAGAGTCAATTCATGCGAGAAATCATTCTTATATCCTTTTTAGGACCGGACCAACCAAACCAGTTTACCCGATTAATGCAAGTACTATCCGTACATTCATTGCAAATACTGGATGTAGGTCAGGCTGTTATTCATAATCAACTTACATTAGGCATTGTGGTCGCTTCTGATAATGAAACTGCGACCGCATTGGCAATGAAAGAGATTTTGATTTTAGCACATGATATTGGCTTAACAGTGCGCTTTAAACCAATCACGGGTGCAGAATACGATCAATGGGTAAGTGAAGGTGGTCGGACTCGTTATATCGTCACGGCTTTAGCCCCAGAACTCACTGCGGCACACTTACAAGCAGTTACAAAAATTGTGTCTAGCCAAGGCTTTAACATCGAAACAGTAACGCGTTTATCAGGTCGTGTAGACTTCGAAAGAGATAATAAATTTCCACGTCGTGCCTGCGTACAGTTTGGTCTAAGTAGTGGCCCAACTTTAGATGCACAAGCCATGCGTGCTGCATGTTTACTTCTTTCAAGCGAATTAAATATTGATGTTGCTGTTCAAGAAGACAACGCTTATCGCCGTAACCGCCGTTTAGTGTGCTTCGATATGGACTCAACATTAATTGAACAAGAAGTAATTGATGAGTTGGCGATTGAAGCAGGGGTAGGTGCACAAGTTGCTGAAATTACTGAAAGAGCAATGCAAGGTGAGCTTGATTTCCAGCAAAGCTTCCGTGCACGTGTTGCATTATTAAAAGGGCTTGATGCTGCTGTTTTGCCTAAAATTGCAGAGCGTTTAACCATTACCGAAGGTGCGGAGCGTCTTATCTCGACCTTAAAGGCACTTGGTTATAAAACGGCAATTTTATCTGGTGGATTCCAGTATTTTGCTGAATATTTACAAGGCAAACTCGGTATTGATGAAGTTCACGCCAATATTTTAGATGTGCAAGACGGCTTCGTAACAGGTGAAGTGAAAGGTGCAATTGTAGATGGCGCCCGTAAAGCTGAGCTATTACGCGAGCTTGCAAATAAGATGGGGATTTCTCTAGAGCAAGCGATGGCAGTAGGCGATGGTGCAAACGATTTACCAATGCTTGCGATTGCAGGCTTAGGCGTTGCTTATCGTGCAAAACCATTAGTACGCCAAAATGCAAATCAAGCGATTTCAAGTGTTGGTTTAGATGGTGTGCTGTATTTACTCGGTATGCATGATAAAGATTTAAATCGTGCTTAACCTATGTGGATAAGCTTTAAGCGCTACTTCAGAGTAGCGCTTTTTTTATGCAGAATAGTCATAAAAACAAGCAAGTTATGACAAAATTTTGCACAGAAAAAAGGCAATAAAAAAATCTGAAAAAAACTTATTTTGGGCCTTAAAAACAGCATATTTTTTTGTAATGACACGCCAGAATTGATGCCATATAGGGAATCGAACTTTTTGAATTTTACAAAAATGTAATGACAAAAGAATGTTGCGACAAAGTATGTCGCATTAAGAAAAAACGGGTCTTTTTTTCTAAAAAAAAACATCCATAATGCATCGTAAGCTTCAACACAAATCATGAATTAAAGTTGTTTTTGGAATGAGGTCGGGTATTTAAGACCGAATGTTTTTAGACGTTTTCATTAAGACGGAGGTTTCTATGGTAACAGCGAATTTTGCCGCTATCGCCGGATTCAGCTTAATTGCTGTCGCGCTTGTTGCTGTTTTCTTTTCTCCTTACCGTCGTTGGCTTGGTTTTATGCTTGCAGGGATGTTCTTTTGGGGGCTATTGGAAGTGGTCCGTTTTGGAGTTCAAGTCACTTTTGAAATGCCAGTCACATATAGTTATTTAACTGCACTAAGTCTAGCGATGGTAATGGTTACATTTATTCTGTTACGTGAGGATAAACAAGCACAAAAGGCATTGGCAAATCGCCAATATATAGAACACACGCCAGTATATGAAGATGATCAGCAGCAATGTTCTAGCCGATAATTAAATTGTTATCTAACGGTAAAAAGGTATGCACAGCATGCCTTTTTCATTTACGAAACGTGATTTTTATTATACAAAGCATTTATTAAAAAATAGCCAGTTATGCTACGATAGATGCGTCTGTTGACGTTTCATCTAGATTGCGTTGCCAGCTAAAAAATTATCAATTGATGCATAAAACACAGGCAATGGTATGTCGTTGCTAAGTTTTGCTCTAAAGTTTTCATAAAAATACAATAGGCGTGAATGTTCATGAAACTTTCTTCCATACCTGTAGTCAAGTTACCTCTCGTTGATGTCAGTACAGACCCGTTAGATTTATTGGTAGCAGGTTTAGTGCTGCGTATGAAGCAGTTGGCGCGTACTAGCCCTAAGTTTATTGAACTGATTCATGACCGCACGTTCCGTATTCAGATTGGTACAGATCTAGGCGTTGCACGTCAGATCATTATTAATAATGGTCAAATTGACACGGTTGCAGGTGCACCTGAGAAAGCTGATTTTATTTTGCAATTCGCAGACAGTGAGCAAGGTGTAAAAACTTTGATTAAAGGTGACCCAACAGCATTTATGACGGGTATGCAAGACGGCAGCATTAAAATGGAAGGTGATTTCAGCCTATTGGTATGGTTTAACCAAGTCGCTAAGCTCATTCCACCTAAGTTACCAAAACCAGTAAAAGAAAAAGTACGTCAGGCGCGTGCTTTCATTAAAGAGAAAACTGGACGTTAATTGCTAGACATAAAAAAACTCCCATTTGGGAGTTTTTTTATGTCTATGCTTCAACTTCCAAATTGAAAGTTACTGGCCCATCATTAATGAGGTGTACTTTCATATCCGCAGCAAAAATTCCTGTTTGAACGTTTTCAAATTGAGAATGTGTATATTCAACCAATTGTTCGTATAACGCTTTTGCATCGCTAGGTGGCATCGCTGGGCCAAAGTCTGGACGCAAACCTTTTTGTGTTTGTGCCATTAAGGTAAATTGCGACACAAGCAGGATTCCACCATTTGCTTGAGATACATTCCAGCCCATTTTGCCTTGCTCATCATCAAAGATGCGATATTTCAAAATTTTATCAATAAGCTTTTGGCCAATAGCCAAATTATCATCTCGGCCAATGCCTAAAAAGACTAATAGGCCTTGTTGGATTTCGCCTGTAGTTTCACCGTCTACCACCACTTTGGCTTCAAGAACTCGTTGTATTAAAGCGCGCATAGTTAAAGCAAATTTCTTTAATTAATTGAATTAACGTAGTTTAGCAGAATTTAAATTAAATGATTTTTAAAAGGAAATTTCATGGAACTGCAACAATGGTATAAAACCTCGCAATTCATCCATAAAAATATGCTTTAATGCTAAGAAGCAAGCGAATAATCATTGACTATGTCTCCAATTATCCATTCTTTACTAGATACAGACTTGTACAAATTTACGATGTTACAAGTGGTTTTGCATAAATTCCCGCAAACCCATAGTGTCTATCATTTCCGCTGTAGAAATTTAGAAGATACTGTCTATCCACTAGTAGATATTTTGGATGATTTAAATCAGCAACTCGACTATTTGTGTAGCCTTAAATATAAAGAAGATGAGCTTCAATATTTACGTAAATTACGCTTTATCAAAAGTGATTTTGTTGATTATTTAGAACTATTTCAACTGAAACGACGTTTTATTCAGGCTAGCATTGATGCAGAAGGTCGTTTGGATATTCGTATTGAAGGTCCAATGGTCCAGGCCATGATGTTCGAGATTTTTGTTCTGGCAATTGTAAACGAGTTATATTTTAGCCGTATCAAAACAGACCAAGTTTGGGCTGAAGGCGAACGCCGTTTACAAGCAAAACTCGATTTGATTCAGCAATATGAAAAATCTCAACAGCCGAATGATCCCCCGTTTTTAGTTTCTGATTTTGGTACACGCCGTCGTTATAGCTTTGCATGGCAAAAGCATGTCGTAGCGGCATTTCATAAAACTGTACCAAATGTGTTCCGTGGTACAAGTAATGTGTTGCTGGCTAAAGAGCTTAACATTACACCAATCGGGACCATGGCACATGAGTTCCTACAAGCTTTTCAGGCACTTGATGTACGTTTGCGTGATTTCCAAAAAGCTGCTCTGGAAACGTGGGTACAAGAGTACCGTGGAGATTTGGGAATTGCCCTAACCGATGTGGTAGGGATGGATGCTTTCTTACGCGACTTTGACCTGTATTTTGCCAAACTCTTTGATGGTTTACGTCATGACAGCGGCGACCCGTATGAGTGGGGCGATAAGGCGTATGCACATTACCGTAAATTAAAAATTGATACCAAAACCAAAATGCTGACCTTTAGCGATGGCCTTAATTTGCCAAAGGCTTGGGAGTTGCATCAATACTTTAAAGATCGTTTTCAGGTGAGTTTTGGTATTGGAACTAACCTAACCAACGATATGGGGCAAAAGCCGCTGAATATTGTGTTGAAACTGGTTGAGTGTAATGGTCAGTCGGTTGCGAAAATCTCAGATAGTCCAGGTAAAACCATGACTGACAACGATACTTTCTTGGCCTATTTACGTCAGGTTTTTGAAATCGAAGAACTTGAAGAAGCGGTTTAAGTAAAAAGTAGTCTCGCTATTTTTTATTTTTAAAAGTGAGAATGCTGATATCTGATTTTCTGCTAAAGCGTAGCAGAAAATCAGAGTTTGTTAGATATATGCTTATGCTAAGATTGAAAATAAGCTGGTATAAAAAGAAACCATGACGATGACACTCCCTGATTTTAAACTCGATTTATTAATAGAAGCAGAAGAATTAGTGCCTTATTTAGGCAATGAATATATTCGCATTATAGATTTGAGCCGTGCATCGGTTTATGAACAACTCCATATTCCACATGCCATTCATTTACAGCCTAAATGGTTAGTGGCTCAGCATGAAGAAGCTACTGGTGTTTTGCCGGATGAAGCGGGTTTACAAGCACTGATTGAAAAATTGAATATTTCACCTAATCATCATGTCGTAGTGTATGACGATGAAGGTGGGGCATGGGCTGGACGTTTAATCTGGAATTTGCATTGCCTAGGATTTACCCGTACCAGTTTAATTAACGGCGGTATCCATGCATGGTTAGGGGCAGGCTTACCAACCACAGCAGAAGTCGAAAAAGTTTCTCCTGTTGCAGACTTAATTCAAATTGATTTATCACATGCCGCTCAGTTCCGTGTGAGCTATGAAGAGTTACGCAAACAAGTTGAACAAGAAAGTGTGCAACTATGGGATTGCCGTACGAGTGATGAATATAGTGGTGTCCGTTTAGCAGCGCGACGCGGCGGTCACATTCCAAACGCCCTCCATTTTGAATGGAGTACTGCACTTAATCGTCAAAATCATCTAAAATTGCATCCGCTTGAACGCACGCGGCAGCGCCTTGAACAACTTGGGTTCGATTTACAACAACCTGTAGTTGTGTACTGCCAGTCACATCATCGTTCTGGTTTGGCCTATATTCTGGCTAGACTCTTGGGCTGGGAAGCAAAAGCCTATGATGGTGCGTGGAGTGAATGGGGCAATCGCCTCGATAGTCCTATTATTACTGGAGAATCACCCTCGTGAGTTTCACATCTCGATTAAAAAAAGAATTATTTATTAAGGCACAAAACCTTGTACCACAGCACCAATTGAGCCGTGTGGTAGGTAAAGTTGCTGCGAGTGAAAATCCAGTTGTGAAAAACGCTGTTATTCATGCGTTTAAAGCTAAGTATGGGATTGATTTATCGATTGCTGAACAAGGCAATGCACTGAAATATAAATCTTTTAATGACTTTTTTACCCGTGCATTAAAAGAAGGTGTACGTCTAATTGATGAAAATGCAGATAGTATTGTGTCACCAGCGGACGGTGCAATTTCCCAAATTGGTAAAATTACTGCGGGTGAAGTCTTTCAAGCCAAAGGTCAAAGTTTCTCTGTAGAGAAATTAATTGGCGATCCACAACTTGCTCAGCCATTCCAAGACGGGGAGTTCGCGACAGTTTATTTATCACCACGCGATTACCATCGTGTTCATATGCCGTTTGCAGGTACTTTAACAGAAACGTTATATGTGCCAGGCGAGCTATTTTCGGTAAATCAGGTCACTGCTGAAAATGTACCGGGATTATTTGCTCGTAATGAACGTATGGTGTGTTTGTTTGATACTGAACTTGGCCGTATGGCTGTTGTTCTAGTGGGGGCGATGATTGTTGCTGGTATTGAAACTGTGGCAACAGGCAAGGTAAAACCTTCAGGTCGTATCGAATTACAGCATCATCAGTTAAAGCTAGAGAAAGGTGCTGAGCTTGGACGTTTTTATTTAGGTTCTACAGCCGTTATTTTATTTGAAAAAGATAAGATCGAATGGGAACAACGTTTTAAAGCTGAGTCTGTGGTTGTAATGGGTGAGCGCATGGGACATACAGTTTAGTAAACGATATAATCACCATAAAATAAGTAAACCCTGATTTTAATTATTCAGGGTTTATTTTTTTGATTTAAGTTATATAAAATTAAAATATATAACTATGTTTGGATTTATATTATATAGAAAAATAATTATTATTAAGTGATCTAAATGAGTACGTTATATGAGCTAGTCTATAAATATGTATCTGAAGAGAGCAAAAATATTAATATGATTAAAAATTAATAAATAAAAATAGAATGAAATATTTAAGTTAGACTTAAGTCGAGGTTTTAATTTTATTTGAAGATAAGTTATTAAATCTAAAAAAATTATTTATTTTTTATAACCATGAAGCGCTTTTTTGATATTACACAACTTTAGCCTTGGCACAATGCTTGCTACTTGTTTAGGACTTTACTGTAACTTTCATATTTTTTAGGTTCTGAAATCATGTTAAAAGTTAAACGCCTGACAGCTTCGGTTTTATCTGTACTTTGTATTTCACTCACCCATGCCAATGATTTTAAAGTTTTAAATCAAATTTCAAAACAGCCTACTCAACTTCAAAGTGGCGAATATAAAGGTAATTATTATGTTCCCTCTACTTTAAATACTATTACATGGGGTTATTTGCCGAATCGTGATGCTAAACCTGTGCTTACTGTTCCGTCGGGTAGTGTCGTGACATTCGATACAGTTTCTCATGAAGGTTTGCTTGAAGACCAAGGGCGTAATGCTGAAAAGTTCTTTAAATCGAAGGGTGTAAATTCTAATCAAATATTGGAAGAAGCAAAAACAATTACACAGTCAAATTTAAAGCATGATTTTCATAAAGATGGGCCACATATTGTGACAGGTCCTGTTGCCATTGAAGGCGCACAGCCCGGTGATATTTTGAAAGTTGAAGTACTTAAAGTTGAACCGCGTGTTCCTTACGGTGTGATTTCAAATCGACATGGTAAGGGGGCTTTAGTCGGGGAGTTTCCTAAAAAAGCGAAGCAAGAAAATGCATCGGCTGAACATCCTGAACGCTATGGAAATGTATCGATTTTCACCCCAATTGAAAAAAATGCACAAGGTGAATATGAAGGGGTATTAAAAACAGAATCTGGTAAATCAATACGTTTTCCGCTGTATCCTTTTATGGGAATTATGGGGGTAGCAGCTAATACATCTGAGCCTGTTCACTCTGTACCACCTGCAATGTATGGAGGAAATATTGATATTAATGAACTAGGTGCAGGTTCAACCGCTTATTATCCTGTTCAGGTTAAAGGTGCATTATTCTATACGGGTGATAGTCATTTCGCGCAAGGGGACGGAGAGGTGGCATTAACGGCACTAGAAGCTTCAGCCCGCGCCACGCTGAAATTTACCTTACTCAAAGCAGGTAATGACAAAATACCGGGCAAAGATTTAAAACAACCTTTAGCTGAAAATGCTGAGTTTTGGATTACGCCGGGACTTGATGAAGATCTTGATGAAGCGATGAAGAAATCTACACGTGAAGCCATTCGTTTCTTAAATCAAGAATACGGTATTGACGAAGCAACAGCGTACGCCTATTTAAGTGCCGCGACTGATTTTGAAGTTTCACAAGTAGTAGATAAAACCAAAGGTATTCATGCAAAAATCAGAAAAGCTGATTTTAAAGAATTTGAAAGTAAATAATTGAGATGATCTGAGCTTGGTATTTAAAATATTAAATACCAAGTTAATCTTATCTTAACTATTTATAAGTATTATATAATTTATAATTAAGTATAATAAATATCACACATATTTATTAGTATAAAATCTAATGCAATCACTTCCAAACGTTCTACTATATCTTGCTGCTTTATTAACATTCTGTGCTGCATTACTTCATTTTGTTTGTGTGTTCTGGGGAGCAAATGGTTTTCGGTTTTTAGGGGCGGGGAAAAGTATTGTCCATATGGTTGAAAGAGGGCACTGGTATCCTAATTTTACAGCTATAACTGTGGGGTTAATTCTAACTGTATGTGCTATTTATGCCTTCTTTGCAGCAAAGGGAATACAGGTATTACCATTTACTAAACTTATTTTGTCACTTGTTTCAGCGGTTTTTCTTATCCGTGGTTTTGCTTTTCCATGGTTAAAGTCAAAATTTGTGGGAAATAGTGATTTATTTTGGTATATCAGCTCAGCCTTTTGTTTAATACTCGGTGCTTTATATGCCGCAGGCGTATATTTAATTTGAAACGAATATATTCTAAGTGAACTAGAGTGAATAATTTTAAAAATTAAAAAGAGAGCTTAGCTCCCTTTTTAATTATTTAGTCCAGCCATATTTTTTGAAAATAGTATTGCCTTGCTGTGAAGATAGAAAATCTACAAACCGTTTAGCCTCAGCATCTTTTAGACTATGTTTAGTTAATGCAACACCTATGTCACGATAGACAACTAGCTCTGGTTCGATAGGGATAATTTGTCCAACATCTGGGTTACTAACTCCCCAAATATTAAAGACTAACCAAGCATCATAGCTGCTATTTTCTTCCCAGCTTTTCTTGGCAATCCCTGTATTGGCTGCATAGGTGGCAATATTCTTTCGAAAAGCTTTTGTTAATTGAATATTTCCAGTTCTGCCAGCAATATCTTCCCACATACCGACTTGACCTGCACCATGTGTAACTAAAACTTTAATATTGGGTTTAGCTAGGTCTTTAAATCCTTTAATATTTTTAGGATTTCCTTTGCGTACTAAAATGGCTGCGGGGCGTAAATATAAAGGTTCCACCGAGTCTTTTATAATTTGATCAGAAAAGGTATTTTCGAAATCAGACATCATGGCTTCGGAACCACTATAGATAACATCTGCATCTAGTTTCGCTTTTTCAGACCATTGAGCAGTAGGACCAGAAGTCACATGGACTGCTATGCCAGTTTTATTGGTGAATTGTTTGGCGGCTTCTTTCATGGCGGGTGCGGGCCCACCCGGACCATAGACTTGTACGTTTGCAAAACTATGGATAGATAGAGAACCGAGAATAAGAAAAATCAGGTAGGGTATAAATTTTTGTTTTGACATTTTAATCACTATAGTAATTAAGAAAATATCAGCATATATTTTTTATTATTGAAATTGGATTAATTTTTGCAACGATATTTATAATACATTTCTTTAAAATATATTTAATGAGATTTTAATAGACTATATATAAATGTAAATTATTTTGAGTTAAATATAAATATAGAAGATTCTATGGTAATTTATATTTTATAAATTAATTATTTAAATAGATGTAGTGTAAATAATAGAGGAGTAATCCCTTGATTAAAAAAAGTAATTCTTTTTTTAAAATTTTATTTAGCAGTATTTGTTTGGTGTCTGGCTCTGCTATGGCTGCTCAAATTACCGATTTGGGTAAGCAAATTGTGAACGAAAAACCAGGCTCAATACTCTCTATAGCACAACAAGATGTGACAGATTTATTTCCTCATGCAGATCAGCGCTTGTTAGTTAATTATCGTAGTCGAGGTATTCAGGGCGAGCCTATTGTTGCATCGGCTTTTATTTTATTACCGAAAGGAACACCACCAAAAAATGGCTGGCCGATACTGGCTTGGGCGCATGGTACGACTGGAGTTGCTGATACTTGTGCACCTTCGGGTGACTATGTGGGTGGACCAGTTCACTCATATCAAGAAGTTGCTTCAAAAGCTTTAGATGGTTGGCTTGCACGTGGTTATGCAGTTGTTGCACCTGATTATCAGGGCTTAGGTACACCGGGCGGGCATCCTTATATGAATGCAAAGAGCCAACTACATACGGTTGTCGATGCAGTGCGGGCATTGCATTTGCTTAAGCCCAAGAATTTTAATAAACAGTGGTTGGTGATGGGGCACAGTCAAGGTGGGGCTGCGGCAATTGCAGTGTCTGCCTATGGTCAAAAAGATGCACCTGAACTAGATTTAAAAGGGGCAATTGCTCTTGCGCCAGGCGGCTATCAATATGAAGGCATTGCAGAATATGTGAAAACTAATCCGAACCCAGAACCTAGTGTGGCCGCTTTTTTCCCGATTGTGTTATTGGGAGCACAAGCAGCAGAACCAAGTATTGTTCCTGAAAACTTAGTCAGTGCAGAAATGAATGCGGTGCTAACTCAAGCGCGCAGTCGCTGTTTATCTGAACTTCAATCTGATTTGAAGAAGTCTCCTTCTAGCATATTTCTGCCTAATGCAGACTTAAAACCTCTTCTGGCTTATCTAAAACAACAGTCAATTGAAAATATGGTGCCGACTGTGCCGTTAATGATTGTTCAGGGCTCTAAAGATCATTTAGTCGACCCTAGAGGCACATCTGCTTATTATCAGCAGTTATGTAAATTAAAAAAACCAACTATATATCAAACGATTGATGGCGGAGATCATCGCGATGCATTACGCCAGAGCAATACATTTGCCACTCACTTTTTAAATGTAATAGAGAAAAATCAGACAAAATCGTATTGCTCGAATCTTAAGTAAATTGGTTTAAATAATACAAAAAAGCCGACTTTTCATGAGTCGGCTTTTTAAATGTGAGAGGGGCAAATTTAGGTCATGTTATATAGTCTTTCTTTTGGAAAAACTGCGGTAAATGTTGATCCCTCGTTTTCTTTAGACTGCACATCTAAATACGCACCGTGTTGCATAAGCACGTGTTTTACAATTGCTAAGCCTAAACCTGTACCACCTGTTTGACGGCTACGGTCGCTGTCCACACGATAGAAGCGTTCAGTCAGGCGTGGTAAATGTTTAGGATTAATTCCAATGCCCGTGTCTTGTACACTAAAGTAAGCATGTTCGCCATCATCATGCCAGCCAATGGTAATCGTTCCACCTTTTGGTGTGTACTTAATGGCATTGGTAATTAAATTACTAAATGCACTGGCAATTTCCATGTCGGAACCAATCAAGTCACAGTGGCTATCAATATGTAAATTGAGCGTGTGTCCATAATCGGCATTGTAGGCCTGAGCATCATCAAACAATTGATTCATTAAGCTCGGCATTTCAATAATCTGGTTTTTTGCGATTTTCTTATTATTTTCTAAATTTGATAACAACAGTAAATCATTGACCAAAGCATTCATACGCTTGGTTTGTGATTGCATCTGATCAAATGCACGTTTCCAGCGTGGGCTAATATCTTCCTGATCGGTAAATGTTTCGATATAACCACTCAGTACGGTTAATGGGGTACGAAGCTCATGCGAAATATTATCGACAAAGTCTTTGCGCATTTGCTCAAGGTTATGCATACGAGTCACGTCGTAAGCCACCAATAAACGACTTTCTCCACCAAATCGAGTGAGCTTAACCTGTACATAACGGTCATCATCAAAATTTGAGTGAAGCTTAATCCCATCGGGTGCCTGATCAATATTGTTAAAATATTCAATAAAGGTCGGCTGACGTAAAATCGTTAAGAGGTTTCGGCCACGGTCAAGTGGACTAATCCCTAATAAACGTTCAGCAGCAGGGTTCCACCATTCGATTTGATGTTGGTCATCAATTAGAACTACGGCCTCAGCAAGGGCAACTAAGGAAGATTGCGCTCGGTCAATTAAACCGACCATTTCGGCCTGAACAATTCGTTCCTGACGCTGAGCACGGTAAACATTAAATAATAATGCACCCCAAATCCCGTTAAGATTTGGAGGCACATCATAAGGTTTATTGGCAATCCAGTCATTGACCAGATATAAAGAACGCAACTGGAGTGTAAAAAACACCACAAAGGCGATAAAAATACAGCTCCAGAAATACCCAAGGCCTAAACCGACTAAACCGGCAATAATTAGAAAAAATAATAAGAGCCGTAAATCTTGTTTGGCAAACGTCCATAAACTACTGTAGCGGGAAAGTTTTTGTTCACGTACCTGTTCGGGGACGGGGTAGGGTTCATACATAAATCTTGGTTAACCTGCGGCTAAATCTGCACGTGTTGAGAAACGGTAGCCAGTTCCACGCACAGTCTGAACAAATCGGTCTACACCAAAAGGTTCTAAAACTTTACGCAAACGGCGAATGTGCACATCGATAGTGCGGTCTTCGATATATACATTACCGCCCCACACCTGATCGAGCAACTGGGCACGTGTATATGCACGCTCTGGATGGGTCATAAAAAATGCAAGTAAGCGATATTCAGTTGGGCCCATATCTAAAATGCTGTTGCCAAAGCTAACACGCTGGCTTACAGGATCAAGAATTAAGCCATTGGCATCAATGGTTTTTTCACCACTTAATGCATTAGCACGACGCAGAACTGCCTTAATACGTGAAACCAGTTCACGTGTTGAAAAAGGCTTAGTCATGTAGTCATCTGCACCTGCGTCAAGACCTTGTACTTTGTGGTCTTCTTCTCCGCGAGCAGTCAACATAATGACCGGAATTTCTGCTAGGTTTTCATCTCGTTTTAAGCGGCGACATAAATCGACACCACTTACGCCTCCAGGTAACATCCAATCAAGCAAGATAAGCGCCGGACGTTGGTCGACGATAATTTGATGAGCTTGTTTGGCATCTTCTGCCTGTAAACACTGAAAGCCTGCCATGTCCAAAGACGTATGGATCATTTCGCGAATAGGAAGCTCATCATCGACAATTAAAATATAGTCATCTTTCACAGCGCAATATCCTATAGATTTAACGGTGAACCGTTTTGTAGTTATGACAGGCTTATTACAAAGATTAATTATGACAATTTCATTGCAGAAAAGTCTATAAAATTAAATTTAGCAATAATTTGTGACAAAACTAAGGCAAAGCTATGACCAAATTGTGACATGAAGAATTTAATTTTCTTAAAATTATTCAATAGCTTATAACTTTAATCACTTAACTCGTTTTGCACATTTATGGCTGTCAAAAAACTTTAATATTATTTTGAAACTTGCGCTAATAAAGATAAGAAAACGATACGGCATGCGGTTAAAACCTGCTCAAGCGACTGTTCAAACCCTCCCATGACCCATCGAATCGCAATTTGAGTGACATATCCATTTAAGCCAGTTGCGATTAAAGAGAGCTCATTTTCATGGTGTTGAATTTGCGGCATGGTCAGCATAACAAAGGCTTGAATCATGCGATCAAATTGCGCAAGTGTTTCTTGAATGGTGGCCTGATTATGTAACTCTTGTACCAAAACGGCATCGACATAGATAATACGAGCTAATCTTGGGTCGTCTTTTAAGGTCGTCAGCAGTGCTCTTAAACCAGCATCCACCATTTTTTCTGGATCGGGTGCAGCTTTAATCACGGCTTGCATCAGATTTTGCTGTAATTCTTCAATCATTTTTAAAAAGATGGTTTGGAATAAATCTTCACTTTTCTTAAATGATTCATAAAAATAACGTTCTGTGAGTTTTGCCTCTTGGCAAACATCTTTTACCGTCACTGAAAAAAAACCGAGCGTTCCGTAGGTCGCAATACCTGCTTCAATCAGTTTTTCACGGCGTGCCTCTTTACGTTCAGATAGAGATAACCCTTTGAACTGACGTTCTTTACTCACACTTTTTGTTTTCTTTTTACTGGTTGAGTCGTTAGTCGCCATAAATAAGTCGTTTCCTAAAGAATGGTGTCCTAATTTATAGGTTTTGGCCAAATATGCTCACTATGATAAAGCCCTCAGAAGAATTGTGCCATTCTATCTGAAATTACAGTGTACTATATTGACAATGAGTATTGTCAAAATTATATTGAAGATGTCTGAACTGCACATGCAATGAACCGACTGTGCAAATATCGAAAAACAAAGGATGGACAATGAAAAATTTTAAAAACAAAGTCGCTGCAATTACGGGCGCGGGTTCTGGCATTGGGCAACAGTTAGCAATTCTTTTGGCAAAACAAGGCTGCCATCTTTCGTTGAGTGATATTAATGAAAAAGGATTACAACAAACTGTCGAGCTTTTAAAGCCATACAGTAATATTACTGTTACCACCAAAAAGCTTGATGTATCTGATCGTGAAGCAGTAAAGCAGTGGGCGCAAGAAACTGTGCAAGATCACGGTTCTGTTAACCTGATTTTTAACAATGCTGGCGTTGCATTAGGTTCAACTGTCGAAGGTGCGACCTACGAAGATTTAGAATGGATTGTTGGAATTAACTTCTGGGGTGTTGTGTACGGTACGAAAGAATTTTTACCGTTCATTAAGCAAACTCAAGATGGACACATTATTAACATCTCGAGCTTATTTGGTCTGACTGCCCAACCTACACAGTCTGGCTATAATGCAACCAAATTTGCGGTACGTGGTTTTACCGAGTCATTGCGCCAAGAGTTGGATATTGAAAAAAGTGGCGTGAGTTCTTTGTGCGTACATCCAGGGGGAATTCGTACCAATATTGCTAAAGCTGCAAAAATGAGTGACAGTTTGACTAGTTTAGGTATGGACCCGACTAAATCGATTCAAAACTTTGACAAGCTACTTCGTACTCCTCCAGAAGAAGCTGCCCGTCAAATCTTGGATGCCGTTTTGAAAAATAAACGCCGTTTATTGATTGGTAGTGATGCAAAAATTCTTGATGCATTCCAGCGTTTATTCCCGACCGGATACCAACGTGCTTCAACCATTGTGACTAAGTTAATGAAATAATTTTCAATGCAAAAAAGCCATCAATTGATGGCTTTTTTTATAATATTTAAATAGTTCTAAATAAGAACTTTGATCGTCTTTTTCTTCCAGATAAATTGATAATACAAGCCTTGAATAATACATAGACTGACAAATGCCAAGGCATAGGCAACCCAAATGCCTTTAAGTCCCCACATTGAGCTAAACCAGTAAGCACATGGAATTTCAATAAATAAAATGGCAGAGATGTTAATCAGCATTGGAACGGTCACGGTGCCGCTGGCACGCATGATAGATGCAAAAATGGCACCTGCGCCAAAGAATAAAATTGCCCAAAGTACAATAAATAAAAGCTGCTGTCCTAACACCACCACAGTTGGGTCTGTGATGAATAAAGCCATTAAATATTTTGAAAATAGATAACCAAGTGCAATTAAGGTACCTGTAAATAAAAAGTTCATACCTAAAGCGGTGCGTGTAACACGTGCGAGTAGCTCTGATTTACCCGCACCAATCGCTTGCGCTGCAAAAATTGAGGCTGCGATGGAGATCGAAATCGCTGGAAACTGAATGTAGTTGAGCACCTGATTCACTGCACCATACGCTGCTGTAGCATGTGAACCATAATGGTTAACCAACCCAACAATAACTAAACCCGCCATTGAGGTCGTAATCATTTGAATACCAGTTGGGACGCCTAAGCGTAAAATGATTTTGCTTAGTTCTGGATTATGACGGATATGTTGCAGAAGCTGACGATTCGGCCGAAGTGAATGATTTTTCTTGTTAAGATAAATCGCGAGAAAAATTAATATTGCGATATAACTAATAATTGATGCTATAGCAGGAGCAATAATCCCTAGGGCAGGAAAGCCAAAATAACCTTTGAGAAGAATTGGTGTAATAATTACACCGATGACACTGGTTAAAGCGAGGGCCAGTAAAGGGGTTGTACTGTCTCCCACACCACGTAAAATTGAGGTATAGATAATATAAACGAACAGAAGAGGGCTACCCGCCAACATCCATTGAACATAGGGCAAAGCAAGATGCATTACCTTGGGATCAGTACCCAATAACTCTAAAATATCTTTAGCAAAGAATACACCAAGAATCGCGGTAACGATTCCACCAATGATGGTCATAAACAGGGTAGAACCGACCACACTTTGGACTTTCTCTATATTTTGCGCCCCCCATGCTTGTCCTACTAAAACAGTCGTACCTGTTGAAATCCCGATAATAAAAGCGAGGAGCAAAAATAAGATAGGGAAATATACAGAAACTGCCGCAATTGCATCTACTCCCATCATTTGACCAACAAAGATGGTGTTAATAGTTCCTGACAAGTTCTGCAAAATATTGGTTGCAATCAAGGGTAGCAAGAAAACAAAAAATGTTTTCCATAGATTTTGCTGTTGAATTAAGGACTGTCTTGGTGGCATGTGTTCTCCATCGCCCATCTCTTTGATGAGCGGGGCGGATATTCAACTTAGCATAGTTGGAGCGAATGACTTGTAGTATTTTTACAGGGCTAAGTGGCTAAATTTATTAACATTGATTCAGAATTTCTCCTGCTTTTTGCAGAGTGTCATCATTTTTAGCAAAGCAGAATCGAATCAAGCGTAAAGACTCAGGTGCTTGCTGATAGAAAACCGAAACTGGAATAGCCACAATCTTATGTTGCTCGGCAAGAAACTGGCACATTTCTACATCGTTTAAGTCGGGACGAATTTGACTGTAATCGAGGTTTTGGAAATAAGTACCTTGAGAAGGTTTAAGTAAAAAACGACTATTGTGAATTGCCTGATTAAATCGATCTCTTTTCGTTTGGTAAAACTGCGAAAGCTCTTGAATATGTTCTGGATGTTGCTCCATATATTGTGCTAGAGCAATCTGACAAGGAGTCGTACCACAGAAATTCGCATATTGATAAATCTGGCGGAATAAACGCATCAGCTCAGGTGAAGCGACGCAATAACCTGTTTTCCAGCCTGTCACATGAAAGGTTTTTCCAAAAGAACCAATTACAAAACTACGCTCTCTGAGCTCTGGAAAATGCAATGCACTAAAGTGTTGTTGACCATCAAAAACTAAGTGTTCATAGACTTCATCGGATAAAACCAAAATATTTTTATCTTGAATCAGTTCAATGAGTTCTAACCAGTCTTGTTTATCCCAGATCGTACCTGTTGGATTATGGGGAGTATTCACCACAATCATGCGTGTTTTGTCATTGATCAAATCTTTAACGTGTTGCCAGTTCACCTTAAAGTCGGGTGTTTGCAGGGCAATATGAACCGCTTTACCGCCTGCTAATTCGACAGAAGGGCCATAACTATCATAACTTGGGTCAAAAATAATGACTTCATCACCTGCATTGATGCAGGCTTGTATGGCACAAAAAATTGCAATGGTTGCGCCTGGTGTAATTGTGATTTGAGTAACAGGATCAAGTTGAAGTTGATCACGCTGCTGAAATTGTAAAGCGAGTTGCTCCCGTAAACCGAGAATACCATCCCCAGGCGGGTACTGATTATGTCCAGCTAAAGTCGCTTGAGATAAGGCTTCAAGTAAGGCTTGTGGCGCCGGAAAATCTGGAAAGCCTTGTGACAGGTTGAGCGCACCTAGACGATGTGCCAGTGCCGTCATGGTACTAAAAATAGTCACGCCTTGAGTGGCCAATTTTGACTGTAGCTTAAGCATATTGTTCTCTTATTAAAAATATTTAAAGTTATAAAATTGATTCAATCACTGCCCGAATTACACCGAGTGTCAAACCAATAAATGCACCCACTACCACACCATTTACACGGATCATGTGCAAGTCGCCACCTACTTCATTTTCAATTTTCCCGATCATTTCACGTGAGTCCCATTCATGAATGCGTTCACTCACGTAGCGTATGATTTTATGGCTATATTGATCCGTAAAATTCATGGCAAGTCCTGTCATTTCTTTGTTGAGAACTTCACGTACTTTTACATTTTGAAGAAGGTTTTCACCGAGCTGCTGAATCGCAGCCCGCAGGTTCATTGCAATGCCAGAGTCTTCTTTCATTAAATCCTCTTTAATGGCATCACACAAAATGGTGACAGCACCACTAATAAAATTTAGAACTTGAGGACTATCAAGGAGCGCATCTTTACCACTGTTAAGACGTTGACTGGCAACACTATCGGGTTTCGCTAGTTCCAGCATGAGTGAATGTGCAATTGTTTCAATTTCTTGCCGCCATGGGTGTTCATGGTCTGCCAGCATCGATTCTACTTTTTCAACCAATGAGTCGATGGTACGTTGTTGAACATCAATACCAATCCAGCTTGCGCCTCTTGCAAGTGACCAGACGCCCAGTGCTTTAAACATTTTTCGGGTTAATTCACGGGTTTTATCTGGATTTTGTACGACCCATTCATGAGCGATATCGAGACCACGTTGTAAAACGTCTTGGTGGAAATCATTTTCCAATACTGCACGCAGCATTTCACTGGCGAGTTTGTTGACTTGGGTATTACGTACCCATTGCACACTGTTGTTTTGCACAAAATTAGCAATTTGCTCTTGGCTCACAAACTCAAAAATTTTCGGTACAGTTTGCTGAATGAGCTGCACCACTTGCGTATTGTTTTGCGGACTTGCCAACCATTGACCAATTGCAAGGCTTAAGTCTGTTTTTTCTAAACTTTTTTCGACGACTTGAGGCGAAAGAAAATTTTCCTGTACAAAACGGCCCATTGACTCTGCAATGCGTGCCTTATTGCGCGGAATAATCTCAGTATGGTCCCGTAAAAACTTAGGAATCGGTAACTTACCAAAAGGGTTCCGAAACAGAACTGTAATCGCGTACCAATCAGCTAGACCACCAACTACACCTGCTTCGGCCCCTAGCATTAAAATATGAATAAAACCTGTGTACTCTGGCAGAAAACGGTCGGCTACCATCAGTGCAATCCACAGCACAACGACGATGATCAGCGCTAGGGTAGCAAAATATTTACTACGTTTAAGACTGGGCACGTGGTGAACTTCTTCTGCCATGCTCATAAATTTATCCTATTCATTTTTGTTTTACTGGAGGCTCGGGCGGCGGCAACAGCTCTCCTGTCGGACTCAATCCATATTTTTGTCCGAGTGATTTCAAGATCAAGCTTGCATCAAAAGCGTCTTGAGGAGCCTGCTTTTGATCCCGATAACATTCAATAGTATACGACACTTGAACAGGGTCGATATTGACCACTTGTGGGAAATCATAGAACGGATCATGCCAGAAACCCGGATAGCGACGACCATAGCCATAAGGATAAAAGCTCGGCGCAGATGGATAAACCACAGCCTGACGTGGTGGTTTCTGACTTTGGTTACTTGGGTCATTCAGTACTTTAAAAAAGCGGAAACCTTTTTGCACGGTCGTTTGTGCTGATTTTACCAAAGTGATTTCTTCAGCTGCACCGTAACTCATATTCGGATCGGCTTGGAAACTAATACGAAACGTTTGCGCATTTAAAGGGTATGCGGAAAACTGGCCAAGTTGATCAAAGGTTTTTGGTTTACTTGGAGTCGTCGCACAAGCAGTTAAAGTTAAGGCAGCGCCTAATGCTAAACAAAGAGAGAGATATTTCATGGTGAACTCCCAGCTGAGCATTAAAACAAAGATGACTCAGCATTAAAAATTAATAAGCTTTAAAAACTACTGTTCGGTTCTAATAAAAATTCGGTTTCCTCTGGAGTAGAAACACGTCCAAGAATGGTATTGCGATGAGGATAGCGTCCAAATCGATCAATAATGACTTTATGCTTTTTCTCAAAGCTTAAGTTAATTTCATTGCCAAGACGTTGAAATAGTTTCAAGGCAAATTCATGGATCAATTTTGATTCACTATGCATAAACGGCATATATAAAAAAGAGCGTTGCTCTGGATTAAGCTGTGCATCGAGTTGCAAACTAATTGCTTCTTGTGCCAAAGCTAATGCCAAGCTGTCATAGGCAAAAGATTGGGACTGATCACGATAGATGTTGCGAGAAAACTGGTCTAGTACAATAATCTCTGCCAAACGACCTTCTGCTGTTTTTCGCCAAGACCAGAGTTCTGCTTGAGTTGCCTGTCGATGAACATCAGAAAAATTTTCACGGATTTTTTTGTCAAAATCATCACTTTTTGCAAACCAAAGTGAACGGTGTTCAGGAGAAAACCAGAAGTTTAAAATGTCTTGTTCGTTCATGATATTGACAACTCTTTAGCAATTATTCTTCAATAAAATCACAATTCTTTCGTGTCTTAAATAACAAGATTGTGATAAAAATTGCCAAACTGGAATGATGTGATTATATAAGTAACCGTATCATCTCACGATTTTGTATATAGTGATCTTTAATAAGCGAGCAAATGCATGAGTCAACCCACTACACCATCTCAATCAGTTATTCCTGCTTGGGTGGATTCGTCGCTACTACAAGGCATGTTACGTGGAATAGAGCGTGAAAGCCTACGTATGCAAAGTAATGGGTTCTTATCACAAGAGTTACATCCGAAAGCATTAGGTTCAGCTTTAACACATCCAAAAATTACGACTGATTATTCAGAAGCGTTGATGGAGTTTATTACTTCACCTAAGCCAACCATTGAAGAAGCTTTACATGAGCTCACCGATATTCATGCGGTTGTGCATCGTCATTTAGAAAATGGTGAAAAACTCTGGCCGCTGTCTATGCCATGTATGTTAGACGACAATGAAGAACGCATTCGTCTAGCGCAGTACGGCACCTCTAATATTGGTCGTTTTAAAACACTATATCGCCGTGGGTTAGGAATTCGATATGGTCGTCGTATGCAGACCATTTCAGGTGTGCATTACAACTTATCTTTCCCAGATACACTTTTTGCTGAGCTACAAGCTCATGAAACTGACGAACAATTAAAATCATTAAGTTTGCAGGATTATCGTAGCCATCGTTATTTTGGCCTTATTCGTAATTTTATTCGTTTAACACCATTGGTCATGTTCTTGGTGGGCGCGAGTCCAACAGTATGTCGTTGTTTCTTGACCGGACACAAACATCATTTGTTGCCTTTAATCAAAGGTTCATACTATTTACCGTATGCTACAGCACTCCGTATGGGGCGATTGGGCTATCAAAACTCAGCCCAAAAAAGCTTAGGTATTCATTACAACAATTTGTCTGGCTATCTGGATGGTTTACAAAAAGCCGTTCATTCTCCTTACCCACCATTTAGCCGTTTAGGGTTAAATGATGCATCTGGTGAGCCGTTGCAAATTAATGATCATGTTTTGCAGATTGAGAATGAATATTACAGTCTAGTACGTCCAAAACAGGTGCCTCAAGCAGGTGAAACACCGTCTCAAGCTTTAAAAAATCGAGGCGTGGGCTATGTGGAGTTACGTGCAGTAGATGTAAATCCCTACTCGGCAATTGGCGTTGATGAAACGACAGCAGGCTTTCTTGAAGTGTTAGCACTTTATTGTTTGTTAAGTGATAGCCCCGACTTGTTATGTCCTGAGCAAGACTTGGTTGAGAAAAATCAAACAGAGGTGGTGAACCGAGGTCGAGCGCCAAACGCAACCATTACAGATTTAACTGGGTCATATCACATCGAAGATTGGGCACGTTTACATATTGCAAAAATGCAAGATTGTGCACAGCTACTCGATCAGACCTATGCAACGGACTTGTATGGTTCAGCTTTGGCGGTCATGCAAGCACGAATTGATGAAGTTGATGAAACTTTATCTGCCCATGTCATTGACGATACGTTAAAGCATGGTGGAACTTGGAGTTTTGGTAGCCACATGGCTCAGTTACATGCTGAAAGTTATGAACAGCATGAGCTTAGTGTGGAAACTTTGAAACATTTTGAACAGTTGGCTGCGCAATCTTTACAGCAGCAAGAAAAACTTGAGCAAGATACCAAGATCAGTTTTGATCAATATCTTGAACAATATCGATAATAAAACGAGGTTTTACATGCGATTAAGTTACCGTTTGGTGAGTGGACTACTTGTTTTAGCAAGTATAGTCGGCATGTCTTTTGCGTTGTATCTGGAACATGTAAAAGGTTTAGAGCCATGTCCGCTCTGTATTTTTCAACGTGTTGGCTTAATGGCGATGGGCCTTGTAGCACTCATAGCCTTTTTGCATAACCCAGTTTCCAATGCGTTTAAACGTTTTTATGCATTTTTAGCAGGCATTGGAATTTTATGGTCAGTGGGTGTGGCAGGACGTCATGTCTGGTTGCAACATTTACCACCAGATCAAGTACCAAGCTGTGGCCCAGGTTTAAATTATTTAATTGATGCCTTACCAATGAAAACGGTTTTACAAGAAGTATTGTCGGGTTCAGGTGAATGTGCAGCAATTGATTGGACTTTTTTAGGTCAATCTTTACCAGTTTGGTCATTGGTCTACTTCCTCTTACTATTACTGGTCTGTTTATGGCAGTTATTCCGTTTTTATCCAGTATTTAAGACAACCAAAAAAAGAGCTTAAAGCTCTATAAAAAAGCCCAACACTATGTTGGGCTTTTTATTGCTTGGGAATAGGTCAAAATATAAGAAAACAAATTAAAAAAAAGAATAATGATGTAGACAGATAGGTCTGTTTTTTATAAAGTGCAGCCGTTTTATATCCTTATGATTATAAAAAATGCTTTTTAATATCTTTAATGTTTTGGAAAAAATAGGGTTAAGTGCGCAGAAACGTGCCGTCCATGTGCAATTTTCTAATGAACTACTCAATAGCCAAGTTTTTTTACAACGTATAGAAGGCCAACATCAGCTAAATGGGGGATTGGAAGCTGAGTTGATCTGCCTTTCAACGAGTGCCCAAATTGCATTGAAGCAGTTTATAGGTGTGCAAGTTGCTGTTGATCAGGTCACTGATTCTGGACAATTATTTCGAACTACTGGAATTGTGACAGAAGCGAGTTATGGGCAGAGTGACGGTGCTTTAACACTTTATAAACTCACCTTAAAAGACGCGACAAACTTATGGCACAAGCGCCGTAATAGTCGTGTTTTTATGAATAAAAGCATTATTGAAGTCACTGAAGTTTTATTTAAAGAATGGCAAGAAAGAAGTCCACTTTTTGCGACAAGTTTAAGACTCGACCTCAGTGGTTTAAGTCAGAGTTATGATATTCGCCCATTTATCATGCAACACAATGAATCTGATTATGACTTTCTTACACGCTTGTGGCGAAGTGAAGGCGTTAGTTGGGTAATTGATGAAGCAGAGCTTTTTGTTCTTCACTTTACTGCATCTATACAACCTCAAAAACTTAGATTGGTTGATGATAATAGCCAGTATCAACCTTTAGCACGTCGCAGCATTCGCTATCACAGAAGTAGTGCAACAGAATATCAAGATAGCATTACAGGTTTTGTTGCGGTGCGGACTTTGCAGCCGACTGCTGTACATGTGCAACGTTGGCAACCTGATGCTTTAGCACATGAAGAAGGTGTAGGTTCAGTTATCACTACACACCTACATTCAGAGCAGTTTGATTCAGCGAGTTTGAGTCTTGAACAAGCATGGCATGTAAGTCCTGCTTGGATGCAAGATTTGAAAGGGGAAGATCAGGCCACTGCTTCAACTAGTAATCAGCTAGAGAAATTGAATCAGCAATTTACGGATATGTATGCGAGTCAGGCCAAATACTTTAAGGCGTATAGTAGTGTCCGTGATAGTCAAGTCGGCTATTGGTTTAACCTACAGGAGCATCCTGAAATTGATCAGCATGAAGGGGCTGATCAAGAGTTCCTGATTATTGCTAAAAATTTCTATAACCAAAATAACCTACCGAAAGATTTACATCAGCAAGTTAGCCAGTTGTTAACCCAAAGTCGTTGGGATAAACATGGTTATGATGATATTGAGCGCCAAGGTAATGAGCTGACCCTAATACGCCGTCAGATCAAGACGGCACCTGAATATAATCCAGAACAGCATCGCCCAATTGCTTACCCGCAAAGAGCCAAAGTCGTGGGCCCAGAGGGAGAAACTATTCATGTTGATGAATGGGGGCGCATTAAGGTGCGTTTTCTATTCACCCGTAGTGATGATCATGGGCATGATGGTGGCGCAGGTAGCAATGATAACGATACTGACTCAGCTTGGGTGGATGTACTAACTCCTTGGGCAGGCGAAGGCTATGGAGCACGCTTCTTACCACGTATTGGTGAAGTGGTGGTCATTGACTTCTTTGATGGCAATATTGACCGTCCATTTGTGACTGGGCGCATCCATGAAGCGCAGCGTTCACCAACCAAGTTCGATGTGAAAGGGCAGCTTCCTGATACTAAAAAACTGAGCGGAATTCGCAGTCAGGAAATCAGTGGTAGTGGCTTTAACCAATTACGCTTTGATGACACAACGGGGCAAATTAGTACCCAATTACAAAGTAGTCATGCAGCAACACAGCTGAATTTAGGCAACTTGAGCCATCCGAAAGAACAAGCGACGAGTCAGGGTCGTGGTGAAGGCTTTGAGCTTAGAACAGATGCTTGGGGAGCTGTGCGTGCAGGTAAAGGCATGCTCATTAGTACCTATGCACAAGAGCAAGCTATTGCAGACCATTTAGAGGCGGCACAAGCACAATCCTTACTTTCACAAGGTTATGAAAGCATGAAAATGCTCAGTGAAGTTGCAGCAAAGCAACAGACTGATGCTTTGAACGTGATTAATCGCTTACCCAAATTCATCCAGTCACTTGAGCTAAAAACCACAGGACAGGCATTAAATAGTACGGTAAACCTATTTAAAGAAGGTATTAATAACGATCCTATTCATGCTTTAAAAGACTGTGGCGGCTTTATTCAAGACATTGGTGCACTAGGTGGAAATGCAAAAGGCGTTGTAGACGAATTTAATGCTTTCTTTACTGATGCCAAAGATGCGGTAGAAAATTTAAAAGCATTTATTGAAAATGTTGAAGAGCATGGTGCCGACATCGTTAAAGGAAAACTTGCCAGTATTAAAGACCGCATTCATAAAAATCCATTTGAAAGTATTCAAGAGGTTGGAAAAGTCTTGGCAAATGTCGAGACTAAAGACTTTGACATGATGAGTGTATGTGGAACATTTAGTAAAGGCAGTAAATTGGAAGTATCACCTTCTAAAGCATTAAGTTCTTTGCAAGGCTTTATGGAAGGTTATACCCAAGGTTTAGAAAGTAGTTCCGATAGTAAACAGCAAGAACAAGGCAAAATTTTTAGACAAGCGCTGATGTTATTAGCATCGCCAAATGGCATTGCCTTGACGACACCTGAAAATATTATTTTGCAAGCTTCGCAAGATATTGCAGAAAGTGCTAGTGGCTCCATTAATTTAAGTGCACAGAAAAATATCATTGGGCATGCGCAAGATAAAATAAGCTTGTTTGCCGCGCAAAAGGGTTTCCGTGCTTATGCAGCAAAAGGAAAGCTCGAACTACAAGCACAAGACGATGCTATTGAAGCAATTGCTAAAAAGGTCATCAAGCTCATTTCTACTGAAGAAAAAATCGAGCTTACCAGTCCAAAAGAAATTGTTTTAACAGCAGGTGGATCTCAGCTCAAAATTAATGCGGATGGCGTATTTTCAACAACAGGTGGCAAGTTTGAAAGTAAAGCTGGGCAGCATTTGTTTACGAGTGGGGCAACAGTAAATGCTGAGTTGCCGAAAATGCCTGAGAGTGGAATTTTTAGTCGAAGATTTGATTTTAGTGATATTTTCAATTTAGAAAATTTGAAAGAGGAAATTAGATTTAAAGTTATCAATAAAACAAAGAATACAGAATATGTTGGAATGTTAGATGAAATGGGTCGAACACCAAGAATATTTAGTGATTCATCAGATACTATTGAAATTCAATTTATTAGCAATAATGACAATAAAAGTATTATACCTACGAAGGAATTAAATGAAGATATTTATGATCATGATACTGGGGATTTTGTAGATGATGGAATTCAGAGCCAGCTTGCAGAAGCGCTAGATGATGAATATAAAGATGATCTAGAAGATGATTTTAATAAATTTGGAGTTTAAGAGATGAAACGCAGTCTAATATTGCTACTGAGCACATTTATCTCAATACAAGCTTTTGCTGAAGAAAATGCTTGTGAAAAAATTTGGGATAGCTTCAAAAATAAGAATGAAAGTATCAAAATTGATAAAGTTAATGTCCCATGTAAACAAATTTGGGAAGATAACAATAAAGCAAAGCTTGTAAAGACTATTGGCTTAAACCCAAAAGATCCTCAATGGATGTCAACAGGGGAATGTCAAGTTATTGAAGTGAATAAAAATAAATACCAAGTTTATTATGCTTATCTAAAAAATGATCATAGTGATATAAATATCATTAGTGATACTAATGATAATTATTTTTCATATTTTAGAAATTTAGGTCGCTATGATATGTTTGAAGATAAATTTTTTCCAACAAAAAAAGCGAATAAAAATGGTGTTGAGTTAAGTTGCCCTGGATTGGGGAATTTTGAGAAAATGAAACCTATTTTAAGTTCATATATCAATAATAAAAAAATTGATATTAAACGATTTAGTTTTGAGGACTTAAATAAATGAAAAATGGTAAATCTATAAATCAAAAGTCATATCCATTAACGCGATATGGATTTATTTGTGCCGTTTCAAGAATGGAATCTTCATCAGATTTAAGTTTGCCCTTAACGGCACCAGTAAACATTAGAGCAAGCCAAAATAAAAATTCTCTGGGTTATATTGGTTTTTTCCAGTTTGGGGAAGCTGCACTTATCGATCTTGGTTATTATAAGCATTGGAAAGATAATTCTGATAAAACTGAAGAAAACGATTGGACAGGGAGTTGGACTGGACACAATGGTGTTAATTCTTTATCAGATTTTTTGAAATCTCCTGCTAAGCAGGTTCAAATCATTGGAGAATGGATAGATCTTCTTTGCAAACGATTAAGAAATAGAAGTTTTAATGAATACTATGGGAAAATAATCAATGGAATTGAAATTACTGAATCGGGTGCTATTGCAGGGGCTCATTTAGTTGGTGACGGAGGCTTAGGTTCTTTTTTAGGTATATCAGGTTTTAAAGGAAATTATAAAGAAGTAGATGGAAATAATGTTCATATTAGTAAATATATTGAGATGTTTAACCATTATGACTTAGAAAGCTGTTGTAGTAGAAAAATATATATAAAATTAAAGAACCAAATTGGACAAATAGCAAAAAATAAAAAAGTAACTATTGAATCTGAATATAGTGGTAAGTTTAAACAATCAAAGTTTATTGTAAATGCAGAGTCAGATGAGCAAGGACTATTACCTGTTATTATTAGACATCCAGGCAGTAAAATTATAATTAAGGCAGATGGAAAACAATCAGCTGTTATTACCCAAGCCTCTGATAAAAAACAATCTATTGAATTAAGTGTAAGTGAAGATATTAAAATTCAATCTGTTTTACAAAAACCTGCTGAACCAGAGCCAAAACAAGAAAAAGTTGTTGTTGAACAGAAAACTGTTGATTCGAAGAAAGATGAGGTGAAAACAAATGCTTCTAAAGATATAAAATTTGATATAGCCATAATAGAAAGTGACACAAATAGAAAAATAACGAATATGAGGTTTTTTGTAAGATATAAAGGTAAGATCAAAGAGCATACTTCTGATAGTTCAGGAATAAAAACTGGTATAATTGCAGAAGAGGGTGAAAATTTAGACATATTGGTAAATGGAAGTAAAGGTTACCAAAAAATAAAAACAATATCCGTAACAAAAGGAATGGAAAATAGTTGTATATCAGTCCCATTAGAGCTAGTCAGTGTGAAATTGAAGATACATGATAGTAAAGGTAAAATTTTAAAAAGTACTAAGTTTTTTGTTTCATATAGAGGCAGAGAAATAGAGAAAACAACGGATAATAATGGCTTTATTCAATTAAAAATGTTGAATGCATTTGTTTATAAATTGCTACTTTCAAATAAGAAACCTGTTTTGACATTAAGAAATGATCCAAGTATTTCCGTAATTAATGTCAACTTAAATTCTGCGGCTACAACAATACAGATGCCTCGAGTAGCTCCAAATCCTCCTAGTAAGACAGTACCAGCAAAAGCAACCCCAGCGAAAGAAACGTCATCTAAGAAAGAAGAGAGCTTTGTTGATTACTTAATTGATTTTATTCCTTCATTAGGAAGAATAGAGAATGTTCATACAGAGAAAAATGGTAATCCTTTAACTAAACAATATGGTAGTGATGTCGCTTTTACTATTAAAACAATAAATAAAGAGACAGGTAAGGAAGAAAATCTAGCTTATTCAATTAAATATAATGGCGCAAAAAGAACACATTATACTGGGCAAGATGGGATTGGATTAAAAAAACATCGGGGCGAAGAAGGGAAGAAAATTGAAATTGTTGTAGATGTTGATAGTAAAGAACAAGTACTTTATACCGCTGTATTGAAGAATCCTATGCCAGTTATTGAGTTAAGAATAGATAAGCCAAAAGATGATGGCTCATATTTATTCCCTTTAAAGGCACGGACAAATTCATATAAAAATGGATTTGCTCGATTTGGTTCTAATCGTAGTGGTGGAAAACGTAAACACGCAGGTTGTGATCTGTATGCACCAGCAGGAACCGAAATTAGAGCGATGGCTGATGGTGTAGTAAGAAATATTTATTATTTTTATGATAATACAGATGCTATTGAAATTGTTCATCCAAAACATATCATTCGTTATGGGGAAGTTAGAAAGGGTAAAGCTTTAGTAAAAGCTGGAGATAAAGTTGTAAAGGGTCAAGTAATAGCTTATGTAGGTAGCTTAACAACTAAAGGTATTCCAAGTATGATGCTGCATTTGGAAATGTACTCAAATCCAAATAATAAAGGCACTTTAAACGGTACAAGTGTTTATAAGCGGCGGTCGGATTTAATTGATCCTACACCATTTTTAGATAGCGCATCATTATGAGCATTAAATCATGAAGAATATTTATATCTTAATTTTTATAGGTGCTTTATTTGCATGTAGTAATAAAGACCAAGAGAAAACACCAAGTAGCTTAAATAACGAATCGAATGTAATACATACAGAAGTGTATGAGCAACAATCTCCAGCTATAAGTGAGGCTTTACCAGTAAGTGAACCAACAGTAATTACAGATAAGGTGGTCGATACAAAAGATGATGTTCAAGCAAATCAAATTTCATGTTTAAATAAAAATATTACAGGTTGGTATGGTTTTGATGAAGCTAATGCTGAACCTAAATGTGAAAATTTAAGCAATTTTAGATTGACTTCTTATAAGTGTGATATCTCTAAAAATGCTTTTGGTTCAAATAAAGATGCTCTTTTATTAGAAAATCAAGACAAGCGAATTTTCGCTTATTCTAATGCTAAAGATTGCAATGAGATTCTAGAAATACGAAATTCTAATGCACCATAAAGTTATCTTTTTTAATTTTATTATTTGCAAATAATTTTAGTTTCAAATAAAGATGTATTAGTAATATATTTTTAAACTTAGTATCCGTACTAAGTTTTTATTTATATTTATAAGAAAAATTAATAGATACCCTTGTTATAGATGAGATGGTAATTAAGAGTAAGACTGGACTGTACTAAGTTAACAAAGATTTTAAATACATTATTATGGATATAATTAAAAATTCGATAATATAGAATTTTCCAAAAAAAATTAAAGATAATAAGGATTTAAAAAATTTGATTTTTAAAGAATCTTTTTATTAAATTAAAACCAATTTAATATTTTTAAATTTTTGATTTTAATATTTTTAATTTTATTGTTATCCCCGTTAATTAAATAGGGTAGTTTAGCGCTAATCAAAATAGGTAAGTCATCTTCAATATCATCACTGTATGTTGCAAGCCAAGGTTGTTTGATATCAAGCTTATTCAATCTTCTTACTTTTTCTTCAGACCTACAATGTATCCCACTTATCCATCCTCCCAGCTTGTTTTGTAGAGGAGTACCAATAATTTTTACATTTAGATTGATAGACTCGAGTAAAACATTCGCTAACTTTTCTGGTGCAGCCGTAGCAATAAACACAATTCTTCCATTGGCTAAATGATCTTTAACTTCATTTATACCTTGCTCAAACCAATATAATGAATTGAAAGAATTGTTTTTGATATTCATAGAGAAATTCTTAAAGCTGTATTCTAATTCTTCTTCGTTCAAGCCATACGTTGCAATCCATAAATACAATGAAGCACCTTTAGATTTATATTTCTTAAATTTCATAAGAGGCAAAGCGATGGGCGTAACAATAAGTGCAGCGATAAATCTAAAAATATTGGATTTTAATTTATCTGATAGCCATGCCTTTGTAGAGTCACCCGATAGTAATGTCCCATCCAAGTCAAAAACAACAGTTTCTTTCATATATTTCTCTAGATTTAGTGATAGTGATAAGAATGAATTTTCAAAAAGAGTATTTTTAATAGTTGGTTTATAAAATAATAAAATATTTTATTGTATTGCGATATGGTTATAATAGTTTAACTTGATTATTTATAAATTAATTAAATGAAAAATTTTTGTTTATTATTGCTGGCTTTTTCTGCTAACACATTTGCAAATACAGATAAGTGGAGTGGTACTTATCATTATTATAGTTCAGAAGAACTACCAGGTGGAAATGTTGCGACGATAGAATCTGTCTTAACACTAACACCAAAAAAGTGTGAGTATTCTATTGCTGGCTTTCAAGTTGATAAATCCTATATATGCAAAGTGAAAGAGAAAAATAACGAGCTATATTTATTTAAAGTTCAAAGTGGTGAAAAGTTAGGAAAAGTGGTCTTTAAGAAAGGAAAATACTATCTTTATTCTGATGAAGTTTTAGATATTAAAGACAACTTATTTTTTAAAGATAAACAATAGTTATAGAGCTTTTTTTTAAATATTTTAGATTCTATAAAAAAGCCCAACATAAGTTGGGCTTTTTTTACGTCTCTACAATCCCTTCTAAATCTTCGAGCGTATAGTTCGGCATATCAATAATATGGGTTTGAATACCTTCTTGAACGTAATCATTAGCATGAGGATATAACCAACGAGTAATCTGTTCCGCAACACTCGAGTGATACTGAATCTCAAAGTGATTTAAGCCATAAAACACGGCTTTATGTGAGTCTGGAACTTTAAGCTGAAAACGTGGATTAGGATGTTCGCCGAGTGCACTTTTTACACTCACTAAGTAGTCGCCAATTACTGTTAACGCTTTATTGCGCACCTTTTCAAATTCTAAGGTCCCTGCTACTAAAAAGGTGTTGATGTGTGAAGGCAGTGGAGCAGGCGCGCGGTTATCATCCATCATACCAATACGGGCATCCATATGTTCCCAATCATCATCACGAACGCTACCGTGGCGTAAGTCTAAAATACCATTACTCCGAATATTAACCAGTTGACCGAGTAAGCCCACAAAAGGGAAAGCCCCAAGTTTATCTTGTATGGTAAAGCCAAAGCGCTCTAAAACTGCACCATGATGTGGTGAGCCAATGCAGACTAGATTCTCGACCATATGAATCCATTGATACATATTTTGTTTGCCATAAAACAAGGCACTACGAGATACTAGCCCGCCCATACTATGGCCAATGATATCAATACTGGTAATTCTTGGATTACGTTGGACCAAGTCTTCTAATAAGTTCGAAAAACTGCGTCCATTGGCTGAAATGCGTCGGCCTGTATTGTAATTTAAATACAACATCGTGTTATGGTCACGCTGTGCTAACAGACGTTCCCCAATTCCACCATAATGTGCATTTGACCAAGTCAGATGGTTCATACACAAACCATGAGCTAAAATCACAATACGGCCTGCAAGTTCCCCTTGTTGTATTGCACCGTAGTGATCGTATAACACCATGGGTAAGGCGAGGGGGCTATGCTGTTTCAGTAGATAATCCCCAAAAATCCCATTCAAAATGCCGACTAAAAAATGTAGGCTTGGGGTGAGTGGTTTTTCGTGAAGTGTGGGATATTTTTCAATAATATGACGTAAGCTTGGTGCTAAAAAACAACTACCGTATTTTTGTAAAGCACCATAAGAAAATTGATATGCCTTTTGCACAAATGGTCGTTTTTGAAAGTTTTTAGCATTTTGTGTACTCACACCAAAAGCATTTTTTAATACTTCAATATTAATAACTTGAATTAATTCATGTACACCATTTAAGCTGGTACTGAACAGTTGAGCTAAACCTTCTAATACGTCTGCCTGACTAGGTGGCGTACGATCCCATTTACAATAAGTTTCATGTAGTGGTGTTAAGCTCGGCATATCTTTTCCCCATATACGTTATAACTGACGTTTTAAGCTGTACTTTTTATCAACGGCAGCTAACGTTTCCATCTTAGTAGTTTAAATAACACATGTTTTTAAAATACTGATGAATGGTTAGTTGAGTGGTTTTTCTTGTCTGACAATAGTGTTTTTATATACAAACTGAGAACAAAAATGTGAATTTATTCTCAATTTAGAGGGAAAATATATGAATATTATCTACCTCCATGGCTTTAATAGTAGCTCTCTTTCAATTAAAGGGCTGAGTCTTAGACAGTATTGTAGCGAATTGGGCATAAATGTGCATTTGCCAGACTTAAATAGATCTCCTGATCTAGTGGTTGAGCAAGTTTCAGAGCTGATAGAGTCTTTACAAGATGTAGCCCTAGTCGGTAGTAGCCTTGGCGGGTTTTTTGCGACATATTTTGTCGCGAAATATAATGTTCCAGCTGTACTGATTAACCCTGCTATGCAACCATGGAAACTGTTTGATGAGTTATTTCAAGTTGAAAGTATGCCCTATGTGGTGAATGATCAATGGTCAATTGACCATGTTCAGTTAAGGCAGTTAGAACAACTGGAACTGAATCAACCTGAAAATGCCGACAAAATACTCGTCTTATTGCAACAAGGCGACGAAATTTTGGATTATCGTCAAGCACAACGCTATTATAGTGCTGCAACGCCATCCTCATTGATTTTGACGGATGCTCATGGCAATCATGCTATGGAAGATTTTGAAGAAAAATTACCGTTAGTGATCGAATTCTTTGCGCACACCATCAAATAAGGAAAACGTACAACGTGACACAATATACGGCTCAATCGCTTGAAGTTCTTTCCGGTTTAGACCCTGTTCGTCGTCGTCCAGGGATGTATACCGATACGACTCGACCTAACCATTTAGCCCAAGAAGTTATTGATAATGCTGTTGATGAAGCATTAGCTGGTCATGCCGACAAAATATGTGTCACGGTTTATAAAGATGGTTCGTTGTCGGTTGAAGATAACGGCCGTGGTATGCCAGTCGATATACATCCTGAATATGGACAAAGTGGTATCGAAATTATTCTAACCAAGCTCCATGCTGGTGGTAAATTCAGTACCGATAACTACCAGTTTTCGGGTGGTTTACATGGTGTGGGCATTTCCGTTGTAAACGCTTTATCAACACGGGTTGAGGTCGAAGTTCAACGTCAGGGTAACCTATACCAAATGGCCTTTGAGCAGGGTGAACCAGTAGCACCTTTAGCTGTTCTTGAGGGTAAAGCACCAAAACGTGCGACAGGTACAACTGTACATTTTTGGCCAGAAGCTAAATATTTTGATAGTCCAAAATTTGCGTTAAAAGCACTCAAACACAATTTAAAAGCCAAAGCTGTTTTAGCGGCTGGCTTAAAAATTATTTATATTGATCAAATTAATGATGAAAAAATCGAGTGGCAATTTGAAAATGGCCTCGTCGATTATTTGATGGATGAATTACAAGACCGCGAAATCTTGCCAAACCCTGCATTTGTGAGCAGTGGTCAGGCAGACCGTGCGGCTTGTGAATTTGCGATTTGTTGGAATGTAGAAGGCGGTGAACAGGTTCAAGAAAGTTACGTCAACTTAATTCCAACTGCACAAGGTGGTACTCATGTGAACGGTTTACGCTCAGGTGTAACTGAGGCATTACGTGAGTTCTGTGAGCTGCGTAATTTGCTGCCACGAAACCTCAAACTTTCGGCAGAAGATGTTTGGGATGGCGTGAACTATATCTTGTCGCTCAAGTTCCAAGAGCCGCAGTTTTCAGGTCAAACCAAAGAGCGTCTTTCGAGTCGTGAAGCATCAAATATTGTTTTAAATATTGCTAAAGATGCTTTTTCACTCTGGCTAAACCAACATGCTGAAATCGCGATGCAACTGGCTGAAATGGCGATTTCTAAAGCAGGTCGTCGTTTAAAAGCAGCAAAGAAAGTCGAGCGTAAAAAAATTGTTTCCGGCCCTGCATTGCCGGGTAAGTTGGCAGACTGTGTTGGCCAAACACGTGAGGACAGTGAGTTATTTATTGTCGAGGGTGACTCAGCAGGTGGTAGTGCAAAGCAAGCGCGCGATAAAAACTTTCAGGCGATCATGCCAATTCGTGGAAAAATCTTAAATACGTGGGAAGTTTCTTCAGATGAAGTACTCGCTTCTCAAGAGGTTCACGACATTGCGATTGCCATCGGGGTAGACCCAGGCAGTGATGATTTATCTGAACTACGTTACGGCAAAATTTGTATTTTAGCCGATGCCGATTCTGACGGTTTACATATTGCGACCTTATTATGCGCCTTATTCGTTAAACACTTTCCAGCATTGGTTGAAGAAGGGCATTTGTATGTAGCAATGCCACCATTATTCCGTATCGACATTGGTAAAGATGTCTATTACGCGCTTGATGATGATGAGCTTGAAGCTATTTTGAAAAATGTTAAAGGTAATCGAAATCCGCAAATTACCCGATTTAAGGGATTGGGTGAGATGAACGCGATTCAATTACGTGAAACGACTATGGACCCGAACACGCGTCGTTTAGTTCAGCTTGATTTAGATGATGTTCACTTAACGGCAGGTTTACTCGACAAGTTGCTTGCGAAAAAGCGTTCGGCAGATCGTAAGCAGTGGCTTGAGCAGAAGGGTAACTTAGCTGATATCACTGTTTAGAAAAATGAAAAAATCCCCGTTCAATTGACGGGGATTTTTTATATAAACCTAAGATTGTTAGAAATCACCATAACGATTCCTGCTATTAAGGTTTAGATCATTAAATTAGATAGATCTGTATATTTTAATTTAGGTCGTAATTTTTATAGCCTGTGGAAATTGAAAAATATCACAATTCGCTCCACCTCCAATTCGATCTACTACTGCAAAATCACTTGGTGCCTCAAAGGTAAGCAAAGGATGATGCCATGTGCCTGCCCGATAATTAATACTTTGCTTTCCATTCGAGACGAAAGCACATAGTTTTGAAATATCAGGGGTGTTTTCGTCCAAAGCGGGTGCCACGATAATTAAAAACTTTTGTTGCTGTAGTGGAATAAATGCCTGAGAGCCTTTGGGATGGCGTTCTAGCATTGAAATTTCTAGAGGCAACACACTGGCTTTAATATTACGGAAAATACTAATTCCTGCCTTTGCTTCCCCTTCAATTTCAGTTTCAACGAGCGCATGGTAGCGCTCGGTGTGGGCATCATTAATATGAAAAAAGTCATGCCCGTCACAACAGATGACTTCTCCGAAGGGCTGGAAGTTTTCAATGGTTAAGGGCTGAATTTGAACAGTATTCATCATCATGACTTGGCAATTTTTCCCCATAAACGAACACGGCTAATACCACCATCTGGAATCATGTTAATACGAATATGCGAGATTTTTCCATGTTGTAAAATCTCATTCACATATTCATGAATATGGTCCATTTGCATCGGTTGAGCTTCAAGTAAATAAGACCAGAACATACTTTGAGGAATTAACTGTGCATCGGTTGCGTTTTCAAGGTAAACCGCTTGAATGGATACTTGGGCAGGGAAGTTCCCTTTAAAATGAGCTGTATCAATTTCAAGCTTTTCAATTTTTCCGCTTTTACCCAACGCAAGAATACACCAGTCATAACCCGGTGCACGGCGGCGTTTGGTTTCCCACCCATCGCCCATGTTGACGCCACGGCCTGGGTTAATCAAATTACGCGGGTGTCCAAAATGAGCATCACTATAGGCAACTACGCGGCCACCATTTTCGAGAGCCAATAAATCGAGAGTTTGTTCGCTGTCAGTTACCTGAATATCAACATCACCATAGACACGTAAACGGGCAATACCGCCATCTGGGAAAATATTAAGGCGTATATGAGTGAAAAGTGCATCATTATTGACCATAAAAATATGATGTTGGCTTGGACCAAGTTCAGTATTTCCTAAAACATTCTCCCATTTTGCCCCTGTCAGGTCCCCATTTGGTGCATAACATGCTTCTAATGATGCAGATGCAGGATAATTTCCTGTAAAAAAGCTGGTATCAATATCAAGTGCAGTGATTTTTCCACTTACACCTAACTTCACGATACACCAATCATAGCCTGCGTGACGTTTACGGCGCGTTTCCCATCCGTCCATCCATTTGCCGTTGTCATCAAATTTATCTTCAACAAAAATAGGTGCATCAAATTGCAGCATACGCTTTGCTTCTGCAAAGAAATCATCTGAACACTCAATGACTTGTGCACCAATTCGGGCATCTGCCAAATTGGTTTTCGTATTCAAAATCTCAGGAAGTTCAAAAGCTGGAGCGTGCAATGTTGCCATAGTGGAGTATCCGTATTTCTTGTTAAAAACATGATTTTTCATTTAAAACTGCGCTAACACGGAGCGTGCTGAGACGAGTTTTATACTTAAATATATAAGCATGGTGCATGCCAGTTTTGTGGAAAAGCTAAATAAATTTTGAACGATGGCATGTTTTTAGCATAAGCACCCTATAGGTGAATATCTATAGGAGAGTGTTATGAATGTGGTGATTATTGGTGCAGGAATGGGAGGTCTAACCACAGGCATTGCATTAAAGAAATTTGGTCACCAAGTTCGCATTTTTGAACAAACTGAAAAGATTCTTCCCGTCGGCGCGGCAATTTCACTGTGGTCGAATGGTGTGAAATGTCTGAACTATCTGGGATTAACTGACAAAATCGCCAAACTTGGTGGACAAATGGATGATTTGGCCTATGTGGATGGTTTAACTGGAGATGTGATGACACAATTCAGTTTACTGCCATTAATTGAAGAAGTGGGCCAACGACCTTATCCAGTTGCACGTGCTGATTTACAAAATATGTTAATGGATGAATTTGGTCGTGATCAGATTTATTTAGGCAAAAAAATGGTCAGCCTTGAAGACAAAGCTGATTATGTCGAGGTTCATTTTGCAGATGGTAGCTCAACGCAGGCTGATCTATTAATTGGGGCTGATGGGACTCACTCACTTACACGGGCCTATGTGTTGGGGCAGCAAGTGCAGCGCCGTTACGCAGGTTATGTAAACTGGAATGGTTTGGTTGAGATCTCTGAAGATTTAGCTCCGGCCCAGCAATGGACGACTTATGTGGGCGAAGGCAAGCGAGCTTCTTTAATGCCAGTTGCAGATGGAAAGTTCTATTTCTTTTTAGATGTGCCTTTACCAGCAGGGCTAGATAATAATCGAGATGAATATAAAAAACTTTTAAAACAATATTTTGTTGATTGGTGTCAACCCGTACAGCAGCTTATTGAACGCTTAGACCTGCAAAAGACTAATCGGGTGGAAATCCATGATATTGAACCGTTCACTCAATTTTATAAAGGTCGCGTGGTGATTTTGGGTGATGCTGCACATAGCACGACACCTGATATTGGGCAAGGCGGTTGCCAAGCGATGGAAGACGCGATTTATTTAGCGCGTTCTCTGCAAATTAATACTTTGGGGCTAGAGGACGCTTTACGTCGCTATCAAAACAAGCGGAATGAACGTGCCAATGAATTGGTGCTTCGCGCACGCAAACGTTGTGATGTGACACATATGAAAGATGAAGCGGTTACACAAGCATGGTATGAAGAATTACGTCGTGAACAAGGTGGGCATATTATGCAGGGGATTATTAGTAATATTGTGGGTAATCCACTTGATTAAAAACAAAAACAGCAAGGAACTTTCCTTGCTGTTTTATCTTCTAAATTTGGATTTTAGAAGTGGTATTTAACCAAGGCACTAACGTTATTTTCGTCGGCACCTTTAATACCAAATTTGTTATTCCACACTGAGTGCTCGATACCTAGGTATAGACGTGTATCGGGAGAAATGTGTTTACCTACATTCCATTTCCACTGAGTTGTCCAGTTTAACTCGCTCGCATGGTCGCCTTCAGCAGTTGACCAGTCAAGGAAACCATCTACCAAGAAATCTTCAGATCCTAATTTTAATGGAATACCATAAACGAATGTCATTTGATAATCGTCGTCAATGTTCTCATTATTTGCACGGTAGAAGTTTAAATTTGCATATTGGAAATATGGGATATCTAAATCAACTGCAAAACCATAAAGGAAGTTATCGAAGTTATTGCCGTCTTCACTGTTACCTTCCCAAGTAGTACTAATAAGTACATCTTTGATTGGGCCATACGACAGTTTCTTACCAGATACTTCGCCTAAACTTAGGCGTGGTGATAACTCGAAGTAAGTACTCTTGTGGTCATTTTCACCACGCATGCGGTCCATAAAGAAAAACACATCAGCGTATTTAACTTTTGCTGCATATTCCAAAGTAATGGTGGTTTCTTTGTCATCTACAACTTCATAGTTTTCACCATAAAGTCCAGTCACACTAAAATCTTGCCAGATTGGTTTCGCCTGAACCATGGCAGTTACAGATAACAAGGCACAAGTCGCCGCAAGTTGCTTTAATTGCATTTAAATGATCTCCCCCCAAATAAAGCACGCTAAGGATACAGGGTCTTAAGCAAAAATGAAGCCAAATTTGATCAACGGTTAAAAAAAAGCCCACCGAAGTGGGGCGCTAAAAACTAAATCTTTAATGAATATTTCTTGTGTTTATTGTTTGGCTTAAATGCGCAGTACGTGAGCTGCGAAATGAAGGTAAATGATTAAATAATAAATTCAACAAGATAGCAAAGATACAAGTTGAACTAATGCCTGAATGGAACAAAGTCTGTACCCAAACCGGGAAATGAGCATAAAACTCATGGTTAATAATTGGGATCATCCCTGCTGATAAAGCAGTTGCCACAATAATCAAATTTTTCTGATCGTTATAATCTATCTTTGCCAAAGTACGAATTCCACTCGCTGCAACCGACCCAAACAAGACCAAACCTGCACCACCAAGTACGGGCATTGGAATCGCTGCAATTAAACGACCCATAATAGGTAGTAGACCCAAAATAATCAGAATGACACCGCCTGCTGCGACTACAAATCGACTCTTGATGCCTGTGATCGCAACCAGTCCAACATTTTGGGCAAAAGCGCTTTGCATGAATGAACCAAAGAGAGGGGCAAAAGCACTGGAAAACATATCCGCACGAACACCATTGGCAATACGTTTAGCATCTACCTCAGTTCCTACAATGTCTCCAACAGCAATAATATCGGCTGTGGTTTCAGTCATAATCACCAAAGTGACGATCAACATCGACAAGATAGCGCTGAGCTCGAAAGTCGGTAAACCAAAAGCAAATAAGTGTGGAAATTGGAGCCATGTGCCTGAGCTCACCTGACTAAAATCACCAAAACCCATAAAGTAGGCGAGGATAGTACCGGTAACAATAGCCAACAAAATTGATATGCGACGGATGCCTGCTTGCGGCAGCATATTTAGAACAATCACAATGCCTAAGGTCAGCAGTGCCAAAGAGATATTTTCTACGCTACCCCAGTCAGGCGCTTTATTGTTCCCACCCATCATCCAGCGAATCGCAACGGGTAACAAAGATAGACCAATAATCGTGATGACGCATCCTGTCACAACAGGTGGGAAAAAACGAATAATTTTAGAAAAATAAGGTGCAAGACACAGTCCAATTAGAGATGCAGCAATGACCGCGCCGTAGACAGCAGGTAAACCACCGCCTGTAGTGATAATGGCGACCATCGTTGCAACACCCGCGAAAGATACACCCTGTACCAGAGGTAATTTTGCGCCTAGATATTTGGTACCGATTGTTTGAATCAGTGTTGCCAATCCACCTACAAATAGCGCAGCCGCAATTAACATTCCGATTTGTGCTGAGCTTAAGCCAGCTGCCGTTCCAATAATCAAGGGCGGGGCTACAATACCACCATACATGGTCAGCACATGCTGTAAGCCGTAAGCAAAACTTTTGGAAATTCCTAAATATTCATGCTCTGGAGAAATCGCATTTTTTTGCTGATGATTCATATTTTTCTCCTATTTATATCTGAGTTAGCTACCGCGATAAGTGGAGTAAGCAAATGGGCTGATCAATAAAGGAATGTGATAATGCTGATTGATGTCTTCTATGAAAAATTGGATACAAACACGCGGGAAAAAAGTTTTGACTTGCTGCGATGAAAAATAAGGAGCAATTTCAAATTCAAGTTGATAAGCACCTTCTGCAAAGTCTGTTATGCCAAAATCACTCACTCGACCATCTTGATTGGTGATGGCTGTCGCTATCAGTTCATGGGTTGCTGCATGAAACAACTTTACTTCTACGTCTGCAGCTGGTTTGCCTAAATTCGTATCTAAAATATGAGTGCTGATCATGCTTGTATTTCCTGAGATAGACGTAATAGAGCAATCGCTGCGAGTTGCTCATGTACAATTGTTTTTTCGATAGCTAAGTCGTTTTTTAGTCTTTCATGTAGCTTTTTTAAAATTTCATCACTACTGAGGCCTGCCGCTTTAATTAAAAAAATAAAGCCAAACTTTTGCTCATAATCAAGATTACCTTGCAGCAGAGCTTGTTGTGTTTGTTCATCTAAAGAAATGCCAGCTTGTTCTTTAGATGAAAAATCTTGCTCTTTTGCATTGAGTTGTTTTTTAGCTTCGCGTTCACCAATTTTTGGATGAGTTGCTAAAGCTGCTTGAATCTCTTGCCATGACCACATTTGACTTAATTGTTCTGCATATTCCAAAAGAGATGCTTTTGTTGAATAGGGGCGTTTTGAGATGATTTTTTCGGCCCATGCTTGAATGTGGACACAGTTTTTTAACAAAGTCTTGAGTTGTTCTGGTGGGGCTTGATTAAACTCGGCTAAAAACACTGTTATTCCTAAACTCGTTGTCTTGATATGGAGTTTTAGCAATAACAGTGCCAATAGCGAGTTTTAATTCGCTTATGAATTTTGAAAATTAAAAATCAATTATTTAGTTATGTGATTTTTATACCAATGTTCGGCAATCTCCTGTCGACGACATACCCATACTCGATCATGCATTTGAATATAGTCGAGAAATTTTTGTAATGCTTTAAAACGGCCCGGACGCCCCAAAATGCGGCAATGCATTCCAATCGACATCATTTTTGGTGCAGTTTCTCCCTCTGCATACAGCACATCGAAACTATCTTTCAAATATTGAAAAAACTGTTCTGAACTATTAAATCCGCCTGGTGAGCAGAACTTCATGTCGTTACATTCCAAAGTATAAGGAATAATCAGATGAGAGCGTGATGCACCTGTAGTATCGGTAAGCGTTGTCCAAAAAGGTAGGTCATCGCCATAATAATCAGAGTCATATTGTATTTGTGGAAACTCTGCGAGTAACTGACGTGTATTGGGGCTGTCACGTCCGGTGTACCAACCTATAGTTTTATTTTCAAACAAGTTTTCTAAAACAGTTAAAGCTTGTTCCATATGCTTCTTTTCGACTTCAATATCAGTATCTTGATAGTGAAGCCAGCGGTAGCCATGTGAAACAACATCATAGTCAGCTTGCTTAATTGCTTCTACAATATAAGGATTGCGGGCAAGCGCCATTGCAACTCCGAAAATGGTCATTGGAAGTTTGCGCTTTTGGAATTCATTATGAATGCGCCAAAATCCAGCACGTGAACCATATTCGTACATAGAGTCCATCGACATATGTTTAGCTGGGTAACTTGCGGCACCAATAATCTCTGATAAAAACTGTTCTGAGCCCTCATCGCCGTGCTCAATATGTTTTTCGCCACCTTCTTCATAATTAAGCACAAATTGCACAGCAACCTTGGCATTGTTAGGCCATTTAACCTGTGGCGGTTGCCCGTGATAACCGATTAAATCACGTGAATAAGGAGACTTTTGAATCTGCTCAATAAGTTCTGCTCCAGATAGATAAGATTCGGACACAATTGCTCTCCTTTTGTTCAATTTTTCATAAAAATTTAAAAAATCAGCTTGCATATTTTTATAGATGGACTGATATTGAAGATATGAAGATCTTCAAAATAAATTAAAAGCAGTACGTTTAAGTCAGGAGATAACAAACCATTACACCATCAAAATGTACAATTGAAGTCAGTTCATGCATGCTTAAAACATGCCAACATAAAAAAGTTTTGCATAGAAAAGATCCACAGTAAGAAAGAGAGGATGGTATTTATGAATATTGAAATCCGCACAGATAAAAACATCCATAACAGTGAACGTTTAATTACTTATGTACGTGCAGAACTTACTCAAGAATTCCAACGTCATAGCGAACGTATTACGCATTTCTCGGTTCATTTTAGTGATGAAAATGGGGACAAAGGTGGTGACAAAGATATCCACTGTATGATTGAAGCACGTCCTTCAGGTTTGAAACCAGTTGCAGTACACCATAAAGCAGGAAATATTGATGCTTCAATTCATGGAGCGATTGAAAAATTAAAACGTAGCCTTGAACATACTTTTGAGAAAAAGGAACACCCGAGAGGTGGTCAACCAGAATTCATTGATGATGAAGTTTAATTTAAAATCCTAAAAAGCCCTTCGGGGCTTTTTTTTATATTTAATGAAAATAAAACTATTCACAACATTAGGTTTGCAATGCGATGCAATCAACCTCTAAAATCTTCAGAAGAGATTAGGCATAATAGCCCTAATATATTTTTGAGAGATGGTCATGTTAACCACCCAGCAGCAAGCTTTAATTAAAGCCATAGAAGAATTAGAACTCGCGCAAGTGCAAAAATTACTTGCTGAAGGACTTGATCCGAACTTTATTGATCCGGAACAAGGACCACCTGTATCAATCATTTGTGATGGAATTTTTAAATGGTGGGAAGATGTATCAGAAGCTTATGAAGCGGGTACACCACTATCACAAGAAGAAAAACAACAATCATTACAGGTTTACCTCGATATACTCGAAGCGTTGATTCAAGCCAAAGCGAATGTACACCTTTGGGATGCAGAAGAGTTTTATGGTCCTTTATGGGATGCAGCAAGCTCGGCATGTGCGCCAGCCGTTCAACGTTTATTAAATGAAAAAGTTGATCCAAATACACGTGATGAAGAAGGACTCACTATTTTATCTTCAATCAGTCAGTTGTTCTTTGATTGTGACTTTGATGAAATAGATTGGTCAGAAGCGCTTCAAGAAGAGCGTGAAACATTAGAGTTATTGCGCCAACATGGGGCAAAAATGTCAAAAGAACTAACTACTTGATTGGATAATAGAATGAGAACATTTCAAATTTTAACTTTTGCTCTGACCACTGTTGCTGCTGGAAGTACTTTCGCTGCGGAGTTTTCTTTTGACCGCCCAGGTGCAGGCTTTGGAACAGGGATTACTCCAGTTGGTAAATTGGCTTGGGAACAAGGCTTACCAAGTGCAACTTATACAGAGTCAACGGTTGATGGTGTTAAAGAAAAGACCGTAACTGTAAATGAGGATATGTTATTCCGTACCGGTTTAGCCGACGGCTTGGAATTACAATTAGGTTGGCAAGGTCCAGCATGGACTCAAACCAAACGTGCTGGTAAAAAACATGACACTTCAGGCTTTGGTGATGTCAGCATCGGTTTGAAAAAAGCAATTGATCTAAAAGATGAAAACTTATCAATGGCTGTGTTAGCTGAAGCGATCATTGCCACTGGAAATGATGAATTTACTGCACATGACGATATTTATAGCCTAAGTTCAGCAGTCGCTTATAAATATAATGACTTAGTAGGCACATCAATTACCATGCGCTACGAAGTACAAAATAGTAACTGGGCAGTAACTGCAATCCCGACGATTGATTATAAAATCGCAGGTAAGCTGTCAGGTTATTCTGAGTTTATTTACCGTAAAGCTGAAAGCCAAGACTACGAATATGGTTTAGGGACAGGTTTAGTCTACGCTGTAAATGATCGTACTCAGCTCGATGCAAGTATCGGGGTTGATTTAGAGGGTCAAGATAAGAGCTACAACGGTGGCTTAGGCGTGGCATTCTTGTTCTAATCGAAGCAATTTAAATTTATGTTAATGAAAAAGCTTATTCATCAGGGAATTTTTTATTTTCTAGCAGTTGCTGTTAGTGTCTTTAGCCAGTTGGTTTCTGCGCAAGATAAGCTACTCTCACCCGAACAAGCTTTTTCATTTTCGGTTGAATCTTCTGAGCCGTATACTGCGAGTTTGTCTTGGCAGATTCAGCCAAATTATTATCTCTATCAGCATAAATTTTCCGTACAACAAGGTACTCAACCTTTAACTTTAAAGTTACCTAAAGCGGTTGCCCAATATGATGAAAATTATGGGCAAAGTCAGGTTTACTACCATCAAGTTAATTTCCAAATTAAGACTAAGCCGTCAGAGCACTATAGTGTGACTTGGCAGGGCTGTGCCAAAGACCGTATTTGTTATCCACCTCAAACCATTGAGTTTCAAACCGATGCAGATGGCTTGGTGGGTGTGCAAAACCAAGCAGGAACAGCGCCAAAAAGATTACTAGATTTAGCGAATACACAATCCGACACTTCCTCGGGTTCAGAATCTTTAGAAAAAGAGCAGAGTACAGAGACAGCAGCAGCTACAACTACACCTCAAATTGCGCAAGATCAGATCTGGTCTGCTAAGTTAATTGAACACTCGCTTTGGTATGGAGTTTTATTATTTTTAGGTTTAGGCATGTTGCTCGCATTTACGCCATGTTCTTTACCAATGCTTCCTATTTTAACTTCGCTGATTATTCGAGAACATAAAGGTTTAAAAGCATGGACCATTGCGCTTACTTTTGTGTGTAGCATGGCGTTAGTTTATGCGGGCTTGGGTTTAATTGCTTCTTCGGCAGGTTTAAATTTCCAACGCTGGTTACAACAGCCAGCAACTTTAATTGCTTTTAGTTTGCTGTTTATTGTTTTTGCTCTGAACTTATTTGGTTTGTTTGAGCTTCGTTTACCTCAGACATGGTTAAATCGACTTGACCGTATTCAGTCAATGCAACAAGGCGGCACTTTGGTCGGTGCTGGGGTTATGGGTGTCGTTTCTGCGCTCTTGGTGGGACCCTGTATGACTGCACCACTCGCCGGAACTTTGTTATTTATTTCTCAAACACAAAATCAATGGCAAGGTGCTTTGCTTTTATTCTGCCTAGGTTTTGGAATGGGAATTCCATTGTTACTGGCAAGTATTTTAGGGGCAAAATTCTTGCCTAAAGCGGGCGACTGGATGCATCAGATTAAAGTAATTTTTGCTTTTCTGATGTTGGGTCTAAGTCTTTATTTTATTCGCCCTTTATTACCAGATTGGGGCATGCAAGTACTTAGTTTAGTATTAGGCCTCGCTTTTATAGCCTATGCTGTTTATCAGTTTTTCTGGAAAAAAGGGCAACTACAATGGCTCTACGCGATTTTATTATTAATCGTTACACCTTTTGTAGCCTATAACCAATATCAACATATTCAAAATCGAACCTTGCAAAGTTCTAATCATATGGCCGAGTGGCATATTGCGACTAGTGCAGCAGACTTTGAGAAAATTTTAGCGGCAGCACCTGCTGATCGAGCTATTGTGGTTGATGTCTATGCAGACTGGTGTGTTGCCTGCCAACCGATTGAACACCGTATTTTAAAAGCACCCGAGGTTCAATCTGCTCTTGCGCCATATTATTTAATTAAGCTTGATTTGAGCCATTATGACCAGTCGCATGAAGCACTACTCAAACAATGGAATATTTTAGGACCACCGACCTATTTATTCTTAAGCCCAGAGCAAAAAGAGATTCGTGCTTTACGATTAACGGGTGCTTTTAGTCAGCAAGAACTTTTGCAACAACTCGCGAGTTTGGCAAAGCTCAAAGAATCATAAGGTATTGATAGTTTCGGTCTGATGAAATGTGCGTACCTGATTACGGCCTGAAGCTTTTACCGCATAGAGAGCTTGGTCAGCCTGTCGAATAACAAGATAAGGGTCCTTTGCAAAAGCTGAACTGCTTATTCCAAAACTTGCACTAATATGAATAGGATTATTTTGGGCACTACAGACAGGTAATTCTTGTAAAGCACAGCGACAACGCTCAGCAATTTTTTCAGCTTGAATAATATCGGTGTGGGGGAGTAATAAAATAAATTCTTCTCCACCAAATCGACCAATAATGTCCTCACTGCGCAAATTATCAGAAAGGCACTGCGCAATTTCAATTAAGACCTGATCCCCTTGGTGATGTCCGTATATATCATTAATTTTTTTAAAATGATCGATATCAAGAAGTACCACTGCATAATCAAATTGTTGTTGGTGTAGCGACTCTAAATGTGTGTTTAAACTACGTCTATTTAATACATTGGTTAAAGGGTCGATTTGGCTTAGACGTTGAATATAAGTTTCTCGCTGACGCCATTGGGTGAGTAATATTTCAAATAAAATAAAACAGGCCAATAAAATAGGCATAATAAAAAAAGCCATACTTCCTAACCAAAACGGATTAGTTTGGGCTCGTTGCATAGCAATAAGATTAAATAATGGCGCATAAGGCAAAACACCTTTCATGCTTAGATACGTACATATTGTTAAAATAATCGTCGCAGGTATAAGGGCGCTATAAACAATTTTTCGCTCGAATAACACCAAACCCACACCGATGGTACCTACATAACCGACCATAGTGGCTGGACTGATACTGCCAATTAAATATCCATCGTGGCATAGCATGAGTGCAAAGAACTGTACACTAATCAAAGGAATAACTTTTTGAGCCCATTCATCATTTTTGTAGCGATAACAGGGGATTATCAAAGCGCCTAATAAAAATAAAGTAAATAAATTGAGCAAGATTTGTGATTCAACTAAAGGCAGATTTGCCCATTGCCAAACGCTTGGCGTAATTAAAATATAGCCTTTCCATAAAATCCAACTGAAGTTCATTGCACAGGCAAGTGTGAGCATCAGTGCACTTTTTTGTAATGGAGTCCAGTTGATAATGTGATTATTGTGGATGAAATCGATTATCACCTGTTTTGTTCTATGTATTGGATGAGTGATTAAACGATTTTTCATAGTAAGTAAGGGCTCCTAAATATAGATGCCTCTTTGTTAGACCATCCTAAAATTGGATTGTTTAAATAATTTATATTTTAAACATAACATGATTTTCAATTTATACATGATGTCTTTTATAAAGAAAATGATGTGAAAAGTTTTGGGACTATTCACATCATTTATCAGTAAATTAAGTTTTATCAAGCTCATGAGCAAATTCAGCAATATCTGCCAATGCTTGTTTAGCTTCATCAAACCAAGCATTAAACATCTGGAAGTTATGCCACATGCCCGTATAAAGTTTGAATTGAACGTTAACACCAGCATCTTCAGCTTTTTCTCTAAAACGCTTGGCATCGTCTAATAATATTTCTTTAGAACCCACTTGAACCAAAGTTGGTGGAAGACCATGTAAATCGTCGAAAATAGGGGAAACACGTGGGTCATCGGCTGCGATATGATTGCCTATATAGTACTGAGTACCTGTTTGTAAGGATTCAATAGATAATAAGGCATCATGCTTTTTGTTAAACCGAAGAGACTCACTCGTGAGTGTTAAATCCAAAAATGGAGACAATAAAATTAGGCCACTCGGCATGAGTTCGGGTTGTTCTTTTAAACGCAAGCAAAGTGCTAGCGCTAAATTTGCCCCGCATGAGTCACCCGATAAAATAATATCTTTCGGTTGGATGCCTTGGACCACTAAAGACTGATAGATGTCGTATAGAGCTTCGGTTGCCTCAGGGTAGGGATGCTCTGGTGCAAGAGGATAATCCACATGAATAATCTGCATTTGAGTACGGGCAGCTAAATCCGTCATAAAAGCATGATGTGTTTTGACACTACCAAGGAAAAAAGCACCGCCGTGAATGTGAAAAATTAGTTGAGTCGCAGAATCTTGCGGCTTGATTTCTTCACCTTTAATGCCTGCTAGTCGAATCGGGCGCACGGATACATTTTTTTGTCGTGGGAAAGCACGACACATCTGATCCAGCACAGGGCGTAAGGCAGTAGCCGGCAAATTTAGCTGGCTTGGCTTGCGAATTGTTGTTTTAAGAAAAGTTTCTGTAAAATAATATTTCCAAACATTTGATATATTCATATAGCATCCATTTTTATGCTAGTTTCTTGTTTTCTTGTAAATTTTATTTTGCAAGATTACAAGGTTACACGAAACAGTCACATTCAAAAATTGCAATATCTTTGCGACTTCTGAATACTGAAAATCTTGAAAGACCCAAGGATATTACAAAAATGAAAAAGATTGCTTTAGCTTTAGGACTCATTGGTATGGCTGCATTTGCCAATGCGGCTGATTCACTCAATGGAACGGTATGGAAAACGATTGATGATCAGACCAACAAGCCAAAAGCCGTAGTGAAATTTACGGAACAGAAGGACGGAACCTTAACTGCAACCATTCAGAGCATTTTGACACCAGGTGAAGAAAACACTTGTACAAAATGTGAAGGTCCGTACAAAAACAAACCGCTTAAAGGTGTCACCATTGTACATAATTTAAAAAATGTAGGTGGTAACAGTTATGAAAACGGTACGATTTTAGACCCAAAATCAGGTAAAACTTACAAACTGAAAGGTGAGTTAACCGATGGCGGCAAAAAGCTTAAATTACGTGGTTATATTGGCGTTTCTGCACTTGGTCGTAACCAAACATGGATTCGCGCGAACTAAAAGTTTTAATAAAAAAACGAGCCATTTGGCTCGTTTTTTTATGCTTGAATATTTTGATAGGCGGTTTCATCGAAACCTACAATAAAGCCTTGTGGAGTTTTTAAAACAGGTCTTTTAATCAAACTTGGTTGAGCAATGAGTGCTTCAATGAGGCTTTCTTCACTGCTTAGAGCACGGTTTTGTTCTTCTTCTGAAAGCTTGCGCCAAGTCGTCCCTTTTTTGTTAAGAACGGTATCTTGTCCAATTTCTTTTAACCAGATTTTTAGAGTATCTGCATCAATGCCTTGTTTTTTATAATCATGAAAATCATAGTTAAGCCCTTTAGCCTGCAAGGCATCAAATGCTTTTTTCATTGAGTTACAGTTTTTAATTCCATAAATTTTTAACATTTTATCGGACCATGTCAAAAAGAGAGATCACACAGCCTAACCCAAAATGCTTTTAAGCACTACTTTATACCGATACTTTTAAAACAAATGAAAATTAATGATTAATTGAAAGAGAAATGTCATGTTATTGTCATAAGACAAGGTAATAATGAGCTTAATAAGAAGAAGTTAAAACTAAAAGAACTTAGCGCAAAATAAGAGACAGAAAAGAGAAAACCCGCATTTAATCATCCTGATCATGCGGGTCTCATTTCAACGTCCAATGTCACATCCTTGCAAATAAACTTATCATAAGTTTATTTTATCTTCCTACGGCGTCCTATCCTTTTGCGTCATCCTGACTGCTTCCCTGTGCCGTGGGGCTATAATGCCGTTAAAGCTGTGTAAGAAAAATACTCAAAAACGACATATGCTGTAAGCGAAAACGACAATGTAAGTGAACGAGTGTTCACTTATTCTTGAATTTTATAGTCGATAATAACGGGTGCGTGGTCGCTAAACCATTGATCTTTATAAACCCAAGCATTAATTGTACGTGCTTTCCAGTCTGGCGAGCATGCATGGTAATCAATACGCCAACCTACATTTTTTGCACGAGCTTGACCGCGATTTGACCACCATGAATAAAGTTCTGCTTCTGTGCGAACTACACGGAAGGTATCGACATAACCAAGTTCATCATAGATATGATCAAGCCAAGCACGTTCATGTGGTAAACAACCAGATGATTTCTGGTTACCTGACCAGTTTTTGATATCAATTCGTTTATGAACAATGTTGTAGTCACCACAAATGATGACTGACTTGTTTTCATCACGCCATTGTTTCAAGATTTTTGCGTATTCACCTAAAAATAAATCTTTACGTGCTTGCGCTTCTTCACCACTTGAGCCCGAAGGTAAGTATAATGACGCAATATGTACCGGATGTGACAAACCTAAATCGAATTCCGCAGAAATAAAGCGGCCTTGACTGTCAGCCAGCTCAAACCCTAATCCATCTTTAACAGAGACGAAGGGTAGGCGGCTATATATCGCAGTCCCCGCGTAACCTGCACGCTCTGCTGGAAAGAGATGGGTATGCCATCCTTCGGGTCTGAATTTTTCAGTCCATTGTTCATGGGTAATGCGGCTTTCCTGCATGCATACGACATCGGCATCTGATTGTTCTAACCATTCAAGTAAGCCTTTCGTCACCGAAGAACGTAAGCCATTTACGTTAATGGAAACGACTCGAAGAATTTTTACATCACTTGGATACTGATCCTTTGGTATCATGCGAAAATTTAACCTCAATTGTGAATTTGGAGCACCTCATGACAACGCCTGTGTCATTTCACCCGCAAGCATTTATCGAACTCGCATTATCACGCGGTGTGCTTAAATTTGGTGAGTTTACTTTAAAATCTGGACGCGTGAGTCCTTATTTTTTTAATGCAGGCCTACTCAACGATGGTGAAGCTTTATCTCTTTTAGCACAAGGCTATGCTGATAAATTAACACAATGTGAAAATGTTGATGTGATTTTTGGACCAGCTTACAAAGGTATTCCATTTGTAGCAGCGACTGCTGTGGCTTTATCGCAAGTCCATAATAAGAGTGTGCCATGGGGCTTTAACCGTAAAGAAGCGAAAGATCATGGTGAAGGCGGTGTTTTAGTCGGTGCTGCGGTTGAAGGTAAAAAAGTCTGGATTATTGATGACGTAATTACCGCAGGTACAGCGATTCGTGAAGTGGTAACGATTTTGAAAAATGCTGGCGCAACTATTGCGGGTGTTTTGGTGGCATTAGATCGTCAAGAACGTGGTCAAGGTGAACTTTCTGCAATTCAAGAAGTTCAAAAAGAATTAGAAATTCCTGTGCATGCACTGATTACCATGAAAGATTTAATGGATTATTTAGAAGCGAAAGGCGAAACAGAGGCCCTAGCAAATATGCAAGCGTATCGCGAGAAATATGGTATCTAAGAGTTAGATGTAGAAAAAGGAAGCTAAGGCTTCCTTTTTTGTTTGTCATCCGAACAAATTATTGAGTTGATCTAATAGCACTGGTAATGATAGTCGTGGAACGTGAAAAATCATGAAAAAGCCCGATCGAGTGTGACTGGGTTTTAGTAGGCGAAATAAGAAATTGATTTAAAAGGAATTTTGTATGACTGCATTATGTTAACTCTAGAATTTCTTAAATTAAAAGAAATCAAGTTTTTATTTTTGAGGACTCTTAAATTTTATATATTCCATCTCAATACTAATATAACTGAATTATTTAAATATCTTTATAAAGCATTCAATTTTAGCGTTAATCTTGTAAAATCTAAACATGATAAAAAAAGAGCAGCTATCACATTGGCAAGGTCAGATGGCTATTGGTTTGGGTTACGGTTATTTCTGTGGACAAGCAGGAGATAACAGACCACATCGACATCTTGCGCATCAGATCACTTTTCCCCTCGATCCACTACAATCTATGCAGATTATTGGATACGAGCAGTTACATACGGGTATGGGTTTTTTCATTCCAGCAAATACTGTTCATCAGTTACAGAAAGGCAAGTATTGCTCGATTTATTTGGATGGAACTTATTATTTAGGGCAGGCTATACATCAATTTTTTGCCTCAACATCTCAGATACAAATACTGCCAACAACGCTTCTGGAGCAATTGCGGCTTTATTTTTTGCATACTAATAATATTACCAAAGCCTTTGCTCAATTACAGTGCTATTTTGATTGTATGGTAGCTAGTGAACGTGCTCAATTAATGAATGGCTATATCTATCAACATCTATTATATAATTATGTTCCTTCACGTCAGGAGCTGGCAGCGTTACATCACTTATCTGAAAGTCGTCTAGCACATTGGTTCAATTCCCATTTTGGTATTTCATTACGTAGTTATCGCAAGTGGTTACGCTTGATTATTGCACTTAAAAATCTACATGATGAAAATAATTTAACTGCAGCCGCGTATCAGAGTGGCTTTACCGATCAAGCGCATTTTTCTAGAACCTGTATGCAAATGTTTGGCATACAACCTTCGGCTATCAAAAACATTCAAAACAAGATGATCTTGTTGCCTGAATCTTAAGTAAATTCACTTTTTAAATAAAATATAGCCGTTTTATTCAATTTAAACATCAAACAATCCTGCATGGTAGTGATCAATCTAAATAGAGGACATCATCATGCTAAAGTATAGTCATTTTTTAATACGTTATTTGAGTTATCCGATTTTATCTGTTACGACCTTAGCAATAGTATTATTGATGGCTTATCAAAAAATACCCTATTGGCCATCCGCACTAGTATGCATTGTATCTATTAGCGCTATGGTTGCAATGTTAGAGCGCTTTTTGCCATATCAGCAAAAATGGTTACATGATCAAGACGATACATTCACTGACATTTTTCATGCGATTTTTAATGTAGCACTTATTCTAATAACTGCAACAATTTTACAATTTATCCTGAAATTCGAGTTTTTTTCTAAATTATGGCCTATTCAATGGCCAATATGGGTACAATTTTTACTGGTGGGGATAATTATCGATTTTGGTTTATGGTATATGCATAAACTGAGTCATCGTCGGCGCTGGTTGTGGAAATTACATGCCATTCATCATCAACCTAAACGCTTATATTGGTTAAATGGTGAAAAACGTCACCCATTAAGTGCGATTGCACTAGCAACACCTAGTTTATTGGTGTTAACGATATTAGGGGTACCAACCTTGCTGATAGGTTGTTGGCTAACCTTTACTGCGGTACATTTAAGTTTTCAACACGCCAACTTAGACTATCGGGCAGGGCCATTAAAACATGTATTTGCTGTTGCTGAAGTACATCGTTGGCATCATAAACAGGGCTTTGGCAGTAAAAATTTTGCCGAGGTTTTTGTGATTTGGGATCATATTTTTGGCACTTTTCACTACGAAGAAAAAGCAGTTTCTGCAGATAGTTTGGGCATTCGTACCCCTATATCGAATCGATATTTCAAGCAGCTGTTGTGGCCATTTAAAAAATAGCTGTAATCATAGTTCTTGGACTATGAAATGGTCTAATTAAATCATCAATAACTTTAGAATTATCAGGTATTGATGATTTAAATTTTCATGGATAGAAGTTGAAGTAACTAAACAACAAACTGAAGGGGTGGTGAGAAATCACAGCAAATGCCAATTGGTATATGACTTTTAATTTTAAAAAGTACCGTGCTGAGCTATCTAGAGTTTAGCCTTATTTAATAGTTCATTTAACATAAGGGCGAATCTACGAAATCTTTCTCATCACACTTTTTACACTCCAAGATCCTGCCCAACTTTTCATTACCCCTTATTCACTCATCCCAAAGGCGAAAAGGAAGCGCTAGCAAATATGCAAGCGTATCGCGAGAAATACGGTATCTAAAAAGAAAAAGGCATACTTCTAAAGAGGGTATGCCTTTTTAATATTTTACTTAGAACTGATAATTTAAACGCAATAACACATTACGTGGTGTGCCTGGCATGCTGTCCGAACGCCAGTACTCTTTATTGGTTAGGTTATTTACCGCAAGTGTGACATTCCAAGGGTCTGCACTATAGCCAATTGCTGCATCGACACGGTTAAAGCCTTCCATTTTTACTTGATTATTAATATTTGGATAATAAGAGCCGACATAAGTCACGCCCACCTCGGTATACCACTGTTCAGTTGGTAAATAACGAACAAATAAATTACCAGTGTTCTTAGATGTATTTGCTAAATAGTTACCTTCTTGTTCAGGCTTTTGTTTGTCTTCTTTTACTTTTGCATCTGTATAGCCATAACCACCGCGGACAAAGACATTATCAAGTACACGACCAATAAAACTAAATTCCAGACCGCGTGATTGATGCTGACCCGCAGTTGCCCATACATCTGGTTGTTCATTAGGATTTGGTTTATAGCGGATATTATTTTTACGAATATCAAAGACAGAAAATTGAGTATTTAAACGATTATCTAACCATTCGCTTTTTACCCCAACTTCATATTGCTCGTTATATTGAGGCTCTTTATCCATTTTTGTGACATCGGTGCTTCCAGTAACTTGGTTAACACCCATTTGTCCACCAAATGGTGCAAAGCTCTTAGAGTAAGAGGTATAAAAGCTATGTTCAGGAAGCGGTTGCCATACCAAACCAACATTTGGGCTAAAGCTGCCATCTTTTACATTACGATGTTCTTTAGTCAACTTGTTGGTGGTTGAAAAATCGAAGTAATCGTAGCGCACACCCAGCATGAGTTTAAGTTGGTCATTTAGACCAATTAAATCTTGAATAAATACGCCGTAAGTTGTGCCTTCATTATAGTTATGCTGACTAATCTTTAATGGGCCATTGCCACGACTGTACTCACGTTCACCAGTGATTGGATTAACGTAACCATAAATGGCTGACCCATTTTGAGTTTTATTGGCTAGACGTGGCTCTCGTTGTTCATAAGTCCAGTCTGTACCCACCATAATTTGGTGTTCAAGCTGACCAGTTTTGAACTTACCCTTAATATCAAAGGTATTGGTGGTGGTCTTATTGCTGGTTTGTTGCCAGTAGTAATTTTGGTCGATGTAACCTTTTTTAGTACAAGACTCATTCTTTGAGTTTTTACCATCTAAACCACAATAAGTTCCAAAATAAAAGTGGTCAAAGTTCTGTTCTGCTTGTCGGTAACTTGCTGCCCAGTGAAAGTTCCAATCAGGCGCATATTGATAATTCACATCGGTGCGGACCACTTGCAAAATATCATCAACATAATCGGCGTCTTGGGCAAATCCCATTTTGATTGAAGTTTCCGCAGGCAGAATGTCGCGTGATGGTCCGCGATCAGGCACACGACCTAATTTGTCATAGGTGTATTGTGTGGTCCAAGTGAGTGTTCCATCGTCATTTTTATAAGTGAAACTTGGTGAAAACATTTCAATTTTATTTTCAATGCCAGAGCGGAAGCTGCCTGACTCGCCATATTCTCCAGTTAAACGTACTGCTAAATTGTCATTAATGACTTGGTTAATGTCAGCCGTTGTTCCATAGTTGTCGTAAGAACCTGCATATGCACCAACTGAACTTTTAGAGTCAAAATTGGCGAATTTACTCACCATATTCACAACTCCACCGCCAGCACTACGGCCATATAAAACAGAGGCGGGGCCTTTTAAAATTTCAATACGTTCGATATTTGCTGTACTACGACGTACTTGTCCGCTTTCACGTATGCCATCACGATAAATATCACCTGTATCAGCACCAAAACCACGAATCGTGATCCCATCACCGCGCATATCATAACTGGTTGATACCCCCGGGGTGCCTTGTAGCATAATGCTTAAATCATTCGATCCATAAATTTTATATTTCTGAACATCAATCGTATCAACGGTTTGGGGAATATCTTTTTTGTCTAAACCATTACGTGTGACATTGGCTTTATCGTAGTCGATATAACTTTTAATTGGGTCGAGCTCACTCATTGCCTCAATTTTTATGGTGGGCATGGTAGCTGCCACTTTTGCGGCTGAATCAGTCGGTTCCTCTGCGTAGGCACCTTGAATATTCAAGATCATTAAACTGAGTAAGCTCAGCGGGAAAAGACGCTTCATTTGGGGAGATGGTATAGAAATTCTTAACATAAAAATAAAATCAATTAACAAAAATAAAAGTATAAATGATAATTATAATCATTTAACTGTTTAGAATAAAAGAACTATTACCTTAAAAAATGACATATTTATTTTTTAATAACTGATTTTTAGTAAGTTAATTAGCAAATTAAACGAATTGGATGAGTTGACTCATTAGTTTTTCTTGTTAATTGAGCTTTAAAGGGGGACTTTTCGTTGATTAAAAGCACCCTTCTGGAATTACGCGTTATTTTTGAGAACATCTAAAATATCCATTTCTGGATCATAATTTTCATCAATTGTTTTGCAAATTGCTTGTCCTACAATGACATGCGTGCCGTTAAAAGTCATAGTGGGTGCTTCATATAATTCCCAGCCATGATTCAGAGCTTTAGTCACTCGTGCACAAAAAGCAGAGTCATCAGGACCAGTTAAATAGCGATAAAGTTTCATGTTTAGCCTTTAGAAATAGTATTTTATAGCCTTAGTTTAACTGAATTTACCTTAATTCAAGATAAAGAAATAACCGATAAGGTTTTACTGAAATTAAGAAAAACCAGTGAAAAATCTCAGTTATACTCATGCTAATTTAAATTTTAAGAAGAGCTTGAGCATGCGTGTACTTGTCGTCATGGATCCGATTGAAACCGTAAACCTTAAAAAGGATTCAACCATGGCAATGTTGTGGGCGGCGAGCCGTCGTGGACATGAATTAGGTTATGCATTACAACAAGATTTATATATCGATCAGGGCAAAGCTTACGGCCTCATTTCACCGTTAAAGGTGTTCGAAGATTACAACCATTACTATGAGTTAGGCGAAAAGAAAAAAGAATCTATCGCGGCTTACGATGTTGTGCTGATGCGTAAAGATCCGCCGTTTGACATGAACTTTGTCTACACGACTTACGTGCTTGAGCAAGCTGAGCGCGAAGGTTCATGGATTATTAACAAGCCTCAATCACTGCGTGATTGCAATGAAAAACTCTTTGCAACGCAGTTTCCAGAACTGCAAGTGCCTACACTTGTAACATCACAGCAAAGTTTAATTCGTGAATTTATTAAAGAACATGGCGATGTAATCGTTAAGCCACTTGATGGTATGGGGGGGATGGGCATTTTCCGTTTGTACCAAGACGGTGTAAATATTGGTTCTACCTTAGAAATGCTTACAGAGCTAGGTACTCGTCCAATTATGGCTCAGCGTTATATTCCTGAAATTGTAGAAGGGGATAAGCGTATTTTAATGGTGAATGGTGAACCTGTTCCTTACTGTCTAGCTCGTATTCCACAAAATGGTGAAGTACGCGGTAACTTGGCGGCAGGTGGTTTAGGCCAAGCGCGTCCGCTTACTGAAAATGATAAATTGATCGCAGCTAAAATTGGCCCTTTCCTACGCGAAAAAGGTTTGATTTTTGTAGGCTTAGATGTGATTGGTAATTATGTCACTGAAATTAATGTCACTAGCCCAACCTGTATTCGTGAAATTGATGCTCAATTTGGTACATCAATTGCCGATGATTTATTTGATGTATTAGAAGCTGGTCGCACAGCTTAATTATTTATTTCAGGTGATTTTCAGCGGTATTTATTGGAAATCACCTGAAAATATATGAATTAATAAAATAACAATACTAAATACACCACAGCTTTGTAGGCATATTTTCAAAAAAGCACATCTTTCTGTTATAAACGAGTGAAATTAGCTTTTCGTTAATGAAGCTTTAGGATTAAAATAAACGGCTACAAAAATAGATGACAATTTCCATTGTTTTTTGAGTTGAAGAATTAGACCGTGACCGATTCACAGCAAAGCAAACCTAAACATGTCATGATGATGGCTGCCGGTACAGGTGGACATGTTTTTCCAGCCCTCGCCGTAGCCAAAAAACTTCAACAACAAGGTTGTCAGGTTTCATGGTTAGCCACGCCAACAGGTATGGAAAACCGATTATTAAAAGATCAAAATATTCCAATATATCAAATTGATATTCAAGGTGTTCGTGGCAACGGATTAGTCCGTAAAATTGCTGCACCTTTTAAAATTTTAAAAGCCACTTTAAGCGCAATGCGTTATATGAAACAGCTTAAAGTTGATGCAGTTGCAGGCTTTGGCGGTTATGTTGCGGGACCGGGTGGTTTGGCAGCACGCTTGTTAGGTATTCCTGTACTTATTCACGAACAAAATGCGGTTGCTGGTTTTACCAATGCGCAGTTGTCTCGTGTTGCTAAAGTCGTATGTGAAGCATTTCCAAATACATTTCCTGCTGGTGGAAAAGTCGTTACAACAGGAAATCCTGTACGTCATGAAATCACAGATATTTTAAGCCCAAAGTGGCGTTATGATGAGCGTGCGCAAGCAGGGCAGCCTCTAAATATTCTAATTGTTGGTGGTTCTTTAGGTGCCAAAGCACTCAATGAACGCTTACCTCCAGCATTAAAACAATTACAAGTTCCACTCAATATTTTTCACCAGTGTGGTCAGCAACAAGTTGAGGCAACTCAAGCACTTTATGCAGATGCACCAGCTAATTTAACTGTACACGTTTTGCCGTTTATTGAAGATATGGCAAAAGCTTATAGTGAAGCGGATTTAATTATTTGCCGAGCTGGAGCACTCACAGTAACAGAAGTTGCAACAGCAGGTGTGGCCGCAGTTTTTGTACCACTCCCTATAGCAGTTGATGACCATCAAACTGCAAATGCCAAATTTCTGGCGGATGTCGGTGCTGCGAAAATTTGCCAGCAATCGACCATGACGCCAGATGTTTTAAATGAATTGTTCACTTCGCTGATGAACCGCCAATTACTTACTGAAATGGCAGTGAAAGCGCGTCAACATGCCCAACCAAATGCGACTCAGCATGTGGTTGATCTTATCCAAAAAATGTAATCGGATTTACTATGTCTCCATCAACAGCTGCGAACCAAGCAAAAAAACTGATTAAAGTGCCTGAAATGCGCCGTATTAAACACATTCATTTTGTGGGGATCGGTGGCGCTGGGATGTGTGGCATTGCAGAGGTTTTGGGTAACCAAGGCTATAAAATTTCCGGTTCGGACATTAAAGCGTCTAAAACTACAGAACAATTAGAGAAAAATGGCATCAAAGTTTATATTGGCCATCAACCGGAAAATATTAAAAATGCCAATGTGCTTGTAGTTTCTACAGCAATTGATCCGGAAAATCCGGAAATTAAAGCTGCAATTGAACAGCGTATTCCAATTGTACGCCGTGCAGAAATGCTAGGTGAGCTTATGCGTTACCGTCACGGTATTGCTGTGGCTGGTACACATGGTAAAACCACAACTACAAGTCTTTTGACGACGATGTTGGCGGAAGAAAACCTTGATCCAACTTATGTTATTGGCGGCTTACTTAACAGTACAGGCGTAAATGCGGCGTTAGGTGAAAGCCGTTTCATCGTGGCTGAAGCTGATGAATCAGATGCATCTTTCCTTTATTTGCAACCAATGGCCGCGATTGTAACCAATATCGATGCTGACCATATGGATACCTATGAAGGAAGCTTTGATAAATTAAAAGATACGTTTGTACAGTTCCTTCATAATTTACCATTTTATGGTTTGGCTGTAGTTTGTGGTGATGATGCGAACATTCGTGAAATTCTGCCGCGTGTAGGCCGTCCAGTCATTACTTATGGTTTTAATGAAGATAATGACATTCGTGCAGTTGATATTGAACAAGATGGTATGCAATCGCACTTCACTGTGTTACGTAAAGGTCGTGAACCATTGCGTTTAACAATTAATCAACCAGGCTTACACAATGTTTTAAATGCCTTGGCAGCAATTGGTGTTGCCACAGATGAAGGTGTTTCTGATGATGCAATTAGTCGTGCATTAGAAGGATTTAGTGGTGTTGGCCGCCGCTTCCAAGTGCAAGGTGAATTTGAACTTGCTGATGGCAACGTTAAGTTAGTTGATGACTATGGACACCATCCGAAAGAAGTAGAAGCAACAATTAAAGCTGCTCGTCAAAGTCATCCAGATCGTCGTTTGGTTATGTTGTTCCAACCACATCGTTATTCTCGTACCCGCGATTGTTTTGATGACTTCATTGAAGTGCTCTCTCAAGTCGATCAATTATTATTGTTGGAAGTTTACCCTGCTGGTGAAAAGCCTATTGTGGGTGCAGACAGTCGTACTTTGGCTCGTAGTATTCGTTTACGCGGACAAGTAGAACCAATTTTGGTTGATCCGGTGGAAGGTAATTTGCAAAACATCATGCAAAATGTGTTACAACCAAATGACTTGTTATTAACGCAAGGTGCGGGTAACGTGGGAGCAATTTCAGTAGAACTTGCGCAACACCATTTGTATGTGAAATAAACAAAAAGTATTGAATTATCGGGTTAAGGATTTAAACGTGTCAAATGCTACAAAATTCGGCAAAGTTGCCGTGTTATTTGGTGGGAAATCGGCTGAGCGTGCTGTGTCTTTGGATAGTGGTCAGGCAGTTTTGGACGCTTTGTTACGTTCAGGTGTTCAGGCTGAAGCATTTGATCCACAAGACCGCAGTGTGACTGAACTTGTAAATTATGATCGTGCATTTATTGTATTGCATGGTCGCGGGGGTGAAGATGGCCAGATTCAAGGTGTACTTGAATGGTTAAATCTGCCTTATACAGGAACAGGTGTGCAAGGTTCTGCTATTGGCATGGACAAAGTTAAAACCAAGCAAATCTGGCAAGGTAGCGATTTACCTACAGCGCCATATCGCATTATTACTAAAGAAACAGATTTAGATGCGGTGATTGCTGAGTTGGGCTTACCTGTCATTATCAAACCTGTACATGAAGGCTCAAGTGTCGGCATGAGTAAGGTTGAGAAAGCAGAAGACTTTGCTGCAGCAATTGAAAAGGCGACTCAGCACGATGCTGTGGTGATGGCAGAAAAATGGATCACCGGTCGTGAGTTCACAATTTCATTCCTAAATGGACAACCTTTGCCTGTCATTCGTTTGCAACCACCAGCAGATGTTGCTTTCTATGACTATGAAGCGAAATATCAACGTAATGATGTAGAGTATGGTATTCCTTGTGGTCTTAGTGAGACTGAAGAGAAAAACCTACAAGCATTGTGTTTACGTGCTTTTCAGGCTGTGGGTGCAGAAGGCTGGGGTCGTATTGATGCGATGCAGGATGAGCAAGGCAATTTCTGGCTTTTAGAGGTAAATACTGTGCCAGGTATGACCAGTCACTCTTTAGTTCCAAAAGCTGCTAAAGCTGTTGGTTATAGCTTTGATGAATTGTGCGTTGCAATTCTTGAGCAAACATTGGAAGGTACGGCTTAAATATGGCACAACTTCCGGCTTCCATGCGCCGTAAACGTGCGGCTATCACCTCTATTCATGATAAACCGCCTACGCGTAAGCAGAAGCTTGCGAATGCTGGTGGATGGGTGCTGTTGGTTATTGCTTTTGTAGTGCTGGCAGTCGGAATTTATGGGCTATATAAAGTTATTACAGATGCAACAGTTGCAAAACTAGAAGTTGTAGGTTCGGCGTCTTCGGTTGAAACGCAACAAGTGATGCAACATGTTGCTCCAATTATAAAAGCAAATTATTTCACATCTGATTTAGAACAGATTCGTGACAAAACATTAGAAATTTCATGGGTAGACCGAGTTGTCGTATCTCGTGCTTGGCCCAATGGTATTCGTGTCCGTGTCATGCCTCGCCATGCTATCGCTCGTTGGGGAACAGGTCGCTTATTAAGCGATGGTGGCGATGTATTTAGTGAGGCAGAGCCGACGAATCATCCTGAACTTCCGTTGCTTCATGGGCCGGTAAGTCAGTCAAAAATGATGATGCGACGCTATAATGAAATTAATCAATTATTCCATCCTGTTAATTTACGCTTAAAAGAGTTATATCTGACTGAGCGAATGACTTGGTTTATGCAATTTGATTCTGGTTTACGCATTATTGTTGACCAAGATCAAACAATGAATAAGTTGCAACGTTTAAGTCATCTGGCACAATCTGACTTAAAACCGGTGTGGTCGAAAATCTCAGCCATTGATTTACGATATCGTAATGGATTATCTATTCAATGGAAGAACGCAACACCACCTAAAATTGTGAATGGTCAGTTTGTTGTAACGAGTGATGACACAAGCATTGCAGGTGGAACAAAAGCAAAGCCATAATACGTGGCTTTAAAATAGGCAATTTGCCTGGTATTAAACAACAAAGAAATGGTATGAGTGATGAGTGAAGCTGTTCCCTCAGTTGTTGCGATTGACATTGGGACGCATAAAGTTTCAGTTTTGATTGGAAAAATTCATGCGCCGGATAACATTCAAGTTATCGGTATGGCAACTGCTCGCAATCGAGGCATGAATAAAGGAAAAATTGTAAGCCTCGATAAAGTCATTGCTGCGATTAAAAATGCTGTTGCTGAAGCGGAAAATATGGCCGAATGTCGCATTCATAGCGCATGGGTATCTATTCCGAGTACCGAGTTGCAAAGTTTTTATGCCTCTGGTCGCACACCAGTATCTAATCCAGCACATGTGATTACAACAAATGAAGTCGTGCGCGCGTTAGAATTGGCAAAAGCAAGTCATGTGACTTCTGATTACTATTTAGCAAGTGCAGTGCCGTTAGGCTTTGAATTAGGTGATTCTGCTGAATGGGTGCAGAATCCAATTAATATGACTGCCCATAGTATGACTGGACATTATCAGTTAATGATGATGCCTATAGCGACTATGCAAAACCTTGATCGTGCCATGAAAGGTGCAAATATCGGGGTTGAAAAAATGGTAGTGTCTTGTCTGGCAACCGCTGAGGCAAGCTTACTGAAAGATGAAAAAGAGTATGGTGTTTGTCTAGTTGATATTGGTGCAGGCATTACCAATCTTGCTGTTTATCTAGATGGACGTTTGGCTCTAGCGCGTACGTTGCAGCGTGGTGGTGAACACGTTACACGTGATATTGCTGCTGTATTGCAAACCACGACAGAAGAAGCTGAACGAATTAAAATTCTGCATGGTTGTGTCGATTTAAGTGCTGTTAAGCCAGATCACATGATTCAGGTAGAAGGAATTGATGGCCCTCAAACAATTAGCCGAATTGAGTTGTCAGAAATTATTATTGCCCGTTATGAAGAGATCTTTAGCCAGATTCGCGATGAACTCGAACAAAGTGGTGCAATTCATGGTTTATACCATGGTGTAGTATTGACAGGGGATGCTTGTCAAATAGAAGGTATGGTGAGTTTAGCTCGTCGTATGTTGGGTGTATCTGCACATTTGGGTAATCCGCCGTTACAGGTTTATGCTGATGATCAACATCAAGCAGCCTTACGCCGTTCTATGTATGCAACAGCAGCTGGTTTGCTCATGTTTAGCCAAAGTGAGTTGCAAGATGCTGTTGAAGAGCCTGAAGAGGCAAATGACCGTTCGGTATGGGAACGAATGGTAAATGGCTGGAATGCGTTTAATAGCAAATTAAAAGCCATTTTTTAGGATGTATGTATTTATTGGTAGAATTGTTAGGAAGTTGTAAGAGAAAACCGCTGTACTTGACAAGGTTGGTATTGCACAGCATTCTTAAAATTAGTTATTTTTGAAAATCAAGGCAGTATACGGGCTGAAGTGACTGCCATAATGTATTAGGAACCCTAAAGGTCATGGCCTCATTTGAATTTATAGAAGATGAACTAAACGATGGCAACGGTCAAGCCCGTTTCACTGTATTTGGTGTAGGTGGTGGTGGCGGTAATGCCGTTCAACATATGGTGCAGTCTGATATTCAAGGTGTTAAATTCGTTTGTGCCAATACAGACAAACAAGCACTGGACTGTATGAATGCACCTTTCAAAATTCAGTTAGGCGAGCAAAGTACACGTGGTCTAGGTGCTGGTGCTAACCCTGAAGTAGGGCAAGTTGCAGCAGAAGAAAGCCGTGAAATCATTCGTCACCACCTTGAAGGTACCGATATGGTTTTCGTTACCGCTGGTATGGGTGGTGGTACGGGTACTGGTGCAGCGCCTGTTGTGGCTGAAGTTGCCAAAGAAATGGGTATTTTGACTGTTGGTGTAGTTACAACACCATTTAACTTTGAAGGCCGTCGCCGTTTAAAGTCTGCTGAGCGTGGTATTGAAGCACTTGAAGCACATGTTGATTCATTGATTATTATCCCTAACCAACGCTTACTAAGCGTATATGGCGATATTTCAATGAAAGATGCTTATAAAAAAGCTGATGACGTGTTGTTAAATGCTGTACGTAGTATCTTTGACCTTGTGGTTAACCGTGGTCACATTAACCTTGACTTCGCCGATTTGAAAACTGCAATGAGTACTCGCGGTTACGCAATGATGGGTGCTGGTTTAGGTCGTGGTGAAGATCGTGCGCGTCAAGCTGCTGAACAAGCGATCCGTAGTCCATTACTTGATAACGTAAATATTATTAATGCCAAAGGCGTGTTAATTAACATTACGGGTGGTGATGACATTACGTTACGTGAGACTGAAATCATTACTGATGTTGTGAACCAGATTGTTGACCTTGATGAAGGTGAAATCTTCTACGGTACAGTATTTGACCCAGATGCACGTGATGAATTACGCGTAACAGTGATTGCAACTGGTTTAACTCGTAATGCAGCAGATGCTGAACCGAGAAAACGTAATACGGTAAGCCATGCATCGTCTCAATCAGCTCAATCTGTTGATGAAGATGATGTTCCTGCAATCAATAAGCGTCAAAACGCTGATAATGAAGTCAGTAGCACAGCAAGTTCTACTCCGCGTTCTTCTCCAATGAGTATTCAAGATTACTTGAAAAATCAGCAACGTAAGTAAATAATCGTTAGATTTAATGAAAGGCAGTGTTTAAACACTGCCTTTTTTTATTTTTGATCAATGACTAAATATGCTAACGTATAGCGGTTTTAAAAAAGAAGTTACAAAGCATGGTGAAACAACGTACTCTCAATCGTGTGGTAAAAGCGAGTGGAATAGGTCTTCATAGCGGTCAAAAAGTGATGATCAATTTCATTCCACATACCGTGGATGGAGGTATTGTATTTCGCCGTATCGATTTGGATCCACCTGTCGATATCCCTGCTAATGCTTTATTGATTCAAGAAGCTTTTATGTGTTCCAACTTGGTAACGGGAGATATAAAAGTAGGAACAATTGAGCATGTAATGAGTGCAATTGCAGGTTTAGGAATTGATAACCTGATTGTTGAAGTATCTGCTTCTGAAGTTCCAATTATGGATGGTAGTGCCGGTCCATTTATTTACCTTTTAATGCAAGGTGGATTGCGTGAACTAGATGCACCGAAAAAATTTATAAAAATATTAAAACCCGTTGAAGCACTTATCGATGATAAGAAAGCAATTTTCAGCCCTCACAATGGTTTTCAATTAAATTTCACGATTGATTTTGACCATCCGGCATTTGCTAAAGAATATCAATCTGCCACGATCGACTTTTCGACTGAAACTTTTGTTTATGAAGTCAGTGAAGCACGTACTTTTGGTTTCATGAAAGATCTGGATTACCTGAAGGCAAATAATTTAGCACTAGGTGCAAGTTTAGATAATGCAATTGGTGTAGATGATACAGGTGTGGTCAACGAAGAAGGTTTACGTTTCGCTGATGAATTTGTTAGACATAAAATATTAGATGCAGTAGGTGATTTGTATTTGCTTGGTCATCAAATTATTGCCAAGTTCGATGGCTATAAATCAGGACATGCTTTAAATAATCAGTTGTTACGCAATGTTCAAAGTGATCCGAGTAATTATGAAATTGTAACATTTGATGACGAGAATCAATGTCCAATTCCATATGTGAGCGTGACATAAGTCATTGTCTTTACTTGGCTATGTTATAATGTAACATTAAAAAGTGTGATTTTTATCACATAATAATAATGATTCTAATTAAGAAATATAAAGCTCATCATTTTTTATTGCTTGCCAAACGTAGTAAAGCTTGGCTAAGCTTAGGGTCGCTCACAAAGTCGGCTGCACTACGTAACATTTCTTGTGTTTCCGGGGGGATGGGTTTAGATGGCTCAGATGAAGGTGCGTTTGGAATATTTTTATTTCTTAATCGAACTTGAATTCTTTGTAGGTCTTTTAGCCCTTCGAGCTGAGATAATTTAGATACATATTGGTTCTGTAAATAACTGAGTTGACTAATCATCGCTTGATTTTCACCAGTAATGATTAAAGAGCCATTTTGATAACACACAACCTGCCATTGTTCCGGTTGGGGCAATAAGGGTTGGATAATTTTCGTAAGTCTTTGCCATTGCGCGACTTGCGTTGTTAGAAACGTAAGGTTTCCTGTTTTTATGTGTTTTCCGGTTTGTTGAAAAACGTTATCGGGTTTGGACATGGTCATTCTCGGATAGATTCTTGTCTTAATCTTAAGCGTTCATTTCAATTGATATCAAGGAAGAGATCATAAGGAACTTGAGTAAGAACAGTTTCAAGAGGTTTTTATGCACACGCGTCGTATTTTATTAGCGTTTTCACTTGCCGCTTCGGCAGCATCAGTTGCTTTTGCAGATTATCAAACAATTAACCAATCTACTGATTCAGATCGATTGGAACAGCTATCAAAAACATTATCTCAAGGTTCATATACTCATCCCGATGATTTAGATCTTCCGGCGAGTGCGAAAGTTTCAGTGACCTTACGCCAAAAAACGGTTGAACTCAACAATGAGTCACTTGCAAAGAAGTACGGTAATACAACCGCAAAAAATTCTTTTAATGCCTCTTCTTCAAATTCTTACTCTTGGTTAGTTTCTCATCCTCTTCCTGATACTGTACGAGTTTCTTCAAACTTTGGTGGTCGTACCATGGGTGGCCGTGCAGAACATCATGGTGGTTTAGATATGGCTGCTCCGAGTGGCACGCCAATCTATGCTACAGGCCCAGGTATTGTAACCAAATCTGGCTGGGGCACTGGTTATGGTCAATATGTTGAAATTAACCATGGTAATGGCTATTTAACGCGTTATGCTCATGCTTCACGTTTAATGGTGCGTGTAGGCGATCAAGTATCTGCAGGCGAGCATATTGCTAATGTAGGGTGTACAGGTCGCTGTACAGGTCCGCATTTGCATTATGAAGTTGTAAAAGATGGGCAACGTAAAAACCCAACTACTTACTTGGCGATGCTTCCATAAAAGCATAGTTAAAAAAGTAAGGTTATTAAATTTATGAATCTAAAACTAAGCTAAACCTTTTTTAACGCAAAGATTGTATAAAAAAACGCCATTATTGGCGTTTTTTTGTTATTTTGTTTACTGCTCGGTCAATGACTATTCATTCAGAAAATAATAGGGCCCCCTCACATTCACCCGAGGCAATAACTTGAAAGGGGTAAAACGTGGTAAAAATACAAAGTAGATTAGAGAACAAGGAACAGGTGAATTATGGCGTTTTACGGTGACTCCGACGCACAAGAAACCCAAGAATGGCAAGATGCATTCGATTCAGTTTTACAACATATGGGGACTGAACGAGCGGCATTCTTGTTGGAAAAACTTTACCAACAAGCAATTGCTAAGCATGTTCCAATTCAACGTCTCAATACACCTTACTTAAATACAATTTCTGTTGAAGAACAACCTGCAATGCCAGGCGACCAAGATATGGAACGCCGTATTCGTGCATTGATTCGTTGGAATGCCTTAGCAATGGTACTTCGTGCGAATAAAACAGGTGATGATTTAGGTGGACACTTGGCGAGTTTCGCATCAAGTGCAACATTATATGACGTAGGTTTTAACCATTTCTTCCGCGCAAACAGCAATAGCTTTGGCGGAGATATGATTTATTACCAAGGGCATTGTGCTCCTGGTATTTATGCACGTTCATTCCTTGAAGGACGTTTAACTGAAGAACAGTTAAGTAATTTCCGCCGTGAAGTTGGCGGTAACGGTTTACCAAGCTATCCGCATCCATATTTAATGCCTGACTATTGGCAATTCCCAACTGTATCAATGGGTCTTGGTCCAATCATGTCGATTTATCAAGCACATATTCAAAAATATTTGATGAACCGTGGCTTGATTAAAGAAGAAGATCGTAAAGTTTGGGCTTATCTTGGCGATGGTGAGATGGATGAGCCAGAAAGTACTGGTGCAATTTCACTTGCTGGTCGTGAAAAGCTTGATAACCTTATCTGGGTTGTTAACTGTAACTTACAGCGTCTAGATGGTCCTGTACGTGGTAACGGTAAAATCATTCAAGAGTTAGAATCTTTATTCCGTGGCGCAGGCTGGCGTGTAATTAAAGTGGTATGGGGCCGTCATTGGGACCCACTTCTTGCAAAAGACACCTCAGGCGCTTTGAAAGCGGTAATGGAAGAGACAGTTGATGGTGAATACCAACGCTATCAAGTGAAAGGTGGTGCATACACGCGTGAGAAGTTCTTTGGCAAGTACCCAGAAGCTGCGGAACTTGTAAAAGACCTAAGCGATGAAGACATCGATAATCTCAACCGTGGTGGTCATGACCCTTACAAAGTGTTTGCTGCATATGCAGAAGCAATGAAAGCTAAAGGTCAACCAACAGTTATTCTTGCGAAAACTGTTAAAGGTTACGGTTTGTCTGAAGAAATTGAAGCGGTGAACAAAACTCACCAAATCAAAAAAATGCAGATTGACTCTTTGAAATATGTACGTGACCGTTTCAATCTTCCATTTACAGACGATAAGTTAGAAGAGCTTCCATTCTACCGCCCAAGTGAAAACTCTCCAGAAATGAAGTATATGAAGGCGCGTCGTGAAGCGTTAGGTGGTTACCTACCTGCACGTCGTAAAGAGAGTGAAATCTTAGCGATTCCTGAATTATCTGTATTTGATGCTGTATTAAATGGTTCAGGTGGTAAAGAACAATCTACCACTATGGTGATGGTTCGTTTAATTGCTTCTTTACTCAAAGAAAAAGCAATTAAAGACCGCGTAGTACCAATTGTTCCAGATGAAGCACGTACTTTTGGTCTGGAAGGTATGTTCCGTCAGCTCGGTATCTATGCTGCTCACGGTCAAAAATATACCCCAGAAGACCAAGAACAATTAATGCATTACCGTGAAGCAAGTGACGGTCACATGCTACAAGAAGGGATTAACGAAGCTGGTGCGATGAGTGCATGGGCTGCGTTGGCAACAAGTTATTCAACGAATAACTTGCCAATGATTCCAATGTATATGTACTACTCAATGTTCGGTTTCCAACGTATTGGTGACATTGCATGGGCAGCTGGTGATGCGCAAGCTCAAGGTTTCTTGTTGGGTGCAACTGCTGGTCGTACAACGTTGAACGGTGAAGGTCTACAGCACCAAGATGGTCATTCACATATCTTGGCGAACACTATTCCAAACTGTGTATCTTATGATCCATGTTTTGGTTATGAGTTAGCTGTAATCGTGCATGACGGTTTAAAACGTATGTATGTGAACCAGGAGCGTGTGTTCTACTACTTAACTGTAATGAACGAAAACTACGAGCATCCTGCAATGCCTGAAGGCGCTGAGGAAGGCATTAAACGTGGTATGTACTTGTTCGAAAAAGATGAAAAAGCAACTGTCCAATTACTTGGTTCAGGTGTGATTCTTCGTGAAGTGATCAAGGCTGCGAAAATCTTACGTGATGAATACCAAATCCATTCAAATGTTTGGAGTGTAACAAGCTTCAATGAGTTGTCACGTGATGGTATGGCATGTGAAGAATACAACCGTTTACACCCACTTTCTGAAGAAGTGAAAGAATCTTGGGTATCTAAACAGTTACGTGGTACAGAAGGTATCGTTGTTTCAGCAACAGACCATATGCGTGCTTATAGCGAACAAATCCGTGCGTATCTTCCAGATGGTCGCCCATTTGTTGCATTAGGTACAGATGGATACGGTCGTTCAGATACACGTGCTAACTTACGTAGTTTCTTTGGTGTTGATGCTGCACATATCGTTGTTGCTACTTTGAAAAAATTAGCTGACGAAGGTGAAGTGGACGCACGTTTAGTTAAAGACGCGATTTCTAACTTTGAGTTAGATACTGACCGTCCAGTGGCATGGGCTCCTCAAGCGCATCCAGAAGTTCAGGCAGTTGCTGAATATAATGAAACGCAAACAGGTGAGGGGAACTAAGCATGCAAATTAAGACCCCTGATATTGGTGTAGACAAAGCAGTTGTTGCTGAAATTTTAGTAAAAGTTGGCGACAGCATTGCAGAAAATGACAGCCTTGTTTTGCTTGAGTCAGATAAAGCCTCTGTTGAAGTGCCTAGCACTTCAGCAGGTGTGGTAAAAAGCATCTTAATCAAAGAAGGTGATAGCGTAACTGAAGGTACGGTATTGCTTGAACTTGAAGCTGCTGGTGCTACACCAGTAGCTCAAGCAGAAGAAGCTCCAAAAGCTGCACCAGCAGTTGAACAAACACCAGCACCGGCAGCGACACAACAACCTTCAACGGCTACTCAACCAGCAACGGCAACCACTAGCCAAGTGGTTGAAGTTCAAGTTCCCGATATTGGTGTTGAAAAAGCACTAGTTGGTGAAATTTTAGTAAAAGTTGGCGAACAGATCGATGTTGAACAAAGCATCGTTGTGGTTGAGTCTGACAAAGCAACTGTAGAAGTACCAAGCAGTGTTGCAGGTACTGTAGAAAGCATTCAAGTTAAAGAAGGCGATACAGTTAAAGAAGGTGTTGTGCTCATTAAAGTGAAAACAACATCTGCATCTAGTGCACCAGCTGAGGCACCTGCTTCTACAACAGCAGCTCCGGCAGCAGCAGCTACACCAGCTCAACAAGAAACTGTAGCATCGACTGCTACTCAATCTGGACCAGTTGATATTAACGTTCCTGATTTGGGTGTAGATAAAGCAGTTGTTGCTGAAATCTTGGTTCAGGTTGGTGATAAAGTTGATGTAGACCAAAGCCTTGTTGTGGTTGAGTCAGATAAAGCAACTGTGGAAGTTCCAAGTACTGTTGCGGGTATTGTGAAAGCAATTCACTTGCAAGCAGGCCAACAAGTTTCACAAGGCGTATTGCTGGCAACAATTGAAGCTGAAGGTCAAGCACCTGCTGCTGCACCAGCGGCAAAAGCAGAAGCAGCCCCAGCTCCACAGGCAGCAGCGCCTAAAGCGGCAGCACCAGCTCCGACTCAAGCAGTATCTGCTCCAGCTTCTTCTGGTAATGATAAATTAACTAAAGAACAAGAAGCCGAAAACGCTAAAGTTTATGCAGGCCCTGCTGTGCGTAAGCTTGCTCGTGAGCTTGGTGTAGTTTTATCTCAAGTTAAGACTTCTGGTGAACATGGCCGTGTTGTTAAAGAAGATATCTTTGCGTATGTGAAGACTCGTTTAACTGCGCCACAAGCTGCACCAGTTGCTGCGGCTGCACCAGCAGTTTCAGGTTTGCCAAAGCTTCCTGACTTTACAGCGTTTGGTGGCGTGGAAGAAAAAGTACTGACGCGTTTGCAGCAAGTATCAATTCCGCAATTGTCATTGAACAACTTTATTCCGCAAGTCACCCAGTTCGATTTGGCTGATATTACTGAGTTGGAAGATTGGCGCAATGAGCTAAAAGGCAACTTCAAAAAAGAAGGTATCAGCCTGACGATTATGGCATTCATTATCAAAGCGGTTGCGTATTTGTTGAAAGAAGAGCGTGAATTCGCAGGTCATCTATCTGATGACGGTAAATCAGTGCTCTTGCGCAATGAAATCCATATGGGTATTGCGGTAGCAACACCTGATGGTTTGACAGTACCAGTACTACGTAATCCTGACCAAAAATCAATTAAGCAAATTGCAGTTGAATTGGGTGTGTTAGGTCAAAAAGCACGTGATAAGAAATTAACACCGAAAGACTTGCAAGGTGCGAATTTCACTATTTCAAGTTTGGGCGCAATAGGTGGTACAGCATTTACACCACTTGTGAACTGGCCGCAAGTTGCGATTTTGGGTATTTCACCTGCAACGATGCAGCCTGTTTGGAATGGTAAGGACTTTGATCCACGCTTAATGTTGCCATTGTCATTGTCTTATGACCACCGTGTAATTAATGGTGCAGATGCGGCTCGCTTTACTAATAAGCTTACGAAACTTCTTAAAGATATTCGTACTTTATTAATCTAATATTTTTAAATGAATCATTAAAACCTCGCTTCGGCGGGGTTTTATTTTGATATTTAATTTAATTGGTTTTAAGTTAATCTAAAGACGAAGAATGAAGTGTCGAGAGAGGAGAAATTTCTCGTTATTAGGTAAAGGAGAAAGAATAAATGGTAGGATTTTTAAAAATCATGGTGCCGATCCTATTAATTGTATTTTTATTAATGGGGCTGTGGGTGAGTATTTTACACTTTCCTTGGGAATGGATGACCTACGTTGCAATGGGTTTGGAAGTATTTGTGGCTATGCTTATTTTGCCGTTTGAATTTCAATCACAGCACGTAACTGGTATTAATAATTTTGGATTTATTAACTTAAGCATTTGTTTAGCTTTGTTATTGGGTTTAGGACGCTTATTGGTTTGGGTATGGATAAAATTTTTTATTTGAAAAATAGAATTGCTCGAATATAATGAGCACATACTTCATTGGGGAGTAGCCGCTATTCATTTCTGAATGAATAGGTGATGATCAACATAATTGTTCAACAGAACATGGTCATCATAGCTTAAACGTCTCATCGTTTCCGAGTTGGCAAGACCTTTGATTTACCACTCTGCAGATATTTGGCTAGCAGGAGGGGTAGGTCATGGGCATTTATGCTAGCCAGAGAAACGACATGCAAGAATTTCTGATTTCTACTTCAATTGTTGCCCTCGCTGAAATGGGCGATAAAACTCAATTATTGGCCCTTTTACTGTCTGCACGTTTCCGTAAGCCAATCCCTATTCTTATTGCGATTCTTTTAGCTACTCTAATTAATCATGGTATTTCTGCTGTACTTGGACAGTGGATCACAACTGTGCTGAGCCCCGAAATTTTAGTCTGGGTTCTTGCAGCTGGCTTCATTGGTATGGCTTTCTGGATGCTTATTCCAGATAAGTTAGACGATGAAACGGATAGTATTAACAGATGGCAAAAATTTGGTGTTTTTGGTGCTACCTTCATCTTATTTTTCTTAGCTGAAATTGGTGACAAAACCCAAATTGCAACAGTTGCTTTAGCTGCACGTTATGACAGCATTTTTTGGGTGATGTTAGGTACAACCTTAGGGATGATGATTGCCAATGCACCTGCTGTATTTATTGGTAATAAATTGGCTGAACGTTTATCTATCTCACTTATTCATAAAATTGGTGCTGCTATTTTCTTAATTGTAGGTATCTCTACTTTAGTACAGCATTATTTTTTCTAACGCATTTTAAGCTGCGAAAAAAACGCACTCAATTCGAGTGCGTTTTTTTATAGGTAATTTTAATAGTTAAATTTCACAGTAAAGTTAATTTGGCGGGGGTTACCTAAAGTCACCATATTTTCATTTAAGGCACCTGCATAGTAATCTTTATCGAATAGATTACGGATCGCTAGTTGAGCACCCCAATGTCCTGCATCATAGCCAGCTTCTGTATCAAATACGGTATAGCCTGGAATATGGACATCTAGCTTATCCATAGTTTTATAGGTTTCACCACGGAACCCACCGCCGACATACCAACCAAGTTTTGAGGCAGGATCAAATTTATAACGAGCCGACAGACTGTAAGCATGCTCAGGAATATTGTCGAGTGCTTTTCCTACATTGCTCGCGTTTGCATCTTTACTAATTTCAGCATCAATTGTGTAGGTATAGGCAGCTGTTAATTTCAAACCTTCTAAAATTTCTGCGCTGAGCTCAGTCTCGATACCACGAGTTAACTGCTCGCCACGTTGTACTTTATATCCACTATTCGCAGTATCAGTGACTAAAACATTTTGACGTTTTAAGTCATACCAAGCGATAGCGCCTTGAACTCGTTGATCTGGGCTTTGTAATTTCATTCCGACTTCAACCTGTTTCCCTTCTTCAGGTTTGAACGGATTGTTATTTACATCAATACCGCTATTTGGGGTAAATGAAGTAGCGTAGCTGACATAAGGAGCCACAATGTCATTAAGGGTATACATGAGAGAAGCACTACCTGTGAATGCTTCATCTGTTTGTTTACTCGTATTGCCAGTCACCAAACTTGTAGTTTGAGTTTGCGCCCAGTCTTGACGACCAGATAAGCTTAAAAGTAATTGGTCATTAAGCTGAATGCGATCACGTAAATAAAGTCCTAAATATTTGAGACGGTTGATATCACGAACATTTTGAGTCAATTTTACATTTTGTCCGTAAACGGGATCATAGATATTTAAATCGCCAATATCGTATTTATCATTGGTGTAATCACTTTTTTCCTGAAAAGCATCTACGCCAATATTAAGGTCGTGTTGCATACCATATAAATCAAACTGTTTATTGAAACGGTTATCGATGGCAAAGCTTAAATTATCAATAATTTGGTGGCGGCTATTATTTTTACGGCTAATGGTTGTGTAGTCGATTTCACCTTGTTTGTTTTTTGCCCAAAAGTTGTTACCCGTGCGAGCAAAGACAGCAGTACCATCCATTTCAGTTTTTTGTACGGCAAAGTTCTGATTAAAGTTCCAACCGTTATCAAAAGCGTGTTTGAAGGTATAACCTGTACGGTAAACATCTGCCTCATATTTACCAAAATTAGGATCGCCAATATATAAACTTCGGTCTATAGCGCCGTTAGGGTTATCTTTTAATGTACCAATGACAGGTAAACCTTGTTGACGAATGTATTCGCGATGCTGATAGCTTGCGATGACAGAGAGATCAGTGTTATCCCCTAAGTCAAAGTTATAAGAGGGGGAGATGTAGTAATTTTTAAAATACACATAATCTGTTGGGTCATCTTGATCCGAGATACGACCATTTAAACGGAAAGCACCTTTTTCACTATTATTAGGACTATAGTTTAAATCGAACGTACCTTCTTTAAGGTTGTAGCTGCCATAAGTCATAGTGGCCCGAGCAAAGCTTTCAGCTTGAGGGCGTTTAGTCACTAAGTTGACCATACCCCCTGGAGCAACCAAACCAAAATTAATAGAGGCAGGCCCTTTTAAAACTTGTACCTGATCCATGCCTGATATTTCAGCTGCTACAGATGGAGTTGGAGAGCTTTGACCAATTCTTAAACCATCTACGTAAACTGAATCAGAAGAAGTTTGTCCTCGAATAATGAAATCATCCCAACCACGACGACCAAGTTTCCCAGCTCCAACACCTGCAACGCCTTCAAGTGCATCTGTAAGTGTCTTTGCTTGTTTCTGATCGAGCTGTTCACGTGTTACTACCGAAACCGATTGAGCAGTTTTAAATAAAGGTGCGTCTGATTTTAAGGCCGAGTTTGCTTTCGTTGCGACGTAAGGCGAAGTGCTTTCTTTTTGCGCTTGAACAGAAATAGTGGGGAGAACACTGGTTGAGTTTTGTTGTTCTGTTATTTCTTCAGCGTGACTTGCTGTCATCGAAGTAAAAATAGCAACTGCTAACAATGTTTTTGAGGTTGAAAAACTGAAGAGTTGATTCATGGGAGGCCTAAGCAGCACAAAAAGTAAATTTGATAATGAGAATTATTTTAATTTATTGTGGGTTAATTTTAAATAACATTATGATTCATTTATAAAATAAGAAAATCAAAATCAATTTTAAAATATTATGAGAAAGATAAAGTAATTCATTGCATGAGTTGTTGAATCCCATTATTTTATTATGGATATAAAAATATCTAATATTTAAAGTTTTTTTTGGGGAATTTTATGGGGTTTGAAAAAACAACATCACAGATATTATTTGATAATGGCGTACATAAATGTATTAGTTTTACCAGTTTGGTCAAAGGGGAAGGCATCCAAGCCAATCAATTTTTAATTATTGATCATGAACGTGCTGCTGTAATCGATCCAGGTGGCGATTTGACCTATGTTCCATTAACGATGGAATTAAATAAATATACACGTTTGAAAAATCTGGACTATGTGATGGCCTCGCATCAAGATCCGGACATTATTACCTCAATGCCACGCTGGCTGGTTTATACCGATGCTAAAGTCGTTGCATCAAAATTATGGGCACGTTTTTTACCACACCTAAATTCCTCATTTATGAGTGAACGTATGAAAGGGAATTGGGAAGACCGTCTTATTGAATTACCCGACCGCGGCCAAGTGATTACTCTAGGAGAATCCAAGCTTGTGGTAGTTCCAGCTCACTTCTTACATTCGGTGGGTAATTTTCAGTTTTATGATCCAGTTGCCAAAATTTTATTTTCTGGCGATATGGGGGCATCGATTGTTGAAGATGCTAATCAGCCTTTAAAAGATTTTGATACGCACGTCATGAAAATGAAGGCTTTTCACCAACGCTATATGTGTTCCAATAAGGTTATCCGTTTGTGGGTTAACATGGTGCGGCAAATGGATATTGAAATGATCGTTCCTCAGCATGGCAGTCCATTTATTGGCAAAGAAATGATTAATCAGTTTTTAGACTGGATTGAGGTTTTACCTTGTGGTGTCGACTTGATGACAGAACAAGTTTTTAGTTGTCCAACTTAAAAAATGAGGTCCAATATCTTGAGTCCAATTTGAAATTTTTTTAGTATTTTTCGTCGCAGAAAAATTTTTGATGACGAGAATTTGAATAAAATGTTATCTCAAGTTGCGACTCCTGATGAGTGCCTACGCTGTGGGGCATGTTGTGCACATTTTCGGGTTTCATTTTACTGTGCTGAGGCCGAGTTAATAGATGAACATCTAGTTGAACCTTTAACACCTGTTTATTCTTGTATGCGTGGAACTAATCGGGTTCAGCCACGTTGTCAGGCTTTGACAGGTGAAATTGGTAAAGAGGTGGGGTGTTCTATTTATGCTATACGTAGTTCTACGTGTAGAGAAGTGCAGGTGGGAGATGAGCAGTGTAATAAAGCTCGTTTGGCGCACCAGCTTATTCCTCTTATTCGTGTTAATCCAGCCGATTCTGAGAATGATCATGACTATGATCAGGTGAGTTAAATATGAGCTAACACAATAATAAGTGGGAAATATTTAGAGTAGGCAAATATCTATTGCTGAAAAAGGCAAAGATAATATGAAAATTGCATTGAAATTTGTTTATAATAGCTCACGGAATTTACCAGTGAGATTGTTATGCTGACCATCGTTCAAGAAGCGCTAACCTTCGATGATGTCTTATTACTTCCTGCCTACTCTACTGTTCTCCCAAAAGATGTCTCTTTAAAGACACGTTTAACTCGCGGCATTCATTTAAATATCCCATTAGTTTCAGCTGCAATGGATACAGTGACTGAGTCACGTATGGCAATTGCGATGTCACAAAATGGTGGTATCGGGATTTTGCACAAAAACATGGATATTGCTGCTCAAGCTGCAGAAGTACGCCGTGTGAAAAAATTTGAAGCGGGTATGGTGAAAGATCCTATCACTGTAACGCCTGAAACTACAGTACGTGAACTGATTGCAATTACCAGCGCTAATAACATTAGCGGTGTACCTGTTGTTAAAGACGGCAAGGTTGTTGGTATTGTGACAGGCCGTGATACGCGTTTTGAAACCAATTTAGAACAACCTGTTAGCAACATCATGACAGGCCAAGATCGTTTAGTAACTGTACGTGAAGGCGAGTCTAAAGAAAATATTCAAGCATTATTGCAAAAACACCGTATTGAAAAAGTCTTGGTCGTTGGTGAGAGCAATGAACTTAAAGGCTTAATTACAGTAACTGACTTCCGCAAAGCTGAGAGCTATCCAAACAGTTGTAAAGATGATCTTGGTCGTTTACGTGTTGGTGCTGCGGTAGGTACAGGTGCTGATACACCAAGTCGTGTGGAAGCATTGGTTGAAGCTGGTGTTGACGTAATTGTTGTTGATACAGCACATGGTCACTCTGCTGGTGTAATTGAACGTGTACGTTGGGTGAAACAAAACTTCCCTCAAGTACAAGTGATTGGTGGCAACATTGCAACTGGTGATGCTGCATTAGCATTATTAGATGCAGGTGCAGATGCTGTAAAAGTAGGTATTGGTCCTGGTTCTATCTGTACAACACGTATTGTGGCAGGTATTGGTATGCCACAAATTTCTGCGATTGATAGCGTTGCTAGCGCACTAAAAGATCAAATTCCTTTAATTGCAGATGGTGGTATCCGCTTCTCTGGCGATATGGCTAAAGCGATCGGTGCGGGTGCAAGCACAATCATGGTTGGTTCATTACTTGCAGGTACTGAAGAAGCGCCGGGCGAAGTTGAGTTTTTCCAAGGTCGTTACTACAAAGCATATCGTGGTATGGGTTCATTAGGTGCAATGGCGGGAGCAACTGGTTCTGCTGACCGTTATTTCCAAGATTCAAAAGCGGGTGCAGAGAAGTTAGTACCAGAAGGAATCGAAGGCCGTGTTCCATATAAAGGCCCAATGGGTAATATCGTTCATCAAATGATGGGTGGTTTACGTTCATCGATGGGTTATACAGGTTCAGCTGTGATTGAAGATCTTCGCCAAAATGCAAAATTTGTGAAAATTACTTCAGCTGGTATGTCTGAGTCACATGTCCATGATGTAACGATTACTAAAGAAGCTCCAAACTATCGTGTTGGTTAGATTTTCGTAACCAAAACAATGAAGAAAGCCGTCATTACACTGACGGCTTTTTGTTTTTGGTGTAAAGTAAATCTGACGAAAAGAAATATGGCGGAATTGCCATATATGAAGTAAGCCACGGCTGAAGTGGCGTAAAAATGAGATAAGCTATGAGTTATTTTGGAACGGATGGTATTCGTGGAAAATTTGGGCAAATGCCTATTACTCCAGAGTTTGCTTTAAAACTCGGTTTTGCTGCAGGGAAGGTATTAAAACGAACGAGTCCAAAAAATAAGCCACTTGTTGTATTAGGAAAAGACACTCGTTTATCTGGTTATATTTTAGAGTCTGCTTTGCAGGCGGGGTTAAACGCTGCTGGCGTATATGTTCATTTACTTGGCCCATTACCAACCCCAGCAATTGCGCACCTTACTCGTGCTTTACATGCGCATGCAGGTATCGTGATTTCTGCGTCACATAACCCATATTTTGATAATGGTATTAAATTTTTCTCTAGCGAAGGTAAAAAATTACCAGATTCATTGCAGGAAGAAATTAATAAAGAATTAGAAAAAGATTTATTTATTGAAGACACTGCGAACTTAGGTAAAAGTGTCCGTGTAAATGATGCGAATGGTCGCTATATCGAATTTTGTAAATCTACTTTCCCTTACCACTTTGACTTAAATAATTTAAAGATCGTATTGGACTGTGCTCATGGTGCAGCATATAGCGTTGGTCCTTCGGTTTTCCGTGAGTTAGGGGCAAAAATTGTTGCTTTATATAATGAGCCAGATGGTTTAAATATTAATGAAGGTTGTGGTTCAACACATCCTGAAAACCTACAAAAAGCTGTCGTTGAGCACCAAGCAGATTTAGGGATTGCCTTTGATGGTGATGCTGACCGTGTCGTAATGGTTGATAAGTTTGGTAACTTAATTGATGGCGACCATATTTTATATATTTTAGCGACTCAGGCTCAAAATAAGCCAGCAGGCGTAGTCGGTACTGTCATGAGTAACATGGCACTCGAAGTTGCACTTGAAAAAGCGAATGTTGGTTTTGTTCGGGCTAAGGTTGGCGACCGATATGTATTACAAGCTTTAGAAGAAAATGGTTGGGTTACTGGTGGGGAACCATCTGGCCATATTTTAACTTTAGACAAGAGTACGACAGGTGATGCGATTATTGCAGCCCTTCAAGTTTTAACCGTGATGGTCGAGCAAAATAAAGCTCTTCATGAATTGGTTCAAGATTTTAAATTATTCCCACAAATTCTTGTGAATGTACGTTTAGAACAAATGCTTGATCCGTATTCTATTCCTGCATTGGTTGCCGAGTTTGATAAAGCAGAAGCACAGCTCAAAGGACGTGGACGAATCTTGATTCGTAAGTCAGGAACAGAACCTGTGATTCGAGTTATGGTCGAAGGTGATGATGAGCAAGAAGTGAATGCTTTAGCTCAGCATTTAGCAGATTCAGTTCGTTCACAAGCACAAGTCGCATAAGGTGCATGACATGAGTGATGTCATTAAAGATTTAAGTGAATTACGCTTAAGCTACGAGCAAGGAGAATTGCATGAGGGACAGGTTGAATCTAACCCTCATCTTCAGTTTCTTGGTTGGTTTAACCATGCTCTAGCAGCCAATTTGCATGAACCCTATGCAATGTCATTAGCGACAGCAAGTGCGAATGGCAGACCTCATGTTCGAACCGTTTTGTTACGTGGGGCCACAGAAGCAGGGTATGATTTTTATACTAATTACGACAGTCAAAAAGGTATCGATTTGGCAGAAAATCCATATGCCGAATTATTATTTTACTGGCCAAGTCTAGAGCGTCAGGTACGAGTTGGTGGTCATGTAGTCAAAATTGCTGAGCAAGAATCTACAGATTACTATCGTAAACGACCACGTGATAGCCAGATTGCAGCGCATATCAGTACTCCGCAAAGTGGTAAGATTGAAAGTCGCGAGCTGTTACAGAAACGTTTTCAAGAGTTACAACAGCAAGTTACAAGCCGTGAAGTGCTTGATAAGCCAGAGTTCTGGGGAGGCTATCGTCTGCAGCCAGATTATTATGAATTTTGGCAAGGGCGACCAAATCGTTTACATGACCGCTTGAGTTATGAAAAAATCGACGGTCAATGGATGCTGCACCGACTGATGCCTTAAATGACAAAAATACAAATCAAACAAAGACCTTTATTGACACGCCCTGAACAATTTCAGGGCGTGCCTTCGTTTATTGCCGAAATTTTGGCAAGGCGTGGGGTACAATCTGAACAGGAATTAGAGTTAAAGCTTAAGAATTTATTAGCTCCACAGCTCAAGGGATTAGAGATAGCTGTGGCATTAATAGATCAAGCTATTGATGAGCAGAAAAAAATTGTTATTGTCGGTGACTACGATGCCGATGGAGCAACCAGTACAGCTTTAATGGTATTGGTGCTTCGCGATATGGGAGCACAAGTCGACTATTTGGTTCCAGACCGATTTAAATACGGTTATGGACTTACCCCTGCAATTGCAGAGCTTGCACATCAAACTTATCAACCCGATTTATTAATTACTGTCGATAATGGGATTTCCAGCCATGCTGGTGTTGAAGCGGCACATGCACTGGGCATGCAAGTGGTTATTACAGATCATCATTTAACGACCAAAGAAACACCACTTGCAGAAGCAGTTGTAAACCCAAATCAGTTAGGTTGTGAGTTCCCAAGTAAGGCGCTTGCAGGTGTTGGAGTTGCATTTTATGTGCTGGCCAATTTAGCAAGTTTACGTAACAAGCAAAACAAAAGTACAAGTAAAGTCACTCAATATCTAGACTTGGTTGCTTTGGGAACGTATGCGGATGTTGCTGTTCTAGATTATAACAACCGTATTTTGGTTGATGCAGGTGTAAAACGTATTCAACAACATCAATGCCGAGTCGGAATATTGGCGTTGCTAGATATTGCTGGCCGTGAGGCTTCATCTTTGCGTGCACAAGATTTAGGTTTTGTTTTAGGTCCGCGTATTAACGCTGCTGGACGCATGGAGAGCATGCGTATAGGCATTGAGTGTTTATTAGCTGACACAATGGAATCTGCGTATCCGATCGCGAGACAATTAAATCAATTAAATATAGAGCGCCGTCAAATCGAAGGGGAGATGAAGCAACAAGCTTTATTTGCTTTAGATACCTTGCAGCTCTCAAAAGAAGACATTCCTTCTTCTCTTGTGCTCTTTGAAGAAAACTGGCATCAAGGCGTGATTGGAATTGTAGCAGGGCGTTTAAAAGAACAGTTTCATCGTCCCACTATTGTGTTTGCACCTGATGAAGATGGTATTCATATAAAAGGATCAGCACGTTCAATTGATGGCGTGCATATTCGAGATACGATTGAACAGGTTGCTGAACAACATCCAGAATTGGTGAGCCATTTTGGTGGGCATGCAGCAGCAGCAGGTTTAACTATACGTAAAGAAAACTTCGAAGCTTTTAAAACAGCATTTACCAATTGCATTGCAGCAATGGAAGAATCTTTGTTTCAAGCAACGCTATGGACGGATGGGGAATTACCAGCTTCGGCTTTGCAACTAAATACATTAGATTGGATAGAACAGCTTGGTCCATGGGGACAAAAATTCCCTTTCCCTCAGTTTGAGGGGCATTTTAAAGTTATTGATTATCGCTGGCTTAAAGAAACGCATTTGAAGCTTAAATTAGCACTCGACCAATACAGTTTTGATGCAATTGCTTTTAATGCAGCAGGCCGTTTTGAATTTGACCCAATGCGTGATCATGTACATTTGGTCTATGAAATAGATCGTAACGCATTTAATGGCAATGTGAATTTACAATTACGTATCGTACATTTAAACCAATAAAAAAATCCGCTCAATTGAGCGGATTTTTTTATGACTTTAGGCTTGATTAGAAGCGGTAGCCTGCACGAACACCATAAGTGTTGTCGTTATCACCGAAACCAATACGACCTTCAAGACTTACTTGTTGATTTAAGAATTTTTTAGCATTAATACCAAATTCATCTTTATCAGTTAAGTCATTGTTGTAGTAATCCACACCAAGACTTAAAGTTTTATCGATGTAGTAGTCACCACGAACTTTATATTCGTCTAGGTCACCAAATGCACCGAATGCTTCAAGGTTTACGTCATGTTGACCTACTTGAGTTACGTATTTAGCACGAACTGTTGGATCAGCGCCGTCTTTACCGTCTTTTTCGTCGTAGCCTTTAACACCTAGAGCAAGTAATAAACCTGGAGCTGGTAAATAACCTACTTCAGCTGCATAAGTAGTTACTTTGCTGTCAATATTGGTGTTGTCGACTTCACGCTCATTTCGACCTACATCACCGCTAAGGTAGAAATCTGAGTTAGGAACATAGTATTCAACACCTACGCCATATTGAGTATCTTTTGTACCGCTGTTATCGCCATAGTTGATAAGGGCGTTAACGTTACTTGCACGGCTTAAGAAAGCTGCTTCAGCAAGTGGAGCGTTACGAGTTTGCACAGGATTAAAGTAATAAGTCCCGTCAACACCGAATTTACTTACGCTGCTACCGTTGTCTGGATCAAGATAATTGTAAGAACCACCAACTTCAGCTTGGTAAGCGTTTGCTGCGCCACTCACTGCGAGTGCAGATAAAAGAGCTGATGCAATTGCTAGTTTTTTCATGGAATCTCTCCCCTCTAAAAAGCGATTTTATAAATGTTTTGTTACAACTTTTAGTCTAGACGAAAAAGCTTGGTCGTCAATCTTGCGCAAGTAACCGTAGTGTAACCGTGTGCTATTTATGTAAAGCTATTTAATTTAACAAATTGATTTTAAAGCATAAAAACATAATGTTTTATTTTATTAAAATTGAGGATATTTTGTGTAGATCATAAAAAATGCTGTAAAAGTACCCAATTTTGTATGAGGATGTTACCAATTAATCTTAAATTGAACTGAAGAAAATTTATAAATTAAATTGATGAAATATGATGAGAAATACAAAGCGGGTTCGTAGATAACCGCAGCTATGCTAAAATAATTGACTGTTTATCTGCTCTTATGGGAACACTCGCGTGGAAATTAATCCTTATCTAAACCAATTGAAAGACTTAACTGATCGTAGCCAAACACTACGGGGGTATCTTTGACTACGATCTGAAAAAAGAACGTTTAGAAGAAGTTTTACGTGAGTTAGAAGATCCTGCGATCTGGAATGATCAAAGCCGTGCTCAGGCGATGGCGAAAGAAAAGGGCGAACTAGAAAACGTTATTAATGTATTGGACGGTTTGTCTACACAGCTTGAAGATGCAAAAGCGATGTTAGATTTGGCTGTAGAAGCCGACGATGAAAGCCTGCTTGAAGATGTTCAGTCTGAGCTTGGGGCTGCCGAAGATGAACTGGCTAAACTTGAATTCCGTCGTATGTTTAGTAACCCAATGGACCCGAATCCTTGCTATGTAGAGATTCAATCAGGTTCAGGTGGTACAGAAGCACAAGATTGGGCGTCTATGCTTTTACGTATGTATATGCGCTGGATTGAACGTCATGGTTTTAAAGCAGAACTTATGGAAGTGTCTGACGGTGACGTAGCAGGTATTAAATCAGCAACGATTCGTGTTGAAGGTGAATATGCCTACGGTTGGTTACGCACAGAGTCAGGTGTACACCGTTTAGTTCGTAAATCACCATTTGACAGTGGCAACCGCCGTCACACTTCATTCTCTGCGGTATTTATTTCACCAGAGGTTGATGACAATATTGAAATTGATATTAACCCTTCTGATGTTCGTACTGATACTTACCGTGCATCTGGTGCTGGTGGTCAGCATATTAACAAGACCGACTCGGCTGTGCGTTTGACTCACATCCCAACAGGTATTGTAGTAGCGTGTCAGAACCAGCGTTCGCAACATGCTAACCGTGACCACGCATGGAAACAGTTACGTGCACGTTTGTACGAATTGGAAATGCAAAAACGTAATGAAGCAGCGCAAGCTCTAGAAGACTCTAAGTCTGATATTGGTTGGGGAAGCCAAATTCGTTCATATGTATTAGATGATTCGCGTATTAAAGACTTACGTACGGGTGTTGAAAACTCTAATACAGGTGCTGTTCTTGATGGTGACCTTGATCGTTTTATCGAAGCGAGTTTAAAACAAGGTTTATAAGAGTCTGCTGAACTTTTAGTTTAAATACAGTTCATCTATGAATATGTAGAACTCTTGGATTTTTAGCGATTAAAACGGCAAAGCAGTTCAGCCTTCGAATGTTAATCGAAAAAATGCGATATGAATATCGAAAAAAATAGATATGAATATCGAAAAAATGCGATATTATGTTTTCGAAATGCTGAACAAAGCTTTGTTCGTTTAAAAGACGTGTTGAGCCTATGGATATTGATGCAATTAGCAAAGCCCTTTCCAACCCTCTACGTCGGCAAATTTTGCAATGGTTAAAAGAACCTGCACATTATTTACCGGTGGAAGAATGTGGTGGTAGTTTTGAGAAGGGTGTTTGTGCAGGTCATATTGAACGTTTGGGTAAAGTAGCTCAGTCTACGATGTCTAATCATTTGTCTGTGTTACAACAGGCGGGGCTTATTCAGGTCCAAAAATATGGTCAATGGTCTTATTTTTCACGTAACGAAGCTTTGATTCAGCAATATATCGAACATTTAAAACAAACACTTTAAATTATTAAAAGTGTAAGTCGAGGCGATTATGGCTGAACTCAATACTCCTTTAACGGTTGGTGATTTTGAAATCAAAAATCGATTGGTAATGGCTCCATTAACGCGTGCGCGTAGTGGTGAAAGCCGAGTGCCTAATGATTTAATGGTTGAATACTATCAACAACGTGCAAATGCCGGTCTAATTTTGACTGAAGCAACAGTAATTGGTTCAAAAACTGTGGGTTATGCAGACACCCCAGGGTTATGGTCACAAGAGCAGGCACAAGCTTGGAATAAAATTATTGAGGCAGTTCATGCTCAAGGTTCAAAAATTGTAGCTCAACTTTGGCATGTAGGCCGTATTTCGCATCCTGAACTTTTAGACGGTGATATTCCTGTTGCACCAAGTGCAATTCAACCTGCGGGTGAAGTGAGTTTATTACGTCCTAAACGTCCTTATGTAACACCGCGTGCACTTTCAATTGAAGAGATTCAAGAAGTTATTGCTCAATACAAACATTCAGCAGAACTGGCTAAAGCAGCAGGTTTTGATGGTGTTGAATTACACGCAGCGAACGGTTACTTAATTGACCAGTTCCTTCAAAGTAATACCAACCAACGTGATGACGAATACGGTGGTCCTGTTGAAAACCGTGCACGTTTACTATTAGAAGTCGTTGATGCATTTATTGAAGTGTGGGGCGCTGGGCGAGTAGGTGTTCATATTGCACCGCGTGGTGATTCACACGATATGGGAGATGAAAACCCATTAGCAACTTTTGGTTATGTAGTTGAACAGCTTAACCAACGTAATGTTGCTTTCATTTTCTCTCGTGAATATGAAGCTGCTGACAGCATTAGTCCTAAACTTCGCGAAAAATTTAATGGTGTATGGATTGCCAATGAGAACCTAACACCAGAATCAGCAAAACGTATCTTGCGTGAAGGTCAGGCAGATGCCGTATCTTTTGGTAAAGCATATATTGCTAACCCAGATCTTTTACAGCGCTTAGAACAAGACTTGCCATTAAATGAACTTCAACCAACGACTTTATACGCTAAAGGTGCTGAAGGTTATACAGACTATCCAACGCTGGAAGCGTCATAATATCTTTGAGATTTCGATTTACTGAACTATTTCATTTCTTAAGTCAGTAAATCGCTTTTCTTGTAATGGTAGAGTTTAGGTATCGAAACTCTGCCATTTTTTCTATCTATGTTATATTTTCCCCAGTTTTAAATTTTGACTATTTGAGGCAAACCGCTTGGCGACCCCTTTTTGGTATAACACCGCACTCCATTTATTAAAACCTTTTTACCAATGGCGGATAAAAAAACGTGCAGAAAGCCAGGAATTATATAATCAGGAATGTCTGGAAAGATTTGGGCCGTTTGAATCTCCGAAAAATTTGAGAGCAATTTGGTTTCATGCTGTTTCGGTCGGAGAAACCAATGCAGCGCAGCCCTTAATTGAACATTATCTTAAACTTGGTCAAGCCGTATTAGTTACCAATACAACGAAGACTGGGCAGGCGCGTGCTAAATCGTTATTTTTAAAATCACCTTATTTAGATTTATTTCAAGCAGTTTATTTGCCGGTTGATCAAAAGCACCTCTTAAAGCAATTCTTTGAGTTGTACCAGCCAAAGCTTTTAGCATTGGTTGAAACTGAGCTTTGGCCAAATCTAATTGATCAAGCCAAGCTACAGCATGTACCTTGTTTATTATTAAATGCGCGGTTATCAGAAAAATCAGCGAAAGGTTATCGCCGCGTTTCAGGTCTAACAGCGGAAATGCTGAAACAAATTGACTGGGTGCTGGCACAAGATAATGCTACTCGGCAACGTTATATCGAACTTGGCTTAGATCAACAAAAAAGTCAGGTGGTTGGAAATATTAAATTTGATATTCACGCACCAGAAGTATTTATAAATCAAGCTGAAAAGTTACACCAGCTATGGTATTTGGGGCAACGTAAAATCTTAACAATTGCCAGTACACATGCACCTGAAGAACAACAAATTTTGCAAGCGCTCGGACCTTATCTAAAGTCAGATCCAAATTTAGTTTGTATTGTTGTACCTCGGCATCCTGAACGTTTCGATGAAGTGTTTGAAATTTGCCAAGACCTAGATTTAATTACTCATCGTAGAAGTTTGAATCAAAGTATTCATACGAGTACACAAGTTTATCTGGCTGATAGCATGGGTGAGCTTTGGCTATGGTATGCCTTAAGTCAGGTCTGTTTTGTTGGTGGATCACTTAACGAACCAGGTGGGGGACATAATATTTTAGAACCTATGGTTCTGAATGTGCCGACCGTAATTGGACCGCGTTATTTTAATTTCCAAACCATTGTTGATGAATTTATTGATGAAAATGGTGTACTGATTGCCCAAGACGCCGAGCAAGTTGTAGCAATCTGGATGGCTTGTTTAGCCGAGCCGGAAGAAGCAAAGCAGGTGGTTGAGCAGGCGCATAAAGTTTTGCAGCGTAATCAAGGTTCATTACAGAAACATATTGGAGTAATTAACCGGTATTTGGCCGAAAAATCATGAATATCGTTTTACTAGAATCTGAAGATGTTCAGTCAGAGTTGTGGTCAATCCGTTCAAAGCGCCAATTACAGCATTTGCGTGAACACCTTGATATTACGGTTGGCCAAAATCTAAAAGTTGGTATTCGTAATGGTGCACGTTATACCACTGAAATCGTTTCGATGAATGAGCAAGAAGTTTGTATAAGGCCTATTCGTGATGAAGCAGTACCTGCAAAGCTTCCAGTACATTTAATCGTAGCGTTACCAAGGCCCAAAGTTTTACGCCGTTTAATTATGGACAGTGTGACTTTAGGTGTTGAAAGAATTAGTTTGATTCATAGTTACCGCGTAGATAAAAGCTATTGGCAAACTCCATTTTTACAACAACTTGATAACTATGTGACTTTAGGTCTCGAGCAAGCAGGCGACACCATTGCTCCTGAAATTCAATTATATAAACGCTTTAAACCTTTTGTTGAGGATATCCTACCAAGCTTAATTTCAAAAGAAAGTCCCGCTTATGTGGCTCATCCTTATGCCGGGCAGAGCATGCCAGTTAATATTCCACATGCTTGTAGTGTAGTCGTTGGACCCGAAGGCGGCTTTATTCCGTATGAAGTTGATTTGCTCACAAAAAACGGCTGCCAAGCTGTGAGCTTAGGCAACCGTATTTTAAGAACTGAAACGTCTATTTCTTATATTTTAGGTCGTCTCTTTACTTGATACTTCAGGGTTTAACGGTGGCTGATTTGCAGCCATTTTTAATTCCTGAATAGGGTAAGGAATATTAATGCCATTTGCATTGAACGCTTGTTTGACTTGAGCTTGAATAGTGCTCGTAGATGACGAAATGTCAGTTTCAGTGGTATCCACCCACCAACGGACAGTCAGGTTAACCGAGAAATCTGCTAAAGCTGTAACGTTAACCGAGAAGGCTGGCTGACTCAGTACATTTCGGTCATTATTAAGAATATCTAAAATAATCTGTTTGGCTTTTTGTTCGTCGTCATCATAACCAATTCCGACTACAAACTCACAACGTCGTTGTTGATAGGCAGTATTTACAGTTAATGCACTTGTATAAACAGTTGCATTTGGAATAACGATACGGCGACCATCTGGTGAGCGTAAGAATGTTGCACGAATCTGAATATCTTCAACAGTTCCTTCAAGTGAATTGACCACGATGGAGTCACCAATACGGAATGGCTCACTTAATAAAATCAAAATACCTGAAAGCAAGTTTTGGAAAATATCTTTAAATGCGAAACCAATTGCAACCGAACCGATTCCAAGTGCACTCATGAGTTGTCCTGGTGTAAACCCTGGAACCATGATGACTAATGCAATTAAGAAACCAAAAAATAAAATGGTCGTACTTCCTACACGATTTAGAACCAAAACTAGGTTTTGACGAGTGTAAGAGCGGTTTTCTAAAGTTTTACGAACAAAGAATTTAAATAATTTGGTCAGTAGCCAAAAAATAATAAAAACGATAATCGCGATACAAATATAAGGTACACGTTCCCAGAAGCTATCCACGATTTTATCAATAGTGGTATAGGCATCATGATACTTTTCGGTATGCGCTAGAACCGTTTGAGTGGTTTTAGTACCTGCTTCTTGCAAAAGTTCACCTGTATTTTTTGCAACATCCGTTAAGGAGTTTTGTTCATCAGCCACGACAAGTCTCTATTTAAAAAATGATGAAAGCGATGATCGGCTTTCATTATAGTAGGAGATAAAATGTGCGCCTACTATAATGAGTTCATCTAAATAATAAAGTGTTTTTTAATTAAAAGTATTCCGTTCCTTTTTGTAAGATTTGTGTCGGCGTTTCTATAGTATCGGTACCAGAGAAATAGTAAAAAAAGCCTGCGGTAGAAATAAGGCTAATTAAAATAGCGAATAAGATAAACCAAGCCATTAACTTTTCGATGAATGTTGATGATCGAGCTGGACCATATTGATTTGGACCTGCTGTACCTGAGGCAAGCAGTAAATAAATCATAAAAAAGAATTGAACAATAGGAATGAATAACAGCAACCCCATCCAGCCACTTTTATTTAGATCGTGCAAACGTCGCACGACGAGAACAACATTTAAATAAATCAGGAACAGCCAAAAAGCCCATACCACCAAAGCACTGAGGCCAGAAAGAGAGCTATAAAACTCAAAATTAAATAAATTACTTGAAAGCTGAAAACTTCCAAGAAGTGAGGCCAAAATAAAATAGCCCACGATTGTGACTAAATAAATCAGTCCATACCCACCTAAATAACTCATACGGTTAAAACGGCCATGAATTGAAAAAGGGCTATCTTTTAAAGGGAGTTGTGGTGGACGTGAGGAAGTCGTTTGGGCAAACATATTATTTTATTCCTAGGTTGCATATGAGAGACAAAATAATCTTTGTTGATGATCAAAACCATCAAATATTGAAAAAATTATAAAAGTAAAAGCTATAGACAAATGTTTTAAATCAACTTAATTTTATAAAAATGTTCATAATTTCGTATGCTTGAGTAAGTGGTTAATATATGACCAAAGTCGCATTGTCTAGGCTTTGAAAGAGTCATCATACTGAAAAGGCATACAAATAAGATCCAGTAAAATAATAGCCACAGTCTCGAGATGGGATGCACAAGATCAAGGAAGTTGCGTATGAATGAGATCTATCCAGTACCAGAGGAATTTAAAAAGACAGCTCGTACTGTTGAAGCAGACTACTTTAAACGTTATCAACACTCTATCGAGAACCCGGATGAATTCTGGGCAGAGCAAGCTAAAATTGTCGATTGGATAAAGCCATTTACCCAAGTTAAAAATACCAGTTTTGACAAAGACAATTTCAAAATTGAATGGTTTGCTGATGGTGAGTTGAATGTATCAGCAAACTGCCTAGACAGGCATCTTAAAGAACATCCCCATAAACCTGCGATTATTTGGGAGGGTGACCATCCTTCTCGTCATAAAATTGTCTCTTATAAAGAATTACATGATGAAGTCTGCCGTTTTGCTAACGTTTTAAAGAAATATGGCATTGGTAAGGGTGACCGCGTTGTGCTTTATATGCCGATGGTGACTGAGGCTGCAATTGCTATGTTGGCCTGTGCACGTATTGGTGCTGTTCACTGTGTAGTGTTTGGTGGGTTCTCGCCAGATTCTTTGGCAAGTCGTATTGAAGACAGCCAAGCTAAACTGGTGATTACCGCAGACTCAAGTCTACGTGCCGGAAAACTATTACCACTCAAAGAAAACGTTGATTTGGCCTTAGCATTGCCAGGTACTGAGTGTGTTGAAAATGTGATTGTGGTTTACCGTAATGCAAACCCAATTGAAATGAAGCCGGGCCGTGATTTGTGGTATCACCTCATTATTATGGAAGTGGATGCAGACTGTCCTCCAGAACCAATGAAGGCAGAAGATCCATTATTTATTCTTTATACCTCGGGCTCGACAGGTAAACCGAAAGGTGTGTTGCATACGACAGGCGGTTACTTAGTCTATGTGACAAGTACCTTTAAAGAGGTATTTGATTTAAAACAAGATGATGTGTATTGGTGTACAGCTGATATTGGCTGGATTACAGGGCATAGTTATCTAATTTATGGACCGCTGGCAAATGGTACGACGACTTTAATGTTTGAAGGTGTGCCTCAATATCCAACATGGGCTCGTCTTGGTCATGTGGTCGATAAACATAAAGTTTCTATCTTATATACAGCGCCAACTGCGATTCGCGCCATGATGCGAGAAGGCGATTCGTATGTACGTGAAAGTAACCGTAGCAGTTTGCGTTTACTTGGTTCGGTTGGTGAACCAATTAACCCTGAGGCTTGGAACTGGTACTACAATGTCGTGGGTGAAGGTCGCTGTCCAATTGTCGATACATGGTGGCAAACTGAAACAGGTGGTATTTTGATTGCGCCATTGCCGGGGGCAACAGCGTTAAAACCGGGTTCGGCAACTCGCCCATTATTTGGTGTTCAGCCAGCCATTGTGGATGGTGAAGGTAATGAGCTAGAAGGTGCAGTTGAAGGTAATCTTGTGATAAAAGATTCATGGCCGGGCCAGATGCGTACTATTTGGGGTGATCCAGACCGCTTTATTGAGGCGTATTTCTCCACCTTTAAAAATACTTATTTTACGGGTGATGGTGCTCGCCGTGATGAAGATGGGTATTACTGGATCACAGGCCGTGTTGATGATGTCTTAAACGTTTCAGGCCACCGTTTAGGTACTGCTGAAATTGAAAGTGCTCTTGTTTCGCATGAATCAGTAGCAGAAGCAGCTGTGGTAGGCATGCCGCATGACATTAAAGGGCAGGGTATTTGTACTTTTGTGACCTTGCAAGCGGGCGTTCCAGAGTCGGAAGAACTGCGTAAAGAATTAATTAATTGGGTACGTAAAGTGCTTGGGCCTGTGGCCTCACCAGATGCATTACACTGGGCACCAGCGTTACCTAAAACGCGTTCCGGTAAAATCATGCGCCGTATTTTAAGAAAAATTGCAGCGAATGAGCTAGATAGTTTAGGTGATACCTCAACCTTGGCTGAGCCTGCAGTGGTAGATCAGTTAATTACAACGGTTTATCCTGATAAGCAAAACTAATTTTAAAAAAAGCCCCATCTGGGGCTTTTTTTATTGTGCCTTATTTAAGATTTCGCTAGAAAATCGGCAGTATTTTCTACATTTGCAAATGTACTCAGCGCAGTTAAAAAAGCAGTTTGTACGTCTTCAGCTTTTACAGTTTTTCCAGCATGGCTTAAATCGCGAGTTGCGGTTGCATCTGCAATTAAGATAGGTTGATAGCCAAGTTCTTTGGCTGCACGTGTACCTGAATCAATACACATATGCGTCATCATGCCTGTAATAATAAGTTGCTCAATTTGATGTGCTTTTAAAAGTTCATCTAAATTGGTTTCTAAAAAACTATTTGGATAATGCTTTGTCACGATTAATGAGTTACTGCCAGCACTAAGTTCAGGATGAAGTAAAACCCCATCTGTATTTTCTTGAAAGAAACTCGCTTGTGGCGGGTTAATATGTTGTACATAAATGATTGGTAAATTTTTCTCGTTAAAATATTGTTCAAGCTGCTTTATTTTATCGAGCGCTTGATCTGGCCCAACTAATTCCATTTTGCCATTTTTAAAATAATCATTTTGAACATCGATAACTAACAGTGCTTGTTTCATGAGAACACTCTTGTTGATATGAGATAAAACAAGATTATTCTCTGCTTGAAAAATCGGCTATAGTCAGATGAAAGCATTATCGCCAGTTTTCTTTCGCCATGAAAAATGAATATTGAATTAGACCCGATTGATCTAAAAATTATTGCATTGCTTAAACAAGATTCCCGTCTGACAAATAAAGAAATTGGGCAACGCGTGCACCGGACAGGGCAAGCGGTGGGCGCTCGAATTGCTCAGTTGATGGATGCTGGTGTTATCAAAAACTACACCATTGCTGTGCAATATTCGCATAAACAATTTATTCATTTGCATTTAAATGAACAACGCGCATTTGAAGAAATTGAAAATTTAGTGAAGCAATACGAACAAATCGATGAATGTTTTAAAGTCATGGGTAATGCTTGCTATATGATTGTCAGCCATTTTGAACCCGCTGCCTTAAATGAATTTATCGAAAAACTTTCAAAATGGTGCCGTTACTCGGTTGAAACTGTGATTAGAGAAGTCGAGAAATCTTAAAAATAAAGGCTCCAAGCCGAGTCTTGGAGCCAATAAATTCTTTATTTTTAGTTTATTGTTTTTATTATCTTGCGCTGTTTTAACAGTGGGGGGTTAGGCTGATTTAGCTTGAATTTCTACCTCCTTTTCCTGTTGAAGTTCTAACTGGCGAACGAGTGGTAGAACCTTTTCTCCAAAATATTCCACTTCTTCAATAAAATGTAAGAATCCGGACAGAATCAAATCAACGCCTACATTTTTGAGTGCCACAATACGCTCTGCAATTTGCTGCGGCGTACCAATTAAATTGGTTTTAAAGCCATCATTGTATTGCACTAGATCTTCAAAAGTTGATTTTGCCCAGTTACCTTGTTGCTCTGGTGAGGCTGCTCCAGCTTCACGAGTTGCATCGCCAAATGCATTTACGGCTTCAGTGTTGGCTTTATCAATAATTTCTTGAAGTACTGCTTTTGCTTCTTCTTCAGTATCTCTAGCAATAATGAAAGCATTTACCCCAATTTTGACATGGTGATTATTTACTTTTGCTTTAGTACGAATGTCTTCGACCTGTTTTTGAATTTCTTCGACAGTATTGCCGTTGGTAAAGTACCAGTCAGAAACACGAGACGCCATGTCACGTGCAGCACGTGAACTACCACCTTGGAAAACTTCTATATAAGGCTTTTGCAGAGGTTTTGGTTTAAGTGTGTAGTTTTGGAACTGATAGTATTTACCATCGAAACTATAGTTATCGGTGGTCCAGATTCCTTTTAGAGTGCGAATGAATTCTTCAGAGCGAACATAACGTTCATCATGCTCAGGCCACTCTTCACCAATGGCATCAAACTCTCCTCTAAACCAACCACTCACTACGTTAATCGCAATACGGCCTTCAGTTAGATAATCAATCGTTGCAAGTTGTTTTGCCGCCAACGCTGGTTTCCAGGGGCCGGGGAGAATCGCCGCAATGACTTTCAGTTTTTCAGTTTTTGCTAGTAATGCATGACTGAAACTTACCGATTCATGTTGGTTTTCTGCCCCGTACCCCGCCGTAAAACGAATTTGGGTGAGCGCATATTCAAAACCATTGTTTTCGGCAGCCTGTGCAAGTCGAACATTGTAGTCATAACTCCAGTCTGTACGCTGTTCGATGTTACTCACTACAAGGCCACCGCTTACGTTTGGTACCCAATAAGCAAATTTAATTGGTTGTTGTAATTGCGTCATGGTTCGCTCTCCCCATTCGTTCTTTTTATTTAGCTACATTGCGCTTAGGCAACATGTGTTAATGATTTGCCAGACTTGTGATGCAAACGAGATTCTGCCGCATCAAGGTCTGGTACAGCCGCTGAAGGTAATACTTCTTCTTGTTCAATTTGCTTGTTAATACCAAGCTCTTGATTTGCTTGCTGTGATTTAGATTTAACCACTTCAGCGCGTTTACCTTTCGCTGGCGCCCATTCTAAAATTGGCAATGCGCGTGCCACTGCTAACGTAATCCGGTCTGATAGTTGCTCGCTTTTCACCGTATATTCCGGAGTAAAGTCACGATCTGTCGCATATACGCCAATTGGTAAAGTTTGTGCTTGGAAGAAACTGAACAATGGGCGAAGTTGATGTTCAAGTACAAGTGCATGACGATCACTACCGCCCGATGCTGCTAAAAGTACAGGCACATCGACTAAAGCAGTCTGTTCAACAAAATCGAAGAAATGTTTGAAAAGACCTGTAAAAGAAGCACGGTAAACGGGTGTACCTACAATTAAAGCATCTGCTGCTTCAACTGCTGCAAGGTCATCTTGTACGCGCTGTGGAAGTTGGTTGCGATAAAATGCGCCGCCTAATAGAGGTCCGATTTCGCTTAATTTAATGAAGTGAACTTTAATATCGATTGCTTCTGATAATTCATCAAGAATGGCTTGAACCAGACTTTCTGTTTTAGATGGGGTATTTAAGCCACCAGAAACAGCAACGATATTTAAAGGTTTTGGTGATGTGATACCAGTCATAATTTGGTTCCTAAGCCTAAAACAAGAGATTGGACTTATTAATCAACAACGACGGTAAACTGTAAAATAACGAAATTGGTCAACCTTATCAGTTTTAAATATAAAAGGTAAATAGTGGATTTTTACACTTTGTTTTTCTATTAAGTTGCTGTTTTTATTTTATATAATTATAGGTGATATATTTTTTATAATAAAAAGGAAGCTTATATAAAAAACAGATTAATTTTGATTAAAAGTTAAAAAACATCTGAAAATCTTGGCTAAGTTCTGCATTTATCAACATTTTGCATAAAAATGGATAAGATGAACGTATCTTTCATCTAAATAGTAGGGTTACAATAGGCCATACTTATGCTCAAGATTACTTTAATCGCTTATGAATATTTTAATCGTTGATGATCATCCTTTGTTTCGTCATGCTTTAATTCAAGCAGTACGTTATAGCCTGCCACAGGCACAAATTCATGAAACAGCCTCGGTTGATGAGTTTTATGAGCGTTTGGAAAATGGGGCAGAACCTGATCTAGTATTACTCGATTTAAATTTACCGGGTGCTTCAGGCTTTTCGGCTCTGGTTTATGTAAGAGCACAGTATCCATCTATTCCGATTATTGTGGTTTCTGCACATGAAGAAACTTCAATCATTCAGCGTGCAATCGCTCATGGTGCGATGGGTTATATTCCTAAGTCGGCTCATCCAAGTCATATTGGCGAAGCGATTCGTCAAGTCTTAGAGGGTGATATCTGGTTGCCGCCTAACTTGCCATCTAATCTTAACCTTGACCCGAGAGCAGCAGATGAAACTGCTTTAGCTGAACGTATTCAATCATTAACACCTCAGCAATTCCGTGTGTTGATGATGGTTGCGGAAGGTTTGCTAAATAAACAGATTGCCTATGAACTTGATGTTTCAGAAGCAACGATTAAAGCTCACGTAACCGCTATCTTTAGAAAATTAGGTGTGCAAAACCGTACACAAGCAGTATTAGCCATTAGCGCATTAAATATTGAAGATAAGAAAATCTAAAAAGAAAAAAGACCTCGATTGAGGTCTTTTTTATATGTGCCACTTAAGCAAGGCAATCTTGCTTTGGTGTTAAGCTGTCGCAGTACAATGGATTAAGCGCGCATTGCAAATCATCAATTTGTTCCTGAGTCACATAGCGTTTCATTTTTAAATATTCAGCCACGCGGTCATCACGCAAGCTTAAGAACGCCGCATCATAAACACCTAAATCAACAAATAGAGCAGCTGTTTCTAGGCTGTTGAATCTATCAAGGAAAATATCGTTGCCATACATTAAGAAGATGTGGTCGAGTTTTGCTTTTTCATCAACATGTAGACGTTCAGCAAGTTGATCTGGGTGCGTTTTAATAAAGAGTAAATCAGACAATTCATCAAACTGCGTCATATCTAACTGATTCTCGCCGAGTTTGACATGACCAAGCCAAGCTTTGAAAACGAGTACAGCACCGCCACGAAGTAGCATACTCCAGATTTGATGGCGTGTGTCATGGTCAAGATTTTCACTTTCAGCACTAAGAACTTTTAAGAAATTTTCTTCTTGTTGTGCCAATTTATCAAATAAACCTAAACCTTGGGGATGATAAGCCGCAGGTGCAAATACATCAAAATTTAGATCATGAAATACATTAAGTGCTAGCGGGACGGCACATTGATAAATTGTATTTAACGCTTTGATGTTTGCTTCATTGAGCTTGCTGTGAGGGAAAATACTTTGCCAATCTAGTTCAGGAAGTAAAGCATTGGCACTGTATTGGCGATAAAACTGTTGAGACGAAAGTTGGCCTTGTGGGCTGTTATCAGAAATATTCATGGCAATTGTCCTTTGCATTAATTCGTGAGCAGGGGTGCTTAATATGGAAATGGGTTATAAAAATGACTGTACATTTAAGAAATAGGTTTTGAATATTTATGTGTCAGGAAGAATGCAAGTAGAATACGACTAAAGTCTTATATGGTTGTTTTTGACTAATTATAATTTTAAAAAACAGTAATTTATGAAATTGTAACTAAGTATACAAGTGTTCACTTACAAAAAAGGTGAGCTTTGCCATAGAAAAAGATTCATTGGAAATTTTGGTCAATGATTTACTGGGTAAAAGTAGACTTTTTGAGCAGTTCTGCCTATTGGCTTAAATTAGGTCAATAATTTTTGCCAAAAATCTCTCCCAAACTTATTAAAAGGTTTGGGAGAGAAAATATTTAATCTACCTCACTGGCAATTTTAAGTCCCGATAACCATGCTCTTAGAGAAGCAGGCTTAAGTGGTTTTTTGAGTAAAACAATATTCAGTTCTTTCAATTGTTGAGGTAACTCAGGATGAGAGTCAGCAGTAATTAAAGCAACTGGAACATCATGCTGGCGATTTTGCATAATAAAATCGACACCGAGTTGGTTGTTGTTTAAATGCTGATCGATAAGCCAGACCTGAATATTTTCTTTTTGAATAATTTCAAGTGCTTGTTCAGGTTCAGTGGCTTTAAAAACCTCATAACCCCATCGACCTAATAAGCTACTCATGCCTTCAAGAATAGTTTCATCATTGTCTAAACATAAAATCCGATAGGCTTTGGTTTTTAAAGGTACTGCCTGTACGGTTGGGGTTATCACTTTTGGAGCTTCTACCACCGGAACCTCAATCATAAAGCAGGAACCTTTATCGAGTTGCGAATAGACATGGACTGGATAATTCAACAAACCCGTCATACGCTGCACAATAGCAAGACCCAAACCTAAACCTTGCTCACCCCACGGTGATAAATGCCCACAGCGTTCGAATTCTTGAAATAGTTTAATACGTTGCTCTTCGGCAATTCCAGGACCTGTATCCCAGACACCAATTCGAATGTGTCCAGGTTTTTGAGCTGAACGTAATACACCAACAATCACTCGGCCTTTGGCTGTATAACGCAGTGCATTACTCACAAAGTTTTGAATAATGCGTCGTATCCACTGTGGATCTGTGTCAATCCAGAATGATACATCGTGAACTTTTAATGAAATATTTCGCTGTGCAGCAATCGACTTAAACTGTAGTTCGAGGTCGCTTAATAAATCGTGCAGAGGATAAGGCTGTCTTTTTGGCTGTATGGTGCCGCCTTCTAAACGTGCAATATCGAGCAGGGCAGAGAGCATACTTTCTGCACCATATAGAGCACGGTCAAGTTGTTGCAAAGTTTGACGATCTTCTTCGGTCGCAATGCTTTGTTCAAGAACCGTACTAAACAGACGGGCAGCGTGCATTGGTTGTAATAAGTCATGACTTGCCGCAGCAATAAAGCGGCTTTTTGACATATTAGCCATATCGGCTTGTTCGCGCGCGAGCTGTTGCTCGGTTAAGGCATCGGCAAGTTGTTGGGTTCGGTCTTTTACACGGGCTTCCAGTATTGCCTCATTCGCACGGAAAGCCGTAATGTCGGCGAAGGTAGTCACAAAGCCACCACCTGAAATAGGATTACCGCGCATTTGAATAACGCGCCCGTCTTTACGGATTCGTTCAAATTCATGCGCACTTCCGACTTTCATCCAGTGTAAACGTTTGCGGACATGTTCTTCGACTGAACCGGGGCCGCATTCGCCGCGTTCAGCGTTATAACGAATTAGATCGGCAATTGGACAACCCACATAGACTAAATCTTTTGGATAGCCAAATAGTTTTAAATATTGGTTGTTCCATGCGACTAAACACATGTTTTTATCAACCACACTTACCCCTTGAGTCATGTGGTCAATCATGGTCATCAGCAAGTTTTGATTGAAACGTTGCCATTGCGAGGCTTGGTCTAAAATATTGGCGACTTGGCCTAATGCCAGACCATTATTGATCATTGCTGTAGTGAGCAAAGTACGGGCAGAGGCTGCGCCGATAATGCCAGCTAGATATTGCTCGGTGAATCGCCACCACATGCCATTGGCGATACTATTGGGGTTGAGCGTGAGATGATTTTGCTCGCAAAAGTTCTCGAACGCTTGTGTTGTGGGTTGCTCACCCGTAATTCTTTTAGCAAGGGCAAATAAATCGCCTACTTTTAAACGTGCAGCATCGTGCGGTAAATAAGTTAAATCGGTAGAGGTATGCGGTGATGGCAGAGGTTTAGTTTCATAGTAGAAAAAGCTTTCTGCCTGAATTTGTTCTGCCACACTTGGACGGTAAAGTTTAGAAATCCAAATATATAAAACAATATTCAAACCGAGAGACCAAATAACGCCGTGGGTTAAAGGTGCAAATGACTCAAAGCCAAAAAGTGATTCTGGACGTAATGCATTAATTCCCAAAGGACCAAAAAGCAAAATACTTTGGGCTGTTTCTTGATAGGCTTCCGGCAAACTACGTAAGATGGTTGGAAATAGTAAGGTATAACTCCACATTAAAAATCCAACAATAAGACCTGCATAAACGCCTTGGCGACTTCCGCCTCGCCAATACAATCCCCCAATCAGTGCGGGAGCAAATTGAGCAACCGCACTAAACGCTAATAAACCAAATACTGAAAGCTGGTTAATATCATTAAAGAAATGGAAGAATAAAAAGCCAAGTAGCATCACCGCGACAATACTAATACGACGGCTAAATTTAAGAACTTTAGGTAAGTGTTTATCGTGTCGTGAAAGCAACTTGAAGCGCCATAGGGCAGGCATAATCAAGTCATTACTGAGCATGATAGACAGGGCAACAGATGAAACCAGTAACATGCCTGTTGATGCAGAGAACCCACCTAAAAAGGCCAGTAGGGCTAACCACTCTTGGTTATAACTCAATGGTAATGAGAGTACTGCTACATCAGGCACAGTTAGGAATTTTGGCGCTGCATGCAAAGCCCAGCTTGCAATCGGGATAATAGCTAAAATCGTTAAAATGAGATAAGCCGCAAACCATTTACGTGCACCGCGAATGTGCTTTTCATCGCGTAATTCGACAACAGCCACATGAAACTGGCGGGGTAAACAGATTATTGCCAGACCTGCCAATAATGTCTGAATCCAGAAAGTTTCAGGCACCCCAAATAACTGAACTTCTTGAAAGGTTTGGTTTACGTCGGCTGAGACTTGTACTAAGTTCGCGGGTGCTTCAAAAATAAAAAATAAAGCGACACAGATTAGGGCGAATAATTTTACAAAAGATTCAAATGCCACCGCTAACATGAGGCCACCATGCTGTTCGGTATTCGCGATCTGCCTCGTACCAAAAATCATGGCCAAGATCGCAAGGACACTGGTTAAAAGCAAAACGCTATTGGTGGTCGTATGAATATGAGCATTTTGCTCCAATATGACTGATGTACTTAAGGCAATTGCACGTAATTGTAGGGCCAGGTAGGGAATAATCGCAATAACTGCCAAGATCGTAACCAGCGATGCCAATACCCCGCTTTTGCCATAACGCGCAGCAACAAAGTCGGCAATTGAGGAAATCGCGTGGTGCTGACGTACTCGGCCTAAACGTCGCCAGATATCGTAACCAAACCAAACAAATAACAGCGGACCTAAATAAATAGGTAAGAAAATGACGCCTTCTCGGACGGCAGCTCCAGTTGCACCGTAAAATGTCCAAGATGAACAGTAAACACCTAAGGTCAAACTAAACAAGAACATCCGGCCACGTGTACTCAGGCGGCTAGCATGCTTCTCGCCAAAAAAAGCACAAATAAATAAGAGTGCTATATAAAGAGTGAGTACCCCAATAATCAGCCAGCTGTTCATATGACCTACATGATTAAAACCTTGCGCCTATCATACCGCAAGCAGAAACAAAGCTATAAATTGATTAAATTTTAACGACCAAAGTCTAAGTTACGAATTACACGTTATTTTGCTAATTTTAATAATGAGAAACTACTATTAAAAAAGTGACCAAGGTTGGGCACAGGCAAGGAGTTTGGTTATGGATCAGAGCCAAGTAGAACAGATTCTACGCAATCCAAAGTTTCAAAAGATGGTCAAGAAAAAAAGTGCATTAAGCTGGACGCTCACAATCATTATGTTAGTGCTTTATGTGGGCTTTATGCTACTTGTTGGCTACAACAAAGAATTTTTAATGAGTTCATTTAGTGGTGGTGTAACGACATGGGGTATTCCACTAGGCTTAGGAATTATTGTTTTATCTTTCCTACTGTGTGGCGTGTATTCCTATATCGCAAACAATACCCTTGACCAGTTGAGTGAAGAAGCGTTGAAGGAAGTTGAAGCCATCACGCATGAGAAAGGATTACACTAATATGAAATGGAATTCATTAAAAGCGAAAGCCTTATTGGCAGCAGCATCGCTATATTCAACTGTTGCTATGGCAAGCCCGGACTTAGGTGAAGCAGAGCAACAAGCCACTAACTGGCACGCTATCATCATGTTTGTCATCTTTGTTGGTTTCACTTTGTTTATTACTAAGTGGGCTGCAAAACAAACTCAATCAGCACAAGATTTCTATACCGCAGGGGGCGGAATCAGCGGTTTCCAAAACGGATTGGCAATTGCCGGTGACTATATGTCAGCAGCATCTTTCCTTGGTATTTCCGCGATGGTGTTTAGTTCGGGTTTTGATGGCTTACTGTATTCTCTTGGGTTTATGGTAGGTTGGCCAATCGTTTTATTCTTGGTTGCAGAGCGTTTACGTAACCTTGGTAAATACAACCTTTCAGATGTAGTGTCATTCCGTCTTGAAGAAAAACCAGTCCGTACCTTAGCTGCCTTGAGCTCGCTTGTGGTTGTGGCATTCTACTTGATCGCTCAAATGGTAGGCGCGGGCCAGCTCATCAAATTACTATTTGGTTTGAACTATAACATCGCTGTTGTCATCGTTGGTCTATTAATGATGGCATACGTAATTTTTGGTGGCATGCTAGCAACCACATGGGTACAAATCATTAAAGCTGTTATGTTGCTTAGTGGTGCGACTTTCATGGCATTCATGGTGATGAAAGCGGTTGGTTTTAGCTTCAGCAACATGTTCACTCAATCAATTGAAGTATTCAGTAAAGTTCACAGCGTAAGCTTTGAAGAAGCTGCAAAAATTATGGGTCCAGGTAAACTGGCCGCAAACCCGATTGATGCATTGTCTCTTGGCTTGGCACTCATGTTTGGTACAGCGGGTCTTCCACATATTCTTATGCGTTTCTTCACTGTAAAAGATGCAAAAGAAGCGCGTAAATCGGTTGTAGTAGCGACAGGTTTCATTGGTTACTTCTATCTTCTAACTTTCATTATTGGTTTCGGTGCGATCCTTTTCGTATCAAACAACCCTCAATTCCTTGATGTTGCAAAAATGGCAGTATCAGGCAAGCTTGAACTTGTTGGTGGTAACAACATGGCAGCCGTGCATTTAAGTGACGCTTTAGGCGGTGACTTATTCATGGGCTTCATTTCAGCAGTAGCCTTCGCAACGATTCTTGCTGTTGTTGCTGGTTTAACACTTTCAGGTGCATCTGCAATCTCACATGACTTATACGCTAACGTATTCAAGAAAGGTCAAACGACTCCAGCTTCAGAACTTCGTATGTCAAAAATTGCGACACTTGGTTTAGCAATCTTTGCCATGATTTTGGGTATTTTGTTTGAAAAACAAAACGTAGCATTCATGGTGGGCTTAGCATTCTCTGTGGCATGTTGTGCGAACTTCCCGATCCTTGTTCTTTCAATGTTCTGGAAAGGTTTGACGACTCGTGGTGCGGTAATTGGTGGGGTAGTTGGTCTTGTAACAGCGGTAGTACTTATTGTTCTGTCTAAAGCGGTTTGGGTAGATACTTTAAAAATCTCTGATACACCAGTTAACCCATTCAATGGGCCTGCATTATTTGCGATGCCATTATCATTCCTGTGCTGTTGGTTCTTCTCGGTGACTGACAACTCTGCACGTGCTAAAAAAGAGCGTGCTGCATTCGATGCCCAATATGTTCGTTCAATGACAGGTATTGGTGCTTCTGGTGCATCAGATCACTAAAATCAAAATGGATTAAATATCTATCTCATTAAAAGCCTTGCGGGGCTTTTTTTGTTGATCTCAAACATTAAAGTGAAAGAAGCTCTTTAATAAAGAACAACTTGTTTGTCCTATTTTTTGTACAGTATGATTTCCTATAATTCAAAACATAATGAAAAAGGAAAATAATTAAATGCGATCTATCATGGACTTCTGGGCGAGCTTTCGATTGCTACCTTCTGCATGGTTGCTGCTTGTGCAATTTATCCTACTCATTTTGGCCATGCTCACTTTTCATGATGTATTTTACCGGACCCTAATGTGGGCTTTAGGAGTGCTTGCCTTACTTATTATTGCCAAGGTCATTCGTCAAACCCCAATGTTTACTTTTCTGGGATTAACTTTTGTCAGTGGAGCGATTATATCCTCAGTCTTTATTTTATTAGGCTATAACAATTTAACGATCCAGATTTTTGCCCATAGCTGTGAAGCGCTAGCTTACTTTTCGGCTGCTTACGGTTTATTTCGTTATATGTTTGCTGATCGATATTTAACAAGAGATGAATTATTTGCAGCCGCCGCGGTTTTTACTTTGCTTGCTTGGGGCTTTGCATTCCTCTACAACATTTGTCAGCTATTGATTCCTGCGAGCTTCCAAAATCCAAACAATGTTCATCATTTGCAGACTTGGTTAGATCTACTGTTCCTGAGCTTTAGCTTACAGTCAGCAACAGGCTTATCTGATTTAATGCCGCTTAGTCCACCAGCACGCGTTTTAGCCATGCTACAAATGTTTTGTGGTGTGATGTATCTCGCTTTGATTGTCACACGTTTAATTGCTCTACAGTACATTGCCCATCCAACAAAAAAGGATTCTGACAAATAAAGGAGAAGGTGTTTTAATTTTTTACACCTTTGTAACTGCAATATTATTTAAGTTTATTTAAAGTATTATCGGCTTTCTCTATTGAAAGATTTAACTTTGTTCATTCTGTAAATGTCTTTATTGGCTTTATGCCTGTCACTTTTCATTAAAATAACATGGAGGAGTTATGCCTTCCAAACAACCAAGTTGGTTCGCAAACGTTAATCCTAACGTATTTTTTGGTACGGTCATTATCATTGCTTTGTTCTTGGCAGTTGTGGTGATCGCCCCGAGTTCTTTTGAACTTCTAACGCAGCAACTAAAACAATGGATCACCGATTCATTTAGCTGGTTTTATGTTTTATCTGTAGCCTTCTTTCTCATTTTATTGATTTATATCGCCTGTTCATCAATAGGTCGAATTAAATTAGGACCTGACCATAGTCAGCCTGAATATAATAATGGGTCTTGGTTTGCCATGCTGTTTACAGCAGGGATGGGTATCGGTCTCATGTTCTTCGGGGTTGCCGAACCTGTCATGCATTATGTTAATCCACCAAGTGGAGATGCTCAGACTATTGAGGCAGCACAGCAAGCATTAAGGGTGACCTTCTTCCACTGGGGCTTGCATGCGTGGGCTATTTACGCAGTGGTCGGATTGGCATTGGCTTATTTTGCTTATCGACATAATTTACCGTTAAAGACCCGTTCAGCCCTTTATCCACTCATTGGTAAGAAGATTTATGGGCCTTGGGGCGACAGCATCGATATATTCGCGACCATTGGTACGGTATTTGGTGTAGCAACTTCTCTAGGGTTTGGCGTTACCCAGATTAACTCGGGTTTACATTATTTGTTCGGTGTCGAGCAAAGCACCCATATTCAAGTATTACTGATTATTTTTGTGAGCATTTTAGCTTCCTTGTCTGTGTTCTTAGGTCTTGATAAAGGGGTTAAACGTTTATCAGAGCTAAACTTAGTCTTAGCCTTAATATTATTAGTCTTTGTTTTTATCGCTGGTCCTAGTATTTATTTACTCCAGACTACTATTCAAAACACTGGGCAATATATCTCTAACCTTTTTACCATGACATTCAATTTATACGCTTATCAGCCGAATGGATGGATTGGTGGTTGGACAATTTTATATTGGGCTTGGTGGATTTCTTGGTCGCCATTTGTGGGTATGTTTATCGCAAGGGTTTCACGTGGTCGTACCATTCGAGAATTTATTGTAGGGGTTCTCCTCATCCCGACAGGCTTTACCATTATCTGGATGGGCTTTTTAGGAAACGCTGCATTATTTAGCATTATTCATGAACATCAAAACACTCTTATTCAGGCTGTTCAGCAAGACTCATCAGTAGCTCTATTTGAGTTTTTAGGACACTTACCGTGGTCAGGTGTCATGAATATTTTGGCTACCGTTTTAGTTGTTTTATTCTTTGTGACCTCTGCTGACTCGGGAGCATTGGTAACAGACTACTTAACTGCAAAAACTGAAAATTCACCAACTTGGCAGCGTTTGTTCTGGACAGTACTGATGGCTGTACTCGCCATTATTTTATTGTTAGTCGGTGGTTTGGCTGCGCTTCAATCTTCAATCATTATGAGCGCATTGCCATTTACTGTGGTTATGCTGTTCATGAGTTGGGGATTAATAAAAGCATTGCATCTTGATGTCACGAAAATGCAAGCAATTCAGGAAGCTCGAATTACCCCACGTGCCATTCATAATCCAAGAAGCTGGCAACAGCGGCTAGGTTTAATCATGCACTATCCTCATAGTGAAGAAGAGGTTAGAGAATATATCGAAAAACAAGTGGCTCGTGCGTTTGAAAATATCAAACATGAATTTAGACGCCGTCATTTAGAAGTTTCAATTACTCAACTTGAGGATGGGATGCAACTTCGAGTCGATCATCACAATGAAATTAATTTTATTTATAAAGTTGTTTCACGTGAAACAGTGCCACCAAGTTTTTTAATTGGACGTACTGAAGCCGAAGATGGGCAATATTTCCAAGCTGAAGTGTTTTTAAGAGAAGGTGGACAGAACTATGATGTAATGGATTGGACTCAAGAAGATTTAATTCAAGACATTATCGATCAGTATGAACGTCATCTATATTTCTTAAATATTGTACGAAGCTAAATTTAGTTGTAAAAAAAGGACTCATTTGAGTCCTTTTTTAATTCGATTTCTAAATTAAATTAGAAACGGAATTTAGCATTTAAGCCGATAGTTTGTGTATCGTAGCTAGACTTTTTAACGTCAGCTTTCATGTACGATGCACCAACTGCTACAGCTGGAGTAATGAAGTAGTTTACGTTACCACCCCAAGCTTGACGGAATTCACCAAGGTCATTGCCTTTGATGTCAGCTGAACCATCGTTACCAACGAAAGAAGCGCCAACGCTTAACTTAGGAGTTAAGTAAAGGTCAGTTTTCAAACCGTATTGGTTTTCTTGACCGAAAGCACCAGCAGCTTCAAAACCAATTGCCATGTTAGTTCCATCGATTGGACCTACATATTTAGCACGAGCTGTAACAGCATCTTGGTCGTCTTGAATCGCAGCAGTTTGGTTCGCAGCAGTGTAGATACCGTTGCTGATGATACCGAAGTTATCTAAAGCGAATTGGTTAGCAACGCTTGTATAACCAACAGTCATCAAGAAGTTAGGTAACAACATAGCACCAACTTCTAATGCATAACGGTCACCGTTGTCATCTTTAGAGAAGTTGTTTTTACCATCAACATCAGTGTGGTTATAAGTTGCGCTAGCGTATACAGGAAGGTAAGGAGTAGGAACGTAAGCCTCACCTTTAACGCCGTATGTACCAACGTGGTAGTTCAAACCGTTGTTTTGGTCATACTGTTGGTAGCTATAACCTAAAGATACGCTAGAAGCTTGGTTCAAGAAAGCTGCTTCAGCTAAAGGACCCTTAGCGGTATCAACATTTTTTAAATAGAATGTACCAGCAACGTCACCAGTGAAGTTTTTATCGTTTGCAGTTGTGTCAACATATTCAGATTGACCTTGAACTTCAAATTGATAAGCATGAGCACCGGTCATGGCTAATAATACAGCAGTGGCTAAACCAAGTTTTTTCATAATCATTTCCAGCATTAACAAGAGATAAAGCTGGGGTCATTGTATTGTAACAATTTATGAAGTCAATAATCTAGAAAAGGTAATGTTAAAGATATTTGACACTTATGTTAAAATTGGTGAAAAACTAATCAAATGAAAAGTGGTTTGTCAACCTGATAAAAAAATGAACATTTACAATAAGCTAATAATTATATTTCATTAAGAATTAAGAAGTAAATGTTAAAAAGATATTACAATTGTGATTGGAAAAATAGATTGAATTAATCGGTTTTAACATTAACAAAAATATAGCTGTGTTTACAATGTGAATAAAAAACCGCCATTTTATTGTCAAATTCGTTTTATTTTGAGGAATAGTTAACAATATTTGGATTAGTTTAACTAAAAAATTTAACTATTCTTAATTATTATATAAGTGAATAAAATAAAAGAAATCTGTATTTTAAGTTGAAAAAACGATTAAAATTTCAATCCTGATTAATTTAATCAACTTTACAAAGGTAGAAGTAAATCACATAATTCGATTGCAAAGTTCACTGCCTAACGTTTTTTAGGATTTAAAGTGCTTGCCCAGATACGATGTGTAGAACACATCAGATTTTACGAGCTCAGCTTTCCCCAAGGTTGAGCTTTTTTTTATCTGTAAGAAAATCTAAAAATTAAAATAAGAGTTATGTGAATTTTATTGAAAAAATAAGAGGCCAAAAAGAGCCCAGCTTAAAGCTGGGCAGTGGATGCTGGGAGAGGCATCCAAGAGGACAAGTAAATACTGTTTTTACTATCATGATTAAAAATCTTTAATCTGTAAAATAGAGTTTTTTTATAAAAAGCATTCAATTTTTCGATTCATTTTGTTATTTAAGCTGACAAAATTTAGGGATCGTATAATTATTAAAAAAGAAATGAAGGGGTTAATGATGAAATTTTAGTTATTAAAATGCTAGGATGGATTTAAGCCTAATTTATATCGTATTAAAAATGGCAGGACATTTACGGAGTACCAGCTAGAAATGTCAGGATTACGTTCAGAGCATATTAGTAATCGACTGTTCTTTTTTATGCTGGTTATTATTTTATCCTTATTATTCATGGCAGTACCTCTTATTGTGGGAAGCTATCAGGATTATATAAAAACTAGACAAGCCCTAGCTGAAATAAAAAGTTTAAGAGCAGTAGCCGATATTGCCTATAAAGTTTCTAAGGAACGTGCTCCTGCTAATAAAATGATGTCGAGTGGTCCTCATGATTTGGTAAAAAATCAGCAAGAATTAAAAAAATTTCGTTTAATCGTTGATGCGCAAATTGATACAAGCATTTTAATTTTAAAACAAGCTGGTTATGTTTCCTTAGCAAATGAGCTGCAAACCAATTTCAAAGAAAATCTTAGACAAGCCCGACGTGTCGTTGATTATTATGGTGAAACTCCATATGCAGCCAGAACTTCTGTTCAACTGGATAATGCCATTTTAGGAATGTTTGGCGCATGGGATAACTGTAGAGAAATACTACAAAAACTAATGTTGCAGTTAAAAAGTAAAGACAGCCGCATTTCTAATTACTTTACGCTTATTATCGTTCTAACTGATATGCGTGATCAGGCTGGGCGTATGGCCTCTAACATTATTGCTCCCGTCAGTTTTAATGAAGAGATTCCAAGTAATAATCGTGCTCGTTCATTACAAACTCAACATCAAGCTAGATATTTATGGGTTTTGGTCGATACCTTACAGCCTGAACAAGCAAAAACTCCAGAATACCGTCGGTTATATTCTAGAGTGAAAACAGAGTTTATAGATCAGGGTATTCCGATTGTAGAAAGGCTATTAGAAGAAAGCCAAAAGAGCGAACCATATTTTTTAAGTGGTACACAGTTAACCGAAGCAATTGTAGGTAAATTTACCACTGTGGTTGATTTGCAGAGTTATATTCTTAATGAGAGTGTAGTCATTGCCACTCAAGAAAATGCAATTGCTCGAAATGGTTTCTTTTTAACTTTATTTATTTCTCTAATTTCTTTAGCAACAGCATTACTTACTCTGATATATGCGCAAAGACGAGTATTTTCGCCTTTAATTAAAGCGAGAACTTTAATTTTAGATTTATCGCATAGTTCTGATCATTGTAAAGATGAGATGAATGTCACCACCAAAGGTGAATTTTTTTCCCTATTTGAAGCAATTGACCGATTACAACGTATGTTGCAACAACGGGACGCTTTTGAATTTCAGTTAAAGAATATTGCCAATACTGATCCACTCACCGGAGTCTCTAATCGTTTAGCTTTATCTGAATATTTAAAAATTGTTGAAAGTTACCCTCAAAAATTTACGCAAACCTGTTTAATGATTATAGATATTGATCGTTTTAAACAAGTGAACGACCAATATGGGCATATTGTAGGTGATCGTGTCATTGTCAGTATTGCCGAGCAATTAAAGCAAAATATTCGAAGTTCGGATTTAATTGTTCGTTATGGCGGAGATGAATTTTTAATATTGCTAGAACAGGTGCAATTTATAGATGCTCGTCTTTTAGCAGAGAAAATTCGGATTGCGATTTCTTTAGAAGAAATTTATTTATCTGGTTCAGATGAAAAATTACATGTCTCTGTCAGTATTGGTTTTGCTATCGGAGCAGCGAGTTGGATAGATCTTTTAGAGAAAGCTGACCGTTCACTTTTAAGAGCAAAGGCCCGAGGACGGAATGCAGTTGAGGGGTAAAAAAGCCGGAAATAATTTCCGGCTTTTTATTTAATAAATCACTTCAACATCGGTTTTAAGAAACGACCTGTATGGGAAATCTCAACTTCTGCCACTTGTTCAGGTGTACCTTCGGCAATGATCATACCACCGCCCGAACCACCTTCAGGACCTAAGTCGACAACCCAATCGGCTGTTTTAATCACATCAAGGTTATGTTCAATCACCACAATGGTATTACCCTTGTTACGTAGCTCATGCAAAATATCGAGTAACTTGGCAATATCATGGAAATGTAGACCTGTTGTTGGTTCATCCAAGATATATAAAGTTTTACCCGTATCTCGTTTTGCTAACTCACGTGCAAGTTTTACACGTTGCGCTTCACCACCAGAAAGTGTAGTCGCAGCTTGACCTAAACGAATATAGCCTAAGCCCACCTGAGTTAAGGTTTCTAAGCGGCGGTGGATGACTGGAATGGCACTAAAGAATTCAGCAGCATCTTCGACAGTCATTTCTAGAACATCAGAAATGTTTTTGCCTTTATAGCCGACTTCAAGCGTTTCACGGTTATAACGTTTGCCATGACATGCATCGCATGGAACATACATGTCTGGTAAGAAGTGCATTGCGACTTTAATCATGCCGTCGCCTTCACACGCTTCGCAGCGTCCGCCTTTTACGTTAAACGAGAAACGACCAGCACTATAACCACGGGCTTTTGCCTCTGGGGTTTGAGCAAATAACTCACGGATTGGCGTAAATAACCCTGTATAAGTCGCTGGGTTAGAACGCGGTGTACGGCCAATCGGGCTTTGGTCAATATCAACAACTTTATCTAGATGTTGAAGTCCATCAATTGAGTCAAACTTCTCAGCTGTTAATGTCGTTGCGCCATTGAGTTGGGTTGCTGCTAATGGAAGCAAAGTACGGTTAATCAGCGTTGACTTACCTGAACCTGAAACGCCAGTCACACAAGTCATAATGCCGAGTGGAATCGTTAAATCGACATTTTTTAAGTTATGGCCTGCTGCACCTGAAAGTTTGATGACTTCATCTGGACGTGGTGATTCAGTACGTTTTTTTGGCACTTCAATTTTGAGTTTGCCAGAAAGATACTGTCCTGTAAGAGAATCAGCATGTTTAGCCAGTTCATCATAAGTACCTTCAGCAATAATTACACCGCCGTGTACACCGGCACCTGGACCGATATCAATAATATGGTCAGCAGCACGGATTGCATCTTCATCGTGTTCAACGACTAATACCGTGTTACCTAAATCACGTAAGCGAATCAGGGTCTGTAATAAACGATCATTATCGCGTTGATGTAGACCAATTGAAGGTTCATCAAGCACATACATGACGCCCATTAAACCTGCACCAATCTGCGAAGCTAGACGGATACGCTGCGCTTCACCGCCTGATAAGGTTTCTGCAGAGCGAGCTAGACTTAAATAATTCAGTCCAACACTCACCAAGAAATGTAAACGCTCTCGAATCTCTTTAAAGATTTTATCTGCGATTTCACCTTTAGCACCTTCAAGGTTTAAGCCCTGATAGTAGCTTTCAGCATCACCAATTGACATGCGGGTAATGTCAGCAATGGTTTTATCTTTCACACGAACATGACGTGAAATTTCATTAAGACGTGAACCATCACATGCATCACACGCTGCATTAGAGAGATATTGCGCTAAATCATCTCGTACATAGTTACTTTCAGTTTCACGGTAACGACGTTCAAGGTGCGGCAAAATTCCTTCAAATGGTTGTACGCGAGTGTGTTTACGGCCACGTTCGTCGATATAGCTTAAATCGACTTTTTCTTTACCTGTACCTTGTAAGAATTTCTTTTGAGTGTCTTTATCTAGTTGGTTCCAAGGTGTATCAAGTTGAAAACCAAAATGATCGGCAACTTTTTGCAGCATCGAATAATAATATGGACGCTGACGATCCCATCCACGGATCGCGCCTTCACTAATCGCAAGATCAGGATTTGGAATCAGCTTTTCAGAGCTAAAATGACTACGGGTACCTAAGCCATCACAAACAGGGCAGGCACCAAACGGGTTGTTAAATGAAAACAAACGCGGCTCAAGCTCTGCGACTGCGCGATCACATTCAGGACACGAGTGCTTTGCAGAAAAAACGCGATCAGCATGTTCACCATTCATCCATGATAAAACTGCAATATCGCCACCTAAACGTAGTGCGGTTTCAAATGATTCTGCAATACGGTTACCTAAGTCTTCACGTACTTTGAAGCGGTCAACAACGACTTCAATGGTATGTTTTTTCTTTTTGTCGAGTTCTGGTGGTGTATCAATATCAATGATTTCGCCATCCACACGGGCACGAACAAAACCTTGGCCTTGTAGTTGTTCGAACAGGTTACTGTACTCACCTTTACGCTCACGAACGACAGGGGCAAGCAACATAAGTGCTGTGCCTTCTTCAAGCGTTTTTACCGCATCGACCATTTCAGAAACAGTTTGCGCGACCATTGGTAAGTCGTGTTCAGGGCAGTAGGGCGTGCCAACACGTGCATAAAGCAAACGCAAATAGTCATAAATTTCGGTAATCGTACCAACCGTTGAACGTGGGTTATGACTGGTAGATTTTTGCTCAATGGCAATCGCTGGTGATAAACCTTCAATCGAGTCGACTTCAGGCTTTTCCATTTGCGATAGAAACTGACGGGCATACGCTGAAAGTGATTCGACGTAACGGCGTTGTCCTTCGGCGTACAGGGTATCGAAGGCAAGAGAAGATTTTCCTGAACCTGATAACCCCGTAATTACCACAAATTTGTCGCGTGGAATATCGAGAGACACATTTTTTAAATTATGGGTACGTGCGCCTCGAATACGGATATGACTTTGGCTCATAGAACATCTCAATTATGTATTGATGAAAATTTAGGTGTTGATTGATCAGTCACAAGGGGTGACTGGTTATAAACAACAGACCCTATATATGATAACGATTTAAAATTGTTCAAGTGGTACAAAATGATTTAAAGCGACAAATTGTGACGGTTAAACGACAATCGACAAAATTTGTTTAATTAAGCAGGTTGTATTTTTAACATTCCTCACTTCAGATTTCTACTCTAAGCAAAATTAAACCAGCAACATAACTTTACTAGACGACTGGTCTAATAGTTGTTTATGATGTATGCATGAAACGATTAAATAAAAGTGAAACCACACGACAACACATTTTAGATACGAGCTTTGAGCTGGTACTACGTAAAGGTTTTGTCGGTGTTGGTTTGCAAGAGATCTTAAAAGCTTGTGATGTACCCAAAGGTTCGTTCTATCACTACTTTGCTTCGAAAGAGGCGTTCGGCTGTGCGCTGTTAGAGCAATATATGGCTGATTATAAAGTTCGTATGGAACAACTTTGGCAACGCAGTGAGCAAAGTGCCCATGCTCGTTTAATGGCCTTATGGCAGGCATGGATTGATGATCCTGTAAACGGTAGTTGGGCTGAAAACTGTCTGATTGTGAAGTTGGCGGCAGAGGTTTCTGACTTGTCAGAAGACATGCGTCAAATTCTCAATGATGGCGTGCACAAACTAACGCAACGTTTGGCTTTGCTACTCAAGGAAGGGCAACAAGAAGGATCAATTCCAAAACATATTGAGCCTTTAAAAACGGCGCAAGTCATGTATCAGTTATGGTTAGGTGCTGCTTTACTCACAAAATTGTCGCAACACAAAGCACATCTACATCTAGCTTTAGAAACGACCCAACAACTCATAAAACCGATAGAGGAATAAAGCATGCGAAGTATTATCCATCGTAATTTTGGCGAGCCTGTAGACGTTTTAGAGCAGGCGGATATGCCAAAGCCAGAACCAAAAGCAGGCGAAGTGCGTATTAAAACTATCATGTCTCCAATTCATAATCATGATGTATGGACAGTACGTGGAAGCTATGGCTACAAACCGACCTTACCTGCGATTGGTGGTAGTGAAGCGGTTGGTATTGTTGATGCATTGGGTGAAGGCGTTTCTCATGTACAGGTAGGGCAGCGTATTGCAGTGGCAGCTGTGCATGGCAGTTGGGCTGAATACTTTATTGCACCTGCTCATGGAATTATTCCACTCAATAATGAAATTGATGATGAAACTGCAGCACAGCTGATTGGTATGCCAATTAGTGCTCTCATGCTACTCGACTTTGTAAATGTTCAACCGGGTCAATGGCTCATTCAAAACACGGCAAATGGTGCAGTCGGTAAAACAGTTGCGATGATTGCACAGGCACGTGGCTTACCTGTCATTAATCTGGTCCGTCGTACTGATGCGATTACAGAGATGCAAGCACTAGGTATTCAGCATGTTGTTGCGACTGATCAGCCTAACTGGAAAGAGCAAGTTAAACAGATTCACGGCGACCAACCTCTTATTGCTGGTGTGGACTCGATTGGAGGAACCGCAAGTGGCGAAATGCTGAATTTACTCAGTGAAAATAGCCTACTCGTTTCGTTTGGCAGTATGACTGGCGAAACCATGCAGATTTCATCGGGCGATTTGATTTTCAAACAAGCGACAGTAAAAGGTTTCTGGGCGAGTGTGGTCAATAAAGAAATGCCAGCAGCTCGTAAAAAGGAACTGATCGTTGAGCTGCTAACACTAGCGACTCAGAAAAAATTAATTCTTCCTGTAGAAGGTGTATTTAGTTTTGATGAGATTAAAACTGCCGCTCAAAGAGCAACGCAAGGTGCTCGTCAAGGCAAAGTGTTGTTAAAACCGTAACACATTAAAAGATCAGTCGAGAGGCTGATCTTTTTTCATATCTTTAAAATAAAAAGGAAAATTGTATGATCGGACAAATTTTAATTGCACTTATCGCAATATTACATGTCTATATTTTAGTACTAGAGATGTTTTTGTGGGACAAGCCTTATGGCATGAAAGCCTTTGGAAATAATGCAGAAAAAGCAAAACTCACCAAAGTCATGGCACAGAACCAAGGTCTTTATAATGGCTTTTTAGCGGCGGGTTTATTTTGGTCTTTATTGGTAGATGCACCATTTGCCACATCACTTGCCAATTTCTTTTTAGGCTGTGTATTCATTGCAGGTATTTATGGTGGTCTAACTGCCAGCAAAAAGATTATTTATATTCAGGCAGTTCCAGCTTTGATTGCATTGGTTGCTGTTAATTTTCTTTAAAAAGCGCAAAATACAGCGTTTTGGGCTGGAATGACCAGATAGGATCAGCGCATGTGGGCGTTATTTTTAAAATGTATGTTGGGGGCTGGGGTTGTCCTCATTATTTCGATTTTATCGAAAAGTAAGGCATTTTATATTGCAGGCTTAGTCCCGCTTTTTCCTACATTTGCTTTGATTGCTCACGTGATTGTTTTTCAGCAAAAAGGGGCGGAGGCGTTACAAAAAACAGCTCTGTTTGGTCTATGGTCACTTATTCCCTATGCCATTTATTTAATTGCTGTTTATGTGCTGGCAACGCGTATGTCGATGTGGTCTTGTCTAGGACTGGCAACTTTATGTTGGGTTGTGGCCGCGGCAGGTTTGATTTACGGTTGGCAGTTGTTTCAAAGTTAAATTTAAGGCTGACCATTTAAATAATTAAATGGTCAAAGCCTCATCTTGATTTAGATATGATCTAAACCTAACCATTGTCTTTGATGGTAGGCGCTATCCCAAAACAACCATTCAAGTTTTGCACCCATGGTGTAAGCAGCATGCATTTTTTCTAAAGTGTCTGTATCACAACGTGCAGCAACTTTATCTACAGTCGCAATCACATTACGAACGGCGGTATGGAACTCTTCACCTGCGTAAGTATCAATCCATGCTTGGTAAGGATTATTAGGAATTGATTTGTTCACAATATCTTTACCGACTTCGGCGTAAATCCAGAAGCAAGGTAAAAGCGCAGCGAGTACAACAGGATAGCTTTCAGACCAAGCAGTGGCTGTCAAAAATGAAGTGTAATGGTGGCCTGCTAATGTTAATGGGGTATTTTTAAATTCTTCTTTAGTTACACCAAAATTTTTCATGAAGTCATCATGCAAACTACGTTCCACCACAATTGCAATTTTAGCTGCATCTGAAAATTGCATAATATCGTCGGCCTCGAAAGCTTTTGCAGCTGCAACGGCAAGCACACGGCCATAGGCCACTAAATATTGAGCATCTTGAATAACATAATGACAAAATGCTTCTTTATCTAAAGTACCGTTAGCAAGTTCCTGATTAAAAGGCAGGTCGAGAATTTTTTGATATAAATTTAAATTACGTTGCCAGAGTTCTTGAGAAAAAAGCATAAAATCATTCCATTTAAAATTAGACAGCTAAACTGGATTTTAAATCAATTTTAAAATACAAAAATAAGAATGATAGATATATCGAAAGAAAATATTTAATCCGATTAATAAGTTAATTGAATATTACAAATTTCTTTATTAAACAGAGAGATAAAGTAAAGGGAATAACGGCACAAAACAACATCGTTTTGTGGTTAATTATCGATATAATAGCGGCGGTTTTAAGAAAGATTAAATTTAGTTCTTGGTATAGGTCTGATCCATGAAGCATTTCCGATTTTCGATATTTTTTACGGTGGTGTGTTTAGCACTGTCCGCGTATTGGGGTTTTACCCACGGACCTGAAGCAGGCGTGTCTACCATGCTTAAAGCTTTAACAATTACAGCTATTTTAGCTGTAATGGAGGTCTCTTTATCTTTTGACAATGCTGTCGTAAATGCATCGGTTCTACGTAATTGGGATCCGTTCTGGAAAATGCTCTTTTTAACGGTTGGTATTTTAATTGCCGTTTTTGGTATGCGTTTAATTTTCCCAGTAGCGATTGTTGCCGTGACTGCGGATATGGGAATGATTGAAGTGGCTAAATTGGCACTCAATGATCCGAAAACTTACTCTGAACGTTTAATGGCACACCACGCAGAAATTTCAGCTTTTGGTGGAACATTCTTATTATTGGTATTCTTAAACTTCTTCTTTGATGAAGAGAAAGAAACCCATTGGTTTAGATGGCTTGAAGCTAAACTTTCTAGCTTGGCCAGCGTACCGGCAATGTCTGTTTTTATTGCTTTAATTGCGATGTTAATTATGGCAGCAAATGTTGATGAATCGCAGCGCCTTGCTGTGACTATGGCCGGTATTTGGGGCATTGTAGTTTATATTGGCGTTGAAGTTTTAAGTCATATGTTAGGTGGCGAACCTGAAATTGATGAAGATGGTAATGCCATTATGAAAGATGGATCAGGTGCTGCTTCTGGTGTAGTTAAAGCCGGCATAGGTGGTTTCTTGTATCTTGAAGTATTAGATGCATCATTCAGTTTTGACGGTGTGATTGGTGCTTTTGCAATCACTAGCGATGTTGTCGTGATTATGCTGGGTCTTGCAATCGGTGCTATTTTTGTCCGTTCAATGACAGTTTATCTTGTAGAAAAAGGCACGCTAGATGCTTATGTGTTCTTAGAACATGGCGCACATTATGCAATTGGTGCTTTAGCATTCATTATGATTGCAAGTGGTACAGGCGTACATGTGCCTGAAGTGGTAACAGGTTTAATTGGTGTAGCGTTTATTGTTTGGGCTGTCATTGCTTCAATTCAATATTCGAAGCGCGAGCATCAGTCGCCTTAAGCTAATTTTCAGTAAAGTTCGATAGAATGAAGAGGCTAAATGCCTCTTTATTTTTTTAAGCCCAAATCGTTATTTTAAATAAGGTGTTTCGTATTTTTAGAAACGAATCGGCTTATAATTTACCTAGTTTGATAACGTGTATTGATATGATGAATGCTTTGGAACGTCGCTCAACTTTTGCCTTAAGTAGTATTTTCGCACTACGCATGTTGGGCTTGTTCATGATTATTCCTGTCTTTTCTGTAGTTGGACAGTCATATCAATATGCGACTCCAGCACTCATTGGTTTGGCTGTAGGTGTCTACGGCTTAAGCCAGGCGATTTTACAAATTCCATTTAGCTTATTGGCAGACCGTTTTAGCCGTAAACCGCTTGTAGTATTTGGTCTATTACTGTTTGCGATTGGTGGTGCAGTTGCAGGTTTATCCGACACCATTTATGGCGTAATTATTGGCCGTGCTATCGCTGGTGCTGGTGCAGTTTCAGCTGTAGTCATGGCGCTTTTAGCCGATGTGACGCGCGAAGAGCAGCGTACTAAAGCCATGGCTGCTATGGGCATGAGTATTGGCCTGTCTTTTGTGGTGGCTTTTAGCCTTGGGCCTTGGCTCACTAGCCTTGTCGGTATTTCGGGCTTATTCTTTGTCACGACCATTATGGGCTTGATTGCGATTGCGATGTTATTGCTTGTACCTAAAGTGACTCGCCACCATCGTAATTATCAGCAAGGCTATATGGCACAGCTTAAGCAAGTCATTCAAATGGGTGATTTAAACCGTTTGCACGTTTCGGTTTTTGCACTGCATTTATTGCTGACCGCCATGTTTATTTATGTACCTTCACAACTCATCGAGTTTGCGCATATTCCTTTGGCGAGCCATGGTTTGGTTTATTTGCCACTCTTGGTTATTAGCCTGTTCTTTGCATTTCCAAGCATCATCATTGCTGAAAAATATCGCAAAATGCGCGGGATTTTTTTAACAGCAATTACAGGCATTATTGCAGGTTTGCTGCTGCTTATATTTGGTTATCAATCCAAATATGTATTACTTGCAGGTCTAGGTATTTTCTTTATTGCATTTAATGTGATGGAGGCTTTATTGCCTTCTTGGCTGTCGAAGTCTGCTCCAATTCAGTCAAAAGCAACGGCTATGGGCGTAAATGCCAGTAGTCAGTTTTTAGGCGCTTTTTTTGGTGGCACACTAGGTGGTCAATTATTGATGTTACATAATACTGCGATTGGATGGAGTGTCTTAGCAGGGATTGCTATAATATGGTTGCTAATTAGTTTTGGTTTAGCTCAGCCGCGGTATTTGTCATCAATTGTGTTGCCATTGCCGCAAGTGCAACAGGTGAATGAGTGGACCACACAGCTATTGGCAATTCGTGGTATCGAAGAAGTTGTGGTGATGCCTGACCAGCAAGTTGCTTATATTAAAGTCGATAAACAGTCTCTAGATGATGCTGCGCGACGTGATTTAACGCAGTTGTTCGGTAAAGAGGTAGCCATTTAAGCATAACTCTTATAAAGTAAAACATAGAAATGTATAGGATGAAGACAGCTAATGCGTGGTGTAAATAAGGTTATTTTGGTTGGTACTTTGGGTCGTGATCCTGAAACAAAAACTTTTCCAAATGGGGGCTCGTTGACCCAATTTTCAATCGCGACAAGTGAAGCTTGGACTGATAAAAATACCGGTGAACGTAAAGAACAAACAGAATGGCACCGTATTGTTTTGCATAACCGTTTAGGGGAAATTGCTCAGCAGTTCTTGCGTAAAGGTTCTAAGGTTTATATTGAAGGTTCACTACGTACGCGTCAGTGGACAGACCAAAATGGCCAAGAGCGTTACACTACAGAAATTCGTGGCGACCAGATGCAAATGTTAGATGCTCGTCAACAAGGTGAACAAGGTTTCGCTGGCGGTAATGATTTTAATCAACCACGTTTTAACGCACCTCAACAAGGTGGTAATGGTTATCAAAATAATAACAACCAAGGTGGCGGCTATGGCCAAAACAGCGGTGGTTATGGTAACCAAGGTGGTTTCGGTAATGGTGGAAGCAACCCTCAAGCGGGTGGTTTCGCTCCTAAAGCGTCACAACAACCGGCTTCTGCACCTGCTGATTTAGACGACGATTTACCGTTCTAATCAAAGTTGCAAAAAAGGCGAGTTTATCTCGCCTTTTTTATTACTCAATTCCAAGCAAACGTATCAGTGCCGTGCCAGCGGCTGCCAAGCAAATCACCAATAACAGCGGTACTTTTTTCCAAACCAAGAACAGTGCTAAGCCAACACCAAATATACGCGCGAACCCCGCAAAATGTTGACCTTCAAAAAATGTTGTCGTCACTGCAATCGCACAGAGCAAAACAGTCGCACCGTTTGAGAGTAAAACTTGGTATTTTTCAGAAAATGAGAACTTGGCACCCAAATGAAAACCAGCGAAACGAATCCCATAGGTTCCAAGTGCTAGTAAGCCGATACCTAAAATAATTAATAATTGTTGATTCATTTCTTTCTACCAAATATCAAGCCAAAAAGTGAAATCAGAATTGGAAGTCCTGAGGCCAAAAAAGGTGTGGTGATCAGCGCTAAAGTTGATCCGGCAAATGCAGCTTTTCGAGTAGATTTATTCTTTAAGGCATTAAAAGTAAGTGCAATTAAAATCGCTGGGAAAATGGCATCTAAGCCGAATGTTTTTGGGTCTGGAATCGCACTTCCAATGAAATAACCCGCCGTTACACCAAGTGGCCAACTGAGCATGATGCCTATACCACATAGCCAGTAAGCAGCTTTTTTCGTCTCAAAATCGGGCTGTGCCATACCAAACAAAACGCTTTCATCATTCATGATATGTGCCCCAAAATATCGAGAGAATTTGCCTCGGATTAGTTCATTGACTGCAATACCAAAAGGTAGATGTCTTAAATTGACGAGTAGTCCTGCAATTGCCGCTGCAATTGGGCTACCACCTACAGCCAAGAAACCAATAAAGATAAATTCGGCAGTTCCTGCGAGCACAAAAACGGATAGGCAAAGCGGGATCCAGAGCGCTAAGCCATAACTTGCAGCAAGTGAACCTAAAGACATACCAACGACACTCGTCGCTAGGCACACAAAGAAAATCGAGCGGGTAGTGTCTTTACTTAGTTTTTTAATCAGAGAGTATGTGGACATAGCATGATATAACGAACGATTTTCCATTATAATGAATAAGTCTGATCGTTTTGTCAAAACGAACGATCGTTTTTTTTATAGAACGGATGTGGTGAATGTCTCAGCCAATTGAAATTATTGCCAAAGGTTTAACGCGTGAACGTCAAAGAGCAGGGCTTTCATTGGCAGAGGTTGCTCGTCGTGCAGGTGTCGCTAAATCTACACTGTCACAATTAGAGGCAGGGCAAGGCAACCCTAGCATTGAAACTTTATGGGCGCTTTGTGTTGCACTGAATATTCCATTTGCACGCTTGATGGAAGAACCAAGTAATCAGGTACAAGTGATTCGCTGTGGCGATGGGCCAACAGTGAGTTCTGAGATTGCCAACTACAAAGCAATTTTGTTAGCGACTTGTCCGCCACATGCGCGCCGAGATGTTTATTTACTGATTGTTGAACCAGGCGAAGATCGTCTTTCAGAACCACATCCAGTGGGCTCTGTGGAGCATATTATTGTGGTTGAAGGTAAAGCTTTGGTGGGCTTAATTGATGAAGCTGTTGAGCTTGGTGTTGGAGACTATATTTGTTATCCAGCTGACCAGAAACATATATTTAGAGCTTTGGAAACAGGCACAAAGGCATTATTAATTTCTGAACAAAACTAAAGAAATTCAATCTCATTAAAATAAAAACTAAAAGCCATTTACCAGCATCCCCTACAAAAAGGGCCAATTTTGCGTATAAATTTTGCAATTGGCTCTCTCTTTTATTACAAAAATGGCTCTCGTTTCTTGAGTGCCGAAACGACAAATTAAAGCTATTGGAAGTATGCATACGGAAGCGCCGGATAAGCTCAGTGAATTTACTGTTTTAGGAATTGGGCAGAACGGCTAAATTTTTAGGGGATATTTTTTGGCTTCGGAGGATTTCCGAGACTAGCCGATATCCTCCATATATTAAGGAAAATGATATGGCAGCTCATCAAAATGGTTCTGAAGCCAATCACTCCCAAAGTTTAAAACATGGACTCAAATCACGCCACCTGACCATGATCTCGATTGCAGGGGTTATTGGTGGTTCTCTATTCGTCGGCTCAGGCAGTATTATTTACAATACCGGACCTGTAGTTTTCTTAACTTACGCTTTAGGTGGTCTACTTGTTTGGTTCATCATGCGTATGTTAGGCGAGATGGCCGTTTTAAACCCTGATAGTGGCTCTTTTTCAACTTATGCTGACCGTGCGATTGGCCGTTGGGCAGGGTTTTCAATTGGTTGGTTGTACTGGTGTACTCTGGCCATGCTCATGGGGTGGGAAGCCTATGTGGCAGGTAAAATTCTAAACAATTGGTTCCCGTTTATACCGATCTGGGTCTATATGGTCGTGGTGATTGGCGCACTGGTTGTTGTTAATTTACAAAACGTGAAAAACTATGGTGAATTTGAGTTTTGGTTCGCCCTCATCAAAGTCATTGCGATTGTTATTTTCCTTGTGATTGGTAGTTTAGCCATCATGCACTTGTGGCCTTGGGGTAATCCGGCTGCTTCTGGTATGAGTCATTTAACCTCTCAAGGCTTTATGCCAAATGGAGGTTCATCTGTTATCACAGCTTTGCTTGGGGTGATGTTTGCCTACATTGGTGCTGAAATTGTTACGGTAGCGGCAGCAGAGTCGGCAAATCCATCGAAAGAAATTCGTAAAGCATCAAACTCGGTGGTTTGGCGAATTATTTTATTCTACGTAGGCTCTATGTTTGTGGCGGTATGTTTGATTCCTCACAACAATGAACTTTTGAAAGATTCAACTTGGGGAACCTATAGCGTAACTCTGTCTGCACTTGGTATTCCAGGGGCGCGCCATATCGTAAACTTTGTGGTTCTAACCTCAGTATGTAGTTGCTTTAACTCAGCTCTTTATACGTGTTCACGTATGTTGTTCTCTTTAGCTAAACGTGGTGATGCACCGAAAAGTTTTGGCTCTGTAAACAGTAAAAGTAGTCCGTGGGTGGGCGTGATTGTGTCATGCTTCTTCTCTGTGATTGCGGTAGTTTTAACTGCAACCGAGAGTATGAATGTTTATGACTTTTTCATGTTAACAACAGGCGCGGCAACACTCTATGTGTATTTGACTATTGCTTATTCTCAGCTTCGTATGCGTAAAAAGTTAGAAGCTGAAGGCGTGAAAATTGACTTTAAAATGTGGATGTTCCCTTATCTAACTTACGTGGTGATTTTTGCAATTATTGGTGCAATTCTTACCATGTTGATTGAAGGCACCTATTTTAAAGAAGTGATTTACACCACAGCTCTGTTCGGCATTATTGTGTTCTTCGGCTTGTTGTCTGAAAAACTGGGTTGGGGTAAAGAGCGTAGAGCGACTCATTTAACTCATAGCCATGAAGAAAAGTTAGTTTAAATTTTTTAAATAAAAAAGAGCCTTACAAACAGGCTCTTTTTTATTTGTCTTATAAGAAAACAGTTAATTCAATGTGGGTACACCTGCTTCACGTAAGCATTGAAGCAAGACACCAAAAGCCATCACCATATCTTTTTCATTTACACAGGCAAAGCCCATGAGCAGTCCACGTTCGGCATGTGCATGCGACTGCATGTAATACTGCGAAAGAGGACGAACTTTGACACCACGTTCAAGTGCAGTGGCTGCAATGGCGACATCATCGCAAGCGTTTGGTAGTTTTAAAACCAGATGCAATCCTGCCGCTTCATCATATTCATGAATAAATTCGGGACCAAGGTAGCGTTGAATTAAGCTCACCAAGTAGTCACGGCGCTTGCCATAAAGTAGGCGCATACGGCGAATATGCGCTTCATAATGGCCTTCACGAATAAATTCAGCTAGGGCTTTTTGCTCAAGCAAGTGCCCACCACGATAAAGCTCGGCTGCAACAATACGTAATGGTGAAAATAACGGCTTAGGCACCACTAGATAGCCAATTCTTAAGGATGGATAAATGGTTTTACTAAACGTGCCCATGTACAGCACAGGCGCATCATTTTCTAAACCTTGTAAAGAGGGGTAAGGCTGACCCGAGAAACGGAACTCACTGTCATAATCATCTTCTACAATCCAGCTATTGTGCTGACGTGCAATCTCAATCAGTTTACGTCGGCGGTTGAGGCTTAAATGAGAGCCAAGCGGATATTGGTGTGAAGGCGTGACAAAAATGAGTTTTGGTGGCTTTGCCGGATTTTCCTCAGGAATAATGCCTTCAGCATCGACAGGCATTGGTTGAATATCAAGGCCATTAATTCGTAACGTATTACGCATTCCCCAATAAGCAGGATCTTCAATCCAGATTTTATCCCCCATATCACTGAGCGCACGCGAGACTAAATCAATAGCTTGGTGAATGCCTTCGGTAATAATAATCTGGTCCGCATCGCACTGGACTGAACGTGCAACACGCAAGTAATCTGCCAATGCACTTCGAAGCTCTATACATCCACCTGCATTGCTATAAATCAGGCGGTTAATGTCGGGTTCGCGGCTTAAGCGTGCTTGAATACGACTAAAAATATGATGTGGGAACTCGGTCACATCCGGTGCTCCCGGCACAAAAGCGCCCCATTGGTGTGGCGACGCTGCTGCATAGCCTAATAAGTTGGAACCACGCTGCGATAGTGCATAGGAGCTTTGAGCTTTCGGGCTAGAAACCACTTTTTTCTTGTTTTGTGTATTTAAAAAACTCTCTGGTAATTTTTCGGCAACCCATGTGCCATGTCCTGTCCGTGCTTCTAAGTAGCCTTCAGCTTGTAGCTGTTCATAGGCACTAAGCACCGTATTTCTTGAAACATGAATTTCACTGGCTAAGTCGCGTGACGCAGGTAGACGAGTCTTGGGCTGGATGACTCCATCAATAATGGCACCACGCAGACAACGGAAAAGGCGTTGATGTAGTTTCCCTTCAGTGTCCTGTTGGAGTCGTTGTAGCAAATGATCTCCAAGTAAACTACGCAATTGGCTCTCTCCTACAGTTAAAAAGTGGCTCTCGTCAGTTGGCATCAGACGAGCGAAATTACATGCATAGGCAGTCGTTGTAAAGCACCCTGAAAATTAAGCACAGGATGCAAGAAACCAAAGCTGCAACTGATGATGAAAATATGAGGGAATCAAATGGATAATCAACATTCTGCACTTAACGCACGTAAACAGCAAGCAACTCCACGTGGTGTAGGCGTGATGTGTCAGTGGTATGCGGAAAAAGCTGAAAATGCCACGCTTTGGGACAAGGAAGGCAACCAATTTATCGACTTTGCTGGTGGTATCGCGGTTTTAAATACAGGCCATCGCCACCCTAAAGTGATTGCAGCAGTAACTGAGCAACTTACTAAATTTACTCACACTGCCTATCAAGTAACACCATATGAAAGCTATGTCGCTTTAGCTGAGCGTATTAATGAACGCGCGCCAATTGCGGGTCCTGCGAAGTCAGCTTTTTTCACTACTGGTGCAGAAGCAGTTGAAAATGCGGTGAAGATTGCTCGTTCTTATACAGGTCGTCACGGCATTATCACTTTTGGTAATGGTTTCCACGGTCGTTCATTTATGACGATGGCAATGACAGGTAAAACAGCGCCTTACAAACGTGATTTCGGTGTAATGCCAGCGGGTGTGTTCCACGCGCGTTACCCAGTGCCTGCTAAAGGTATTTCAGTAGACGCGGCAATTGAAAGCGTTGAAGATATTTTCAGTGAAGATATTGCACCACATGATGTTGCGGCAATCGTACTTGAGCCAGTACAAGGTGAAGGCGGTTTCAATGTTGTGCCAGCTGAGTTCTTAAAACGTTTACGTTCAATTTGCGACAAGCACGGTATTTTATTGGTTGCTGACGAAGTGCAATCAGGTTTTGCCCGTACTGGTAAATTGTTCGCAATGAACTATTACGAAACTAAAGCAGATCTCATCACGATGGCGAAAAGCTTGGGCGGCGGTTTCCCTATTTCAGGTGTTGTTGGCCGTGCAGAAGTGATGGATGCGCCTAACCCAGGTGGATTAGGTGGTACTTACGCAGGTAGCCCGATTGCGGTTGCTGCTGCGCACGCGGTTATTGATGCGATTGAAGAAGAAAACCTATGCGACCGTGCAAATGAATTAGGTGCAGAGTTAGTCGCTACCCTTAAAGATATTCAGCAAGCAACAGGCGACGTCGTAACTGATATTCGTGCATTAGGTTCAATGGTTGCAGTAGAGCTTGAAACAGCTGAACAAGCAAAAGTTGTACAAAACTATGCAATGGAAAACGGGTTGTTACTTCTTACTTGTGGTAAATACGGTAATGTAATTCGTTTCTTATATCCATTAACCATTCCTGCTGAACAATTCCGTCAAGGCCTTGATATCTTGAAACAAGGTTTTGCAACTCTAAAAGCAGGTAGTGCAAAAGCAATGGAGCAATCTGCATGATTCAAAATAATTTGCAGTATTTATTAAAACATCCTGATATTTCATTAGAAGCACCTGCATCAAATGACTATATCGAAGTTAATGATGCTGCTACAGGTGAAACTTTGGCATGGGTAAAAACCTATGACCGTGCAGGAGTTGAAGCCGCAATTAACCGTTCAGCAAAAGCGCAGGCTGCTTGGAAAAAGCAAACTGCCTTGGCTCGTGCTGATGTGCTATTGGCATGGTACAACCTCATGCTTGAGCACAAAGAAAATCTGGCTCAAATCTTAACAGCTGAGCAAGGTAAGCCATTAGCAGAAGCACGTGGTGAAATTGGTTATGCAGCATCTTTTATACGATGGTTTGCCGAGCAAGCTCGCCGTATTGATGGTGAAGTGTTGACGCCAACCTTGCCAAACCAACGTCTGCTCGTGATTAAACAAGCGATTGGAGTTACTGCTGCCATTACGCCGTGGAACTTCCCTGCTGCCATGATTACGCGTAAAGCAGGTCCAGCCATTGCTGCGGGTTGTTCAATGTTGGTTAAACCAGCAGAACAAACGCCGTTAACCGCCTATGCACTTGAAGTATTGGCTTTACAGGCAGGTTTACCAGCTGATGTTTTAATTAACATTAGTGGTGATGCGGTTGAAGTGGGTAAAACACTATGTGAAAGCGATATTGTTCGTAAGTTAAGCTTCACAGGTTCAACTCAAGTTGGCTGTATCTTGATGCAACAATGTGCGCCAACCATTAAAAAGCTTTCGCTTGAACTCGGTGGTAATGCACCAGTTGTGGTATTTGACGATGCTAACCTTGAGCAAGCAGTTCAGGGCATTATGGCAAGTAAATATCGTAACAGCGGTCAAACTTGTGTATGTGCTAACCGTATTTATGTTCAAGACGGTATTTACGATGCATTGGCAGAGCGTTTGGTTGAAGCTGTGTCTAAGCTTAAAGTTGGCGATGGCCGTCAAGAAGGTTCAACTCAAGGGCCTTTAATTGATGAAGACGCGATTGCAAAAGTTCAGTCTCATATTGCAGATGCAACTGAGAAAGGGGCAACAGTTCGTATTGGTGGTCAACGCTCGGCACTGGGCGGTACATTCTTTGAACCGACTGTGTTAACAGGCGTAACGCAAGACATGAAAGTGTCTAAAGAAGAAACTTTTGGTCCGCTTGCACCACTATTCCGCTTTAAAACTGAAGATGAAGCAGTGGCAATGGCGAACGATACCGAGTTTGGTTTAGCTGCTTATTTGTTTACGCAAAGCACAGCTCGTCAATGGCGAGTAGGTGAAGCACTCGAATACGGTATGGTCGGCATTAACACGGGCGCGATTTCAAATGAAGTTGCTCCGTTTGGTGGCGTAAAACAATCAGGTCTAGGCCGTGAAGGTTCAAAATTCGGCATCGAAGAATATGTCGAAATGAAATACCTCTGCGTAGACTTATCTGAGTAAGGAATAAAGCGAGTTCGCTTTGTTCTGAACGAAAACATACAGTTATGCTGTATGTGATGTTTCACAAAAAAACCGGTCATGCCCATTCATGACCGGTTTTTTATTTTAAGTCGATAGATAGCCATCACGACTTTCAGGCAAACGCCTGAGTTCATCAATCAGCGTTTCAATGAGTTTTTCAACCACAAGACGTTGGCCTTTTCTCGAAACATAAACCAATTGCAGCGTACCAATATTCGACTTCCAGTCAGGAAGAATATGGATAAGCGTACCTTTACGAATTTCAGATTCGACGGTTAAAAAAGGAAGGTCGGCAATGCCTAAACCATCCATTACAGCATAGTAAACACCTGCCAAATCATTACTTTTTATTCGTGGTTGATAAGGCACATCAACCGATTCACTATTACGAATATTGCATAAATGCCAAATAGGATTTTGTTTTTGAGTACCTAAGCTAATACTCGGAAAGTCCTGTAATTCAGAATAATGTTCAATGATGCGACCTTGAAGTAATTCAGGCGAAGCCACCAGACAATGATCGGTTTTAATCACATCACGAACAATTAAATTTGAATCTTCATTGGGTTCAAAATTGGTACGAATCGCGAGGTCGATGTCATCATGCAAGATATCTACTCGACGGCTGGTTAGCTCGAGTGCTATTTCAACTTTGGGGTAGGTTTTTAAAAACTGATTTAAAATTTTTCTAATTTGAAAATGCATCATCAGAGGTGGGCAACTTACTTTTACCAAACCTTGAGGCTCACTTTTTTGCTTTAATAACACGTTTTCTGCACATTCAACTTGAGTAATAACTTTGCAGCATTCCTCGTAAAATTCTTGACCTAAATCGGTCACCTTAAAATGACGTGTTGTTCTTTGAATCAGGCTGACATTAAATTTATTTTCAAGGTCAATAATGCGTCGGCTGAGCTTAGATTTACTAATATTTTCAGCATCACTGGCCGCACTAAAGCCGCCGTGTTTTACGACCAAATAGAAATAATAAAAATCATCAAAAGAGCTTATCAATGTCCGATCAATCCATTTAACTTTAAGATTAGAGCGCTTAAGCACTCTAATCTTGGCAATAGAACTTATTTTTGTGAGGTATTAAAGCTATAGCTTGTCATCAGGTTGCGGTAATCAGGGATATGATTTGAGAACAACGCACCTAAACCTTCCACATCATTACGCCAGTCGCGGTGTAACTCACACGCCATACCAAACCACGTCATAAGCTGAGCACCTGCTTTTGACATACGGTCCCAAGCAGCATCACGTGTTAATTCATTGAAAGTACCAGAAGCATCGGTAATCACAAACACTTCAAAGCCTTCAGCGAGTGCAGATAAAGCTGGGAATGCCACACAAACCTCAGTCACTACCCCTGCAATAATCAGTTGTTTTTTACCTGTCGCTTTGACAGCTTTTACGAAGTCTTCATTGTCCCATGCATTGATTTGACCAGGACGTGGAATAAATGGTGCATTTGGGAAAAGTTCTTTTAATTCTGGAACTAAAGGACCATTTGGACCGTTTTCAAAACTAGTGGTAAGAATAGTTGGTAAATTAAAATATTTAGCAGCATCTGCAAGTGCTAATACATTGTTTTTAAATTTATCCGGATCGATATCTCGAACTAAAGAAAGTAAACCTGCTTGATGGTCAACCAAAAGAACCGCAGCATTATCCTTGTCTAAACGCACGTAATCTTGAGCCATTTTTTATGTCCTCATGTTATCAAAATAAATAATCAAAAATTATTGAGTAGGTCGTTATTGCCTAAAATTATGCTAGTTGAGTTTTATGTCGTGATTAAGTCTAAAAAATAGGATTAAGAATTTTAAAAATAGGACGATCTTAAAAAGAGCACATTAAATTCTTAGATTGTCTCATAGATGAAATAATGTGTTGCTAATCCTGATCTATAAACTGCAATTATTGAGGCGTAAAATCAATACCAGTTCAAGAAAATCCTACATATATAGGAGAGATCAGATGAAGAAATTTCTTGGTGCATATCAAAATAACCACATGCATTGGGTGGGTGATGGTTTCCCTGTATATAACCTATTCTCTTATGACCGTTTAGGCCAAACCTTAAGCCCATTTTTGCTACTCGATTATGCAGCGCCTTATACATTCTCGCCAACGACTGAACAGCAAGGCGTAGGTTCGCATCCTCATCGTGGCTTTGAAACAGTGACCATCGCCTACCAAGGTGAGGTGACCCATAAAGACTCAAGTGGCGGCGGCGGAACCATTAAAACTGGTGATGTTCAGTGGATGACTGCGGGTGCAGGCGTGTTGCATGAAGAGTTCCATTCTCCTGAATTTGCAGAGCACGGTGGTCTTTTTGAAATGGTGCAATTGTGGGTAAATTTACCTGCTCATTCAAAAATGACGCCTGGAAAATACCAAGCGATTGAAGCGAAAGATATTCCAGACATTGCACTAGACGAAGAAGGCAGTCATTTGCGGGTTATTGCAGGTGAATATGCAGATGCAAAAGGTGCTGCAACTACATTTAGTCCATTAAATGTATGGGATGGTAAATTGGTTAAAGGCCAAAAACATACCCTCTATGTACCTGAAGGTCACACCACGCTTGTTGTGATATTAGATGGCGCGGTTGTGGTTAATGATGCAAATCGTCTTGAAGGTAAAACCGTTGCGATTTTGTCTCGTGAGGGCGTTGAGTTTAGTTTAAATGCTGAAGAAGATACTAAGTTTTTAGTGTTAACTGGCCAACCACTCAATGAACCAATCGAAGGTTATGGACCATTCGTCATGAATACCAAAGCCGAGATTATGGAAGCGATTAATGATTTTAATCGTGGAAAATTCGGTTCACTCATGCAAGAAGGTTAAATTGTTTAATTGTGCTTAATTGGCTATTAAAGCAAAGTAATAAAAAGCCCGCTATCAAGTGTGAATAGCGGGCTTTTTCGCTGTAAAGATTCTATTTTTATGATGGTTTTCATTATTCTCTCGGCATTGTTTTGTGTGATTTGCTTCTCATTATTATGGGCTAATGATATCTTAAAAAAAGATAGTTGTAAAACAAATGATATAAATATAGTTAAATTATCTTATTTTATTTAAAAGATTTTTTTTAAATTTTTAAAAAATATAGATTTTTATATACTCATCCTCTTTTGTAAAATTTTATGAAAAACTTTTGGGCGGATCTGTTAAATTTTTTCTATATAAATTGATGCAAAAAATAAAAATCTGGTAGTTTTTAATACGGTGTTTTTTGGGGGTATGAGTGATAATCAAAAAAATTCTCGAAAAATGGGACATCATTTTGAATATCGCAATTATTGGCAGTGGAATGGCAGGGCTTGCGGCAGCAAGAATTCTGAAAGATGCAGGGCATACGATCACGATATTTGAAGCACTTCCTGGCCGGGGAATGGATAGCCATAGCATTGAGTTCGATGGTGGAATTATTGATGCACCGCTACGTGTGATGAATCCACATCTGTGGAAGAATACACTCAGCCTTGCTGCTCATTTAGGCATTAAAACCTTCCCAGTTCGTACTTATATGTCATGTAGCTGGTTATTCGAAGATCGTACGGAAACATGGTTAACGACATCTCGTAGCCGTATTGGTAATTTCCCGATTATTAATAACCGTAAAGGCATTCAGCAATATGGCTGGCGTCTTGTGAAAGGGATGTTGCAACTAAAAACTGCGATTCACCAGTTTTTCAAATCCAAAAATCAAGATATTACCCTCGCTGAATTTATTAATCAGAACGATATTGAAGAAGTATTCTGGCACGGTGTGGTTATGCCAGTGCTCTATACAATTTGTACGTGTAATCCAAAAACAATTGGCGATTGGCCTGCAAAAAACTTACTTGAGTTTTTACGTCACTTAACTGATGGCGACATGTTATTGCGCATGAAAGGTGGCACACCTGCATTTGTAGATAGCTTGATTAAAGGCATCGATATCCATAGCGGATCAGCAATTAAAAAAGTTGAATTACAAGGCGAAAAAGTACTGGTTGAAAACAGCCAAGGCGAACAGAACTTATTTGATCGAGTAATTGTTGCAACGCCAACCTCTAAAATCGATGAGTTTTTAAATCCTGAACAATTTGCAGAAGATATGAACCTGCTTAAGCAATTCCGCTTTGAGCAAGGCGATCTTGTCATTCATACCGATGCGACCGTTATGCCACCACGCCGTAAGGACTGGTCAGTGCTGAGCTACATGATGGACCGTAAGTTTACGCGTCAGCAATTTACAGTTTGGATGAATGCGGTTGAGCCAACACTCGTGGGTAAAAATCCTGTATTCCAAACTTGGCGTCCAGTGGTTGATATTGACCCTAAAAAAGTTATTTCAAAAGTGACTTTAACGCGTGCGGTTGTAGACTCACAAACGGTTGCTTTAAACAAAGAATTGCAACAACGCCATTTAGACCCAAGCCGTAAAGTATTCTACTGTGGTTCATGGTCGTGTGATGGCTTGCCAATTTTAGAGTCAGCAGTTACTTCTGCCATGCATATTGCTGAAATTTTAGGTGCACCTTTACCATTTGTAGGCTTAAAACCTAAGGTGGAAGTTGCCCCAGAACTCGGCTACTAAAATTGTGAAAACAAAAGTTCGAGCAGCTCTCTCTCGATTCATCCCTCATAAATATGCAATTGATGCATCAAGCTTAGGGGATGATCAAGAGCTTGCTTGGACAAATTTGGGTTTTTGGAAAAATACCCAAAACTACCGTGAAGCTTGTCGCCAATTGGCTGACCATTTGGCACAAGCTATCAATTTAAATTCAAAAGATCATCTCTTAGATTTAGGCTGCGGACAGGGTGCAAGTTTGTTGCACTGGTTACAGCATTATCAGCCTAAAAGCCTCAGTGCAGTTGAATTGCAAACCCAATGTGTTCATAAAATTCAAAAGCTTATTCCCGAAATAAGCCAGATTTTCTGTGGTTCATTTTTAAATTTAAAACAATTTGAATTTAAACAATACTTCGATGTGGTGATGTGTATTGATGCGGCTTATCACAGTCATTTAAATTCATTTCTAGATTCTATCGCGCCAGTTTTGAATTCAAAAGGACGATTAGGTTTTCACTACCTAATGCGTGCCGATTCATGTCAAAACATGACCATTTTACTAGAACAAAAGCATCGTTATTTACTCAAAGCAGCAAATGTCGCTTGGGATAGTGTGCCAAATGAAAAAATGCTCAGAGCTACCTTGGAACAACAAGGTTTTGTCGATATTCAAATTGAAGATTTATCTGAGCAAGTGTTACTCGGTTTTTCGCAATATATTCAAAATCAACAAGGACAAAAGCAAAGCCGAGGATTGGCAAATTTTAAAATTCAAATGACTGCAAAGTTATGCCAACAACTCTACCAAAATGGATATGTACGTTATATTCAAATCACAGCAATAAAAAAATAGGATGAGCCATGTCAGCCAAATATCAAGGATCGTGTTTATGTGGAGCTGTGAGCTACCAAAGTGAAGCAGAGCCACGCTATAGCTTTAATTGCCACTGTCGAGATTGCCAAAAGGCCACAGGTTCGGCCTATGCACCAATCGCTTTTTTTCACCAATCTGAATTGAAAGTAAGTGGTGAGCTTAAATATTTTGAGACTTTGGGATCTTCTGGGCGACCTATTAAACGAGCATTTTGCCCGACTTGTGGTTCTCAGCTTTTTGGCTTACCTGAAATTGCGCCTGAAATGATTTCAATACGTGCAGGTACGCTTGATGACCCGAGTCTGTATCAGCCTAGAGCAGAGGTGTTTGTGAGCCAAGCCTATGCATGGGATACACTGAACCCAAACCTTAAACACTTTGAAAAAATGATAGAGAAGAGCAAGAAATAAGGCTTAATTAAAAAAGCCAAATATTGCCAAAGTACAGATTAAAGTAAAGCTGACAATGGCGAAAAATAATATGGTTTTTCTAAATTTTAGCTGAGGCATTTTACTTACAATGAAAATAAGGCATGTAAGTATGGTCACTAAAGGTTGAAAAAGATTTGATGGAAAAGTAAACATCTCGTTCATTGTTGTTTTTAAATTTATTCTAGAAATAAAGTAATAAACTCATTATATCGTTTTCTTATTTAATTGACGAACAGAACTTGTTTATAAATTCATATTTTTATTTCAATGATAGTAAATCAAGTTTTAAATTTAAAAGAACCATGTACGCTTTTTCGTACATATATTCGGGAAATTGACGTCTTTTTATGACGTGATAAATTGCCTATGATGAACTCATCAGGAACAGGAAGTTCCGAAACGTAAAACAACAATAATAAGTTTAAGCATCAGGACGTGAGGTATTACAGGAAGTGTACCTAGTAACGAAATACGAAAAAAGCCCAACAGGATGTTGGGCTTTTTTCATTTCTTATTAACGAATTTCTTTGCCACCTAAGACAATAGAGTCACAAGATAGATTGTAAAATCTACAGACAACAAAAAACCCCATAAATCAAATATTCATGAGGTTTAATGATGGTGCCGGCACACGGATTCGAACTGTGGACCTACTGATTACAAGTCAGTTGCTCTACCAACTGAGCTATGCCGGCGATGTGGAGTGAATTTTACAGTTTCTTAAAAAAATTACAAGCCAAAAAATGAGCATTTAAATTTTTTCATATCATTTTTAAATGCTCATAGGGGCTAGCCTGAAAAAGTTAGAGTTTTACTACATTAATGTGCTTTGGCATGTGAAGTATAAACCGCTAAAAATATTCCAATTAAAGACAAGACCACGGTTAAACCTACAATGGCACTCCAACCACCGTGCAACCAGAACCATCCGCCTGCTGAGCCGACAATACTTGAACCCATATAGTAAAAAAGTAAGTAGAGCGAACTGGCATGGGCTTTAGCTTGTTTGCTTTCAGCGCCCACAGAACTACTGGTAAGTGAGTGGGTAATAAAGAAACCTGTGGTAATAAATGCAATACCAATAATAATGCCGAAAAGCGAGCTGAGTAGGGTCATGAGGCTCCCTACAATCATTAAGACAAAACCACCCATCATCATGGTTTTTTTACCAAAGCGATCCGCTAAGCTACCTGCCAACGATGAAGACACCATGCCAAAGCTATACGACAAGAAAATAAGGCTAATTTGTGTCTGACTGAGTGAATAAGGTGCTCCACTTAAACGGAAAGTGGCATAGTTAAACAAAGTCACAAAAACACTAGTCAGCAAGAAACCAATCGCAAATAAGCGTAATAATTTTGTATTGCTTAAATGAGCGCGCCACATTTGCATGTGAAAATCTAAATTTAGCCCTTTTTTCTGCACAAAATTACGCGATGCGGGAAGTAGTTTTAAAAAAGCAATTGAGCAAACAAAACAGATTGCCCCAAGTAAGCCTAAGGCGGTGCGCCATGAAAAATATTCAACCAAAATACCCATGCCGACACGGCCCATCATGCCACCAAAAGCCGTACCTGCAATATATAAACCCATAGTTTTACCTAAGTGCTCAGGTGCGATTTCTTCGGCAATCCAAGCCATCGTCACTGCGGGTACGCCACCAAGTAATAAACCTTCTAACGCACGCGCCATCAATAAACTGTGCCAGTTCGGTGTGAACATAGAGACAATATTTAAAATTGCGGCGCATAGCATTGATGTAAAGATCACGCCGCGACGGCCAAGGGCTTGTGAAAAGGCGCTTGATAGCACAATCGAAATCGCTAAAAAGGCAGTCGTTAATGACAGTGCCAAAGAGCTACTCGCAGGGCTAATCTGGAAGCTTTGGCTAAATGCGGGCAGGAGTGGCTGTACACAATAAATCAGTGAGAAACTGGCAAAACCTACGAGGAATAAAGCAAATCCTGCGTGTTTATAGGCTTTAGTCCCTTTGTGAATCCACTCACGGGAAAGAACAGACGTTGCCTCAGTGTTTAAGGTACTGGGTGTAGATGAAGAGTTCATATCATGACCATGACAGAAAAAGAGCAGTGCCTAAAGGCATGCTGCATCGAGAAAATTCGATAAATTAAAATTAGCAATTTGAGAGGTATTTTTCTAATATATTTAACAATGGATCATGATATGTTTTATATATAGCAATGGAACTCAGGCATATACGCTACTTTTTAGCGGTAGCAGAAGAAAAAAACTTTACCAAAGCTGCGCAACGTTTAAACATGAGCCAGCCGCCTTTAAGCATGCAAATGCGAGACTTAGAAGAAGAGCTAGGTGCAGATTTATTTATTCGTTCTCCACATGGGGTGGAGCTGACCGAAGCAGGGCTTGCCTTTTTAAATGCCATTCAGCCTGTACAGCAGCGTGTAGAAGATGCAGCGAGCTTAGTTAAACAAGTGGCAAATGGCGAAGTGGGCCAATTGCGATTAGGCTTTACAGGCACTTCAATGTTGAACCCTCTCATTCCTAAATGCGTTCGTTATTTTCAGCAGCAATATCCGAAAGTGAATTTAAAACTTGAAGAAGCCAACACTTTACTGCTCATCGATTTGTTGCTTGAAGATCGCTTAGATGTCGCGATTATTCGTTCACCACGAAATATTCCAGATAGTTTAATTATTCAAGAATTATTAGCAGAACCACTCATTGCGGCTTTGCCTTCCGAGTCTTTGAGTTTAGATGATTCAACGCAAGAAATTGATTTAACCACACTGCGAGAGCTTGATTTTATTGTCTCGCCACCATCCATTAGCGCAGGGCTTTTCGATGCGATTAAACAAGCCTGTCATGAGCGTGGTTTTGAACCGAAAATTGGACAAAATGCTCCGCAAATTGTGTCGATTTTATCGTTAGTGTCTGCAAATTTGGGGGTGTCTTTGGTTCCCGAGTCGACCAAACAATTGCAAATACAGGGTGTGGCTTATCGCTCTTTGAAAGCGCCTGTTCCTACGGTGGGTTTAGGGCTTGCCTATAAAAAACATGCCCCTTCACAAATGGCGATTAACTTTGCCAGTGTGGTGCAAGTCGCTTGTCATCACGCCAACGAAATAGATGAAATCGACTAGCTTGATTTCGGTGCTTTGTTCATCAATAAGATGCCTAAAATAATAAAAATCGCGCCATATAAAAACGATAAAGTCGGCTGTTCATGAATGAAAACCCAAGCCATAAGCGCTGCAAAAATCGGTTCAGAAAGTTCAGTGACTTGTACCTTTGCGGCACTCATATAAGACAACGCTTTGGTGGTACAGAAAAAGCCGAGGATGGTTGGCAGAACAGCTAAACCAATCAAGCCTAAAACAATGTCACTATTAAAATTAATACTGTGAAAATTAATTAAAAACGGAACGGCAAGATAAACACTGCCAAATAACAATAAATACTTGGTAAGAAACAGCCCGCCGTTTAATTTGAACTTTTTAACTAAAACCGAAAATAAGCCATAACCTGTGCCGGCAATAGAAGCATTGATCAGCATTAAAAGGCTATTTTCACCTTTCCATGAAATAATACTAATACCAGCAACTGCTAATAATGTTCCAATAAGAGAGTGAATATAGATGCTTTCTTTTAAAATGAACCGACCAAAAAATAGGGCCGAGATGGCAGCCGAAGCCATGAGTACCACCACAACATTCGCCGCAGCGCCGTGGTTGTAGGCAATGGTCTCGAAAAAGAATAAAGAGAAGATTCCTAGAAAAGCACATATGGCAATTTGAGTAAAAACGCTGAGTTTACTTGGCGTGCTGCTAATAAAAGCAATCTTTTGGCTAACAGGGACTTTGAATAAAAAAACACTTAAAAAGAAAAAGGCGATAATGGTTTTTAAAAAGGCAATGTCTTGTGGGTTTAAACCACTGTGCATGAGTAATTTGCTAATCACACCAATAGAGGCATTTAAAGCCGCTGCACAAAGTGCAAATAGGGTTCCAATAATTAAATTATTCACTCTTATAATTCTTCCTAAGTTTTACACATGCAGTCTACATTATTTTTTAGATGAATATTCAATTAAAATAAGCAGTTAAGGTTTAATATTTTCGATGGGTTATTCTGTATGGATTTAACCAGTTTTATAAAAACATAAACTCTTCTAAGAGACTTTTGTTTCAGAGAATTGTGATTTATGGAGCTTACTCATATTATATAATTAGTTAATTATTAAAGAATTTTAAAAATGATTAAATCGATTATTTCAGGTTGCGCGGTTCTCACACTTTCGGCTTTGGCGGTCACGCATGCAGAGTTTTCTTTTGAACAAGAATTACAACAAAGCTGTAATAAAGTGAAGCAATACGCGAGCTTAGGTAAGAAAAACTACGACCAAAAACAATATAAAAAAGCGCTCGAAAATTTCCAGAACCAAGCCTCTTGGACAGCATTTTGTAAAGCTAATGCAGACGAAACCACAGTTAAATTTACCGACCGAGATATTGAAGTTGCCAACAATAATGTGGGCTTAGCCTATGCTAAATTGGGTCAACCACTTTGGGCGAGAGCATGGTTTATGCTTGATGAAAAATCAAAATCTAGCCAGTTTAATCTTAAACAGTTACCTGCCCCTAAAGCATCAAATGACCTATCAGGTGAATATGTCCGTTACTCTGGTTTTGGGGAGTGGGATCACATCACGGTAAGCCGTAAGCAGGGCCAATATGCAATCAGCTATGCCGGTTTATATATGGGACTTAGAAGCTTGATCTATGGCCCAAATATGGGTGAGTTTGACACCAAAATGCCGAGCAATAAAAAGCAAACGGTTTATAAAAATGAAGACTGCCGCATTCAACTCGATTTTAAATCTAACGCAAAATTAGGTAACTATATTCAGGTCAAACAAAGCGAAGGCGAGTCGGGTTGTGGCTTTGGACATAACGTCTATGCAGATGGAACGTATTTAAAAGTTGAGTCTGGAAAATAAAAACGATAGGAACTAAATAATGAAAAATATATTTGCACCTCTAATACTTCTTTCGACGGTTATTTTTTCTGCCCACATTTATGCAGAGCCAACCAACACCTGTAAAGAAGTGAAATTCCAAAAAGCCGATCAGGTATGGAGTGGGCACTATTATTTAAATGGCGTGATGGAAGTGGGTTCGGAGCTTTTACTTCAACCAGATGGCAAGTTTCAATGGATGCTCGCTGTTGGCGCTTTAGACCAATATGCCGAAGGCACATGGTGGAAAAATGGTGACTGTATTGGTTTAAAACCAGAGGCTAAATTTAAAAAGGATTTAAGGATTTTCCCTGAAAGCCTAACGATTTCGGATAAATCCTTAGATGCGATCTGGGAAGGTGGACGCCAGCAGGGCACATATAGCAAAAATTAAATTAAAAAGTCCGACACAGAGTCGGACTTTTTTATAGCTTCGTTTTTAATGATTGACCGCAGCAAGTTGTTGAGCGTTATAGCGTGCGCCCATGTTTGGATATCTCGCAATAATCGCGTCGATTTCTGCCAAATCTGCCGCTGTTAAATGAAGGTCTACAGCACCTGCATTTTCCACAAGTCGCTCGATTTTACGCGTACCCGGAATTGGCATAATGTCGTCACCTTGCGCTAAAATCCAAGCCAAAGCCAGTTGAGCCGCTGTTGCGTTTTTGCTTTGGGCAAACTCGCTAAATGCTTGCGCCAAGCTTTGGTTATTTTTCCAGTTATCGCCTTGATAGCGTGGCAACTGACGACGGAAATCGTTTTCATCTAGGCTACCCACATCAAGCGTATTGGTGATTAAACCACGTGACAGCGGTGAATACGGCACAAGGCTAATGCCTAACTCGCGAATGGTTTGCAAATGGGTTTGCTCAAACTCACGGGTAAGTAGCGAATATTCATGTTGAACCGCTGCAATCGGGTGAATCGCATGTGCTTTACGAATGGTTTCAGCCGACGCTTCACTGAGTCCTAGGTAACGAACTTTACCTTGCTTGACCAAGTCCGCCATTGCGCCAATGGTATCTTCAACCGGAACATTCGGGTCTATACGGTGCGCATAATACAAATCAATCACGTCTGTATTTAAGCGTCTTAAGCTGTTTTCGACCGCGACTTTAATCCACTCAGGAGAACCGTCGATATAAGACTCTAAAGAGTTTTTCGGGTTAAGGTTGTCTTCTTTATAACGAAAGCCAAATTTGGTCGCCAAAAATACTTTGTCGCGGTGTTTTTCTAAAACTTTTGAGAGTAAAACTTCATTTGCGCCGTTGCCGTACATGTCGGCAGTGTCCCAAAAGTTAATGCCGAGGTCTAAGGCCTTTTCTAGAGTTGCAATGCTTTGTGTGTCATCTGAGGCACCATAGGCAAAGCTCATTCCCATGCAACCTAAACCAAGTGCTGATACTTTTTCGCCTGTTTGTCCTAAAGTTCTATATTTCATTTTTCACACTCTTTTTGCAAAATCACTTGAGTAGAAAAACTATAAAATGCTTTGGTTCAAACTGACGTATAACATTCAAACCAATAATTATAAAATTCAAACAATCTGTTTTTAGGCCACACAGTCTTCACGGAACTTTTTAGGTGAAAAGCCAGTATTTTTCTTAAAGAAATTGGTGAAATACGCTGAATATTCAAAGCCTAAGCTATAGGCAATTTCAGAAATATTCCAACTGGTGTGCTGTAGCAGCGCTTTGGCTTCTTGCGTAATACGCGAGCTAATATGCTCAGAGGTGGTTTTACCTGTGGCTTCTTTTACAGCTCGGTTTAAATGGTTTACATGCACAGACAGACCGTAGGCATAGTCATTTGCAGTTTTGAGTTTAAGCTGAAAATGGGGCGAGTCGATCGGGAACTGGCGTTCTAATAATTCAAAGAATAAATGGCAAATCCGAACCGCAGCATTGCTATGTTTTTCAAACTGTTGGGTCGGTTGCATTTTCATGGCTTCATGCACAATTAGGTGCAAATAATTTCTTAAAACGTTGTATTTATGAATATAGTCTGAATTTATTTCAGTCATCATCTTTTTGAAAATAAATGAAATTTCTTCAACTTGTTGATCATTTAAAAAATATAGCGGGTCGCCGTCGACTTTAAACAGCGGTGAGTCTTTTAAAAAACTTTGTCTTGATTCTTGGTTTACAAACTCTTCGGTAAATAGACAAAACCAGCCTGCTTGTTCAGGCGAATTAATTTCCCATGCATAAGGAACCATTGGGTTTGAAAACAGTAAAGCAGGGCGGTCGACTCGTATCCAGCGGTTGGCGTAGTGAAGTTCACCTGTGCCTAAAACCAGTGAAATTTTATAATAATCGCGGCGGCTATAAGGTGTGAGAAACGAGCAGGCATCGCGTTGGAACACGTTAAAATGTCCAAACGAAGTGGATGGAACCGAGTAATCGCTATCTCTGGTTAAAGAAAAGCGGCGATAAAAATCATGTATGGTTTCCATGTTTTTGCCTGCATGCCTTATTAATTTACTTAAAGTTATAAAATTCAAACTTTATTTACTGTAGCTTTTATTTATAACGTGATCAATCAGTACATTTAAGCAGTTTTGAAAATGAATGATTTTTTATAAATACTCTGGGTAAGCAATGTAAGAAGACTCCACACATTCGAAGCCCATTTGCCGATAAAGACTAACCGCTGGGGTGTTATCAACGTCAACAATTAAGTGGGCAATCCTTCCAGTTGCAACAATCCGATTAACTGCAAATTTTAAGATGCGTTCGGCAAAACCTTTTCGGCGATAAGTAGGGAAAGTATATGTGCCGCCAATAGAAACCAGACGATCGGTTTCTATGCCTAAACGCACAATAGAAACGATTTGTTGATCTGCTTCAAGCACAATAATTTTTTGTTGTTGAATTAGAGATACCCAGTCAGGTGTTTCATTTACGGATCGCTCTTTATTGTATTGATGTTGATATTCATCAAGACGGGCAATATCCGAAAGTTCAGCCAAGCGGCCTTGAGCTTCAGAAAATTGGCCTGAGCAAACCATGATCCATTGATCATATTCTCGTAAAATGCGTCCTTTTTGTTTTATCTCGACATGTAATAAGTCTCGTCCGATTGCGGTCGTTACAATCCGACGCGGTTGAAGCTGTAAAATTGAGGTACAGAGCAATGAACCAGATGATGCCTCTGACGGAACCCAGAAACAGGTGCCACCAGCAACGATGACCGCGACTCCTAGCAGTTGCTCGGCGTTTTGTGAGTTATACAACCGCAAGAGTTGCCACTCTGCATTGGTAGCTTGTGTTTGAGCAAGAAAGGCCATCGCCCCAATAGAATAATTGGACCGTTCATCAAGCCACTGAAAGATAAGTTGGTATTCTTCTGAACTGGTGGGAGGTCCCTTTATTATCATTATTAATTACCTATTCAAGTAATGAACTCAATCATAATTCACTATCCTACATTTTTATTATCATGACATCGTTAAATTTAAGTTGAAGGTCTTTTTAGCTTAAATATCTAATTGAATAAACAACAATAATTATTTAACCAATTTCTATTCAACCTTACATTGACACTCAAAAACTCGCGGATTATCCTTTGCCTGCTGGTCACATTGCCAGTGGGTTTTAGCAGACCCTTTTACACAAGAGTACTAAAAGCTTGCTTTTCAGTACTGGATCCTTACGTCCCCCTTTTTTCTATGGTAGGACGGAGGGGGACGCGCTTGCGCGTGCTGGGTCCTTGTGTACCAGTCTGCTAACCCCCTTCGTTCTGCCACCATTATTTAGCAGTAATCGTGGTAGTTCTTCTTTAATACACAAGGAGTTCGCCATTATGCGTACTATTTCATCTCTCTCATTGGCAACCTTTGCCAAAATCTTTGACTCTATACCCAACTGGTCTTTAAAACGGTTTAACCGACTCTAGGTTTTAAGCCATAGGTCATTACGACTAAAAAATCATAGCAACAATAAAACCCGAGATAGGCGAGCACACCATTTTTGTGCGGCTTTCGCATGCCTGTTTTTAGCGCTCAATTTAAGAGCGACGGCATTTCTATCTCTTTTATTTACAACAAGAAATTATTTTAAACGGTATACATGAAAAATTTAGAAGCTTCCTTTCGAGCGACGCGAGCGCTATACACAGCAGCAGAGTTATTTAAACAACATGGCTTCAACAAGGTCGGGGTGGACCGAATTGTTCGCGAGGCCAAAATGACTAAAGCCACCTTTTACAACTACTTTCACTCCAAAGAAAGACTGATTGAAATGTGTTTGTTGGTTCAAAAGGAACAGTTAAAAGAAAAAGTGCGGGCGGTAAGCGAGGCTCGCCAATATCCAGATTTGGTTCATCAACTCAGGCAAATTTACCTTTTACATGCCGATTTAAAAGGTGCTTATTACCTGTTGTTTAAAGCGATTTTTGAAATTAAAAAGCTTTATCCAAATGCCTATCAAACTGCACTCAGATATAGGCGGTGGCTTAAAAATGAAATTTTTTGGGTACTGAGGGAATCTAAAAAAAGAGCCACATATGAAGAGTCTGATATTTTTGTATTTATGATTGATGGCGCGATTTTTGGACTTTTAGGTTCAGATCAGGCAAAGGACAGAGATACATTGCTTGAGTATTTTTTAAGGCGGGTTTGATGGAGGGAAGGCCCGACGGGAGTTGGGCTTTTGGAAGAAATCCATATCAAAATTAGATTAGACTAAAAAAGAAAATCTTCATACATAAATACTTTAATTAATGAATAAAGTAGATAAAATACTTTTTATTAAAAAACAAGGTACTAAAGTTATGGCTATAGGAATCTCGACTGTTGCTCTTAAGGCTGCTGCTCCAACTATTCTTAAAGAAGTAACAACTTTTATAAGACGAAAATATGATAATTATAAAATATTAAATAATCTTTCTGAAAATAATGAAGACTTAGTTTGTTCAATTTCTAAATTAATGTCTGTTAAAACTTTATTAACAGGTGCAGATAGTCCTGTTAATCTATTTGATTTTTTTCAACAACCACAATTAGAATATAAAAAAATAAATTTTTGTATAAATCATATAGAACAAATTAAAGATAAACTAGAAATAGATTCTAATAATATAGTATTCAAAGGAACAGTTGGTCAAGGTAAATCAATATTTTTAAGATCTTTGGCTATTGAAGATTTTATTGAAAATAAAAGAATACCAGTATTTATAGAATTAAAAAATATTTCAAAAAGTAAGGGGTTAATTAGATTAATTAAAGATTATTTAAGTCCATGGGTAGGAGATAATGAGGAAATTTTTAAATTAGTATTGAAGAGTGGAAAAATATCAATATTTCTTGATGCTTTTGATGAGGTGGATTTAGACCTATATCAAGAAACATATAATAGTATTGATAATTTGACTAAAAATTATCCTGAACTGAAAATTATTATTACAAGTCGTCCTGAGACAATAATACTTCAAAATCCAAATTTTTATACAATTTCGTTAAAGCCATATAGTTTTAAAGAACAGAAAGGATTAATAGAAAAAATTGTTGATGATAAAGAGAATCAACAAAAGTTAATTGATTCAGTCCGTTCGTCTAGTTTTGAGGTAAGATCCGTTTTAACTACCCCATTAATGGTCGTCTTATATATTAAACAATATACTTTTGGTTTTTCTGTTCCGCAGCATGTTTCTGATTTTTATAAAAATATTTTTGATGTTGTTACTTTTACTCATGATAAGTCTAAGGGGATAGAAAAGAGAAAATCCTTTTCAAATCTTAACCAAAACCAACTAGAAAAAGTTTTTGAAAGATTTTGTTTTGAATCATTTTTGGTAAGGAAAACTGTTTTTGATAAAACTTTATTTGTAAGTTTATTACAAAAAAGTTTAAAGAAAAATAATATATCTGTTGATATTGATTATACTGACTTAATAAATGATTACACAAGATTTGCTTGTTTAATTTTAAAAGATGGATCAGACTATACTTTTATACATAAAAGTATCCAAGAATATTATGTTGCTAGTTTTATTACTAATTTGCCAGAAGCTTTAGCAAGAGATGTTATTGAAAGGAAATTTATTAAAGAAAGTTATTTTCGATTTTCAAATACTAACTATATCGATTTTTTGCAAGTATTAAGACCTTATTTTTTTAAAAAATATTATCTATTGGGCGGTTTGAATATGTATAAAGAGGAAATGAATATAGATTTTAAAAAAGATGAAATTAATTTTAATAAATTTATGGGAAGTTTATATAAATGTTTAGAAGAGTTTGAAGGGGGTAAAGAAACACATTTTGGAATAAACTACGGTACTTCTCCAGTATTTTTTCAAACATTTGATAATGAAATTAGAGATGGTTTTTCATATGCTTATGATGAAAAATTAGTAGACAGTCAAATGATACAATTAATCAATCAACGCCAGTTAGATGATTTTTTGATTAATCATGAGAATGATATTGATAAAGTTACAGATGTAATTGAGGATAAAAAGTTTTTTATAGAAATGGAAAAGGCTTGGTTCAAAATATGCGATAGATTTGAACAAATAGTTCAGGAAGTAGATCAGATAGAGACATCTGTTCTCAGTGATGATTTTGATGATATCTGATATATCTCAAATTAACCATTGTAGTTGTCTTAGGGAAGGGCTTAAATTGTTTAAATTTAAGCCTTTTCGAATAACTCTAATTACCGCTCATTTAAAACCAACTGTTTAATCTTAACTGCCTTCTCGAAGTGATCTAGCTTGTGTACCATAATCCACCAATGCGCTGCTTCCATCAGTAGCTCAGGATTATCGTTCTTATTTTTAAAAAAAGCGTAAAAAGACAGGCCAACATTGTCTCCCTTCTTTTCAATTTTCTCGTCGCATCCCTTAATAAAAATTTCTCTTAATTCATGTCTCATATTGAGTATCACTTTCAGTCTATAAAACTAAGAATTCATATTCCGCTCGCCCCATTGGCACATCATATCTAACAAAGGAATTAAAGATTGTCCTTTTTCTGAAAGTCGATACTCAACTTTAGGCGGAATTTGAGGATATTCCTTGCGGGTAATCAGCCCATCTCTTTCCAATTCTTTAAGAGTATTACTGAGTGTTCTAAATGAAATATTGCCAATGCAGCGTTGCATCTCATTAAAACGCATGACATTTTTTTCATAAAGCCAATACATAATAATCATTTTATATTTGCCATTAATTAAAGAAAGGGTGTACCCAAAACCTGTCTCTTCTAACGGCGTATATGATGGAACGCATTCAGTCATTTTTAAAACCTACACTATCTTTTAGTATAGTATATAACACAAATTACCGTACTTATATTTAGGAAAGCACACTTCTATAATCGACTTATCTACTTTCCGATAAGAGTGTTTTTATAATGAGAAAGACATTAGTCATTGTTACTCACCCTCACATAGACCAGTCTGTTGTAAATAAAAGATGGGTAGAGGAACTAGAAAAACACCCAGACCAATTTACGGTTCACCAAATTTATCAGGCTTACCCAGACGGGGTGATTGATGTTGCTAAAGAACAAGCGCTTGTAGAAGAACACGAAAATTTAGTGTTTCAATTTCCAGTGTATTGGTTTAACTGTCCACCGCTTTTGAAACAATGGCTTGATGAAGTTTTGACCTATGGGTGGGCGTATGGTTCAACAGGCGACAAACTTAAAAATAAGAAATTTATGTTGGCTGTGTCTGCTGGTGTAAAAGAAAAAGTTTATTCAGAGTATGGTGAATACAAGCTTTCTTTAGAGCAGATTTTTACTCCCTTTAAGCTAACAGCTTTATATGTTGGGGCGGACTATCAACCACTTCATGCATTTTATGGTTTAGATACCAATCCATCAGAAGATGATGATGTTCCGACGCACCAAGATATAGAAAATAATGCGGTTCAGTATGTTCAGAAGTTATTCGCGTTGTCTGAGTAATTTTTAAGGTAGGGAGGCCTGAACGGGTGAGTTTGGGTCTTTAATAATTGTACTTCTAAGAGAACTTGGACATTTTAAATAAGAATAGTAGAGTAGATTTTTAACATATTATTTTAATTATTTATTTAACACGGCATTTTAAAAATTAGAAAGGAAGCCAAATGCTAAAGTCTAGAATCTTTATAACTATCGGACTACTTCTTGCTGGACTATGTTTATTTGCAGCCTTTAAATCATACGAGAAAAAGGCTAACGCTGAAAAAGAACAAGCGAGTCGAGTTGCTATTTCCTTTTTTGATTCACTTTCTAATGGAGATGCAGCTACAGCATATAAATATGTTTGGTTAGGCGAGAACTTAAATATTCGAAATGCTGAAATACCCCAAATTTATAAAGATTCAAAAGTTATAGAAGTGCTAAAAGTTCGTTACGACTCAGCAAAAAATAGACCTGATTATTATCAACAATTTTATAAAATTATTTTACTCGTCATAAAGATAAAAACAGTACATGCGGATCTTGCTGGTAACCCTGCGGGAACCTATATCGTGTTTGTAACTGTTGTAAAAAAAGATCCGAAATCTAATTGGCTCGTTACTGAGTTAGGTAGTGGGGCTTAATTGGGATAATAAAATATTTAGCCAATAAAAAAGACCTAAATCAAAATGATTTAGGTCTTTTTTGAATTCTGGCGGTGAGAGAGGGATTCGAACCCTCGATACGCGCAAACGTATACACACTTTCCAGGCGTGCTCCTTCAGCCACTCGGACACCTCACCAAGGCGTGCGATAGTAACTAAAAAAACGAGTCCTGCCAAGATTTAAGACGAGCATTACAGAAAAAAAATAATAGAGGTGATAAGATTGCGCTAAAAATCATATTGGTTTAATTACACAATGCAAAATACGGCCAAAAAAGCGACCTTGCCTGCCACGGCTTTGGCAGCTCTTGGAGTGGTCTTTGGAGACATCGGAACAAGTCCGCTCTATGCCTTGAAAGAGTCCTTCCATGCAGCGCATGGGTTGGGTATTCAGCCTGAAAACGTATTAGGAATTTTATCTATTATTTTTTGGTGCTTAATGCTGATCATCAGCATCAAGTATGTCGCCATTGTCATGCGTGCAGACAACAACGGCGAAGGCGGGATCATGGCCTTACTCGCATTGAACTTACGTAAAGCCAAAATTGCCGACAACAAAAAAATCTACATGATTGCCATTGGATTTATCGGCGCATCGCTGTTTTTTGGTGACGGTATTATTACCCCAGCCATTTCGGTATTGTCAGCCGTCGAAGGCTTGTCTATTGCCACCGATGTGTTTGACCCGTTTATCATGCCGATTGCGATTACCATTATCATCTCGTTGTTTTTGGTACAAAAACACGGTACGGCCTTTGTCGGTAAGTTTTTTGGCCCGATCACCATGGTGTGGTTTTTATCTTTAGGATTATTAGGCCTTCACAGTGTTATTCAGACCCCTGTGGTGTTGGGTATGTTCAGTCCACACTGGGCCATTCAGTTTATCTATCATCATCCAGTAATGACCTTTTTCATTATGGGCGCTGTGGTGTTAACGGTAACGGGTGGTGAAGCACTTTATGCGGATATGGGCCACTTCGGACCAGTACCAATACGTATGGCATGGTTCTTTGTGGTGTTGCCATGCTTGGTTTTAAACTACGCAGGACAGGGCGCATTATTGCTCAGAGACCCAGCGGCAATTGAAAACCCGTTCTATTTATTGGTGCCGCAATGGGCACTTTACCCAATGATTATTATGGCGACCATGGCAACGGTAATTGCTTCTCAAGCTGTAATTTCTGGGGTGTTTTCTCTTGCGCGCCAAGCGATTCAATTGGGTTATTTACCACGTTTAAGTATTAAACATACGTCTGAGTCTGAAGAAGGCCAGATCTATATTCCTTTCTTAAACTGGTTACTTTTAATCGCAATTATTATCCTAATCTTGATCTTCAAAAGCAGTTCGAACCTTGCAAGTGCGTATGGTTTAGCTGTCACCTTAACCATGCTGTGTGACACGATTTTGGTTGCGGTGTTTATCTATTCAGCTTGGAAGTGGAGCCTGCCAAAAGTGCTGCTCCTGATTATTCCGTTCTTTATTTTAGAGTCGGTATTAGTCGGTGCAACTTCACTTAAAATCTTGTCTGGCGGTTGGGTACCACTACTCATTGGTGCGATTGCCGTGACCATTTTAATGACATGGAAACGTGGTCGTGAGCTTACTTTTGCCAAGCTTGAACACGATACATTGTCGCTCGATTTGTTTGTAAAAAGTATTGGTAATAGCGTGCACTGGGTGCCGGGTGATGCAGTATTTATGACGGGTACGCCAAACGTTGTGCCACATGCCATGCTGCATAACATTAAGCATAACAAGGTGCTGCATCAGCGTAATATCTTGGTCACTGTAGTGATTGAAGATGTGCCTTATGTTGAACCCGAAGAGCGTATTACGACAGAAACATTAGCTGAACATTTCTTCCGTATTAAAATCTTCTACGGTTTTAAAGATGAAATGAATGTACCAAAAGCATTGATGCAAGCCTATGAACAGCTTGGTCTTGAGTATGACTTGATGCACATCAGCTTCTTCATTTCCCGTGATCGTATTGTGCATTCAGTGGGCGATGGTATGTCTCCATGGAGAGAGAAACTCTTTATCTCTATGCAGCGTAATACTAGTCCAGTGAGTGACTTCTACCAAATTCCAACCAACCGTGTGGTTGAGTTAGGTAGCCAAATCGAAATATAAAAATTGATGTAATAAAAAACCAAGACAGATGTCTTGGTTTTTTTATGGCTCTGATTATTGAGCTTGTTGCATTGGTGCATCTGCTGGTAAAGCACCATCTTTTGCCATCGGATCTGCCGACTGATTTGGAGCTGCCGGAGGCGGTGGTGTGTTTGGATCTTGTGGCGCTGGAGGCGCTTGATTTGGTGCAGGTGGTACTGCATCAGTTGGTGCTGCTGGTGGCGCCATTTCACCACCTGCTGGAGGTGCCGGTGGAACATCTGCCGGAATAGGAGCACCTGTAGGCGCTGCATTTGTTGGTGCAGCAGAAACTTGCTGTACTTGTCCGCTATTGACTAAATCGCTAATAGAACCAGGTTGGCCATTTACAGTGGTAGTAACTTTCACTTTAGACAAACTTTCTAAAGTATCTCCTGGCTGGACTGCTGGCTCAGCTAATGCTGCCATACTACACAATCCTGTGATTACGCCAATACCAATAATCTTTGAATGGATCATTAAGTGGACTCCGATTATATTTTTATCCAAATTTGTGGAGCTAACCATGTCATAAGCCATAAGTGCATTTCAACGAAAGATACGCAATTGACGTAATTCAATAGCCAAAGCCTCTCATAATTCCAACAGATTGTTACGTAAGGGGAAATAGAGTTACAAAAAAGATGACCATGTTTTAACCATATGAAAGATAAGAGATATACTTAAAAAAGCAGGATTGTTAAGCTGCGTCTGGACAGTAGTATTGATAGAAACATGGCAAGTAAAAAACGCAGTAAAGGTAAAAATTCATTCTCTCTAAGTGAGCATTTTGGCAAGATTATTCTTGCTTGTATTGCAGCCGGAAGCTTTGCAATTGCTTTCGGTAGTGAAAAGATTTCGCAGTGGTTTTCGCCTTTAAGTACTAACTCGACTTGTCTTAACCAGTTTTATCGAGAAGTTCCGCCTGCTTTAAATAAAGAAAGCTTAAAAAAAGACAGCTATCCACTGTGCTTTAACGGTTTTAATGTCCTCTATTCTGGCATTTCTAAAACACCATTATGGTCGGCCGAGCATTTAGATGCAGAACGTTTAAGTGTCAAAATTAAACGTGAAGATAACTTCCATGAAGAAACGCGTGTTCCTCAAAAGCATCGGGCACTGTTAAGTGACTATCGCGGTTCAGGCTATGACCGTGGGCATATGGCACCTAATGGTGATATGTCAAATAAAGAATCCCAATCTGATAGTTTCTCGCTCAGCAATATGGTGCCGCAAGCACCTAAAAATAACCAAGAAGTCTGGCGTAAGCTCGAAGAAGCGACCCGTGCTATTGCCACTAAACAAAAACAAGATGTTTATGTGGTGACAGGCCCTGTTTTTGAAGGCAAACGTCTTAAAACGATTGGGCAGGGTGTGATTGTACCAACCGCAGTTTATAAAGCGGTCTATATGCCAAAAACTGGCGCGATCGGGGCTTATTACGCACCTAACAATAACTCTCTACAAGTAAAAGTCGTGAGTGTTTGCTACCTTGAGGAGCGCTTAGGCGTTAACCTATTCCCGCAGTTAACCGAGCAACAAAAGCGTAATGTCTATCGCCTACCTTTAACAGCGAGTCAAGTTAAGGCAAATCAAAAGTTAGACTATTTACACTGGGATGGTGAAAGTCAGTGTGAACAAGACTTAAATGCCGAACAAATTCAAGCGTTACAAGACCAGTTTAAAAAGCAAAAAAGTGGCTCTACAGAACCGATGGAAGCAAAAGTTCCAGAGATTGACGAAGAAACACGCCAAGCTATTGTGAAGCAACTGGTTGAAGCATTGGTGAACTACTTCTTGCAAATAATGAAATAAGCAGCTTTTTTTGATTGTTATTGCAACATCGTAATTGTTTAAAATAGAATCCATAGACAGATCTGTCTATGGATTCTATTTTAATAAGGACAATAACAATGTTTGCCTCGATGTTTCTTTTTTCATTTGCAATGTCTATTACCCCAGGCCCAGTCAATACTGTTATTTTATCGACCAGTTTAAATCATGGTTTAAAAAGATCGATTCCCTATATTTCAGGCGCCACGATTGGTTTTACCTTACTTTTAATTTTTATGGCATTTGGTCTTCAGAGTTTATTAACTCAGTTTCCTATTGTGCTAAAAGTTCTCGCAGTTTGCGGAACGCTATTTGTTTGTTATATCGGCATAAAAATTATTCTTGCTGCCGCCAATATTTCCATTTCAAGTGCTCCTGTAGAGCAAATTATTATTCCTAATTTTAAAGATGGTTTCTTGTTACAGTGGCTCAATCCTAAAGCGTGGTTGGCTTGTGTGTCAGGCATTACCATGTTTACTAGCATTGAAAACCCAGAGTCGTTGCCGATCTTTATCGTTATTTATTTTTTCACTTGCTACGCGTGTTTGTTCTTTTGGGGACTATGTGGTGATAAATTTTCAGTGGTGCTTAATCAGGGCAACCGGTTGAAATATTTTAATATCTTAATGGGCGTTTTCTTAATTTTATCGGCACTTTTAATTTTGATCGATTTTTTTTAAATTGATCGTATTACACTGTGAATATATAACAACGAGACAACACATATGTTTAAGCCATTTGAAAAGGGTACAGAGTCTTCATCAATTGAAGATTTAACATTAGAAAATGATGTCGATTGCGTCAGTATTTATGGCAATTTGCAAATTACCAAAGACAAAGTCGGGTTAGAACAGGCAAAGGCTTTACAGAGCTTTTTAAACGATGTAGTTGCAGCTTTGGAAAAACAAGAATTACCTGAGAAAATTGAACGTCCAGCTGAACAAGAAATTAATAATCCGTTTTTGTAATTTATGCATGCTATGCGTGATGTTTAGCATGGTCATGTTGCAATACAGTCTTTAATACCACGTTAAATTTTATTAAGTGTGTATAGACATTTTTTACTTTTGAAAGCCCAAAAGTAAACAAAAGGCTTTGTTGATCAGAGGGTACATCCATGTACCCCTGCTCAACAGGTGACATCCATGTCACCCTCCGCGATAGTAAATTGAGTCTAGGTAAAGTTAATCTTTATCCCCAGCAACTACCTTATAAATAATCGCACCAATCACAGCCCCTAAAATCGGTGCCACCCAGAACAACCACAATTGACTTAATGCAGCCGTTTCAGCAAAGAACGCAACACCTGTACTACGTGCAGGGTTCACTGAAGTGTTCGTGACTGGAATACTGATTAAGTGAATGAGTGTTAAGCCTAAACCAATCGCAATAGGAGCGAAGCCAGCAGGCGCGCGGCGATCGGTTGCACCTAAAATAATGATTAAGAAGAAAGCTGTAAGTACTACTTCAATAATGAAAGCTGAACTTAAGCCAAACTTGTTTGGTGATAAATCTCCAAAACCATTTGAAGCAAAACCACCAACACCACTAAAGCCTGCTTGGCCTTGAGCAATAATATAGAGAACAAATGCAGCAGCAGTCGCACCGACCACTTGAGCAACGATATAGGGAATTAAATCTTTAACATCAAAGCGGCCACCGACCCAAAGGCCAACACTTACCGCGGGATTAAAATGTCCACCTGAGATATGCCCTAGAGCATAAGCACCTGTGAGTACGGTTAAACCAAAGGCAAGGGCTACACCTGCAAAGCCAATACCAAGTTCAGGGAAAGCTGCGGCTAATACTGCGCTACCACAACCACCAAAGACTAGCCAAAACGTACCTAGAAATTCAGCAAAATATTTATTCATTGTGATTACTCATCTATTTAATCTATTTTAATTAATGTGAAATACGTCACAGAAATTTGAAGCATGTGACTATATGAAATTTTTGTTTTCAGTGTTGTTTTAATCAAGAAAAGATTTGTAAGTTTTGGTAGGTTATTCTTTGTTTAAAAGTTGATCTCGCCATTGTTGTGGTGTTTGATGAGTCCAATGTTTAAACGCTCTCTGGAACGCACTTTGTTCTGAATAACAAAGCAAAAGCGCAATCTCTTGCAAGCTTAAATGTGGGTCTTTTAAATACTCGGTTGCGAGCATAAACCGCACTTGCTGAACGCGTTCCTGAAAGGTGGTGCTTTGTTGCTGTAAGTGTCTTTGGAGTTGTCGAATTGACAGGCCTAATTGAGCAGCAATATGTTCAATTTGATATTGATTCTTTTGTAGACCAGTCAAAATCGAATGCTGTAAACGCTGATCAAGTTGGGTCGAATTTGGTAATTGTTCTAAAAGTGCTTGTGCTTGCTGAACCAATAGTTGCTGTAAGGTGTGGTCGGCGCTGCTAAGTGGCTTATTAATTTCTGTAATTGGAATGAGTAACTCTGTACGGGGCTGGCTAAAACGAACGGGACATTGAAAGTATTGTTCATAGACTCTGATATTTTTAGGAGCAGCATTTAAAAAACGCACTTCATGTAACTGTACATCTTCATAAGACATAAAAAGACGCAAGAACTGAATCACCAACGCAATCGCGATTTCATCAGTAAGCTGAGTGGGGTGTAGCTCAGTCGCTTCCCAACGAATAGAAGCATACCGCCCCTGTAGCTCAACCACTAAAGGGCTACCGTCATAAATCAGACGGTGAAAATCATGATAGCGAATTAAGGCTTCACCTAAGTTGTCGCAAGAGAGAGCAAGGTAGGCAATAATGCCTAAATGTTTGGGTTGTACATATTTGGCAATTTCTAGCCCTAATCCCGGCTTCGGGTGTAGTTTATAAATCACTTCTAATAGGTCACGCCAAACCACATAGTCAAAGCGTTCCAGATTTTGAATTTGTTCTAATTGTTCTGGAATAGCTAATTCATTGGCTTCGCAATAAGCTTTTAAAAGATGCCCCAGTCCTCCATACACTGAGCCTGTATAATTTTTTAGTTGTGGCATCCTTAACCACCTCTTTCTTGTCGTGATTTGTCAATGAAACCATAAATTCTGGTCAATACCTAGCATAACGAATTTTATATGCTGAATAAAAAGAAAAAAGGAGTTAGGTGATGTTAAAAGGCTTTATTGCAGGAATTGCAGTTGCGAATGCATTTGAATGGGTAGCGCACAAATATATTTTACATGGTGTACACCGTGCTGGAAAACCACGTTATAGCCCAGTGCCAAAAAGCATGGAATCTCATTGGGCACACCATCGTGAAGTCCGCAAACAACAATTTCATGATGATTGCTATGTGGAAGGCGTTGGTAACTGGCGAACTAAAAATGAGTTAATTTCGCTTGCTGTAGTGGCAACCGTTTCAAGTGCAATTTTTTACCCTTTTTCAAAAGGTATGGCACTCGCAGCGTGGTATAGTGCTGGAAATTATTATTATATTCATCGCCGTGCACATTTAGAGCCTGACTGGGCAAAGCGTAAAATTCCGTGGCATTACGACCACCACATGAACTCCAATCAAGACGCTAATTGGTGTGTGACCAAACCTTGGTTTGACTATGTGATGGGAACACGTGTGGTGTCATCAGCAGATTTAAAAGAACAAAACCCTTTGGGTATACGGTTACCTACTGCGCTTGCTAGACCACTGTCTCAAGCTATAGAAAAAATTTTTCCTGCAAAATGGGTCGAGAAAAAAGAAAAGCCTCAACTGGTTAGTGACATAAATGCGGTAGATGGCGCTGCATAAAAAAATAAAGGGGCATATTGCCCCTTTAAATATAAATAAGCTTACAAACGCATTTCGATGCCTTGTTCAGCTAAATATTGTTTAGCTTCTGGAATCGTATATTGACCAAAGTGGAAAATACTTGCCGCCAATACTGCATCGGCACCACCTTGTAAAATTCCATCTGCAAGGTGTTGTAAGTTGCCCACACCACCTGAAGCGATCGTTGGAATGGTAACGCGGTCATTAATGGCACGCATTAACGCAATGTCATAACCCGCTTTAGTACCGTCGGCGTCCATACTGGTAATTAGTAACTCACCCGCACCGTAGTCAGCCATTTTTACAGCCCATTCAATGGCATCAATACCCGTTGGTTTACGACCACCGTGAGTAAAGATTTCCCATTTGTTGTCGCCAGTTTTTTTGGCATCAATTGCAACTACAATACATTGCGCGCCAAAGTGCTGTGAAGCTTCTTGAACAAACTCCGGATTAAATACAGCAGCTGAGTTAATACTCACTTTATCTGCACCTGCATTTAATAACGCACGAATATCTTCAACCTTACGTACACCACCACCGACAGTTAATGGCACAAATACAGTCTCGGCCATACGTTCAACAGTACGGTAAGTGGTATCGCGTCCATGATGTGTAGCGGTAATGTCTAAGAAAGTAATTTCGTCTGCACCTTGTTCGTTATAGCGACGTGCCACTTCAACAGGGTCGCCAGCATCACGAATATCGAGGAATTGAACGCCTTTAACTACGCGTCCGTTATCAACGTCTAGGCAAGGAATAATACGTTTAGCAAGCATAGCTTTTTCCAAAAATAATCGCCGTTGGTGAAAGTTCCTACACAGGCGCTACACCTTCATGGAGGGAAGAGGTATTCTATCAAACTTCACAGATGTTTTTTGCAGGTTTTCCATGTCGGTTTATACCCCGTTGAGTTTAGATGAAGTTCGCACCTTTGCTGCACCTTATGGATTAGAGGTGTTGGAGCTGAACCCAATTCAGGGAGGTATTCAAAACACCAATTATTTTCTGGTTGATGTAAACCGCAAACAATATGTACTCACCGTGTTTGAAGAGTTAGATGCACAAGGTGCGGGTGAACTTATTCCTGTTCTTGAACAATTAGGGACTCATGATGTACCTGTTGCAGTGCCGTTAAAACATAGCGGACAAGCGGTTCATGTGATTGCAGACAAGCCTGCACAGATTGCACCACGTTTAATGGGTCACCATCCCATGCAAACCACAGTAGCGCAAGTTGCAGCGATTGCAGATGCACAGGCGAAACTGCATGTGGCTTTACAAGATTTTCCACTTGAACGTGAATATCGCCGTGATCATCAATATTGGACAGGCGTTGCAGAACAGCTGAAACCAAGCATGACTCAAGATGACCAAACGTTACTTGAGCAGGTCTATCAAGCTTTTAATGCGAAAACAGCGCAGTATTCAAATCGACCAACAGGTTTTATTCACTCTGATTTGTTCCGCGACAATACTTTGTTTGAAGGTGAGAAATTACAAGGTATTCTAGATTTTTATGAGTTAAATCAAGATGAATTGCTATTTGATATTGCGATTACCATCAATGATTTTTGTACCGAATATCCAGCAGCGCATTTAAACTCAGACAAAGTCGCAGCTTACTTAGCGGCATACCAAAAAGTTCGTACGCTGACTTCAGATGAACTTGCATGTTTAGATGTATTCTTGGCAATGGCAGCGTGCCGTTTTTGGTCAATGCGTTTGCAAGTTGCTCAAAAAAATAAAGAAGAAGGACGTACCGGCGATGACATTTTGCAAAAAGACCCGCAAGAAATGCGAGCAATGATGCAAGACCGTTTAAGTCATGTAAAAGCATAAAAGGGAATAAAGATGCGAGATCAGGGGCGTTTAGTCGAATGGTTCGACGAAAAAGGTTATGGCTTTATTCAGCCGGATGATGCTGAAAAAGAGCGAGTCTTTTTGCATATCAAAGATTTTGCACGCCCCGGACCTCGGCCAATTATTGGATGTGCACTGGAATATCGGGTGATTCTCGATGAACGAGGTCGTTTTCGTGCTCAGCAGGTCACCTATTTAAAAGCATCTCAAACCCGAAAAGCGTCAAAGCCCGTAAAAGCAGAATCTTCTTTTCAAGCCAGTCCATGGTCTGCAATGCAAATGGGGATCGTGTTTTATTTCGTTTTAATGGGCATTATGAGTTTTATTCATATTTTGCCGGCTTATACCTTATTGTTTGTCTTAATGATGAATGTGTTGAGTTACTGGCTATATTCACAAGATAAAGAAGCAGCACAATTGGGTAATCGACGTGTGCCTGAACAAACATTGCACATTGTTAGCTTTCTAGGAGGCTGGCCAGCTGCATGGTGGGCACAACAAAAACTGAGACATAAAACACAAAAACAACCCTTTCGTAAGATTTATTTTTGTACCATATTCTTTCATTTACTTTTGATTTTGTGGCTAATTTCTCCCTTAAACGTATTGCGGGGCTCATAAAAGTAAATCGTTTTTAATAAACTTGAGAGGTATAAAAATGAATAGTTCTATCGACCAAGATCCAAATCGTACTTTAACACTTATTTTATATGTACTTTATATCGTTGCCATTTTTACAGGCGGCTTACTTGCGGTTATTGCTTTAATTATTAACTACGTAAAACGTTCTGATGTACAAGGCTCGATTTTTGCGAGCCACTTTACATGGCAAATCAGAACATTCTGGTGGTATCTGGCTTGGAATATTATTGCCTTTCTGCCGTTTATTTTCCTGTTCTTTACGGGCGAAAATACTAATCTATTTGCAGGCGTTGCCGTTTCATCGACCGTATTCTGTGTGGGTGTAATTGGTGCTGCGTGGATCTGGATTGTATATCGTGCAATTCGCGGCTTGATTGCGCTAAATGATAACCGTCCGATGTATCAATAAATCATGATTATTGAACATGTGCATTTGAGTATAAAGTCTGGGCAAAGTGAAGCATTTCTTAAGGCATTCGAGCAGGCTAAACATATTGTTTATCCAATGGAAGGCTTTAATGCGGTCCAACTGATTAAGCATGCAACCGATCCCCATCGTTATATTTTAATGATTTTCTGGGATGAAATTGAAAACCATACAGAAGGGTTTAGAAAGTCTGAGGCTTATCAAGAATGGAAAACTTTGCTCCATCCATTTTATGACCCAATGCCGACGGTTGAGTACTACCAACCGTGTAGGTTATTGAAGAAAAAATGATAGATAGTAAAAAAGAGAGCGTTAAGCTCTCTTTTTTTATTCTCGAATTCTTTTAGCTTTTTTAATTGGTAACTTAATTTTTAACTCACTGACTAAAACGCCTAAGACTACTAAAGCACCGCCAAAAAGGGCAATCATTGGCAAACGCTCACCTGCAATTCGGCCAATAATACCCGCCCAAACAGGTTCGCCTGCATAAATAATTGCAGCACGTGAAGGATCAACCACACGTTGAGCCCAGTTCATAACAAATTGAATGAGTGCACTCGCTAAACCTAATGCAATAGCAATCAGTACTAGGGGCCATGAAAATGCTGGAATCGTATGTTCACCCACCACAGGCATGATGGCGAAAGAAAGTAGAGAAGCGACACCAAGTTGAATGATTGTGACGCGGCGTAAATTTACCTTTCCAGCAAAGTAGCTAATAAGAATAATTTCTAAAGCAATCGCAAAGGCACCCAAGATTGTTAACAGCTGCCCAAAACTTAATGAAATTTGCTCAAAACCATTTCCCGTTAAGAAAACAAGGCCAGCAAACGCAAGAGCAGCTCCCACCCAAGTCATAATATGTGGAGTTTTTCTAAAGATGAGCCACATTAAAATAGGAACAAGCGGAACATATAGCGCCGTTAAAAAAGCGGATTCACTACTCGGAATGGTTTGTAGGCCAATGGTCTGGGTGCCGTAGCCTGCCGCAATCACAAGACCAATCGCACAACCCGCACCTAAATCTTTTAACGTGACGCCTTTTATGCTTTTTAATGAGATAAGAAGCAAAGTAAGAGCTGCTACAGCAAAACGACAGCCTACAAAAAACATAGGTGATGAAAAATGCAGTGCATACTGCACAGTTAGAAATGTTCCACCCCAAATGATCGTAATCAAAATGAGGGCTAACAGTGGGGCTTTGCTTGAACTCAGAGAAATTGGTGACATACTCAAGTTAAATTAAATTGTGCAATATACTGCACATATTGCGCTATTCTTCTATTTTGTGCAATATATTGCTCAAATTTTCTTACTAATCCATTCTATGAGCCAGTCGAGTACCGTTTTACAGCACGTAGGCACAAATATTCGTTCATTAAGAGATGAGCGAGATTTGAGTCAACAAGATTTGGCAGATCAGGCAGGAGTGAGTAGACGCACGATTGCTGCTTTGGAAACAGGGCAGGTCAATATTAGTTTGGCCAAACTCGATGCGATTGCAGCAGTGTTGGGTGTGGATTTTAAAACGATTGTGAGTGCACCTGAGCATAAAGAACATGCTGTAGTAAATGCACTCGCTTGGCAGGGTAAAGATGAAGAAAGTAAAGCAACCTTGCTCGCTTCAGTTCCATCTCGTTCCCAAGTTGAGCTTTGGATATGGTCTTTGGCAGTGGGAGAGTCTTACGTTGCGGAAGCAGATGCAGACGGATGGCAGGAAATTATTTACGTATTAGAAGGTGAGTTGACCATACAATTTACTGACAGCAAAAAAATAATTTCTGCTGGTTCATCTTTTATTTTTGAAAGTTCTGTTACTTATACCTATATCAATAGTGGTAACCAAGTGCTTAAATTTACTCGTAATGTGGTGTATTGATTTGGAATTTAGGCTTTTTAATAAAATATATGTTTTTAAAATTTATGCAGTTTATTGAAGGCATATATGATGCATATGATCTATCTTAAAAACCTACGAATTCAATTTAAACAAAAAAATATGAATAAGAGTAAATAAGGCAAGTTATGATATTTCTTGTGTAATGAAATTATTTTTAACTCGTTTTAATAGAAAAAAGATACAGAAATGAAGTTTTTATTAAGTTCACAAGATATTCAAAACTATAAATTTTTATGGCAGGTTTCTAAAGAAAATTATAAGAAACAGAAAGGTAGTATGTTTCTCATGTTTTTATTAGTGATGTTTACAGCATTCTTTACGACATTATTGCCATACTTGTTAAAAATTATTATTGATTACTCTGCACAGGCATATAACTTTTCACTAGATATTCGACTTCCATTTAATTTCTTATATCTAATCGTACTCGCATATGCGGCAGCATGGTTAGCGAATGAGTTATGTAATTGGACGAAAAATATTTTTAGTGCTTATTTGATGGTTGATTTCAAAAGTGCATTAATCTTTGCGGGACTAAAAAATTATTTAAATCTTAAAAAAGATGAGCAAGATCAAATTGAGGCTGGAACAGTGATCAGTGATCTTGCAAGAGGAAGTTCTGCTTTTGGTGAGATTAATTTAACGTTATTGCTTCATTTGGGACCAATCATTTTTCAATTGGTTATGATCTTTGCAGTGCTATTTACAACCATTAGCTTACTTTTTAGTATCAGTTTTTTATTGGTAGCTATTGTTATTTTTTTAGTTTCCTTTCATATAAATAAAACAAGCAGTTCTTTATTCGATTCGATGTATCAACAAGATAATCAGGTAAATAGCCATTTGATACATCAGATCTCAAATTCATATGAAATTAAAGTAAAAAATGCAGTACCGTTCCAATTATCAAAATTTAATACCACGTTAGACTCATTCATCAAAACAGCTAAAGATAGGAACAAGAAAATAGGGCTATTGATGATTTCTCAATTGTTCCTGATCTTTCTTTTTTTACTCTTTTTTATGTTATTTACCGTATTTCTTTCAACTGAAAAGCAGCTTACACCGGGTGCTTTTGTATTGATAAGTACCTATATTATTCAACTCACCAATCCATTTCTGGCGGTTTCCCAAAGCTTGATGCGTTTAAATGGCAACTTTGTCGCCTTAGCAAAATATCGAAAATACTTTGATCTCAATAAAGAAAATTATACGCATTCTATCGTTCAAGACTCTAACGTTCTCTTTCAATTTATAAATGCTAAATTTTTACTTGGGAAACGAGCCGTAGATCATTTTAATTTAAAAATATTACCCAATAAAACGTATGTAGTGATTGGGCAAACTGGCTTGGGAAAAACTTCTCTAATGAATTATTTAATGGGTGTCTACCAGATTCAATCAGGGCAGCTTTGCTATAAGAATATTGATATTAGCCAAAATTTCTCTAAGCATATTTTTGATGAGGTTGTTTACGTTGCACAGCAACCAGTTATTTTTCCTTATTCCCTTAGAGATAATTTAGTTTATAACTCCTCGCACATATATGAGGATTCTTACTTACTTCAGATGCTTGATCAATTTAATCTATTACATATTTTGAAAAAGCATCAACTAACGCTCGATGATGATTTAGCTGAAATTTATAAGAATTTTTCAGGAGGAGAAAAGCAAAGAATTTGCATTCTTCGAGGTCTTTTAGCTCGCCCGCAGCTCATCATCCTAGACGAACCGACTGCCGCCTTGGATGTAGATACTGCAAAAAATATACTTGAATATATTCAGCAGGTTGTTCCATCCGTGATCATGATTACGCATTCACCGTATGCGATGGAAATTGCGGATGAGGTAATCGATTTAGAAAAGTTATTAAACTAAAGATAATCAAAAAATAAAAAAGAGCCTAAAGCGGCTCTTTTTTTACATCTTAAAAATTAAAGACGGTTTTCATCCAACAAAAGCTGAGCTTCACGAAGATTTAAAGTACCTTCATAAATTGCGCGGCCTGTAATCGCACCTAAAATGCCCGGTTGGCCTTTTAAGTTACGAACGTCATCAAGGTTGGTTACACCACCAGAAGCAATTACTGGTAAACCTGAGTATTGAGCCAAGTTTACAGTTTGCTCAACATTTACACCTTGCATCATGCCGTCACGTGCAATGTCCGTGTAAACAATGCTAGACACGCCCGCATCTGCAAAGCGTTTCGCTAAATCAGTTGCTTTCACATCAGTAACGTTTGCCCAGCCGTCAGTTGCAACCATACCATTCATGGCATCAATACCAACAATGATGTGACCAGCAAAGCGTTTACAAGCTTCTTCTACAAATTCAGGCTCTTGAACTGCTTTAGTACCGATAATGACAAAAGTCACACCAGCTTCTAAATAGTGTTCAATCGTTTCTAATGAGCGAATACCACCGCCAATTTGAATTGGTAATTCTGGCTGAGCTTTAGCAATCGCTTCAACAACAGGCTTATGAATAGGCGTACCTGCGAAAGCACCATTCAAATCAACCAAATGCAAACGGCGCGCACCTTCATTTACCCAATGCTGGGCAGTTGCAACCGGATCGTCAGAGAAAACGGTATCGTCTTCCATACGCCCTTGTTTTAAACGCACACATTTACCATCTTTCAGGTCAATTGCTGGAATGATTAGCATGCTTCCGCTCCTTGCTTCATCATGATTATGAAATTGTGCACATCTTAGCAAAGTATTGATCAATCGCTAAGCCTTAGAAAAGACTTTTATTACTTTACGCCTGAAGCACGGTTTGAATCGTTTGTGAAATGTGGGCGGGTAATAGTTTTTGGTTTCTGAGTTCTTCAAATACCAGTAATGCAGCATAAGCATCAGCGGCGGCATAATTTATTTGCTGAGATGTAAGTGGCTTTCGTGCCCAGTTTGAAGTCCCGACTTTTTTCGACTTTGCTAGATATTGTCCAAATAACAGTGCTACCGCTTTTTGTAGACCGATCTGCTGTTTAAAACCAAAGTGACTAAATCCTTTGGCAAGGTCGACACAACTTTCTAGCTCTATGCCTTTTTTATGAAAAATGTGCTTATCATTTTTAAGGCCAAAGCCAACTTTAATTTGTTTTGGGTTAGATAAAATGGGCTGCAAGAATTTTAAAGTCGATGAATTGACATGAAATAAATAGGCTTTTTGTGCTGTAGCAAGTTGAATCAAGTGTGGCCCAGTTGAGATTTCACCCACTTTAAATGTAGGTTTAGACTCAGAATCAAATCCCAAAATTGCCGCGTTTTTTAATTCGTCTTCAATACTTTTGCATTGCTCAAAATTTTCAATCACCACAATATTATGGTGGTTAAGATTTTCAAAAGGAGGAAGCTGCTGAATAGAGGCTTTATCAAGGAGGGCAACGGCTTCGGACATATTTAATAGCGTACAAATGAATTGGGCTATTTACTTTATATATGAATAAAGCCTAGAGGACTAGGCTTTATGAATGTCTTTAAAAATTATTGAGATTGAGAAGGTGTACCAATGACCACACTTTCGCTTTTCTCAACATAGCCTTCATAGGTCGGAGCCATGATTGTAGCAACAATGGCAAAAACAAAAGCAAGTGGAATTAGGACAATATAAATCCAGCCTAAAACGCGTTCCCAACCAGGGGTAGGGCGCTGCGGACCATAGTCATTATTGCCTTCCGTACCTTTTGCCGCAAAGAGATAAATCATAAAAATGAGGTTTACGGCAGGGATCAGCATCAGTAACGATAGCCATCCTGTATTATTGCGGTCATGCAAACGGCGGATGGTAAATACAAAGCTTACATAGAGGCAAACAATATAAAGAATGGCGATAACAATCATGCCTGCCGTAGAAAGGCCTGTTAGTTCCTGACTAGATGTAAATCCAAAAGTAAAAGCGATGATGACAACGACGATACCGATGACGAGTGAAAATAAGAATGTCCAAGCAGCATAAGAGAGTCGTCCAAAACGACCACTAGCTTTAAAGGGGGAATCTTGTTGAAGTGGCTGATTTTCAAAAGGTGAATTCATTTTGTTTTCCTGATCATTTGGTTTTATTTAAAAGTATAAATATTCAATATTTTGTTGAATAAAATATCATTCTATAAATGATTAGTTGTTATTATAAATAAAAAAAAAGATCAGGCCATCTCGACCTGATCTTTTTCAGTTTTAAATCAGATTAAATATTCCATTCCACAAAGTTTTTAAGTAACTGCAAACCAGCAGTATGACTTTTCTCTGGATGGAATTGAGTTGCGAATAAATTATCTTTGTGAATGGCTGTGCAGAAGTTCACACCATACTCGCAAGTCGCAGCCACAACGCTTTCATCTTTTGGTTCGACATAGTAACTATGTACAAAGTAGAAGCGAGCATCTTGTTCGATGTTGTTCCACATTGGATGGCTTGGGTCCATTTGGTGAACTTGGTTCCAGCCCATGTGTGGTACTTTCAAACCTTCCATTTGAGGGAAATGTTTTACTACGCCGTCAAAAATACCTAATGCGTCTACACCGCCATTTTCTTCAGAACTTTGTAGCAATGCTTGCATACCTACACAAATCGCAAGAACAGGTTTATTAAAAGCAGCTTTACGTACAACTTCATCAATACCTGCTTCACGCATGCCTTGCATGCAGTCACGCATTGCACCAACGCCTGGAAAAACAATTTTGTCGGCTTGTGCAATTAACTTTGGATCATTGGTCACATCGACTGTAGCGCCCACATGCTCAAGTGCTTTAGCCGCTGAGTGTAGATTGCCCATGCCATAATCAAGTAACGCGATACGTGTCATTAGAGGCTACCTTTTGTCGATGCAATCGTGTTTTCTGCACGTGGATCAACTTCACATGCCATACGTAAAGCACGAGCAAGTGCTTTGAACACACTTTCGATTTGATGGTGGCTATTTTTACCTTTTAAGTTATCGATGTGTAAGGTCATAAGCGCATGGTTTACGAAACCTTGAAAAAACTCAGAAAATAAATCGACATCAAATGTACCAATGCGTGCACGAGTAAATGGAATATCCATGAATAAACCTGGACGACCAGATAAATCTACAACAACGCGAGATAAAGCTTCGTCTAATGGTGCATAAAAATGACCATAGCGTTTTAAACCTTTTTTATCGCCCAAAGCTTGTGCAAAAGCTTGTCCAAGCGTGATACCACAGTCTTCTACGGTGTGGTGATCATCAATCTCGAGGTCTCCGTCACAATGAATATCGATATCAAATAAGCCATGTCGCTTGATTTGATCAATCATATGGTCTAAAAATGGAACTCCAGTGTTTAGTGTGCCTTGACCAGTACCGTCGAGATTTAAACGAACTCGAATTTTGGTTTCATTGGTATTTCTAACCACTTCACTGATACGTTGCGTCATGGACACGTTCCTCAAAAAACGTCAAAAATGATTGGATGTTAACGACAATTTCGCTGTGACGAATTCGTGACAGCATCATAGTTTGCTCAGGAGGGTTAATCAATGCCTATTACCGTACATGCTTATAGTTCTCTAGATAATTCAGAGATCCGCGATCAGCTTGAGCGACTGTATGATACAAGTCCGGAGTTTGGTGACGGGCACGATGCGATTGAACAACTTGAACAAGATTTACAACAGTATACCACGCTATACACTGCCGAATTTAACACCAAAATTATAGGTGCAATTTGGTCTTCAGGACAAGGCGAAAGCAAGGTTCTTGAATATATTGTTGTGCACCCTGCGAACCGTGGTCGTGGGGTAGCTGAGCGCTTAGTTGAAGAAGCTTGCCGCATAGAAGAGTCAAAAGGTGTTAAAACTTTTGAACCAGGTTGTGGCGCGATTCATCGCTGTTTGGCTCACATTGGTAAACTACATCACTAAAAGCTTCTATTATTTTGTGGTTGTGATTTAAAAATAATCACTTGTTACAAAAAACACGGAAGTTGCTTGACGTCTTCTTATAAACATTGTTTAATACGCCCACTTCGGCGTGATAGCTCAGTAGGTAGAGCAACGGATTGAAAATCCGTGTGTCCCCAGTTCGATCCTGGGTCTCGCCACCATTATTTGTGTTTTCAATCCCTGATCCCATCAGGGATTTTTTTTAAGTATAAAAAATACTCATTTAAATCAGAAACTCAGGATAATTGTTGACTATTGTTCTGAGATACGGCTTAATACAGGCCATCGGCGTGATAGCTCAGTAGGTAGAGCAACGGATTGAAAATCCGTGTGTCCCCAGTTCGATCCTGGGTCTCGCCACC